>DATIDD010000018.1:0-136167 GCA_035456465.1 Gaiellaceae bacterium | reverse complement strand
GATGGTGTGTCGACCACGAACGTCGACTCGGGGCTCCATGCGAGCAGCACGCGATCGCCCCGCCCGTGCGCACGCGCGCCCGGGTTCGCGTTCTGCGAGTAGACGGCAACCGGTCCCGCCGCCGTCTCGACGATGTACTGGGTCGAGACGCCGACGTAGCTCTCGTCGGCGACCGTGCCCTCGAGCCTGTTCAGCCCGTCGGGCGCCGCCGTGCCGGCGCGGTCGATCCGCACCTTCTCCGGGCGGAAGCCGACCGACACGCGGCCGCTCCGGCCGTTCAGGCTCCCGTCTGGCACGTGGACGGTGCCGCCCGCGTCGAGCTCGACCGTCCCGTCGCCGTCCGGGCGCCCGCGCAGCAGGTTGGACGCGCCGAGGAAGCCGGCCACGAAGGCCGTCTGCGGATGCTCGTAGAGCTCGGCCGGACTGCCGAGCTGCTCGATCTTGCCGCCGTTCATGACCGCGATCGTGTCGGCCATCGTCATCGCCTCCTCCTGGTCGTGCGTGACGTGGACGAAGGTGATGCCGACGTCGTTCTGGATCCGCTTCAGCTCGAGCTGCATCTGCTTGCGGAGCTTCAGGTCGAGGGCGCCGAGCGGCTCGTCGAGGAGCAGCACCTGCGGCGAGTTCACGAGCGCGCGGGCCAGCGCCACCCGCTGCTGCTGGCCGCCGGAGAGCTGGCGCGGCTTGCGCTTCTCGTACCCCTCGAGGTCGACGAGCTTCAGGATCTCGCGCACCCGGCCGTGCAGTTGCGGGCCGCGGATGCGGCGCCGGCGCAGGCCGAAGGCGACGTTCTCGCCGATCGACAGGTGCGGGAAGAGCGCGTAGCTCTGGAACACGGTGTTCACGTCCCGCTTGTACGGCGGCAGCGCCGTCACGTCGGCGTCGCCGAGCAGGATCCGCCCGGCCGTGGGCTCCTCGAAGCCGCCGATCATCCGCAGCGTCGTCGTCTTCCCGCACCCCGATGGGCCGAGGAGCGCGAAGAACGAGCCGCGCCCGACGTCGAGCGTGAGGTCGTCGACGGCGACGACGTCGTCGCCGAACCGCTTCGTCACGCCCTCGAGGCGCACGTCGGCGGGTGCTGCGCTCGCCGCGGCCACCGCGGCTCCCTCGTCGGCGACGGCGTCCGTGAGGCGAGCCCCCGCTCCTCCGTCGCCCGCCGTCGCCGCGGGCGTCGCGCTCTCGGGGCCAGTGCTAGCCGGCACCGTGCCCTCCGGCCCGACACCGCGCGCCGGGGCCCGGGGACGTGCGCGCCGGCGCCGTATCGACGACCGCAGTGCCCGCCATCTAGGCCAGCTTGACCGCCACGTGCTTGATCCGCGTGTACTCCTCCATCGAGTACAGGGACATGTCCTTCCCGTAGCCCGACTCCTTGAAGCCGCCGTGCGGCATCTCCGAGGCGAGGGGGAACAGGTGCTCGTTGACCCACACGGTGCCGAAGTCCAGCTTCTTCGCCGCCGCGAGCGCGCGACCGACGTCCTGGCTGAAGACCGACGCGGCGAGGCCGTAGCGCACGCCGTTGGCCATCGCGATCGCCTCGTCGTCCGAGGCGAACCGCTGCATCGTCACGACCGGGCCGAAGACCTCGCGCTGCACGATCTCGTCGTCCTGCGACACGTCGGCGACGATCGTCGGCCTGACGAAGAAGCCGCGCTCGCCCATCGCGTCGCCGCCCGTGACGACCGTGGCGCGGGCGTCGAGGCGCTCGAGGAAGCCGAGCACGCGCTCGCGCTGCTCTTCCGAGATCACCGGCCCCATGTCGACGTCGTCGCCGTCGGCCGGGTCGGCCACCTTCATCGCCTCGATCACGTCCTTCGTCTGCGCGAGCACGTCGTCGTAGATGCCCTCGGCGACGAGGATCCTGGAGGAGGCGGTGCAGTCCTGCCCGGAGTTCCAGTAGCCGCCGATCTTGACCGCCTCGGCGACCGTCGCCGGGTCGGCGTCGTCGAGCACGACCATCGGCGCCTTGCCCCCGAGCTCGAGGTGCACGCGCTTCAGCGTCTTCGCGGCGTTCGCGGCGATCGCCTTGCCGGTCTCGACGTCGCCCGTGAGCGAGACGAGCGCGACGTCGGGGTGGTCGACGAGCCCGGAGCCGACCGGGATCCCCTCTCCCGTGATCACCTGGAACACGCCCGGCGGGAGCACCTCCTGCGCGAGCTCGGCGAAGCGGAGCGTCGTCAGCGGGGTCTGCTCCGCCGGCTTGACGATCTGCACGTTGCCGGCGGCGAGCGCCGGGCCCAGCTTCCACACGACCATCATCAGCGGGTAGTTCCAGGGCGTGATCCCCGCGACGATCCCGAGCGGCTCGCGGCGGACGATCGAGGTGTAGCCCTCGACGTACTCGGCGGCGGCCTTGCCCTCGAGCGTGCGTGCGGCGCCGGCGAAGAAGCGGAGGTTGTCGGCCGAGAACGGCATCTCGTCGCCGGCGATGGCCATCGGCTTGCCGACGTTCAGCGACTCGAGCCGGGCCAGCTCCTCGGCGTTGTCCTCGATCACGTCGGCGAGCTCGAGCAGCAGCTCCGAGCGGTCCTTCGGCGTCTTCTCGCGCCACGTCTCCCACGCCTTCCGGGCCGCGTCGACGGCGCGCTCGACGTCGGCCGCGGACCCCTTCGGCACGTCGGCGACGACCTCGCCGGTGGAGGGGTTGAGGACCTCCATCGTCTCGCCCTCGACGGCGTCGACCCACTGGCCGCCGACGAAGTTCTTGTAGCTCTGCACCGAGACGCTCATCCGGCCCTCCCTCTCGACACCGCGGCCAGCCTAGCCCGCGGCCTCCGCACCGACAACCCGCCTCCGCGGCCAAGAATCCCCTGCACGTTTGGCCGATGGGGACGTTGTCGGCGGCAGCGGTGGCGCGTCATCGTGCGCAGTGCAGGGGACGACCGACCGGGGGAGGGGAAACCATGGCTCGCACGCCGCTCGCCGCGCTCGTGGCACGGGCGTACGCGGAGGCCGCCGACGAGGCTGCGGGGACGAGACGGACGACCCGCGCCGCGCTGCTGCGGGACGCCGGAGCGCTGGGGCTCGCGCTCGCCGGCGCAGCCCGGCTCGCCGCACCCGCGCAGGCCGCGACGCCGTCAGGTCGCGTCGTCGTCGTCGGCGCCGGACTCGCCGGACTCACGGCCGCGTACCGCCTGCGGCAGGCGGGCGTGGTCGCCGAGGTGCACGAGGCCTCGACACGCCTCGGCGGACGCTGCTGGACGCAGCGCGAGGGCTGGGCGGACGGGCAGCTGACCGAGCACGGCGGCGAGCTGATCGACCAGGGCCACACGCAGATCCGCAGACTCGCGCAGGAGCTCGGGCTCGACCTCGACAACCTGCTCCGGGACGAGGACGGCAACGAGCAGACGAGCTGGTTCGACGGGTCCCGCTACTCGTACGACGACGCGACCGCGGACCTCAAGGCCGCGTGGCAGAAGATCCACAAGGACGTCTCGGCGGCGAGCTACCCGACGACGTACCAGCTCTCCACGCAGCGCGGGCGCGAGCTCGACATGCTGTCGATCGTCGACTGGATCGAGGAGACCTTCGAGGGCGGCATCTCGTCGCGGATCGGGCAGCTCCTCGACGTCGCGTACACCATCGAGTACGGCGCCGAGTGCGACGAGCAGAGCGCGCTCAACCTGCTCTACCTGCTCGGCTACTCCGGGCCGGGCAACTTCCGCGTCTTCGGGGCCTCGAACGAGAAGTACCACGTGCGGGGCGGCAACGACCAGATCCCCGCGCGCCTCGCCGACCGCCTCGCCGGCCAGATCACGACCGGCTCCGAGCTCGTCGCGATCAGGCAGACGCCGGCGGGCCGGTTCGAGCTCACGTTCCGCCAGGGGTCGGGGACGACGACGCTCACCGCCGACCGGGTCGTGCTCGCGCTGCCCTTCGCGATCATGCGGCGCTCGGTCGACGTCAGGCGCGCGGGCTTCGGCGCGCTGAAGGAGCGCGCGATCCGCGAGCAGGGCATGGGGACGAACTCCAAGCTCCACGTCCAGTTCCGCAGCCGCCCGTGGCGCGCCCTCGGCTACAACGGCGAGACGTTCTCGGACCGGGGCTACCAGAACACGTGGGAGGTCTCGCGGGCGCAGCCGGGCGCGTCCGGGATCCTCGTCGACTACACCGGCGGCGACGTCGGGGCGACGTTCGGCTCGGGGACGCCCTCGTCGCGTGCGCAACAGTTCCTCACGCAGGTCGAGCCGGTGCTCCCCGGCGTCACGGCGGCCTGGAACGGCCGTGCCGCGGTCGACTTCTGGACGGGCTACGAGTGGACGCGCGGCTCGTACTCGTACTGGAAGGTCGGCCAGTACACCGCGTTCGCCGGGGTCGAGCGCGAGCGTCGCGGCACGTGCCACTTCGCCGGCGAGCACACGTCGATCGACTTCCAGGGCTACCTCAACGGCGCGGTCGAGACCGGGGAGCGTGCCGCCGGGGAGCTCCTCGCGGACCTGAAGTAGCGCCGGCCCCGGCTCCTCGGTAGTTCACCCCGACGCGGGCTCCGCGCCGCGCCCGATGCTCGCTCCACCCGGCACGACCAGCATGGGGGGCATCACCGAGAGGAGGCCTCCATGCCCGACACGCTGACGATCACCGACAACCGCACCGGCCGCGACTACGAGGTGCCGATCGAGGATGGCGCGATCCACGCGACCGCGCTGCGCCAGATCAAGGCCGACGAGGGCGACTTCGGGCTGATGAGCTACGACCCGGCGTTCCTCAACACGGCGTCGACGCGAAGCGAGATCACCTACATCGACGGCGACGTCGGGATCCTCCGCTACCGCGGGTACCCGATCGAGCAGCTGGCGGAGCAGAGCTCGTACCTCGAGACCGCCTACCTGCTCATCCAGGGCGAGCTCCCGGCCGAGCCCGAGCTCGCGATGTGGACGGACGAGATCACGCACCACACGTTCGTGCACGAGAACGTGAAGCAGCTGATGCAGGGGTTCCGCTACGACGCGCACCCGATGGGGATGTTCGTGTCGAGCGTGGCCGCCCTCTCGACGTTCTACCCCGAGGCGTCGCGGGTGGACGACCCGCTCGTGCGGATGGAGCAGGTCGTGCGGCTGATCGCGAAGGTGCCGACGATCGCGGCCTTCTCGTACCGGCACAGCCGCGGGCTCCCGTACGTGTACCCCGACAACGGACGCGGGTTCGTCGAGAACTTCCTCGCGATGCTGTTCGCGATCGGCGACCGCACCTACACGCCGGATCCGGCGCTCGTCCGGGCACTGGACGTCCTGTTCATCCTCCACGCCGACCACGAGCAGAACTGCTCGGCCAACGCGATGCGCTCGATCGGCTCGAGCAAGGTCGACCCGTACAGCGCGCTGGCCGGCGCGGCCGCCGCGCTCTACGGCCCGCTGCACGGGGGCGCGAACGAGGCGGTCCTGCGGATGCTGGCGGAGATCGGCGAGGTGAAGCGGATCCCCGAGTTCGTGGCCCGCGTGAAGGCCGGCGAGGGCCGTCTGATGGGCTTCGGCCACCGGGTCTACAAGAACTACGACCCGCGGGCGAAGATCATCAAGGAGATCGCGGACGCGGTCTTCGAGGTGACGGGGCAGAACCCGCTGCTCCAGATCGCGCTCGAGCTCGAGCGGATCGCGCTCGAGGACGAGTACTTCGTCAGCCGCAAGCTGTATCCGAACGTCGACTTCTACTCCGGGCTGATCTACCAGGCGCTCGGGCTGCCGGTGGCGATGTTCCCGGTGCTGTTCGCGATCCCGCGGACGGCCGGGTGGCTCGCCCAGTGGCTCGAGCTGCTGGACGACCCCGAGCAGAAGATCGCACGGCCGCGGCAGCTCTACGTCGGCTCGCCGGAGCGCGACTACGTGCCGCGCGCCGAGCGCGCGGAGCAGACGCCGGCGCTCGCCGGCGTGTGAGCAAGGAAGCGGGGCGGGCGCCGCGACACGGCGCCCGCCCCGCCGCTCCGCTCGGTGGCCGCGGCGCTAGGTCTGGCCGCAGACCTTGAAGCCGATCAGCCCCGCGGTCGCGTTCGAGTCGTCGATCAGCTGCGAGTAGTCGCCGACGAGCGCCGTCGGGTCGTCGCCCTTGTCGAGGGCGGTCGCGATCTGCCGCCCCAGCGCGAGCGCCCGCGAGATGTCGGAGCGGAAGTCTCCGACCGTCGTCTCCTCGCCGTCGGGCGGAGGGCCGAGCGCGTCGAACCCGCGCTTCAGTTCGGCGACGAGGTCGACCTGCTTGTGCCAGATCGCCGCGGCCGCCTTCGTCGTCTTCGGATCGTCGAGGGTGACGCCCGAGAGCGCCTGGGCCTCCCTGCCGAGCGCCGCCGCGCGCTTCTGCAGGCCGGCGCAGATCGCGTCGCCGCGCTGGATGAACTCGTCCTTCGAGAGCGCCTCGCCGCCCGCGCTGCCGGTTCCCGTCGCGGAGGCGGTGCCGGCGGCGCCGCCGGAGGTCGTGTCGGCCGCGTCGTCGCCGCCGCCGCAGCCGGCGAGGCCCGCCGGCGCGAGCACGAGCGCGAGCAGCACGACGACCGAGACGGGGATGCGCTTCATGCCGCTCAAGAGAGACGAAGACGCTAGCCGAAAGTTGCCGGCCCGCCGCCTGCTAGCCCGAGACCTCTCGCGGGATGTCCGAGATCTCGCCGGCCACGATCTGCTTGCGCGCCGCCTCGACCGCCGACTTCGCGTCGGCGCCCACGGCCGGGCTCATCGTCCCCAGCGCCACGCCGTCCTGCTCGAGGCCGTAGACGGCGTTGCGGCCGCCCGCGAAGGCCCCGTCGACGACGTCCTTGATCGTGAGGAACACCGCGCGGTCGACACGCTTCATCGCGCTCGTGAGCACCTGCGGCCCGACGAACGATTGGTCGGCGTCGACGCCGATCCCGTAGACGTCCTTCTCCTTCGCCGCGTCGAGCGCGCCGAGCCCGCAGCCGCCGGCGACCTGGAACACGATCTTCGAGCCCCGGGCGATCTGGTCGAGCGCGACCTCCTTGCACTTGGCGACGTCGTCCCAGTCCTGCGAGTAGCCGTTCAGCACCGTGATCTCCGGCACCGTCGCCTTCGCCCCGGCCTGGTACCCGGCGATGAAGCGGTCGACGGGCGGCTCCTTCATGCCGCCGACGGAGCTGATCGTGTCGGCGCCCTCGTCCTTCGCCACGGTGGCTGCGAGCACGCCGGCGAGGTAGCCGACCTGCTCCTCCTGGAACAGCAGTCCGATGACGTTCGCCGGCGTGCCGGCGAGCGACGACTGGTCGACGTCGATGATCGCGAAGCTCGTGTCGGGGTACTCCTTGGCCACGGTCGCGATCGCGTCGCCCTGCGCGAAGCCGACGCCGATGATGAGGTCGTAGCCTTGGTCGGCGAGCGACTGCATGTTCGGGATGTAGTCGGCGTCGGAGGCCGACTCGATCACGCGGTACTGGATTCCGAGCTCGGCCTTCGCCTGCTGCACGCCCTCGAAGGCGAGCTGGTTGAAGCCGCGGTCGTTGAGCTGGCCGACGTCGGTGACGAGCCCCACCTTGACCGAGCTGCCGTCCGCCGCGCCCTGGGTCGCGGCCCCCGTCGTCCCCGACCCGGACTCGTCGTCGCCGCCGCAGCCGGCGAGCCCCAGTGCGACGCCCAGAGCGGCTGCCGCGAGCGCCGCCGCCGCGAGCTTCCACGTCCCCTTCACGCCTGTGCCTCCCGGTCCTTCGTCGGTCCAGCAGTTTTCGCCTGATAGTCTGAAACCCGTGGCCGAGTCTACCAGCCCCGCTCAGGTGACCCTGGCGGTGGTGCTCCAGGTGCGGGACGAGCGGCTGCGCGTGTTGCTGTGGCAGCGGGCCCGCGAGCCGTTCGCGGGCGCGTGGGCGCTCCCCGGCGGCGCTCTCGGCCGGGGCGAGACGCTCGAGGGGTCGATCCGCCGCCACCTGGCGGCGAAGGTCGACGTGCGCCGCCTCTCGCACCTCGAGCAACTCGGGACGTGGAGCGATCCCGACCGCACGCCGCGCAGGTGGGAGCTCGCGACCGCCTACCTGGGGCTGGTGCCGATGGGCGTCGACCCCGCGCTGCCCGCGGACACCTCCTGGCATCCGGTCGGCGACCTTCCCTCGATGGCGTTCGACCACGAGGCGATCGCGCTCGCCGGTCGCGAGCGGCTGCGGGCGAAGCTCTCGTACACGAACGCCGGGTTCGCCCTCGCGCCGGAGACGTTCACCATCTCGCAGCTGCGCGAGCTCTACGCCGCGGCGCTCGGACACCCGGTGTCGACGACGAACCTCCAGCGCGTGCTCGTCAGGCGGGGCCTGCTCGAGACCACGGGCGAGCGACGCGAGCCGGGCCCCAGCGGCGGGCGGCCCGCGGCCGTGTTCCGCTTCCGCTCGCGCACGCTGGAGATCACCGACCAGTTCGCGGTGCTGCGGCCGCCGGAGCTGCGCGCGCCGGTCGGCTAGCCGGTCGCGACCGCGCGCGTCGCCTCGCCCGCGAACTCCTCGCAGACCTCGCGCGCGAGCTGGGCGAACCCGCGCGCCGAGGGCGAGCGGTAGCGGTCGGCGTGCCAGACGAGCCCGATCCGCCGCGGTGGGACGATCCCGTCGAGCGGGATCGACACCGTGGCGCGGTCGTTGACGTCCACGGTCAGGCGCGGCACGACCGCGACGCCGAGCCCGGCGGCGACCATGCCCTGGACGGTGCCGTTGTCGTCCGAGCGGAAGACGAAGTCGGGCACGTGCCCGGCGGAGCGGAAGTGCGACTCGAGCAGCTCGCCCGAGCGGCAGACGCGGAAGCCGATCAGCGGGAGCTCCGAGATCTCCGCGAGCGTCGGCGCGGCCCGGCGCGCAGAGAGCGGCGAGCCGGACTGGACGAGCAGCACGTAGGGGTCGTCGAGCAGGTGGAGCCATTCGAACGGCCCCTCCCAGAGGCGGAAGTCGGCGAAGGTGAGGTCGAGGTCTCCGCGCTCGATCAGCCGCACGAGCTCCTGGTCGGTGTTCATCTCGGTCACGCGGAGCTCGACGCGCGGCCAGCCGCCGCGGAAGCGGCGCATCAGCGTCGGCAGCACGCGCTGCCCGATCGACTGGTAGGTGCCGACGCGCAGCGCTCCGGCCTCGCCCGCCGCGAGTGCCGCGAAGTCCGCCTGCGCGGCCTCGAGCCGCGCCACGATCGCGGCGGCGTGACGCAGGAGCAGGCGCCCGGCCTCGGTCAGCGACACCGGCTTCGGACCGCCCGGCCGCTCGAGCAGCCGCTCGCCGACGATCCGCTCGAGCGTCGCGATCTGCTGGCTGACCGCCGACTGCGTGTAGCCGAGGCGGCGCGCCGCCCGCCCGAACGACCCCGCGTCGGCGATCGCCTGGAGCGCGGCCAGGTGCCGGAGCTCGACGCCGAGCCAGGCCTGCAGCGCCCCGGGGAAGGCACCGGCGCCGTCCACGGCCGCCCCGTCCACGGCCGCCCCGTCCACGGCCGCCCGCGTGCCCGCGGATGAGCGATCAGGTTCCATGATCGAACCCAAACGATACCCGCGTTGTCCTAATCGGCAAGTCGGCCGATACTTCGTGACATGGGTCTCGTACTCGTGATCGCCTTCCTGCTCCTCGTCGGGCCGCTGGCCGTCCTCCTGGGCGCCGACTCCCGCGTCGACGGAGACCGCGGCAGGCCTTGGCCGTAGACGCGCGCCGCCGCGCGGCGCTCGTCGTCGCCGGCCTCGCCGTCGTCTACGTCGTCTGGGGCTCGACCTACCTCGGCATCGCCGTCGCGATCGAGACGCTCCCGCCGCTGCTGATGGCGGGGGCTCGGTTCGTCGTCGCAGGGGCGGTCCTGTACGCGGCGGCACGGCTCGTCGGCGGCGGCCGGCAGGCCCGGCTCGACCGTTCCCAGTGGGGCGCCGCCGCGCTCAGCGGGATCCTGATGCTCGCCGTCGGCAACGGCGGCGTCTCCTGGGCGGAGCAGACGGTGCCGTCGGGGATCGCCGCGATCGTGATCGCCTCGATCCCGCTGTGGGTGGTCGTGCTCGATCGGCTGGCGTTCGGGGCGAGGCTCTCGTGGGTCGCGACCGTCGGAGTCGCCGTCGGCTTCGCCGGCGTGGCCTTCCTCGTCAACCCCGCCGCGCCCGACCGGATCGACCCGGCCGGCGGCGTCGTCCTCCTGCTCGCGGCGGCCGGCTGGGCGACCGGCACGCTGCTCTCGCGCGGGCAGCGGCTGACGGTGCCGCCGCTGCTCGGCGCGGGGATGCAGATGCTCTGCGGTGGCGTCGCGCTGCTCGTCGCCGGCGCCCTCGCGGGCGAGCTCGGCGAGGTGCAGGCGCCGTCGTGGCGCTCCGCGCTCGCGCTCGCCTACCTCGTCGTCTTCGGCTCGCTGCTCGCCTTCAGCGCCTACGTCTGGCTGCTCCGGAACGCCCGGGTCTCGCTCGTCGCCACGTATGCGTACGTGAACCCGGTCGTCGCGGTGCTACTGGGCTGGGCCTTCCTCGACGAGGCGGTGACGTCGCGAACCCTCGTCGCGGGAGGGGTGATCCTCGGCGCGGTCGCGCTGATCGTCAGCGCGAGGCCGGCGCGCGGCCCAGCGCCCGCTCGACCCAGCCGGCGAGCTCGGCTGCGAAGCGCGGGTCGATCGCGTGCGGCAGCGGCGACTCGCGGTAGGTGACGTCGGCCCCGGCCTGCTCGAGCAGCGCCGTCGCCCTCCGACCGAACTCGACCGGGATCACCGGGTCGTAGGAGCCGTGGCCGATCGCGACGGGCGGGAGCTCGCCGTCGAGGTCCGGCTCCCAGCCCTCGACGGTGGGCACGAAGCCCGAGAAGGCGACGATCCCCGCCGGCCGGGAACGTCCCTTCCCGAGCCCGAGCGCGAGGCCCATCACCGCGCCCTGCGAGAACCCGCCGATCACGGTCCGCTCGAGCGGGAGCGGCAGCGAGTCGAGCCACTCGGCGGCCGCCGCATAGCCCTGCGCGAACGTCTCCGGGTCCGGGAAGCCGACCCGCGGGACGACGTACCAGTGGGCGCCGCCCGGGGGCAGCGAGAGCGGTCCGCGCGGCGTGTAGCCGACGAGCCGCCGCTTCGGATCGAGGACGTCGAGCAGCGGCACGAGGTCGTGCTCGTCGGCTCCGCGGCCGTGGAAGAGCACGAGCGCCCCTTCCGGCTCGCCGGCCGGCTCGCGGACGAGCGCGTGGAGGCTCACCGCTTCGCCCACTCCTCGCGCGGGTTGCGGATGGGCGTCAGCACGGGCTCGATCCGCTCGCGCAGGTGCTCGAACGCCGGCGGCAGCACGAGCTTCTCGCCGAGGTGCTCCAGCGGCTCGTCGGTGTCGAAGCCGGGGCCGAGCGTGGCGATCTCGAACAGCACGCCGCTCGGCTCGCGGAAGTAGATCGAGCGGAACCAGAAGCGGTCGATGATCGGCGTCGGCGACAGGCCGTGCTCGCGCACGCGCTCCCGCCAGGCCCCGTGGTCGTCCATCGTCGACGCCCAGGCGACGTGGTGGACGGTGCCCGCGCCGCCGAGGCCGCGATCGGCGGGGGCGGGATCGTAGGCGTAGAAGGAGCCACGCTCGTCGCCACGGATCTCGAAGCTGCCTCCCTCCCGCGCCTCGAATCCGAGCGCGTCGTGCAGGAGCGAGGCGCTGCGCGACGGGTCGTCGGTGAACGCGCGAACGCCGTCGAAGCCCTGGAGGGCGAGCTCGCGCGGGATCTCGGGCGACTCCGCGACGAGCGGCACGTCGCCGGTCTCGACGACGGCCAGCTCGATCCCGATCCCTTCGGGGTCGGAAAACCGCAGATGCCCCGGCGACCGCTCGGTCGCGACGTCTTCCTCGCCGAGCCGCCGCTCCCAGAAGTCGAGCGCGTCCTCGGAGGACACGCGCCAGACGACCGTGTGCACCATCCCGGCGCCGTGCCTCCCCCGGCGGGCGCCCGGATACTCGAAGAAGGTGATGTCGGCCCCCGGCGAGCCTTGCTCGTCGGCGTAGAAGAGGTGGTAGACGGTCGGGTCGTCCTGGTTGACCGTTTTCTTCACCAGGCGCAGGCCGAGCACGCGCGCGTAGAAGTCGACGTTGCCCGGCGCGTCGCCGGTGATCGCCGTGACGTGATGGATCCCTTCGAGCTTCATCCGAGTCCTTCCTGGCAGGTGATGCTTGTGCCGTCAACAACCTCCAACGCGCCGTCCGGCCGGCCTATTCCGTCGCCTACAGGCGCAGGACCGGCGCCGCGACGGGACGCCCGCGCTCGAGCGTGTACGCGTACGCCTCCTTCAGCTGCGTCTGCCCGCTGTTCGTCCAGACGAACAGGCGCTCTCCGTCCGTCCGCACCTTCACGAGCCCGAAGGCCCGCCGCTCGAAGCCGAAGAACGTCCGGCCGCGCCTCGTCACCGCCGGACCGACGACCTCGAAGAAGGCGACGAGCTCGGTCACGAACACGAGCGGCTCCGCACCGCGCGCGTGCTTCCCGAGCGCGCTCACGAGCGTCGCACGGGGATGGATGTACTCCTTCCGCGCGGACTCGTCGCCGGAGGAGACGACCGACACGACCGGCGAGACCGCGCGCAGGAACTCCGGGAGGAAGTCGGCCGACCCGTGGTGCGGGACCTTCAGCACCTCGGCGCGCAGCTCGACCTCGCCCCGCCCGTGCGCGGCCACCAGCTCGAGCTCGGACTCCTCGTTGAGGTCGCCCGCGTAGAGGAAGCGCCACTTGCCGTAGGTGAGCCGGAAGACGACCGAGTGGCCGTTGATCGTGTGCGAGGCCGAGATCCCGGTGAACTGGGCCGGCGGCCGCACCGACGCCAGGCCGATCCGCGGCTTCTCGCTCGGCTCGCCCAGCAGCGGCAGCGCCGGGACGCCGCCCACGAGCCGCGGCGTCGGGCCGAGCACCTCGACCTCGACGCCGTCCGCGCGGAAGGCGGCGAACGGCTCGTCGCGTCCGCGCTCGAGTCGCGTGAACGCGAGCGGCGAGCGCTCGTTCCAGGTGCGGAGCGCACGCTTCCACGCCCGGAAGGCGGTGTTCATCTCCGCGTCGGGCACGGCGAGCAGGTCGTCCACGAGCCCCGTCGTCCAGACGCGCCCGTCCGCCTCGGCCGTCGGGCCGAGGCGCTCCCGCTCGCGCACCGACGACGGCCGCTTGACGAGCCCGTTGTGGAGGACGCGGCTCGGCCGCAGGAAGACGCGCTGTCTCGGCCGCGCGAGCCGCTCGGCCTCGAGGACGTCGACGAGGCCGGCGAAGTGGTCCGCGTCGCCGTGGGTGACGAGCAGCGCCTCCACGGGACGCGGGGCCGCCGCCGTCGACCCGGCGAAGCGGGCCGCGAGGTAGCGGGCGAAGAGCGGGTTGTCGCCGCCGTCCACGAGCATCACGTGGCCGCCGGGCGTCTCGATCACCGAGGCGTCCCCCTGCTGGACGTCGACGAACTCGACCTTGAGGATCCGGCGCTCCGCCTTGGGCACGACGGCGGCGGCCAGCGGGGGCGCGCCGGGGCGACGCGAGCGCCGGACGACGCCGGTGTTCCGGACGGGCTGCGGGAGCCCGTCCGCGTCCGGCTTGAAGGTCGTGTACGCGATCGCGACGCGTTCCGCGTCCCGCTCGACCAGCTCGACCTCGTCGCCCCAGGCCAGGGTGGCCGCGTACTCGCCGTGCGCGTCGAAGACGTTCGCCAGGTCGACGCCGATGACGTGGTCGGCCACGACTACGAGACGGCGCCTCCGCGCCCCGGTCTTCCTCGCCCATCAAGGTGCCGCCCGTCACGCGAGCGGACGTCGCACGGCGCGACGGACGCGTCGGCGCACCCGGCCGCGGTCTCCTCCAACCCCGGCCGAGTGCGCGCGAGCAGCGACAACCGGGACCCTTCCGCCGCCAGACGGAGCGCGATCGCCCGGCCGATCCCGCGCGAGGCGCCCGTGACCGCGACGTGGCGTCCCTTGAGCCGCTTCGTTGACCCGGGTTCCACGGGTGTCTACTCTGACGGAGCCCGGCGCGACCTGCGCCGGCCAGTCGACCGAGAGGAGGGCCGGATCAATGACCGCAGCAGCCGCCTTCCGGGCCGCGAGGCTCTCGGTCGCGCTCGCCTGACCCACGGCGATCTCCGCGACGGCGCGAGCCTCGTCTCCGTTCACCTCACCGACGAGACGCTGGAGGTCTTCGCTTGACGCTGGAATCGCTGGGCTGGAGCCCGTTCTTCGACGAGGCATTCCGCCCTCACAGAGACGAGGGGCTGGTCCCCGCGCGCGTCGCCGTGCAGCACCGCGGCGGCTACGTCGTGCTGACCGAGGGCGGCGAGCTCGAGGCAGAGGCGGCGCGCCGGCTCGTGCGCACCGGCGAGCTCGCGGCCGTCGGCGACTGGGTCGGCCTGCGCCGGCTCTCGGACGACCAGGCGATCGTCGAGGTCGTGCTGCCCCGGCGCACCGTCTTCTCCCGGAAGGAGACGATGGACCGGGTCGGCGAGCAGATCATCGCCGCCAACGTCGACACCGTGCTCCTCGTGTCGGCCCTCGGCCACGACCTCAACCTGCGGCGGCTCGAGCGCTACCTCACCGCCGCGTGGGACAGCGGCGCCGAGCCCGTGATCGTGCTCACGAAGTCCGACCTGCACCCGGGCGACGTCGCGGAGGCGGTGGCGGACGTCGAGACGATCGCATTCGGCGTCCCCGTGCACGCGGTCTCGAACGTCACGCGCGAGGGTCTCGACGAGCTCGAGCAGTATCTCGGCCCGGGCCGCACGGTTGCGCTCCTCGGCTCCTCGGGCGTCGGCAAGTCGACCCTCGTGAACAGCCTGCTGGGCGAGGAGCGGATGGCCACCGCGGAGGTCAGGGCCGACGACGAGCGCGGCCGGCACACGACGTCGCACCGCGAGCTCGTCCCGCTCCCGGGCGGGGCGCTCCTGCTCGACACGCCGGGGATGCGCGAGCTCCAGCTGTGGGCCGACGAGCAGGCGCTCGAGACCGCGTTCGCCGACGTGTCCGAGCTGGCCGCGCAGTGTCGCTTCTCGGACTGCACGCACGACCACGAGCCGGGCTGCGCCGTCGCGGCGGCGCTCGAGGACGGCCGGCTCGACCCGCACCGGTGGGAGAGCTACCGCAAGCTCCAGGCCGAGATCCGGGCGCTCGAGATCCGGCAGGACAAGGCGCTGCAGTCGGCGCAGCGCAAGCGCTGGCGGCAGTTCGAGCGCAGCCGGCGGAAGGTCCAGTACTGAGGGAGGCGCACCGCGTCGTCGTCTGGACGCCGAAGCGGACGCGGCCCGAGCGGGTGCCGTTGCTCGTCGTCCACGACGGCCACGACTACGCGCGGCGCGCCTCGCTGCGCCGGCTGCTCGAGCCGTACCAGCCGCTGCGCGTCGCGCTGCTCTCGGCCGCCGACCGGAACGAGGCCTACTCCGCGTCGGCCCGTTACGCCCGCCTGCTCGCCGAGGAGCTCCTGCCCGAGCTCGGGCCCGCCTCGCGCCGCGTCGGGCTCGGCTGCTCGCTCGGCGGGCTCGCGCTGCTCCACGCGCACCGGCGGCATCCGGGCGCCTTCGACGCGATCCTCGCGCAGTCGGGCAGCTTCTTCCGCCGGCGCACCGACCGGCAGGAGGCCCGCTTCCCGCGCTTCGCCAGGATCACGCGCTTCGTCGGCACCGTCCTCAACGGCCACGATTGGCACTCGCCGATCCCGGTGACGATGACCTGCGGCGTGGACGAGGAGAACCTGGCCAACAACGGCGCGATGTCGGAGGCGCTCGCCCGGCAGGGATACCCCGTCCGCTTCCACGAGGTCCCTGGCGGCCACGAGTGGCGCTCGTGGCGTGAGGCGCTGGGGGCGCACCTGGACGAGGTGCTCGCGTGAGGCGCCACCTCGTCGGCCTGCTCCTGGGGACCGAGGAGGACTGGCCGCGCGCGTTCGAGGCGCTGGTCGAGCTGCTCGGCGAGTTCCAGCACGGGGGCGAGCGCCACCGGCTGACGACCGAGCGCGTCACGATCGAGCCGTTCGACCTCCGCGCCGTCCCGCGCCATGCGCTCGTGATCGACCGGCTGGCGTACTGGTACTACGTCCCGCGCGAGTGGCTGAAGAAGGTGGCGCTGATGGACGGCGTCTACCTGCTCAACAACCCGTTCACCTTCCAGTCGATGGAGAAGCACGCGGCCTACTGCGCGATGATGCGGCTCGGGCTGAAGGTGCCGGAGACGTGGCTGCTCCCCCACAAGCAGCCGCCGGACAACCCGCGCTTCCCCTACACCGCGGCGAAGTACAACCTGCCGTTCGACCTCGAGGAGGTCGCCGCGCACGTCGGGTACCCGCTGTACATGAAGCCGTTCGACGGCGGCCAGTGGATCGGGGTGACCCGGATCGGCTCGCCCGACGAGCTCCACCGGCGCTACGACGAGTCGGGCCGGCGGCTGATGCACCTGCAGGCGGCCGTGGAGGACTTCGACGTGTTCGCCCGCAGCCTCTCGATCGGCGCCGAGACGATGACGATGCGGTTCGAGCCCGACCGGCCGATGCACGACCGGTACCGGGTCGACCACGCGTTCCTGTCGGCCGAGAACGGCGACGAGATCGTGACGATCTCGCGGCTCGTGAACGCGTTCTTCGGCTGGGAGTTCAACTCGTGCGAGACGATCGTCAAGGGCGGCGAGGTGTACCCGATCGACTACGCGAACGCCTCGCCCGACGTGTCGCTGATCTCGTTGCACTACTACTTCCCGTGGGCACTCGAGGCGCTCGTGAAGTGGTGCGCCTTCTGCGTCGCGAGTGGCCGCCGGATGCGCGTCTCGCTCGACCTCGAGCCGTACTGGGAGGTGAGCGACGACGAGCAGCGCTCGTACGCGGAGAAGCTCGCGTCGTACCGGCGGATCGCCGACGCGTCCTTCCAGGTCGATGCCTACCGCGAGTTCTGCGACGTCGCGCTCGCCGGCTTCGACGAGCGTGCGGCGGAGTGGTTCGCGGGGCCCGAGCTCGACCGCGTGCTCGTCGACACGATCACGTCGACCTTCCCGCCGCACGAGCACGAGCAGATGGTCGCGCACTACCGCGGGCTCCTCGCCGCGTCGGCGCGCGACCGCGCCGCTCGGCGTGCCTGACGCGCGCGCCGCCCTCGCCGCCGGCACGGCCGTCGCGCTCCTCGCGGCGTGCCGCGGCGACGGCGCGACCGAGGTGGCGGCGACGGTGTCTCGCGTCGCCGACGGCGACACGCTGGTCGTCCGGCTCGCCGACGGCGGCGCGCGCGAGCGCGTCCGCGTGCTCGGCATCGACACGCCGGAGCTGGGCGACTGCGGCGCCGACGAGGCGGCCGCCGCGACGCGGTCGCTCGCGCTCCGCCGTCGGGTGTCGCTCCGCGGCGACTCGACGCAGGCGCGGCGCGACCGCTTCGGCCGGCTCCTGGCCTACGTCGAGCTGCCGGGCGGACGGGACCTCGGCCTCGAGCTGCTGCGCCGCGGGCTCGCCCGCGTGTACGTGTACGGGCGGCGCCCGTTCGAGCGGGTGGCCGACTACCGCCGCGCGGCCGCGGCGGGGCGCACGCGGGCGCCGGCGTGTTGACCGCCGCGGGTCAGAGCGCCCGCAGCGGCGCGGGCAGCGGACGGGCGTGGACGACGACGAGCGTCCTCGTCGGCCGCGTGAGCGCGACGTAGAGCTCGCGGAGGCCCTGCTCGCCGGCTTCCTCGACGATCGCCGCGGGCTCGACGACGACCACGTGGTCGAACTCGAGGCCCTTCGCGCTCCGGGCGGTCAGCACCGGGATCGACGTCTCGTCGAACGCGTCGGCCGCCGGCGCCTCCGCGGCGAGCGAGGCCGGCGCGATCACCGCGATCAGCCCGTCCTGCTCGGCCAGCGCCCCGGCCTCCCGCAGCGCCTCCGCGAGCAGGGCACCGGCCTCCACGCGCCGGCCTCGCGGCGGCGCCGCCCCGGTGCGGTAGGCGAGCGGCCGCTCGACGCGCGGCGCGATCAGGTCGAGCAGCGGCAGCGACAGCTCCATGATCTCGGCCGGGACGCGGTAGGCGTGGCGCAGCTCCTCGACGCGGACGTCCACGCCGGCGGGAAGGTGGGCGGCGAGCTCGTCCCAGCCGGCGTAGGCGACCGGGCCGGTGCCCTGCGCCACGTCGCCGAGGATCGTCAGCCCGTGTGCGGCGCGCCGCGCGACCATCCGCAGCTGCATCGGCGAGAGGTCCTGGGCCTCGTCCACGATCACGTGGCCGGACCGGCGCGGCGGCCCTTCCACGAGCGCGCGCGCCTCGTCGAGCAGCGGCAGGTCGTGGACGCTCCACTCGAGCTCCGCCGCGCGCCGCGGACGGTCCTGCAGGAGCAGCCGGAGCTCGGCCGGCTCGAGCACGCCCTCGCCCGCGTCCGCCAGGGCCGTCGGCGAGGTCAGCAGCCGACGGACGAGCGCGTCCGGCTTCGGCAGCCGCAGGACGCGGTCGAGGTACCGGGTCAGGAACCCGCCCCGGCGGAGCACCGCCTCCAGCTCGTCGAAGCCGAGGTAGGCCTCGCCGCCGAGGCGCCGCGCGTAGCGGGCGTAGAAGCGACGCAGGAGCAGCGAGCGAAACCGCTCCTTCGCCGGTTGCAGCCCGTCGGCCGACGCGAGCGCCTCCTCGAGGAGCGCCGCCACGTCCGGCTCCTCGACCGACACGATCGCGCCGTCGACCGTGAGCACGAGCGGCTCGGGCGCGCGCACCAGGGCGCGCTCGACGGCCCGGCTCACGACCTCGGCGAGCCGGAGGTCGCCCTTCAGCCGCGCAACGTCGGTCGCCTCCTCCCGCGTCGCCCCCACCCCGTCGAGCAGCTCGCCGACGGCGCGCTGCTCGACCGCGTCCTCGCCGAGCGACGGGAGCACGTGCGAGACGTAGTCCATGAACGTCGGATTCGGCCCGACGACGAGCACGCCGCGACGGCCGAGCTCCCGACGGTGGGTGTAGAGCAGCCACGACGCGCGGTGGAGGCCGACGGCCGTCTTCCCGGTACCAGGCCCGCCCTGGACGACCAGCGCTCCCTTCGGGTCGGCCGTGATCAGGCGGTACTGGTCGGCCTGGATCGTGGCGACGATGTCCCGCATGCGCCCCTCGCGCGTGCGCTCGAGCTCCTCCAGCAGGAAGTCGGAGACGGCCGCCCCCTCGAGCTGCGTCCCGTCGAGGGTCTCGTCGCTGAGGCCCAGGAGTCGCCGGCCGTGGGTGCGGAAGCGGCGGCGCAGGCGGACGCGCTGCGGCTCGACCGGCGTGGCGGTGTAGAACGGGCGTGCGGCGGGCGCCTGCCAGTTGACGACGAGGATCTCGTGGCCCTCGTCGTGCACCCAGCGGCGCCCGACGTAGAGCGGCCGGACGTCGCCCTCGAGGTCGAGACGCCCGAAGCAGAGCCCGCGGTCGGCGTCCTCGAACGTCCGCAGGCGCCGGCGCGCCCAGGCCTCGAGCGCGAGCGCGGCGACCTCGCCGTCGGCCGTGTCGGCAGCCCCGGCGACCGTCTGCCGCATCCGCTCGAGCTGCTCGTAGGCGCGGTCGACGTACGCCTGCTCGGCCGCCAGCTCCGGATGGGACATCCCGCATCGAGCGTAAAGGGACTGTCAAACGGCGAATCGTCCGTCTCCGACGGCTGCTAGCCTCGGCGCGCTCGTCTCGCCGACCTGGGGGTTCAATGCGCAGTCTCCGCCTGCTCGTGCTCGTCGCCGTGCTCGGCATCCTGGCCGTGCCCGCCGCCTCCGCCCTCGACATCGAGGGCGAGCCGAACGTCCTTGCCGACGCCGTCGTCGGCCAGCCGTACTCGCACCAGTTCATCGGCGAGGAGGGCTGCCCGCCGTCGTACGACTTCCATCTCGCCGCGGGCTCGGCGCCGTTCCCGCCCGGCCTCGTGCTCGACCGCAAGACCGGCGAGCTGCGCGGCGTCCCGACGGCGCCGGGCGACTACCACTTCTTCGTCGAGCTGACCGACGGCGAGCCGGGGCCGCTGGCCTGCAACAGCACGCCCTCGCAGGCCGACTTCCACATCCGCGTGCTCCCGCAGCTGGTCGTGACCACGCCCGCGCTCGGCCCCGTCCGGGCGGGCGCCGCGTTCTCGACCACGCTCTCGGCCTCGGGCGGCGGATCGCTCTCGTGGTCGGTCGGAGCGGGCAGCCTGCCGCCGGGCCTGTCGCTGACGCCCCAGGGCGTGCTCGCCGGCACGGCCGCCGCGCCGGGGTCGTACACGTTCACGGCCCGCGTCCAGGACCCGGGCCCGAAGCGCGTCGGCACGAGGGAGTTCACCTTCGTCGTCGCGGCGCCGCTCGCGCTCTCGGCTCCGGCCGCCGGCGCCTCGGAGGTCGGCGTACCGTTCAAGGCCACCGTCGGGACGAGCGGCGGCGCGCAGCCGATCGCGTGGTCGGTCGCCCAGGGCTCGCTTCCCGCCGGGGTGACGCTCGACGCCGCGACCGGCGCGCTCAGCGGCACGCCCACGGCGGCCGGGTCGTTCTCGGCCACCCTCGCCGCGACCGACGCCGTCGGTTACTCGGCGTCGACGACGGTCGCGGTCAGCGTCGCGCCACGACTCGCGGTCGCGACGCGGAGGCTCGCGACGGCGAAGCTGGGCGCGCGGTACCGCGTGAAGCTGGCGAAGCGCGGCGGGGTCGGCGCCGTCCGCTGGCAACTCGTCCGCGGGCCGCTGCCGGCCGGCATCCGCCTCGACGCCCGCACGGGCACGCTCGCCGGCGTCGCCCGCGCGGTCGGCACCCGGCGCGTGACGATCGCCGCACGCGACGCGCTCGGCGTCGTCGCGCGCAGGACGCTCGTCCTGCGCGTCGCCCGCTAGCGCGCCGCGCCCACACGAGGTCGCGAGAGGGGCTCCGAGCGGAGCCCCTCTCGTCGTCCGGGAGCCCGCGGCCTGCGTCGACGCAGCTCGTCTCGACGCCCGCCGCCGGCGGCTCACCTGCCCGCGGCGTATCCCTGCATCCCGCGCGGATTGGCTGCGGCCTTCAACGTGCCGTCGGGCTCGCGACCGACGGCGGTGACGCGCCCGAGCGACCACGGGCCGGCGACCTCCACCAGGTGGCCGCGGCGGCGCAGCTCGCCCGCCACGCCGTCGCCCCAGCGCGACTCGAGGCGGAGCGACCGCGGCTGCGCCTGCCGCGGGAAGAACGACGACGGCGCGTGGTCCGTGTGGAACGAGGGCGCGTCGATCGCCGCCTGCAGGTCGTCGCCGTAGACGACGTGGCGGAGGAACACGTGCAACGACCACTGGTCCTGCTGGTCGCCGCCCGGCGTGCCGAAGGCGAGGCACGGCTCGCCGTCGCGAAGCGCCAGCGTCGGCGAGAGCGTCGTCCGCGGCCGCGTTCGCGGCTCGAGCGACGACGGCAGGCCCTCCTCCAGCCAGAACATCTGCGCCCGCGTCCCGAGCGGCCAACCGAGCTCGGGGATGACCGGCGAGCTCTGGAGCCAGCCGCCGCTCGGCGTGGCCGAGAGGAGGTTCCCCCACCGGTCGGCGACGTCGAGGTGGACGGTGTCGCCGCGGCCGGCGAAGCTCGCGGTGGGCTCGCCGCTGCCGGCCTGCGCCTGCGCGGCGACGAGGCGCGGCAGGCGGCCGCCGCCGGGGCGCAGCTCCTCCGAGGCGGCGTCGCCCACCAGCGTGCGCCGCTCGTCGTTGTACTCGGCCGACAGCAGCCGCTCGAGCGGGACGTCGGCGCCGGGGGCGTCGCCGTAGAACGCCTCGCGGTCGGCGAGCGCGAGCTTCGCGCACTCGACGACGGTGTGCACGTACTCGGCGTCGGAGTGCCCGGCGAGATCGAAGCCCGCGAGCAGGGCGAGCTGCTGCAGGAACACCGGCCCCTGCCCCCAGGCCGGCGTCTTGCAGACGGTGAGGCCGCCGAAGTCGAAGGTGACGGCCGGCTCGAGCGTCGCGCGCCAGGACGCGAGGTCGTCACCCGTGA
This sequence comes from Gaiellaceae bacterium, assembly GCA_035456465.1. Taxonomy (GTDB): domain Bacteria; phylum Actinomycetota; class Thermoleophilia; order Gaiellales; family Gaiellaceae; genus DATHTC01. The sequence goes on along the minus strand of DATIDD010000018.1, from coordinate 114,430 downwards.
GGAGCCCGCCGTTTCCGCGCGAGAAGCGGTCGATCGTCTCGGCGACGAAGCCCTCGTAGAAGAGCGCGCGCGCCCGCTCGAGCTCCTGCTCCCGGGAGCCGCCCCGCGAGTCCGCGACGAGCCGGCGGTACGTCGCGGCCAGAGCGCGGTTCCGGAACAGCGACCCCGCCGCCGGCGGCGGCAGGTACAGCTCGGCCGAGCCGGGCCAGCCGCGCAGGAGCTCCTCCACGCTCGAGATCGTCGCCGGGATCCCGGGCACGACCGGATAGCCGGATTCGGCGTACCCGATCGCGAGCTCGAGCACATCGGCGAGCCGCCAGGTGCCGAACTCCGCGAGGAGCGCCAGCCAGCCGCCGAAGGCCCCGGGGACGCAGGCGGCGAGGAGGCCGGTCCCGGGCACGAGCTCCAGCCCCTCCGCGCGGAAGCGGTCGATCGTCGCCGCCGCCGGCGAGACCCCCTGGGCGCAGAGCACGAGTGGCTCGCCGCGGTCGGCCGACCAGAACACGGCCGGGAGGTCGCCGCCCGGCCCGTTCAGGTGCGGCTCCACGACCTGGAGCGTGAACCCGGTCGCGACGGCGGCGTCGAACGCGTTCCCACCACGCTCGAGGACGGCCATGCCGGCCGCCGTCGCCAGCCAGTGGGTCGAGGCGACCATGCCGAAGGTGCCGCGCAGCTCCGGCCGCGTGGTGAACGTCACGCGCGACCCGTCGCGAGATCCCGGAGGGCCGGCGCCTCGCCGCCGGCCTCGACCAGGTGGCACGCGACCGAGTGGCCCGGGGCGACCTGCCGCAGCGCCGGCTCCTCGTCCTCCGACCGCGGCGCCGACTGCGCGGCGAGCGGGCACCGCGTCCGGAAGCGACAGCCGGAGGGCGGCGCGAGCGGGCTCGGCACGTCGCCGTCGAGCACGATCCTCGTCCGCGAGCGCTGCCGCTCGGGATCCGGGGTGACGGCCGCCGAGAGAAGGGCCTGCGTGTACGGATGCATCGGCGACGCGAACAGCGCCTCCATCGACGCCTCCTCGACGATCTTGCCGAGGTACATGACCGCGACGCGGTCGCAGAGGAACTCGACCGTCGCGAGGTCGTGCGTGATGAACAGGCACGAGAAGCCCAGCTCCTGCTGGAGGTCGCGCAGCAGGTTCAGGATCGCCGCCTGGACGGAGACGTCGAGCGCGGACACCGGCTCGTCGGCGATGAGCAGCGACGGCGAGACCGAGAGCGCCCGCGCGAGCCCGACCCGTTGCCGCTGGCCGCCCGAGAGCTCGTGGGGATGCCGGTGCCGGAGCTCCGGCCGCAGCCCCACCTGCCTGAACAGCTCCACCACTCGGGCGTCCAGGCCCCTGCGCGAGGCGAGCCGGTGCAGCCGCAACGGCTCCCCCACGATCTGGCCGCACGTCATCCGCGGGTTGAGCGAGGAGTACGGGTCCTGGAAGACCATGTGCACCTGGCGCCGCAGCGGCCGCATCTGCCGCCGCGACAGGTGCGTGACGTCGACGCCGCCGATCCGGATCGTGCCCGCGGTCGGCTCGACGAGCCGCGCGATGCAGTTCCCCACGGTCGACTTGCCGCTGCCCGACTCCCCGACGAGGCCGAGCATCTCGCCCGGCCCGATCGTGAGCGACACCCCGTCGACGGCGTGGACCACGCCGCCGCCGCCGAGGAGCTGCGAGCCGACGTGGAAGTGCTTGACGAGGCCCTCGACCTCGAGAACCGGCTGGACGGTCATTCGCTCCCCGGATGGAAGCACGCGACCAGGTGCGAGGGACGGATCTCGCGCAGCACCGGCACCTGCGTCCGCGACGTCTCGTCCGCGCGCGGGCAGCGCGGCGCGAAGGCGCAGTGGGGAACCGGCTCCGAGAGCGACGGCACGAGCCCCGGGATCTCGCGCAGCCGCGCGACGCCGCGACGGGGGATCGCGCCGAGCAGCCCGATCGTGTACGGGTGCTGCGGGTGCGCGAAGAGCTCGCGGACGGGCGCCTCCTCGGCCTTTCGCCCGGCGTACATGACGACGACGCGGTCGGCGATGTCGGCGACGACGCCCAGGTTGTGCGTGATCAGCACGATCGCCATCCCGAGTCGCTCGCGCAGGTCCCGCAGCAGGTCGAGGATCCCGGCCTGGATGGTCACGTCGAGCGCCGTCGTCGGCTCGTCCGCGATCAGGATCTTCGGGTCGCAGGCCAGCGCCATCGCGATCATCACGCGCTGCCGCATGCCGCCGGAGAGCTGGTGCGGGTACTCGTCGACCCGCCGCGCCGGCGCCGGGATCCGGACGACGTCGAGCAGCTCCACGGTCCGACGGCGCGCCTGCTGCCGCGAGAGCCCGAGATGACGCTGCAGCACCTCGCCGATCTGCCGCCCGACCGTGAACGCCGGGTTGAGCGAGGTGGCGGGCTCCTGGAACACGAACGAGATCTCGCGGCCGCGGATCCGGCGCAGCGACGCCGCCGGGGCGGCGAGCAGGTCGCGTCCCTCGAACAGCGCCGTCCCGGTCACCGCCGCGGTCGGCGGCAACAGCCGGAGCAGCGACATCATCGTCACGGACTTGCCGCACCCGGACTCGCCGACGATGCCGAGCACCTCGCGAGCCGCCAGCGAGAAGGACAACCGGTCGACGGCGTGGATCGGGCCGTCATCCGTGTCGAAGCGCACCGAGAGGTCGGCGACCTCGAGCAGCGCGTCGGTCACCGGGTCGTGCGCGGATCGAGGACGTCGCGCAGGCCGTCGCCGAGCAGGTTGAAGGCGAGCGCGCAGAAGAAGATCGCGAGCCCGGGGTACACGGCGAGCCGCGGGGCCTGGGACAGGTAGCTCTGCGCGTCGGCGAGCATCACCCCCCACGACGGCGTCGGCGGCTGCACCCCGAGGCCGAGGAAGGAGAGCACCGCCTCGCCGATGATCGCCGCCGGAATCGTGACCGTCGCCTGCACGAGCAGGGTCGAGGTCATGTTCGGCACCACGTGCCGCGAGAGGATGGTCGCGTCGCTGGCGCCGTTCGCGACCGCCGCGCGGATGTAGTCCTCCTCCCGCAGGGCGAGCGTCTCCCCGCGCGTGACGCGGATCAGGCCGGGGGCGGCGCCGAGGCCGAGCGCGATCGTCGCGTTCAGGAGCGACGGTCCCAGGATCGCCGCGAGCCCGACGGCCAGGATCAGGAACGGGAACGCGAGCAGCACATCGGTCACCCGCGAGATGACGGCGTCGACCGTGCCGCGGTAGTAGCCCGCGACGAGGCCGATCGGCAGCGCGATCGCCATCGCCAGCATCGTCGCGAGCACGCCCGCCTGGATCGACGCGCGGGCGCCCCAGATGATCCGCGAGAGGATGTCGCGTCCCAACTCGTCCGTCCCGAACCAGTGCGACGGGGACGGGTGCGCGAGCAGCGCGTTGTAGTCCTGCTCGTCCGGCGAGTACGGGGACACCCAGGGGGCGAGGATCGCCGCCAGCACGAACGCGAGCGCGACGGCGAAGCCGGCGATCGCGAGGGGGCGGCGGGCGAGGCGGCGCCGCCACAGGCGCCGGCGGCGCGCCTGCGGCGAGAGGACGTCCGACGCGGCGAGGTCGACGTAGCTCACGCGCGTGCCTGGTCGGAGCGATCGGGGCCGGTCACGACGGCGCCGCCACGATCCGGATCCGCGGGTTGAGCAGCGAGTACGTGATGTCGACGAGGAGGTTGACGACGACGTAGCCCGCGGCCACGACGAGCACCACCCCCTGCAGCAGCGCGTAGTCGCGCTGGTTGACCGCGTCGATCGTCAGCCGGCCGAAGCCGGCGATCCCGAAGATCTGCTCGGTGATGACGGCCCCCGAGATCAGCGCGCCGAGCTGGAGGCCGATGATCGTCGTCACCGTGATCAGGCTGTTGCGGAGCGCGTGGACGCCGACGACCGACCGCTCGGGCAGCCCCTTGGCCCGCGCCGTGCGCACGTAGTCGGCGTTGAGCGAGTCGAGCATCGCCGAGCGCATCTGCCGCATCACGACCGCGCTCAGGCCCGTGCCGAGCACGATCGCGGGCAGCAGCAGGTGGCGCAGGTTCTCCACCGGGTCCTCGGAGAACGGGACGTAGCCGCCCGCCGGCAGCCACTGGAGCCGGACGGCGAACAGGATGATCAGCAGCAGCCCGAGCCAGAAGTGCGGCACGGAGAGGCCGACGAGCGCGAGCGAGGTGGCGGCGTAGTCGGAGGGCTTGCCGCGCCGCACGGCCGCGATCACCCCCGCGAGGATCCCGAGCACCGAGCCGATCAGGATCGCGAGGAAGCCGAGCTCGAGCGTGATCGGCAGCCGCGTGACGATCGTGTGGCCGACGGGCAGCTTCCGCTGGTCGGTGCCGAGGTCGCCCCGGACGACGTGGCCGACCCAGCGCAGGTACTGGACCGGGAGCGGACGGTCGAGCCCGTAGTCGTGCCGGATCGCCTCGAGCACGGCGGGGTCGCGGTTCTCGCCGCCCAGCGCGAGCGCCGGGTCGCCCGGCAGCGCGCGCACGCCGAGGAAGACGAGCATGCTCGCCGCCACGATGACGATCAGGGCGGCTCCGACCTTGCGCAGGAGGAAGCCGCCCATGCTCGTCGCTACCTCAGGAAGCCGGCGTTGCCCGCCCGGATGAGGCCGTCGCCGTACACCTTCACGCCGGACACCTTCTTCGACACGCCGTAGTAGTTGACCGGATGGTAGAGGTAGATCAGCGGCCGCTGGCGGTGAATGATCTTCATCGCGGCGCTGTACAGCGTGATCCGCGACTTCTGGGTCACCGACCTGCGCGCGTTGTTGAGGATGAAGTCGAGCTTCTGGTCGGAGAAGCCCGAGTCGTTCAGCGTCCCCGGCGTGGCCACGAACCCGTAGATGTTCCCGTCGGGATCGACGCGGCCGGACCAGCCGACCGCGAACGTCTCGAACCGGCCCGCATCGGCCTGGTTGAGGGCCGAGACGAACTCCGTCGGCTTCAGCTGGACGTCGAAGCCGACCGCCTTCTCCATCGCCTGGATCACCTGCCCGAGGCGCGCGGCCACCGGATCGGTGCCGATCGTCAGCTGGACCTTGATCGGCGTGTCGATGTTCGACGCCTTCACGAGCTTCCTCGCGGTGGCGACGTTCGCGTGCAGGTTGCAGTCGAGGCCCTTGGTCGTGACGTACCACGGGCTCACGGGCGAGATCGGGTAGCAGTCCGGCAGGTTGAGCCCGCTGAACACGACCCGGTTGATCACCGTCCGGTCGAGCGCGAGGTCGAACGCGGTGCGCAGGAACTGCGACCTCGCGAGCGGCGTGCCGACGTTCGAGTAGCCCTTCAGCAGGCCGTTCTTGTTCCCGATGTTCAGCGTCAGGCCCTGGTAGCCGATCGTCGGCGTCCTGATCACCCTGACGGACGAGTCCCGCCGCAGCGTCGGCACGTCGGTCGACTGCACGCGGTCGAGCACCTGGCTGTCGCCCGCACGCAGGTTCTGCGTCCGCGCGTTCGGGTCCGTGATGATCTTGAACACGATCTGGGCGAGGTGCACCTTCGACCTGCCGTAGTAGTCGTTCGACTTCTCCAGCGTGATCCGGTCGCCGGCCACCCGGCTCTTGAACTCGAACGGGCCGACGCACACCGGGTTGGTGGCGAACTTGTCACCGAGCGCGTCCATGGCCTTCGGCGACATGACCATCCCGGCCCGGTCGGCGAGCTGCGCGGTCAGCGGCGAGAACGGCGTCTTCAGGTGCAGGACGACGGTGCGCGGCCCGGCGGTGTCGACCGACGCGATCGGCGAGATCTCGCTCGCGCGCGTTGATCCCTTCAGCGTCAGGTGCCGCTCGAGCGACTGCTTGACGGCGGCGGCGTTGAACGGCGTGCCGTCATTGAACCTGATCCCGCCGCGCAGGCCGATCCGGTAGGTCAGCTTGTCCCTCGAGACCTGCGGCAGCGCCGCGGCGAGCTGCGGGACGATGTGGAGCTTCGCGTTGAGGTCGTAGAGCTTCTCGCACATGTGGAGGAAGACGATCCGGCCGACGAACGTGCGCGCCAGGGTCGGATCGAGCGCGTCGGGCTCCTCCGCCAGGGACACCACCAGCGTCCCGCCGTTCCTGATCGGCGGCGTCGCCTTCGTGCCGGCGCCGGCGGAGACCGCGACGACGAGCGTCAGGGCCGCGGCGGCGGAGGCCGGCCCGGCCGCTCGAGCTACGCGATGCCATCTCATCTTCTGCCCCCTAAGCAGGATCGATGCCGTCTCCCGTCGCGGGGACGGAACGGCAACTGTAGATTGGATCCAAGCTATGGTCAAATGGATCCAAACGGTGGTATCGTCGCGCACGATGACCGAGCGCCTCGTGCAGGCCTCTGCGGCGCGGCGAGCACGGCTGCTCGACCCGCAGCTCGTGTCGATCGGGCTCGTCGGGGGCCTCCTCTCCGGGCTCCTCGGCGTCGGGGGCGGCGTGGTGATGGTGCCGCTGCTCGTGCTCTGGGCCCGCTACCGGCAGCGAGACGCGCACGCGGCCTCGCTTGGCGCGATCATCCCCATCAGCCTCGCCGGGATCCTCACGTACGGGATCGCGGGCCGCGTGCACTGGCTCGACGCGGCCGCGCTCGCGGTCGGCGCCGTCGCGGGCGCGCGGCTCGGCGCCGGCCTGCTCGCACGCATCGACGAGCGTCCGCTCAAGCTCGTCTTCGGCTGCTTCCTCCTCGCCGCGGCGGTCACGATGGGCATCCGGGCGTGAACGGCGTGGCCGTCCTGCTCGCCCTCGCGGCGTTCGGCGTCGGGACCGGCATCGCCGCCGGCCTGCTCGGCGTCGGCGGCGGCATCCTGATGGTCCCCTTCCTGACGCTCGCGATCGGCATGTCGCAGCAGGCCGCCGAGGCGACCTCGCTCGTGGTCGTGCTGCCGACGGCGCTCGTCGCGAGCCTCGAGCTGCGGCGGCGCGACGTCGGCGACCTCGGCGTCGCCCTCCGGTTCGGCGTCGTCGGCGCGGTCGGCGGCGTCGCCGGCGCGTTCCTCGCCCTGGCGATGGACGCCTCGACGCTGCGGCTCGTCTTCGCCGTCTTCCTCGCGCTCGTGGGCGCCCGCCTCGTCCGGGACGGGCTGCGGACGTGAGCGAGAACCACCGGGCGCTCGTCGACGAGCTGGCGGCGACGCTCCAGACGCGGGTGCTGACCGGCCAGATCCCCACCGGGACATGGCTGCGCCAGGAGTCGGTCGCCGCCGAGTTCGGCGTCAGCCGCACGCCCGTTCGCGAAGCGCTGCGCAAGCTCCAGGCGAGCGGGCTCGTGGAGGTGCGCCCGCAGCGCGGCGCGCTCGTGCGGATGCCGAGCCCGCGCGAGGTCCGCGAGGCCTACGAGGTGCGCGCCGAGCTGGAAGGGCTGGCCGCGCGGCTGGCCGCGACGCGGATCCGCGACGACGAGCTCCGGCGGCTGCGCGAGGCGCAGGAGCTGTTCCGCCATTCCGTCGCCACGCTGCTCGCGTGGCGCGACGGGCACCCGCCCGGGGAGACGCCCCCCGTGGACGCGCACGCCGAATGGATGCAGGCGAACGACTCCTTCCACGTGGCGATCCAGGACGCGGCCGGCAACCGGCGCCTCCGGGCGACGCTCACCGACCTCCACCAGAGCTTCCCGCGCGACCTCACCTGGATCGCGCTCGGGGAGAACGCCGGCCTGCTGGAGGAGAACGTGGCCCAGCACGAGGCGGTGCTCGACGCGATCGAGCGGCACGACCCGCCCGAGGCGCGGCGGCTGATGATCCAGCACGTCCTCGCCGCGGGCGAGCTGGTGACGCGGCGCTTCGAGGAGCGCGCCGGATAGCCCACGCCCGGGTCCCGCGGCGCCGCCATGCTGTAGCCGTGCGCGCGGACCTCCCGAGCGGGACGGTCACGTTCCTCGTCACGGACGTCGAGGGCTCGACGAAGCTCCTGCACGAACTCGGCGCGGAGCGGTACGCGCACGCGCTCGCCGAGCACCGGCGCGTCGTGCGGAACGTGTACGGCGCGCACGAGGGGGTCGAGGTGGACACGCAGGGAGACGCCTTCTTCGTGGCCTTCCCGACCGCATCGGCCGCGCTCGCGACCGCGGCCGAGATCACGAGGCAGCTCGAGACGCGGCCGCTCCGGGTGCGGATCGGCGTGCACACCGGAACGCCGCTCGTCACGGGTGAGGGCTACGTGGGCGAGGACGTCCATCTCGCGGCGCGGATCTCCGCCGCCGGCCACGGTGGACAGGTGCTCGTCTCTGCCGCGACCGCCGCGCTGGCTCCCCCGGGGCCGGCCGTGTCGTCGCTCGTCGCGCTCGGGGAGCACCGGCTGAAGGACATCGACGGAACGGTCCCGCTCTTCCAGCTCGGCGACCGTTCGTTCCCGCCGCTCCGGACGATCGCCAACACCAACCTCCCGCGCCCGGCGAGCTCGTTCGTCGGGCGCGAGCGCGAGCTCGAGGAGGTGATCGCGCGGATGGCGGACGGCACACGCCTCCTCACGCTCACCGGCCCCGGCGGCTGCGGGAAGACACGACTCGCCGTCGAGGCCGCGGCCGCGCTCGTCACCCGGTACGAGGGCGGCGTCTTCTGGGTGGGGCTCGCGGCGCTACGGGATCCCGACCTCGTCACCGAGACGATCGCCCGCGTGCTGGGCGCGAAGGACGGGCTCGCCCGGCACATCGGCGCGCGTGAGCTGCTCCTCCTCCTCGACAACCTCGAGCAGGTGATCGCGGCGGCGCCCGAGCTCTCGGCGCTCCTCTCCACCTGTCCCGGGCTCACGCTCGTCGTCACCAGCCGCGAGCTGCTCCGCGTGCAGGGCGAGGTCGAGTTCGCGGTGCCTCCGCTCGCCGAGGCCGAGGCCGTCGCGCTCTTCTGCGAGCGGGCGCGGCTCGAGCCCTCGGACGAGATCGCGCAGCTCTGCGCCCGCCTCGATTCGCTCCCCCTGGCTGTCGAGCTGGCCGCCGCTCGCACGAAGGCACTCTCCCCCGCCGAGATCCTGCGGCGGCTCTCGCGACGGCTCGACCTGCTCAAGGGCGGCCGCGACGCCGAGCCCCGGCAGCAGACGCTCCGGGCGACGGTCGACTGGTCGTACGAGCTCCTCCCGAACGGTGAGCGGCAGCTGTTCCGACGCCTCTCGGTCTTCGCCGGCGGTTGCACGCTCGACGCGGCGGAGACCGTGGCGGACGCCGAGCTCGACACGCTGCAGTCACTCGTCGAGAAGAGCCTGCTCCGGTTCTCCGACGACCGCTACTGGATGCTGGAGACGATCCGCGACGTCGCCGCCGAGCTGCTCGACCTGCCCGAGGCGGAATCCGTGCAGCGCCGGCACCGTTCCTTCATGACCGCCCTTGCGGAGAGCAGCGCGGCGGACCTGCACACCGGGAGCGAGCGCGATGTGTCCGCACGGCTCGACGCGGAGCACGCGAACTTCCGGGCGGCCGTGGCCTCTGCGCTCGCCGCGCGGGAGCCGGACGACGTCGGCCGCATCGTCGGCGCGCTCTACCCGTTCCTCATCTCCCGTGGACACCTGGCCGAGGGGCGCGACTGGGCCGAGGCGGCGCTCGCCATGCGCGACCGCCTCTCGGGCCGCGGCCTCGCCGAGGCGCTCGTCGCAGGCGGCGAGCTCGCGCGCTTCGCCGGCGACCTCGAGCGGGCGATCGAGCTCAAGGAGGAGCTGGCGTCCGTGCCCGCGGACGTCCGACGCCCCAACGCGAGGGCGGCCACCCTTGCCGACCTCTGCGAGATCGCGCTCGACCGGGGCGACCTCGCGAGCGCCCGCGTCTACGCGGAGCAGAGCGCCGCGGCGGGCGGCGGCGCACGCGCCCTCCTGTGCTTCGCCGAGCTGGCGCTGCGCGAAGGCGACCTCCGCGCGGCGGAGTCGCACGGGCTCGCCGCGCTCACCGACCTCGAGGAGGGGGCGTTCAACCACGCCTGCGCGCTGGAGCTCCTCGGCGAGACGGCCCGCCGGTCGGGTAGCGAGGCCCTGGCCCGCGACCGGTTCCGCGCCGCGCTCCGGTCGTTCGCCGCGCTCCGTGACGGCGGCGGCATCGCCGACTGCCTCGACGGCCTCGCTCGGCTGGCCGCCGCCGGCGGGGACGTCGACCACGCCGGGCGCCTCCGCGGCGCGGCCGACCGGCTGCGCGAAACGCGTGGACGCCGACCGATCCGCGCGGACGTCCCGCTCCCGGACGTCCCGGAGGCTGCACGTGCCGAGGGACGTGCGCTGCCGCTCGACGAGGCCGTCGCGGAGGCGCTCGGGCCGTCGGGCTGAGGCCCGGGCGTGCGTCAGGTTCGCTTCGGCTCCGCGGGAGCCATCGTCACCTCGGCGTGCTCGTCGACCTCGACGACGTAGCGGTTGTCGACGGCGCGCCCGCGCAACCGATTCAGGAACGACTTCCGCAGCCTGCGCTCGACGACGATCGCGTGCGTGTCCGTGTGCGTCTCGACCTCGAAGCCCTCGCGGCGCTTCACCTCGAGGAACGCGTCGAGCGCGTCCTTCCGCTTCCCCGTCGGATCGATCGCTCCACCCATCGCAGCCTCCGGTCGGGGACACGTGTACTGGCCCTGCGAGTCGACCTCTGTTTGCCTCGGCTCCACACCTCGCGCGCTGGCGCGCGTCGGCGGGCTTTGGGCTGTCGGCCGGAGATTCTGGCTGCAGGGCCAGTGGACGGAGTGTACTCCCTGCCGACGTGACGGCCGGAGTGGTGACCGCGGCCCGTCCCGAGTGAGGGAGCTACTCGACGAGCGCGACCTCGAAGGTGTCCCAATTGTCCGAGGCGGTGTTAGCCATCGGCCGCAGCGTCACGGCGAACGGGCTCGAAGCCGCAGCCAACGTCAGAGGGATGAAGACGGGCACGAAGGCCACGTGGGTGTTCGCCTGGGTCGCCAGGACCCGGCAGCGGCCGACGACGGCGTCGTCCACGAGCACCTCCATCCCGATGGGAGCGTTCGCGTTGGGGGCATATCCACTTCCCGACACGAGCAGCAGCTGCTCCGCGGCGGCGACGGTCATGTTCTGAACGATCGGCAACGGCCCGTTGCGAGAGATCACCCTCGTGAACGGCATGTTCTCCTCCCTTCGGAGCGCCTTCAGGCTCGGGCTCGGGGACACGCTAGACCGTCTCGCCGAACCTGCCTAGGCTCGGAACACGGCGGGCGGATCGAACTCGAGCGACGCTGGACCTCCTCGCACCGGCACGGGCATCCGCTCCGCGGGGCCGGTCGTCGCGATCTGCACGACCGGCGCGAGGGACGGCGTCGCCTGCGATCGATTCCGAACCAGATGGCGGCTCCGCACGTCGAGAGCTGATTTCGCTCGGCCTCGCCGCGATGCGCGAGCGCGTCGTCCTCGTCGGCGGGTCTCTGTAGAGCGCGGTCCGACTCGGTGGTACGTTGGCCACGCGAGCTCGAGGAGGAAGCCGCGTGGAGCACCGCGTCGCGACCGTCCGGCGGCGCCCGACGCCGCTCGACCCGTATCCCGCGCGCCGCTCGTCGGAGGAGAGCGCCGGCGAGCACGCGCGCCCACGCGAGCTTGGGGCCGACGCCGTCGCCGTCCTCGAGGGGAGGACGTTCATGTTCTCCGACTCGGTCGGCGACGTGCCGCCGGGCTCGGTCGGCGGCCTGCTCCACGAGGACACGCGCTTCCTGAGCCGGTGGGAGCTCGGTATCGGGGGACAGCCGCTCTCGCTGCTCAAGTCCAGCCCCGTCGACTACCACTCGGCGGCCTTCTTCCTGGCGAATCCGCCGCTACCCGGCCTGGCCGCCAACAGCCTCGCGGTGCGCCGGCTCCGGCTCGTGGGCGCCGGCGTCCTCGAGCAGCTCGCGGTGCTCAACACCGCGCCGGAGCCGATCGCGTTCGAGCTCCGGCTCGCGTGCGGCGCGGACTTCGCCGACCTGTTCGAGGTGAAGGGCGCCGTCCGCGACCGCAGCGCGAGCATCCGCTCGGCCGTCGACCCCCACGGACGCTGGCTTCGCTTCCGCTACGGCGTCCCCGGCTTCCTCGCGGAGACGACGGTCCGGATCGAGCGCAGCGAGATCCTCGAGGGCGTGGACGAGGGCGTGGCGGCAGAGGCCTGGCCGCGCCTCGAGGAAGACGTCTTCACGTGGGCCGTCGAGCTCCAGCCGCGACAGGTGCTCGTGGCCGTGGCCAAGGTCTGCCTGCGCGTGAACGGTGCGACGTTCGAGCCGGCCCAGGAGGCTTTCGGCCAACGGCAGGAGCCGGAAGGGCCGCTGACCGAGTGGCTCCAGCGGATCCCGCGCTGCGACTCGAGCAGCGCCGCGCTCAACAGCGTCTTCCGGCAGTCCGTCGTCGACCTGGCGGCACTCCGGATCACGGGCGAGCTGCTCGGCGAGACGTACGTCCTCCCGGCCGCCGGGCTTCCCTGGTTCATGACGCTCTTCGGACGCGACACGCTGATCACGTCCCTGCAGACGCTCTGGGTCGGCCCGGGGCTCGCGCGCGGCGCGCTCCACCTCCTCGGCGCCCTGCAGGGAACGCAGGTGGACGACTTCCGCGACGAGGAACCGGGGAAGATCATGCACGAGGTCCGGAGCGGCGAGCTGACCCAGCTCGGCCTGAAGCCGCACAACCCGTACTACGGCACGGCGGATGCGACCCCGCTCTGGCTGATCCTCCTCTCCGAGTACTGGCGCTTCACGCTGGACGACGCCTTCGTCCGCCGGCGCTGGCAGAACGTCCGTGCCGCGCTCGACTGGATCGACCGTCACGGCGACCGCGACGGCGACGGGTACGTCGAGTACCAGACACGGTCGCCCGAAGGGCTCGGCAACCAGTGCTGGAAGGACTCCTGGGACGGCATCCAGTTCGCCGACGGCGCCATCCCGCACCTCCCGATCGCCACGGTCGAGATCCAGGGATACGTCTACGACGCGAAGCTTCGCGTCGCCGAGCTCGCACGGCGGGTCATCGGCGACGAGGCGCTTGCGGAGCGCCTGGAGCGCGAGGCGCTGGAGCTCCGTCGGCGCTTCAACGACGACTTCTGGTCGGACGAGCGCGGCGGCTACTACGTCGTCGGGCTCGACGGCGACAAGCGCCGGATCGACTCGATGACCTCGAACATGGGCCATGCGCTGTGGTCAGGAGTCGTCCCCGACGACCGCGCGCGGGCGGTCGCGGGCCACCTGATGTCCGACCAGCTGTTCTCGGGCTGGGGCATACGCACGCTGGCGGTGGGCGACCGCGGCTACAACCCGATCGGCTACCACGTCGGGACGATCTGGCCCCACGACAACGCGATCGTCGCGCTCGGGCTCGCCCGCTACGGGTTCCGCGACGAGGCGAACCGGATCGCGCTGGCGCAGCTCGAGGCGGCCGGCTTCACCGGCCACCGGCTCCCGGAGGCGTTCGCCGGCTTCGAGCGCTGGGTCAGCCGCTTCCCCGTTCCCTACCCGACCGCCTGCAGTCCTCAGGCGTGGGCGACCGGCGCGCCGTTCCTCCTGCTCCAGGCGATGCTCGGGCTCGAGGCCGCCGACGGACGGCTCCGGCTCGACCCGCGCGTCCCCGACGAGCTCGGTCGCATCCTCGTCCGCGGGCTGCACGCGCTCGGGAAGGAGTGGGACGTCGAGGCGGCCGGCACGGACGGGGAGATACGCCCGGCGAGTTGAGCGCGCGCGGCACGTAGAACCACGGAACCCCTGCGTGTGCAGAGGTCCTCGAAGTGGAGCTAGGCGGACTCGAACCGCCGACCTCCTGGGTGCGATCCAGGCGCTCTCCCAGCTGAGCTATAGCCCCGCAGGCGGGTCGGATTGTAGCCGCCGCTCGGCTAGACGGCGAACAGCGTGAGCTCGGGCTCGCGCTCGCCGCGGAGGGCCGCGAGGTCGACCTCGACGCAGCGGATGCCCCGTGCCGCGGCGAGCGTCGCCGCCTGCGGCTTGATCGTCTGCGCCGCGAGCACGCCCCGACAGGCGGCCTTCGCGGGATCCAGCCTGATGCGCTCGAGGTAGCGCCCGAGCTGCTCGACGGCCTCGATCGTCGCCACGCGCTTGATCTCGACCGCGACCCACGCGTCCTCCTCGTCGCGGCACATGAGGTCGACCGGCCCGACGTCCGTGGGCCACTCGCGCCGAACGAGGCGGAGCGCCTCGCCGAGCGCGTCGGGACGGGCGGCGAGCTCGAGCTGCAGGTCGCGCTCGACGCCGTCCTTCTCGAGCGCGGCAGCCTCGCCCATCTCGTGCTCCACGTCCGAAAGCACCTCGACCAGGCGAATCTCGAGGCGATCCTCGCTGCGGCCGGCCCGCTTGCGCACGACGAGCAGGTCGCCGTCCTCCTCGAAGATCGTCGGCGGCGTCATCCAGTTCAGCGGCTTGTACCCTCCCGCGTCCGCGTGGACGAGCACGGAGCCGTCGGCCTTCAGCATCAGCAGCCGCGTCGACTCCGGGAGGAAGGCCGAGAGGCGGCCGCTGTAGGTGACCTCGCAGCGGGCGACGATCAGGCGCACGAGGGCGGAGGCTAGTCGCCGGACCAGACGTGGCCCGAAGCGTCGTATGGCGAGGGCGAGGCGGCCGGCGCGCGAACGCGGCGACGTGCTCTCCGCCGTCCTGACGTTCCGCGGCGAAGGCGGGAGCCGAGACGCCGCCGGGGCCGCCGGGGGGCGCCGATGACCCCCGGTCTGAGCCGCGCGGCGCGAGCCGCAGCGCGCGCCGCGCGGCTTCGGGGCCTCACTCGGGTTGGCCTGGCTGCATGGGGCCGATGCGGTACGGCCGCATCATCTCGTTGTCCTCGTGCTCGACGATGTGGCAGTGCCACACGAACTGGCCCGGCGTGACGAACCGCGCCCGCACCCGCGTGACCTGGCCCGGGTAGGCGATCACGGTGTCCTTGAAGCCGGACTCCCACGCTTCGGGCGGGATCGGGTCGCCGTCGAGCTCGATCGGCTGAACGACCTCTTCGCCGTCGAGGACGAGGGCCTGCCGGTTCACCACCTCGAACACGACCTCGTGCACGTGCATCGGGTGGGCGTCGGCGGTGGTGTTGTAGAACTCCCAGACCTCGGTCGCGCCGACGGCCGGGTTCTCGCTCACGGAGTCCATCCAGAGCTTCTCGACGGTCAGGCCGGACTCGACGTTGCCGAGCAGGGCCTCGAGCGGGCCCTCGACGGGATCGCCGTTCGCGTCGAAGCCCTCGCCCGCCTTCTCGATCAGCGCCAGCGGCCGGGTCGCCGTCGCTGCCGGGAGCGGCGTGATCGCGGGTAGCTGGAGGAACTGCGGCGGTGTCGTCACGTCGGCGTCGAGCGCGGGCACGACCCGGAACTGCAGGACTTGGCCCGTGGTGTCGGGGTCGGCGACGTCGAAGTCGTCGGGCGGCTCGCCGCCGCCGAACGGCTCGTCCGGCCCGACGTTGGCGAGGACGTAGCTCCCCGGCGCGACGTTCGTGAAGTCGACGATCACGTCCGCCCGCTCGGCCAGGCCCATGAGCAGCCGGTTCCCGAGCGCGGTGAGGTTCACCGGAGCGGCGAGGAAGCCTCCCTCGTTCCCGATCTGCCAGGCCTCGACGCCGGGGATCCCGTTGAAGTCGAGGATGAGGAAGCGTGACTGGCAGCCGTTGAGGAAGCGGAGGCGGTAGCGCCGCTGCTCGACGTTCAGGAACGGCCACGTGTTGCCGTTGACCATGATCGTGTTCCCGAAGAACTCGGGGTTCCAGATCGGCGAGAACCCGTCCTCTTCGGGGATGAACGGCCCGACGATCTCGTCGAAGACCTCGCGCGAGTCGGGGTAGAAGAGCGACCCATCCAGGTTGAACGCGCGGTCCTGGATCGCGATCGGGATCTCGCGGTACGGCTTGTTGGGCGGGAACTTGTCGTTCTCCCGCGGCGCCGGGCCGGGGAGCGTCGCCGTCGTGCCGGTCCTGCTGTCGAGCACGGCCTTGTCCCCCGACGGCCCGCCCCGGACGAGGTAGAAGCCCGCCGGGCCCGCGTAGACGTTGAGTCGCGTCATCCCGAGCGCGTGGTCGTGATACCAGATGGTCGAGGCGCGGTTGTGGTTGGGGTACTGGAAGGTCGCGAAGCCGGGGCCCCACGTGACGCCGTACGCCGCCGCGGCCTTTCCGGCGAAGAACTCGTACCAGGTGCCGTGCGTCGCGTAGCCCTCCGGGACGTCGGTGTCCGGCAGGTACCACGCCTCGGCGTAGCCGTCGCTGTCGTCGGCCACGCCCACCGCGCCGTGGACGTGCGTGACGATCGGCACGGGCCCCGTGTAGCGGCCCGGGGTCTCGTCGAACTCGGGACGCATGTCGCGGTGCAGCTCGCCGCCGGGCGGGTTGGCCCAGTGCAGCGTCGGGTCGACGGGGAGCAGATGGGGCAGGAAGTCGCCGCTCCCGTCGACGAGCTCGTTGATCCACTTGACCCGCACCGGCCGGTTCCACTCGGCCTCGATCGTGAGCGAGGGCGCGTTGTGGATCAGCAGCCCGCGGTTGCTCTGCGCCGACTTGCCGCCGTAGCCCCACACCGTCGTGGCGGGGAGGCCGGCGGGGAGGATCTGCTGCGCGAACTGCCGCATCGAGATCTCGTAGTAGTCGACCGGCTTGCCGCCGGGCATCCGCAGCGTCGCGGCCCTGGGCATCACCGGCGGGATCAGCATCGACGTCTCGAACTTCGGAATGAGCGTGGGGTCGAGCGTCCCACCGGGGAGCTGCGCGAGCGCCACCGGCACGCGCATCCCGGGGACCCGCCCGAAGAGGTAGAAGCCGGCGCCGGCGCCGCCGACCCACGCGATGAACGTCCGCCGGGAGAACCGCCGCATCGTCTCCATCAGAGGACTCCTCTTCTCCCCCCAGAGTGTGTGGTACCCGACAACGTACCGCCGCCGGACCGGCCGTTCGAGACTGGTTCACCGCAGGTCTCGTGCGGGTTTTCCGCTCAGTGCCGGCGTGAACTACCTGCGGCGTCAGGTGTACCGCGCGGTGCCGATCGGGCGGCGGCCGGCCCCTACGCCACCTCCTCGAGCATCCGCTCGAGACGTATCGATCTTCGTGTCAAGCGATAGCGTCCCGACCGTGCGCGCGGTCGTCGTGGACGAGGCCGGCACGCCCCGCTTCACGGACGTGCCGGAGCCCGAGGGCGAGGGCGAGCTCGTCCGCGTCCTCGCCTGCGGGCTCTGCGGCTCGGACGTGGAGAAGCTGACGCCGGCGTACGCGGGCACGGTGCTCGGGCACGAGGTCGTCGCGGCGACGGTGAACGGTGCGCGCGCAGTGCTCCTCCACCACCGCCCGTGCGGGCGCTGCGAGCGCTGCCGCGCCGGCCACGAGTCGACGTGCGACGAGTTCGCGGCGCCGACGATCCGTCCGGGCGGGCTGGCCGAGCGGGCGCGAGCCGACGGGACGGTCCCGGTCGCGGACGGGACGTCCGACGCGCTCGCCACCTACGCCGAGCCGCTCGCATGCGTGTTGCGCGGCGCCGAGCGCGTCCCCCGGGGTCGCGTGCTCGTCGTCGGCCACGGCTTCGTCGGCCGGCTCTTCGCCGCCGTGCTCCGGCGCCGCGGCGACGAGGTGTTCGCGCTCGACGTGCGGCCCGATCGGTCGGGGCCGGCGCCGGACGGGCCCGTCGACGCGGTGGTGCTCTGCGCCCCGGGCGGCGCCGAGGCCGCGACGGCGTCGGTCGCGCCGGGCGGGACGGTGCTCGTGTTCGCCGACGCCGGGCCGCTCCCGCTCGATCCGGTCTACCGGCGCGAGCTCCACGTGGTCGGCTCGCGCTCGGCGACGCCCCGGCACCTGCGCGAGGCGGTGGCGCTGCTGCCCGAGCTCCAGCTGCCGGAGCCCACCGTGCTGCCGCTCGAACGGTTCGACGAGGGGCTCGAGCGCTACCGCCGCGGCGAGGCGCTGAAGGTCGTGTTCACGCCGTGAGGGCGGTCCGCTTCCACGGCCCGGGCGACCTGCGCCTCGAGGACGTGCCGCGGCCGGAGCCCGGCGAGGGCGACGTGCTCGTCCGCGTCGAGGTGGCGCTCACCGACGGCACCGACCTCAAGGCGTACCGGCGCGGCCACCCGCGCCTGCTCGCGTCGCTGCCGAGCCCGTTCGGCCACGAGTTCTGCGGGCTCGACGTCGCGTCGGGCCGCCGCGTGGTGGCGGCCAACTCGGACGCCGACGAGGAGCGGCGCGACGTCGAGCTCCTCAACGGCGCGTACGCCGAGTTCCTGCTCGTCCCGGCCGCGATCGCGCGCGTGAACCTCCTGCCCGTGCCGGGCACGCTCGCGCCCGAGATCGCCGCGATGGTCGAGCCGCTCGCGTGCTGCCTGCGCGGGGTCGAGCGTGCGGGCGTCGAGGCGGGCCAGACGGTGGCGATCCTCGGCGCCGGGCCGATCGGGCTGATGCTCGCGGCGTGCGTCGCGGACGCCGGCTGCCACCCCGTCGTCGTGGGCGGGCGCGACGAGCGGCGCCGGCTCGGGTCGCTGTTCGGGGCCGAGGAGGGCGACGGCGCCGGCGCGGACGTCGTCCTCGAGGCGGCGGGAACCGCGAAGGCGTGGCAGGACGCGATCGCGCTGGCGCGACCGGGCGGCACCGTGCTGCTGTTCGGCGGCCTCGAGCGGGGCATCGCCGTCCCCGTCGACGCGGAGCGCGTCCACTACGACGAGCTCACGCTCCGCGGCGCGTTCCACCACACGCCGCGCCACGTGCGGGCGGCGCTCGCCTTCCTCGCCTCCGGCGCCTACCCGTGGGAGCGCCTCGTCAGCCACCGGATCCCGCTCGACGCCCTGCCGGGGCTCTTCGCCGACCCGCCCCGCGACCTGCTCAAGGCCGCCGTCTACCCGTAGCGGCCGCGCGCTGCGCTACGGTCGGAGCCGGTGGAGTTCCGTCGCGTCGACCGCCTGCCTCCGTACGCGTTCGCGGAGATCGACCGTGTCAAGGCGGAGCACCGCCGCGCCGGCCTCGACGTCGTCGACCTCGCGTTCGGCAACCCCGACCTGCCGTCGCCTCCGGCCGCGGTCGAGAAGCTGCGGGAGGCGGCGCTCAATCCGCGTAACCACCGCTACTCGGCGAGCCGCGGCCTCCCGAACCTGCGCGCGGCGATCTGCGAGCTGTACGCCCGCCGGTTCGGCGTCGAGCTCGACCCGGAGACGCAGGCACTCACCACGATCGGCGCCAAGGAAGGGCTCGTCCACCTGCTGTGGACGCTCGCCGACGCCGGCGACACCGTCGTCGTGCCGACGCCGACCTACCCGATCCACCGCTACGCGCCGCTCATCGCCGGGGCCTCGGTGGCCGAGGCGCGGGTGGACGCCGACGACCCCGTCGGCGCGATCCGCGAGGCGTTCGCCGCGGCGCGACCGCGCCCTCGGGCGATCGTCGCGTCCTTCCCGCACAACCCCACCACCGCGACCGTCGACGCCGCCGGGATGCAGGCGCTCGTCGACTTCGCGCGCGAGCAGGAGGTCCTCCTCGTCCACGACTTCGCCTACGCCGACCTCTGCTTCGACGGGTACCGGCCGCCGTCGCTGCTCGCCGCCGAGGGCGCCGCCGACGTCGCCGTCGAGCTCTACTCGCTGACGAAGTCGTTCTCGATGGCCGGCTGGCGCGTCGGCTTCGCGCTCGGCAACCGGGAGGCGCTCGCCGCGCTCGCGCGGTTGAAGAGCTACCTCGACTACGGGACGTTCCAGCCGATCCAGATCGCGTCGATCGTCGCGCTGCGCGAGGCGGACGAGTACTCGGAGGAGCTGTGCGCGATCTACCGGTCGCGGCGCGACGCGCTCTGCAACGGCCTCGCGCGGGTCGGCTGGGAGGTGCCGCGTCCGCGGGCGACGATGTTCGTCTGGGCCCCCCTCCCCCGCTCGCTCGCGCACGAGCCGTCGCACGAGGTCGCGCTCCGGCTGATCCGCGAGGGCGGCGTCGCCGCGAGCCCGGGCGCCGGCTTCGGCCCGGGCGGCGAGGGCCACCTGCGCTTCGCGCTGATCGAGAACGAGCACCGCATCGGCCAGGCCGTCCGCGGGATCGGCCGGGTTCTCCGCGCCGCCGAGGTGCGGGCGTGACGACGCCGATCCGCATCGGCACCTGCTCGTTCGCCGACGAGGCGTTGACCAAGGTCTTCTACCCGCCCGGCGTCCGCACCGGCTCCGAGCGCCTCGCGTACTACGCCACCGTCTTCGACACGGTCGAGGTCGACTCGACCTTCTACCGGCTGCAGCCGCCGGAGACGGTAGCGAAGTGGGCCGACGCCGTCCCAAATGGATTCGTCTTCCACGTGAAGGCGTTCGGCCCGATGACGCGTCACGGCGTCAAGCACGAGGTGCTGCCCCCGGAGCTGCAGCAGGCGCTCAAGCCGGACGAGCGGGGCCGGGTCGAGCGAATGCCCCGCGAGGCCCGCGCGGTGGTCTTCCGCGCGTTCCGGGAGATGGTGGAGCCCCTGCGCGAGGCGGGCAAGCTCGGCTCGATCCTGCTCCAGCTCGCGCCGTACGTCGTCGTGAAGCCGCGGTCGCTCGAGTACCTGGAGTGGGCGCGCGCGCAGCTCGAGGGCTACGACGCGGTCGTCGAGTTCCGGCACCGGTCGTGGTTCGAGGACGAGCACCGTGCCGACACGCTCGCGTTCCTCGACGAGCACGGGTACGGGAACGTGGTCGTCGACGCGCCGCGGTCGGAGGCGAAGAACCTCATCCCGACCGTGGTCGCCCTCACCTCCCCGACCGCCTACGTCCGCTTCCACGGCCGCAACGCGAAGACCTGGAACGTCCGCGGCGGGACCGCCGCCGACCGCTTCGACTACCTCTACCCCGAGGACGAGCTGGAGGAGTGGGTCGAGCCGATGCGAGGGCTGGCGCAGAGGGCCGAGCAGGCGTACGCGCTGATGAACACGAACGCGTACGGCCCGAGCCCGCGCGGCGACCGCCGGCTGGCACAGGGGCCCGAGAACGGCCTCGCCCTCGCGCGCGTCCTGCACGGCGCCGGCGTCCCGGCGACGCCGTGATCGCCGCGCTGGCGGCGGCGCTGCCGGCAACGGCGCGCGTCGCCGTCGATGGCCCGGACGTGGCCGGGAAGACGACGTTCGCCGACGCGCTGGCCGCGGAGCTCGCCCGGATCGGGCGCCGTCCGACGCGGCTGACGATCGACGCGTTCCTGCGGCCGCGCGACGAGCGCTACCGGCAGGGGGCCCTGTCGCCCGGCGGCTACTTCGAGGACTCCTTCGACGTCGACGCGTTCGCCGCCGCCGTCGCAGCTGCGCCGACGCCGGTCGTCGCCGACGGCGTCTTCCTCCAGCGACCCGAGCTCGCGCCGCTCTGGAGCTTCGTCGTCTACCTCGAGTGCGAGCCGGAGGAGACGCTCCGCCGCGCGCTCGTCCGCGACGCCGAGCGGTTCGGCGGCAGGGACGTCGTCGTCGAGCGCTACCGCGCGCGCTACCTCCCGGCGCAGCGCCGGTACCGGGAGACGATCCGCCCGCAGGAGCGCGCCGACCTGGTGCTCGCGAGCTAGCGCTCGACGCGGGAGCCGCCGACGATCGCGTCGCGGCCGTCGGCGAAGCGCACCCATGCCTTGCCCTTGCCGTCGTAGTCCGGCGACCAGACGACGAGCGTCGCCGGCCGGCCGTGGACGCGGCACGGCTCGTCTCCCTCGGGGTCGAGACCGCCCCACACGCGGACGAACGGGTTCGTCTCCCACTCGGCGCCGATCGTCGTCTCGTCGGTGTGGCCGGGGAGCACCCGGAGCTCGGGCGGCAGCGGCATCAGCACGTCCATCACCGAGCGGCGGACGACGTCGAAGTCGCCGCCGCCGACGGAGCCCTTGAACAGCGTGTCGCCGGTGAGGCAGACGGTTTCGTTGACGACGAACGCGACGCCGTCGTCGGAGTGCCCGGGCGTGGGGAGCGCGTCGATCCGGAGCCCGCCCGTCTCGACCGCGCCTCGCTCGACCGGGATCCCGAAGCGCTCGACGAGCTCGTCGTTCCCGGCGACGTGGTCGGGGTGCGCGTGGGTGACGAGCAGGTGCGTCGGCGTCAGCCGCTCCTCCTCCACGACGCGGAGCAACGGCTCGAGCGGCGCCCCGCTGTCGACGAACACGCACACGCCGCCCGGGTCGTCCGCGACCAGGTACGCGTTCGACAGCCACCTCGGATCCATGCTCCGCTCGACGACCACGGCCCGAGTAGGCTACTTCGCGACCCCGAGGAAGAACGAGGAGGACGGATGGCCGGCCTGATGTCGCGCGCCTCCACCGTGGTGAAGGCGAAGCTGTCGAAGCTGCTCGACCGGGCGGAGGACCCCGGCGAGACGCTCGACTACTCGTACGAGAAGCAGCTCCAGATGCTCCAGGACGTGAAGCGCGGCGTCGCCGACGTCACCACCGCCAAGAAGCGCCTCCAGCTGCAGGCGACCCAGCTCGAGCAGTCCGTCGTGAGGCTGGAATCGCAGGCGCGCGAGGCGGTCGGGAGCGGCCGCGAGGACCTCGCGCGGCAGGCGCTCGAACGGAAGTCGGCGGTGCAGTCGCAGCTCCGCGGGCTCGACGAGCAGATCACGGGGCTCGAGCAGCAGCAGGAGCGGCTGGTGGCCTCCGAGAAGCAGCTCTCGGCGAAGATCGAGGCCTTCCGGTCCCAGAAGGAGGTCATCAAGGCCGAGTACTCCGCCGCCGAGGCGCAGGTGCGGATCGGCGAGGCGGCGACGGGGATCGGCGAGCAGATGGCCGACACCGGGCTCGCGATCCAGCGGGCGCGCGACAAGACCGAGCAGATGCAGGCGCGCGCGTCGGCGATCGAGGAGCTCACCGCGGCCGGGACGCTCGAGGACTTCACCTCCGACAAGACGCAGCTCGACCGCGAGCTCGAGGCGATGTCCTCGTCCAGCCAGGTCGACGCCGAGCTCGAGCAGCTGAAGGCCGAGATCGGCGCCGGCGCGCCGCAGAAGGAGCTGGGGCAGTGATCGTGAGGCTGATGAACAAGGGGCAGTACCAGGTCGGCGACGAGGTGCTGGCCCGGCTCGACGAGCTCGACGACGAGGCGGTCGCGGCGCTCGAGCGCGAAGACGAGGAGGAGCTCGATGCGCGGCTGGACGAGATGTGGCGGCTCGTGGAGTCGGAGGGCGAGGCGCTGCCGGCGGACGACCTGCACCCGTCGGACGTGATCATCCCGCCCAGCGACCTCACCCTGGAGGAGACGCGGCAGCTCTTCTCCGAGGCCGGGCTGATCCCGGACCTGCCGACCCCCTAGCCACGACCCGTGCGCAACGAAAGGCCGCAAATTCCGGCAACGTGGCCGGCGCCGGGTTGACGCCTCCACGGGCGGCCGGATAGCGTCGTCGACGCAGCGAGCACGGGACGCGAGTAGGACGAGCCCGCGCCGGTAGACCGTAGGAAGACGCCGCAAGGCGGAGGCCGAAAGCCCACCGGTTCGGAGGACGAAAGCGCACCCGGCTCGCTGAATTGTGGTCCGGGACGGACGCCGCGGTCCGACCCGAGCGCCGCGGATCGCGGTCCGAGAGGCGCCCTAGGATGCGTCGGTGACCGGCGAGCAGCTCTGCGGGCGATGGCGGCTGGTGTCCTACGTCGCCCGCGCGCACGACGGCTCGCTCACGTACCCCTTCGGCGCGGATGCACGAGGCAGCCTCGTGTACACGGAGGGCGGCTGGATGGCCGCGCAGCTCTGTGCCGGCGACCGCGGCGCGCTCGGGACGGCGGATCTCCTCGGCGGGAGCGAGGCGGAGCGCGCCGAGGCGTTCTCGGGCTACGTCGCGTACTGCGGTTCCTACGAGGTCAGAGGCGACGTCGTCGTCCATCACGTCGCGATGAGCCTGTTCCCGAACTGGGTCGGGAGCGAGCAGGCCCGCTCCTTCGTCGTGGCCGGCGACGAGCTCGTGCTCCGCACTCCACCGATCGAAGCCGGCGGGGCGTCCCTGTCCTACGAGTTCCGGTGGCGACGCGAGGAGCCGCGACCGTTCCCGGCGGGTTCCTAGGCGACCTGCGCACCGCCGGGCGGCGCGCCGCGGTCGCACGCACCGCCGGCTCGTGCCGCGAGCGCACGTGCCGGCGCGGCAGCACCTCGTCGAGGAGCGTCACGCCTCCGCCACGGCGGGCTCGAGCCGCTCCGACGCGGGGCGCGTCGCGCGCGCCAGCGACGCCAGCAGGAGCAGGAGCGCGACCACGATCCCCAGCGCCGCGGGCAGGCTCGTCGCCTCCGCCACGACGCCGATCAGCGGCGGGCCGACGAGGAACCCCGCGTAGCCCACCGTCGTCAGCGCGGCGATTCCGGCGCCCGCGGGGAGCCCGGGGATCGAGCCCGCGGCGCGGAAGACGATGGGGACGACCGTCGCGATCCCGACACCCATGCACGCGAATGCGACCATGGCGGCCGGCACGGTGCCGACGACGATTGCCGCCCACAGGCCCGCGGCCGCGAGCAGCGCGCCGACGCGCGTCACCGTGACCGGGCCCCACCGCGTCGTCAGCCGGTCGCCGGCAAGGCGGGTCACCGCCATCGCGATCGAGAAGCACGCGTACGCGAGCGCCGCGGTGCCCGCGCTCGAGCCGACTGACTCGTCGAGGTAGACCGCGCTCCAGTCGGCCGCCGCCCCTTCCGCGAACAGGCCGCAGAACGCGAGCACCGCCAGCGCGGCGAGACGGCGGGGCGGCTTGGCAAGCCGCGGAGGCGCCTCGGGGCGGTCGGCCTCCGCGGGCAGCAGCAGCCGCCCCAGCGCGAGCCCGGGGACGCCGAAGATCACGGCCGCGAGCACGAAGTTCGCGACCGGATCGAGCCCGGACGCCGCCGCGGCCGCCCCGAGCGCCGCGCCCGCGAGCCCGCCGAAGCTCCACCCGGCGTGGAAGCTCGACAGGATCGGCCGGCCGCGCACCTGCTCCACCGCGAGCGAGTGCGCGTTCATCGCGACGTCGAGCATCGCCGCGGCGGCGCCGAACGCGAACAGCGCGAGGAACAGCGTCGGGAGGCTGGGCGCGAGCGCGAGCAGCGGCAGGAGCGCCGCGAACACGGGCAGCCCCCAGGCGGTGCCGCTGCGGCTGCCGCGTCGCGCCGTCGTCACGCCCGCGACGGGGAGCGCGGCGAGCGTCCCGATCGCGGCACCGGCGAGCGCGACTCCCAGCTCCGCCTCCCCCAGCCCCAGGTCGGCCTTGACCGCCGGGATCCGAGCCACCCACGTCCCGAACAGCGCCCCGTGGGCGAAGAACACGAACGTGACCGCGACACGGGCGCGGCCCGCCCGCCATTCAGACCGGGGCACCGAACAACCCGAACCAGCGGGACAGGTCCTGCTCGATCGGCAGCTCCCGCTCGAGCTTCGCCTTCAGCTCCAGCTCCTTCGCGTTGTCCCGCTCCTGCTCGGAGCCCGTGGGGACGAACGGCCAGAACGCGCCGCGCTTGTACCCGTAGACGAAGTACACGGGGCTCGCGCCGCCGTCGAAGCGGAACAGGGCCGCGAGCAGCTGCGAGCCGAAGCCGCGCGACGCGAGCTCCTGCCCGACGGCGTGGACCGCGGTCACGAGGTCCTCGAAGTCCGAGTCCTCGACCACGACCCACTCGAATCCGTACTCGTCCGAGCTACGGCGCAGGCGGGAGCCGGAGGAGGCGGCGACGGCCTCGAGCAGCGCGGTCATCTCGTTCTCCGCGCGGACGAAGTCGCCCGCCGAGAGCGGCTTGAAGCAGACGCCCGCCTTCCCGGCCGGCCGCAGCCCGAGCTCGACCTCCAGCGTCACCCGCGCGGTCGAGAGGGCAAAGAGGTCGTCGCGTCGCGCCTCCTTGAGCCGCTTGCGACCGAAGAGCACGTCGAGGAACCCCAAAGCTCGGCGGCGCGGGAGCGGGCGGCTAGACGGGGCGGCCCATCTCGCGCGCGATCGCGGCCAGGCGCGCGAGGCGCTTCTCCATCGGCGGGTGCGTCGCGAACAGCTCCTTGACGCTCGGGACGATGAAGAACGCGTTCATCGCCTCGACCTGCCGCAGGTCGCGCTGCGGGATCTGGGCGATGCCGCTGGAGATCTTCTGGAGCGCCGACATCAGGTTCTCGGGCGCGCCCGTGATCAGCGCGGCGCCACGGTCGGCGGCGTACTCGCGGTAGCGCGAGATCGTCCGGATCAGGATGAAGCTGAGCACGTAGGTGAGGATCGAGACGAGCATGACGATCAGCCACACGGGCGCGCCGCCGTTGTTGTCCCGCCGGCCTCCGCCCATCATCCCGCCCCACATTCCCATCCGCGTGAGCATCCCGGCGAGCATCGCGAAGAAGCTCGCGAGCGTCATCACGAGCACGTCGCGGTTGGCGATGTGCGAGAGCTCGTGCGCCAGCACGCCCTCGACCTCGCGCGGCTCCAGCCGGCGCCAGAGCCCCTCGGTGACGGCGACGGCGGAGTGCTTGGGGCTGCGGCCCGTCGCGAAGGCGTTCGGCATGTCCGTCGGGATCACCGCGACGCGCGGCTTGGGCAGATCGGCCATCGCGCAGAGACGCTCGACCATCGCGTGGAGCTCGGGCGCGTCGTTCGCCTCGACGACCTTCGCGCCGGACGCAGCGAGCGCGATCTTGTCGGAGGTGAAGTACTGGAACAGGGCCAGCCCGCCGACGATCACCGCCATCATCACCACGCCCGCGTCGAGGACGTAGAAGAGGACGACGGCGAACACGACGTAGAGCAGGCCGAGCAGCCCCGTCGTCAGGAGCATCCGCAACGAGAGGCCGAGATCGCGCCCGTATGCGCGCCGCTTCATCTCCGTCATGGTAGCCCGGAGACCTCGTCCCACCGCGCGACGGCCAGCCAGCCCACCAGCCCGCCGAGCGCGACGTCCTGCGGCGAGTCGTTCACGACCATCGAAACGGCGATCGCGACCGCCATCGCGAGCGGGAGCGGCCGCCGTGCGCCGCGGGCGACGAGCACCGCGAGGGCGGCGAGCGCGGCGAGGGTGACGAGCCCGACGGCCCAGCCGTCGGTCGCGCGCCGCCACGAGAGCGTGACCCGGTCCCAGAGGTCGGCGGGCAGGTCGGCGCCGGCGAGGTGCGTCGCCGGCCCCACCACGAGCGCCGCGACGGTGACGAGGACGAGCGCGGCGATGGCGGCGATCGCGACGCGCCGCGGCAGGGACGCCAGCAGCAGCGTGCCGAAGCCGGCGAGGAGGACGACCGCGCCGCCGGCGTCGGCCCCGAAGCGGCTCCCCGCGACGGTCACGAGCGCGACCGTCCCCGCGACCGCGAAGCCGAGCACGCCGAGCCTGCGTGCGAGCAGCACGCCGCCCGCGAGCGCGACGGGCAGCAGCATCGTCTCGAGCAGGTTGGAGATTCCGTAGAAGCGCGCGTTCTGCGTCGGCCCGAGCGGCGACAGCGCGACCCAGGACGCGTCGATCGCCATCGCCAGGCCGTACGCGGCGACGGTGCCGGTGAGCAGCAGCCCCGTCGGGGCGACGAGCAGGCCGGCGAGCGTCCCGAGCCCGATCGCCGGGATCGTCAGCCACGGCGACGAGATCCCGAGGACGCCGAGGACGAGGTTCGCGAGCGCGCCCGTCGCGAGCGCGGACACTGCCGCCCGCGGGCGCACCAGCGCGAGCACGACCACGATCGCTCCGGCAAGCAGGCTGGCCGGCAGCCGGGCCGTGCCGTTGTCGCGGATGCGGTCGTCGAGGGCGCGGAGGTAGGCGATGGGATCGTCGTGGGCGGTCCAGCCGAGGCTCCCGTCCTCGCCGAGCGCCGTCGGCGCCACGTCCGCGACCGAGACGAGTCCCGGGATCCGCGTCCGGTCGGAGGTGAGGAGCCCCCGGAACCCCGGCGCGGCGACGACGACGCCGTACCGGCGGTCGTTCGCCTGGGTCCCGCCCTGTGGGAGCTCGACGTAGATCCTCCCGGGGCGGTCGTGCGAGCCGGTCGTGACGCCGCTCTCGCCCGTCGGCGCCTCCCCTCGGAGCGAGTTCACCACCTCCCCCGCGAGCAGCGAACGCAGCGCGCGGGCGTGGCTCGTGGTCGGCCCGGCGTCCGGCACGAGCAGGCCGAACGCGGCCTCCCCGCCGCCCGGGTACGGCTGGTCGACGAGCACGTCGAACCGCTGCGACGCCTGTGCCGCCGGGGCGACGGCGAGCGCGGCTGCGACGGCGAGCGCGGCCCGGAGCACGTGCGCAGCGTAGGCTGTCGCGCCGTGAGCCTCCGCGCAGAGCCTCTCCGCGCGGCCGCGATCGCGCTCGTCGCCGCCCTTGCCGTCGTGCTCCTCGCCCCGCCGGGCGGGGATTCCGCCGCGCACCTCTACCGCACGATGCTGGTGCGCGACGGCGTCGGCGTGTGGGACAACCTCTGGTACGGCGGCCAGTACCCGCTCGCGTCGTACTCCGTCCTCTACTACCTCCCCGCCGCGCTCGTCGGGAACGTGCCCCTCGTCGTGCTCGCGGTCGTCGCCTCGGCGGCGCTGTTCGCGAGCGTGGCGACGCACGAGTGGGGCGCGGACGCGCGCTGGCCGGCACGCGCGTTCGGGCTGCTCGCCGCGGGCCCGCTGTTCACGGGCACGTACAGCTACGCCGCCGGGCTCGCCGCGGCGCTCGCGTGCCTGCGCCTGCTGCAGCTCCGTCGGCCGTGGCTCGCCGTCGGCGCCGGCGCGCTCTCGCTCGGCTTCAGCCCGCTCGCCTTCGCGTTCCTGTGCGTCGTCCTCTGCGCGGTCGCAGCCGCCTCGCGGCCCCGTGGGAGGAGGACGGCGATCGTCGCGGGGGGGCTGGCCGTGGCGGCGCTGCTCCAGCTCGCGCTGATGGCGCTCTTCCCCAGCGAGGGCCGCTACCCGTTCAGCCCGCTCTCGCTCGCCGCGGTGCTCGCGGTCAGCGGGCTCGGCGCCGCCCTCGCGCTGCGCACGGAGCGGGGCCGGCTGATCGCACCGTTCTTCGTTCTCTGGGGGCTCGTCTGCCTCGCGGCGTTCCTCGTCCCGTCGCCGTTCGGGGACAACCTCACCCGGCTCCGCGGCCTCGTGTTCCCGCTCGTCCTCCTCGCGGCGGTGCTCGCGCGCTTCCGCCCGCGGTGGCTGGCGGCCGGCGCAGTCGCGTTCGCGCTTGTCTACAACCTCGGGCCGGACGTGTCGGCGCTGCCGAAGCGCGCCGACGACCGCGCGACCGCGACGGCGGAGTACTGGAGCCCGGCGCTGTCGTTCCTCGCCGCGCGGCACGACCCGAACCACCGGGTCGAGGTGGTGCCGACGTTCGGCCACTGGGAGGCGTGGTGGGTGCCGCGCGCCGGGTTCGCGCTCGCGCGCGGCTGGTACCGGCAGATCGACCTCGCCGAGAACCCAGAGCTGTACGACGATCCGCTCGACCCCGCCGCCTACCGGCGCTGGCTCGACCGGCTGGCGGTGCGCTGGGTGCTCCTCCCCGACGCCCGGCTCGGCCCGATGGGCGCCGACCGCGAGGCGACGCTGCTGCGCTCCGGCCGCTCCGGACTCCGTCCCGCCTTCCGCTCGGCCCACTGGACGGTCTACTCGGTGCCCGACGCGAAGCCGATCCTCGACGGTGGCTCGCTCACGCGCTTCGCCCACGAGCGCGTCGAGGGCACGGTCACGACAGGGCGCCACGCGCTCCGCGTGCGGTGGAACCGGTACTGGCACGTCGAGGCCGGATCCGTGTGCCTCGAGCCCCGCCCCGACGGCACGACGACGCTCGTCGCGCGCCGTCCCGGGCGCTTCGCGCTGGGGGTCGGGCGCGGCGGCGCGGGGTGCGACCGCACCGACGATTGAACCGCGGACGATCGGGTAGAGTCGCCGCCGATGCGCCCGAGGCTCGCCCTGCTCCTCGTCCTCGTGCTGCTGGCGGCGGCCGCCGCGGGATGCGGCGGCGCCGAGGAAGCGACGCCGACCCCCGAGAACTCCGTGCCGGCGGCGACCGGGGGCGACACGGGCGCGACCACCGACACGGGCGCGACCACCGACACAGGCGCCACCGACACCGGAGCCACCGACACTGGTGGGACGGAGACGGGCGGCGGCGGCGAGGGCGACGCCGCGGCGGGCAAGGAGGTCTTCGCCTCGGCCGGCTGCGCGTCGTGCCACACGCTCGCCGACGCCGGCGCGAGCGGCGCCGTCGGGCCGAACCTCGACGACGCCAAGCCGACCCGCGACCTCGTCGTCGACCGGGTGACGAACGGGAAGGGCGCGATGCCCTCGTTCAAGGGCCAGCTGAGCGAGACGCAGATCCAGGACGTCGCGGCCTACGTGTCGTCGATCGCCGGCTCCTAGCGCGTCCCCTGGAGCTCCCGCCCTCGTTCCCGGCCGAGGTGGAGGCCGTCGCCGTCGACTTCGACCGCACCCTCGTCGCGGAGGACGTCGTGCTGCGCGCGCGGACCCGGGCGGCCCTCGGCCGCGCGCGCGCCGCAGGGATCCACGTCGTGGTCGTGACCGGGAGGATGTTCCGCTCGATCGCGCCGTACCTCCGCGACGGCGGGCTGGACGGCCCCGTCGTCTGCTACCAGGGCGCCGTGGTGGCCGACGCCGACGGGACCTTCCTACGGCACGTCCCGATCCCGCTCGAGCTCGCGCGGGAAGCCGTGGCCGCCGTGGTCGCGGAGGGCGCCCATCTGAACGCCTACGTCGGCGACGAGCTGTACGTGGCCGAGGTGACGCCGGAAGCGCGCGCGTACGCCGACTTCCAGCACATCCCGCTCCATCCGGTCGGGGACCTGCGCACCTGGCTCCGCGCGCCGCCGACCAAGCTCGTCGCGGTGGGCGAGCGGGACGCGATGGACGAGCTCGAGCGGCGGCTGCGGCAGCGATTCGCCGGCCGCCTGTACGTGTCGAAGTCGCTGCCGGAGTTCGTCGAGCTGGCGAGCCCGGAGGTGAACAAGGCCACGGGCCTCGAGTTCGTCGCCCGGCGGCTCGGCTTCGCCCGCGAGCGGACGGTCGCGTTCGGCGACGGCGAGAACGACGTCGAGCTCGTCGAGTGGGCCGGCTACGGCGTCGCGGTCGCGAACGCGCACGACCGCGTGCTCGCGGCGGCAGACCTCGTCTGCCCGCCCGACGAGGAGGAGGGCGTCGCGCAGGTCCTCGAGGCGTACCTAGACTCACGCCCGTGATCGACCTCAGGGCAGCGCGCGCCGATCCGGAGGGGTTCCGTGGCGCGCTGGCGCGCAAGGGCTCGGCGGACGTGTTCGACGCGCTGCTCGAGGCCGACGCACGCTGGCGCGAGCTGGTGCCGCAGGTCGACGAGCTCCGCTCCCGCCAGAAGCTGGACGGGAAGGGCAAGCCCTCGCCCGAGCAGCTGGAGGAGCTCAAGCGCGTGAAGGCGGAGCTCCAGCGGCTCGAGACGGAGCTCGCGGAGGCCGAGCGCACGCGCGACGAGCTGCTCACGCAGGTGCCGAACCCGCCGCACCCGTCGACCCCGGACGGCGACTCCGACGAGGACGCCGTCGAGCTCCGCCGCGTGGGCGAGCCGCCGCAGCTCGCGGAGCCGAAGGAGCACACGGAGATCGGCCGGTTCGAGATGGAGCGCGCCGCCCGCCTCTCCGGCTCGCGCTTCGGCTACCTCGTCGGCGACACCGCGCTGCTCGCGCTGGCGCTCTACCGCGCCGCGATCGACCACCTCGTGCGCAACGGGTTCACGCCGGTGATCACGCCGGTGCTCGTCCGCGAGGAGGCGATGTACGGCACCGGGTTCTTCCCCACCGAGCGGAGCAACATCTACGAGCTCCCCGAGGACGGCCTCTACCTCACCGGCACCTCGGAGGTCGCGCTCGCGGGGCTGCACATGGGCGAGATCCTCGCCGCCGACGAGCTCCCGCTCCGCTACGCCGGCTTCTCCACGAACTTCCGCCGCGAGGCCGGCGCCGCGGGCAAGGACACGCGGGGGATGTTCCGCGTGCACCAGTTCAACAAGGTCGAGATGTTCGTCTACACGCTCCCCGAGGTGTCGTGGGACGAGCACGCCCACCTGGTCGAGCTCGAGGAGCAGTTCCTGCAGTCGCTCGGCCTCCCGTACCGCGCCGTCGACGTCGCGGCCGGCGACCTCGGCGCGCCCGCGGCGAAGAAGATCGACCTCGAGGTCTGGTTCCCGTCGCAGAGCCGGTACCGCGAGCTCACCTCGTGCTCGAACACGACGGACTTCCAGGCCCGCCGGCTCGGCATCCGCTACCGCGGCGAGCGTGGCGGCCCGGAACCGGTGCACACGCTGAACGGGACGATGGTCACCGACCGCGCGGTGCTCGCGATCCTCGAGAACCTCCAGGGCGAGGTGCCGGACGCTCTGCGCCCGTTCGGCGCGCCCGACCGCGTCCGCGCGTAGGCCTCGCGCGGGAGCCCGTGGTCGCGCGACCGCGGTTCGGACGGACGGTGGGCCGGAACGCCGGATGATTCCGACGACCGGCGCGAGTGAAGGTTGCAGGAGCCGCGCAATGAGAGCAGACTCGGCGCACGCGCCCTGTCTGCACACGAGGAGCAGCAGGACAGGCGAGGGTCCCTGCGACCCGCCTGGCTCGATCTGGCGCGCGCATGTTGACCGGGGCGACCCACGGTGCCGCCCTCGACCTGAGGAGAGCAAGATGAGGCGCATCTTCGGGGCGCTCGCGGCCATCGCCGCCTGCGCACTCGCATTCGCGGGCGGCGCGCTCGCTGCCGGGATCAGCACCGTCAGCGTCGGCAGTCCGCCGAACCTGACTCCGCAGAACCACCAGAACGAGCCGGCTGTCGCGATCGACGCGGCGGCGCCGAACATCGTCGTCGCCGGCTGGAACGACTTCGTCGACTGGGCTCCCTGTCCGCAGGCGGACGCGACCGAGGACGGCACCTGCGCCGACCCGGCCGACTCGGGCGTCGGGGTCTCGGCCGTCGCCTTCTCCTTCGACTCGGGCAACAGCTGGACCCAGCCCGCCTACCCGGGCGGCTGGACCGCGGCCGACTGCGCGCCCACGACGCCCTGCGAGGCACACGTGGGCACGATCCACACCTTGCCCGGCTACTACGAGCGGAGGCTCGTCTCCTCGGGCGATCCGGCCATCGCGATCGGGCCGGTGCCGGACGCAGACGGGCACTTCAGCTGGGCGAACGGCCACCGCGTCTACTACGCGAACCTCGTCGGCGCGTGGCCCTCGGGCTTCGCCTTCCCGAACCCCGAGTTCCACGGCTACCTCGCGGTCGGCGTCTCGCGGCTCGACAACCCGACGCCGCAGTCGATTCACCAGGCCTCGAGCTGGCAGGCGCCGGTGCTCGTCAACGCAACGACCGGGCAGACCGCCTTCGAGGACAAGGAGCAGATCTGGGCCGACAACGCGAGCTCGAGCCCGTATTTCGGCCGCGTCTACATCTGCAACCCCGAGTTCCGCTCGAACGGCGCCCACCTCGGGCTCGGCGGCAACTTCCCGGCGCCGCTGACGGTCTCGGTCTCGCCCGACGGCGGCACCAGCTGGAGGACCAAGCAGATCACGTCGGCGGGCACGACGGGCCTGGGGCCGACGCTCTGGGGGATCTCGGGCTGCACGATCCGCACCGACAGCCACGGCGTCGCCTACGTCTTCGCCGAGATGTTCGAGAACCCGTTCCTGGTCGGGCTGCCGACGCACGGCTACCACGTGATGTGGCGCTCGTTCGACGGCGGCCGCTCCTGGTCGAAGCTGCAGGTCGTCCGCCAGATCACCGATCCCTGCTTCTTCGTCGACCCGGTCTACGGCCGCTGCGTGATGGACGGCTTCGCGGGCGCCCGCACCGACCTCTCGGCGGCGCCCTCGGTCGACATCGCCAACGGCGCTCCGAGCGGCGCCGACGCGACGAACGAGATCGTCGACGTCTGGGCGGACGGCGGCGCAGCGCTCAACGACGACAAGGCGCTGCTGTCCTGGTCGATGGACGGCGGTGAGACGTGGAGCGGCCCGGTCGTCGCCTCGCTGCCGGGTGACCGGCCGCTGTACGCGGCCCCGGCGCTTTCCCCGGCGGGGAATCGGCTGTATGTGATGTACGAGGCCGACACCGCTCCCTGGCGCGGGTCCGACATGGCGAGCCCGCGTCCCTACCACGGCGTCTTCGAGGCGGCGCCGCTCGCAGCGGACGGGACCCCGGGCGCGTTCACCGTGCTCGCGGCCGGGCCATTCGGCGATCTGCGCGCGACCTACCCGGGCCACGACATCTACCAGGAGCGGGTCGGCGACTACGTCTACGTCGCCGCGACCCGCAGCTACGGCGTCGGCGTCTGGACGGACGCCGCGGCCGCGGCCGTCTGCCCGGCCGTCCAGGGCTACCGGGCCGCCTCGCTCGCAGCCGGCGAACGGGCGCTGCCGGCGCCCTGGCTGCTCGCGGACTGCCCGGGCAGCTTCGGCAACACCGAGATCCTGGCCGCGACCGGCGGGTAACCCGCACCACCAGAACCGGCGAGGAGGGGCATTGCGGGCCGCCCCTCCTCGCGCCGGGTGGCACACCTGGGCGAGGACCGGGCACAGGCGGCCCGGATCGGCACGGCGCCGGTCGCGCGAGCGAGCCGGTGGAGGCGGAGACCGCGGATCGGCTTGCATAGCTGATTCGGCGGGGTGCTGGGGCAGTCTTCGTCGGGGGGACCGATGGTTTCCCCACGCGCCACTCCTTCAGCCTCCCTGGGCTAGCCTCATCGCGCGACGGCGGGGTGCCGGAGTGGTCTAACGAGGCGGTCTTGAAAACCGTCGGGCGCGAGAGCGCCCCGTGGGTTCGAATCCCACCCCCGCCGCTCACACGGACAGGACTCGCGCGCGGCCACCCCACCGTCTGCGTCGGTCGCGTCCCGCCCGACAACGGTCGGGATTGGGCCTCAACGAGGCTCGGCCCCCGCGGCGATCCGGGTCGACTCGCCGTCGAGGCGGAGCAGAGCGCGGCATTCGCTCTCCAGCTCCTTCAGCGCGATGTTCGTGCGTTCGAGCCGGCGCCACCGCTTCGTTCCCGGCTCGAGACTCTCCAACAGCGACCGCAGCGGCTCGATCAGGGAGGCGAACCTCCGGTCCGAGTCCAGCGAATCCAGGAACGCGCGATACGTGAGGACCCGCGGGGGCTCCCGGTCGCGCTCGATGACGAGCTCGCCGATCGCACGCTGCTGCAGGGCGAAGACCTGAGCGTCGATGCCCGCGAGGACGAGCTTCCCCTCGCCGGTGTCGTCCTCCTCGCCGGTGTCGGGTTCCAGCGGCCAGTGGCCGAGCGCGTCCGTCACCTTCCAGGTCGCAGCGACGAAGCTCTGATGCGACCGCTCGGACTCGAACAGCTCGAGGCTCAGCCATTCCCGCAGGAGCTGGACCCAGGCGAAGTACTCGGCGAAGAGGAAGAGCGTGCTCGGCATCACGTACTCGTACGAGACGGCCCACTCCGGATGGACGGCTCGATCCACGCCGGCCGAGCGAGCCGAGAGCGCCTTGTACAGATCGAGCTCCAGGATGTTCCCGAGGCGGGACTCGAGCCCCCGGACCGCGTTGCGGATCGGATTCGCCCAGCGCAGCACCTCCTCCCTGAC
Source organism: Gaiellaceae bacterium (assembly GCA_035456465.1). Classification (GTDB taxonomy): domain Bacteria; phylum Actinomycetota; class Thermoleophilia; order Gaiellales; family Gaiellaceae; genus DATHTC01. The sequence continues at coordinate 79,186 of DATIDD010000018.1, read as the reverse complement.
GCGCTCCCTGCGGGCTTCGCGCCGCGCGTGCCAAGACGACACCCAGCCCGCGACTGCGCCTGCGACGAGCGAGACCGCCGTCGTGATCAGCAGCCAGCCGGCGTCATTCATGTCGGTGTGCTCGCGTCGGCCGGGTGCCCCGTCCGGCGCAGGCTCCGTCTAGACGGGGATGTCACCGAAGCGGCCCCACTTCCGGCTTCGTGTCTTGCCACCCTTGCTGTCCATCACGTACCAGGTGCCGTTGCTGGGACGCCAGACCGCGAACTCGCTCCTGCCGTCGCCGTCGTAGTCGCCCGGCACCGGGATGTCTCCGGGCAGGCCGAGCTTCTGCGTTCGCGTCTTGCCGCCCTTGCTGTTGATCACGTTCCAGGTGCCGTCGCTCGGACGCCAGTAGGCGAGGTCGGTCTTGCCGTCCCCGTCGTAGTCGCCCGGCACCGGGACGTCACCGGAAGCGCCCCACTTCCGGGTGCGCTTCCTTCCGCCTGCAGTGAGCACGACCCACGTGCCGGTGCGGGGGCGCCAGACCGCGAGCTCGGTCTTGCCGTCGCCGTCGTAGTCGCCCGGCACCGGGATGTCACCGGGCTTGCCGAGCTTCTGCGCTCGCGTCTTGCCGCCCTTGCTGCCGATCACGTACCAGGTGACGTTGCTCGGACGCCAGACCGCGAACTCGGTCCTGCCGTCGCCGTCGTAGTCGCCCGGCACCGGGACGTCGCCGGGCTCGCCCCACTGCTTCGTCCGCTTCTTCCCGCTCCGGCTGTCGATCACGTACCAGGTGCCGTTGCTCGGACGCCAGACGGCGAGGTCGGTCTTGCCGTCGCCGTCGTAGTCCCCCGGCACCGGGACGTCCCCGGGCGCGCCCCATTGCTGCGTCCGTCTGGTGCGACCCTTGCTGCCGATCACGTGCCACGTGCCGTCGCCCGGCCGCCAGTAGGCGAGGTCGGTCTTGCCGTCCCGGTCGAAATCGGCGAGCCCGACCAGAAACGGCGGCGACGAGAGCCCGCAGCGCCGCGTGAAGTCGCTGTCGAAGGTGGTGATCGTCCCGCCCTTCGTGAGCTCCCAGCGAACGCGGCGCCACGCATCGGCGCGCGGGTACGCGCGCCCGACGTCGAGCGCGTCGAGCGCGTCGTTCATGCCCCAGTGCTGGATGCCGCCGTACCTCCGGCCTGCCGCCTCGAGGCGGGCGAGCAGGGTCGGCGTGTCCGGCCAGGCGCCCGCGTAGGCGGGGACGCGCCAGACGGCTGCGCACTCCACGGTGCAGGTGCGCCGGTGGCCGTGGTGCGGCGAGAGGTAGGCGCGCGATCCTTGCTGGTAGCGAAGGGAGAGGTAGCCGAGGTACCCGAGGCTCGGTCGCTCCACGTAGTAGGCGTCGTAGAGGAGCTGGAGCGCCGCGTCCACGAACTCCAGGTAGCTGCCGTCGTCGGCGTCGAACACGACCTCGACGGCCAAGGCGCGGATCGGGCCAGGGTCGGGTGCCCCCATGACGGTGTGTCCCCAGCCCCGGGGACGTGGCGGGGGGACCGGCTGCGCCTCCTTCGTGAGGTTCCACACGGTGTCGTCCACGAGGCCCCTGTCGAGGCTGAGCAGGGTCAGCAGCGCCGGAGTGAAGACCGCCTGCCGAACGGATCCCTCGAGGCTCAAGTCGGGCAGCGCCGCGGTCGGCGGGGCCTCCGTGCGCGTCGTGAGGTAGCAGTTCCGCGAGCCGTCGCCGCGCGGGTACGGCTCGACCACGATCTGGACGCTCCGGTTGCCGTCGAACGGGCTCGGCGGGGTGCCCCGCAACCTGGCCTTCATCGCGCTCCAGTCGAGCACCTCGCGGGCTTCGACCAAGTCGTACTGGGGGACGGCCTCGACGACGAGGGAGTAGATGATCCCGAGGCTTCCCGCCGACACGAGCGCGGCGTCGAACCACTCGTCGTCGTAGTGGATGCTCTCGTCGGCGAGACCGAGCGCGTCCTTGATCCCGTCCCTGGTCGTGATCCCGGCGCTCGGCTCGATCCAGTGTTCGACGCCGCCCGGTCCGACGAGGTGGATCGCGCGGACCATGTCGGGGATCGGCGGGCGGTCGACGTCCATGCCGTGCGCACTGGTCGACACGAGGCCCGCGACCGACTGGCCGCTCGACCCGCCCATCGTCCTCACGGCGAGCCCCTTGCCGTCCAGGTACGTGTTGAGCTCGTGCAGCTTCATCCCCGCCTCGACGTGGACGAGCCGGGAGCGCAACCCGGATCCGGTCGTGTTCAGGGCCGTCCCGAGCACGTGGCTGATGACGTTCCGGAGCTTGTCCGTCTCCACGACGTAGCCGGGGCTCACGGCCACGTCGGAGTTCGACCACCCGCTGCCCACCGCCCGCACCCCACGACCGAGCCGCTCCGCTTCCCGGACGATGCTCGCGAGCTCTTCGCGGCTGTCGGGCCATAGGTGCCCCACGACGGGGTTCCGCTCGTGGTTCGTCGGCCAGTTCCGCCAGGGTTGCGAGGTCGCGTTCTCGAGCCCGCCGCCGGGCCATTGGAGCAGCGTGTTCCCGGCGCCCGCGAGGAACACGGCGAGCCGGTGCGGCTTGCGCACGACGGCGCTCAGGTCACCGGCGGGGAGGCCGTCGGCGTGGAAGTCGGGGCCGGTCCAGCTCTGCCCGTTCCAGAGCCAGTGCGCGATCCGCCCGTCGAGGGAGACCCCGAAGACGTCGAGCCGGTTCGCGGCATGCGAGACGGCGCTCACCGTTCCAGAGGCGAGGCTGCCGCCGAGGGTCTCCGGGCCCGAGAAGCCGCCGCCGTCCGACCACCAGTGCTGGAGGGGGTTGCCGGGGTCGCGGGAGGCGGCGAACACGTCGATCCGGTTCGGCCCCCACGAGACGGCGCTCACGCCCTCGGTGGGCAGGTTCCCGCCCAGGTCGACGGGTGCGCGCCACGCCAGTGCGCCCACCTTCAGCCAATGCCACAGGTGGTTGCCGGCTCCGGGCGCGAACACGTCGAGACGGCCGGGCGCAGCCAGAGCGGCGATCCGCTCGGCCGGGATGTTCGCTCCGACCGGGAGCGGCGTCGGGGGCGACCACTGCGTGCCGTTCCAATGCCACCACCAGGGGGTGTTTCCCGGCCCGCCGGCGAAGACGTCGATCGAGTCGGGTGAGGTGGCGACGGCCGTGACGGGGACGGCAGGCAGGTTGGCGCCTCCCGGGAGGCTCGGTCCCGTCGACCAGCTCGCGCCATCTCCACGCCACCAGACCGGCGTGCGCGTGGCGGAGTCGGCCGCGAACACCTCCACCCGCCCGGGCCTCGAGGAGACGGCGCCGACACCGACGCCCGGGATGGCGCCCTGGGGAGGAAGCGGCAGGGGTGGAGTCCAGCTTGTTCCATCCCAGGCCCAGCGCCAGACCCCGTTCCCGTCACCGGCCGCGAACACGTCGATGCGATTCTCGGCGCACGAGCACGCGCTCGGAGGGCCTTTGAGCCCGCCGGGGAGCGTGAACCTCCTCACGACGCCGCGTGAACGGTGCTCAGGGAGTGCTCGGGCGACTGCTCAGCGAGGAATCCGTGCGCATCGTCGACCATTCCATCCCAGCCTCTCGCCGGATGAGCTGCAGCGATCGGGACGGAGAAGCGCGCCAAGCCGCAGGTTGCCGGGACTTCGGCGCCTCACGCTGCCTGCGTTCGCTCGCTTGATAACACTCCGTGGAGGCGCGTTCAACTCTGCGGAGCCGCTCGACGATCGTTTCAGCGGCGGGCTCGAATCCCACCCCCCGCGGCTCCCCTCATGCCGCCCTGGGCGACCGGAGCCACGACTCGAGCGTCCGGACCACGTCGCGCTCGTGCCGCCGTCTGGCGACGGCGAGGATGGCGAAGCCTCCGGCCCGCGCGTCCGTCCCGGGGATCGCCTGGAGCGCGGCCACCACGAGCGACCCTTCGGCGAGGTCGGCCTTCTTCTCGGTGATCCAACGGGCGGCCCAGCGGGCGGCCAGCGCGTCGTAGAGCTTCGGGTTCGACTCGAGGGCGAGCAGCGTCAGCGCCAGCGCGTCGCCGAGGGCGAGCTCCGGGCAGTCGCGGGCCGCCGCCATGGCCAGCGGGAGGTGGCGACGCTCGATCGCGCGCTGGAGCTGGGCATGCGCGGATCGGGCGTCCATCGAACACATGTTCTCACGCCGGCCGACCAGGCGCGGCGAGGCGTCCTCGCGGTCAGCCGCCGTCGATGCCGCGACGTTGGGGCGCCCGACCGCGGGGCTGTGTCGGCGCGGGCCCGGCGGCCGTGAGCGGCGGGATCGGCTGGGTCGTGGGCTGGCGCACCGAGACCGTGATCGGCCTGCCGTGATGGGCGATCCGGAGCGGAGGGCCGTCGAGCGCCGCGTAGGTGGCCTGCGCCTGGGTCACCTCGACCCGGAGCCGCGTGCCGCGGAAGATGAGCCCGAAGGCGAGACGTTGCAGCCGGCTCGGGAGGCGCGGCGCGAAGGTCAGGATCCCCGCGTGGTCGCGCATGCCGCCGAAGCCTGCCGCGACCGCGAGCCAGGCGCCGGCGAGCGAAGCGATGTGGAGGCCGTTGGCGGTGTTCTCCGCGAGGTCGTGCAGGTCCATGAGGGCGGCCTCGCCGAAGTAGTCGTACGCGAGCTCGAGGTGCCCGACCTCGGCGGCGATCACAGCCTGCGTGCACGCCGAGAGCGACGAGTCTCGAACGGTCAGCGCCTCGTAGTAGGCGAAGTTCCTGGCCTTCTCCTCGGCGGTGAACGCATCGCCCCGCCAGTGCAGCGCGAGCACGAGATCGGCCTGCTTGACGACCTGCATGCGGTACAGCGCGAAGTACGGGAAGTGCAGGAGCAGCGGGTACTGGTCCGGCCCGGTGCGATCGAAGTCCCAGACCTGGTGGCTCGTGAACCCCTCCGACTGCGGGTGGACGCCGAGCTCTTCGTCCCAGGGGATGACCATGTCCCCCGCGGCGTCGCGCCACGCCGCTGCCTCCTCGAAGTCGGCGCCGAGCGTGGCGGCGTGGCGTGGATGACGCGCGACGGCGTCCGCGGCGGCGACGAGGTTCGACTGGGCGACGAGGTTGGTGTAGACGTTGTTGTCCGCGATCGCGCTGTACTCGTCGGGACCTGTGACCCCGTCGATGCGGAAGCGACCCTGCGGGTCGTGATGGCCGAGTGAGCGCCACAGGCGCGCCGTCTCGACGAGCAGCTCGAGGCCGACCTCGCGCTCGAAGTCGTCGTCGCCCGTCGCGGCGTAGTACCGGGCGACCGCGTCGGCGATCGCCGCGCCGACGTGGAACGCGGCCGTGCCTGCCGGCCAGTACCCGGATGCCTCCTGCCCGCGGATCGTTCGCCACGGGAACGCCGCGCCGTCGAGGCCGAGCTGGCGGGCCCGCTCGCGGGCGAGGTCGAGCGTCTCGTGCCGCCAGCGCAGCGCGTCGGCGGCGGCGCGGGGCGCGGTGTAGGTGAGGACGGGCAAGACGAATCGCTCGGTGTCCCAGAACGTGTGGCCGTCGTAGCCCGGGCCTGTCAGGCCCTTGGCGGCGATCGCGCGTCCCTCGGCGCGCGCGCCGGCCTGGAGCGTGTGGAAGAGCGCGAAGCGAACGGCCTGCTGGAGCTCCGTGTCGCCCTCGAGCTCGACGTCCGCCGCCTGCCAGAAGACGTCCAGGTAGTCGCGCTGGCCGGCGAGGAGCCCCTCCCAGCCGGTGTGTCGCGCCTCGGCGAGGGCCGCGACGGCGTGGTCTCGGAGGGCGGGCAGGGAGCGCTGGCTCGACCACCCGTAGGCCAGGAACTTGATCAGGCGGAGCCGCTGTCCCGGCTGGAGGTCGGAGGCGACGGTGACGCGGCCGACGTCCGCCGAGCTCTCGGCGAAGGTCTCGGTTCCCTCGGGGCCCTCGACCAGATGATCCATGGCGGCCGCCACGGTCAGGCCGCTGCGCCTGGTCGAGTGGGCGAGCACCACCCGGGCTCCGAGGTCGAAGAAGTCCTTCGACTGCAGCGGCGACTCGAGCGCCGCGGCGGCCCTCGGGTCGTCCGTCTGAGGCGGCCCCGGCTCGTTGGCCACGAGCTCCGACTGCACGACCACGCGAAGGGCCGCGTCGAGCGGCTCGACCTCGTACAGGATCGCGGCCGCGGAGCGCTGCACGAACGACACGAGGCGCGTCGAGCAGACCCTCACGGCCGCCCCGGCCGGCGACCTCCACTCCGCTCGACGGCTGAGGACGCCGGCCCGCAGGTCGAGCACGCGCTCGTGGGCGAGCAGCTGGCCGTAGCGGACGTCGAACGGCTCGTCGTCGACGAGCAGGCGGATGATCTTCCCGTTGGTGACGTTGACGAGCGTCTGGCCCGACTCCGGGTAGCCGTAGCCGGCCTCGGCGTACGGCAGCGGCCGCAGCTCGTAGAACGAGTTGAGGTACGTCCCCGGAATCGCGTACGGCTCACCCTCGTCGAGGTTCGCGCGCAGGCCGATGTGGCCGTTGGCGAGCGCGAGGAGCGACTCGGTTCGGGCCAGGAGGTCGAGCTCGAGCCTCGTTTCGCGCACCGACCAGGGCTCGACCGCGAAGACCGGCTGCGAGCTCACGGGCGCTCGAGGAGCTCGGCGAGGTCGGAGACGACGATGTCGGCACCGTGCCGGAGCAGCGCCTCGGCCCGCCCGGCCCGGTCGACCCCGACCACGAAGCCGAAGCGACCCGCTCGACCGGCCTCGACCCCGGCGAGCGCGTCCTCGAACACGGCTGCGTGCTCGGGCGGCACCCCCAGCGCACCCGCAGCGGCGAGAAACGCGTCGGGTGCCGGCTTGCCGCTCAGCCCGCGCTCCCTCGCGACGACCCCGTCGATCCGCACCTCGAACAGGTCGGAGATGCCGGCCGCCGCCAGCACGTCACGCGTGTTCTCGCTCGCGGACACGACCGCTCGGAGCAGCCCCGCCTCCCGAGCGGCCAGGACGTACCGCACCGAGCCCTCGTACGTGTCCACGCCGTCCCGGCGAGTCAGCTCGAGCACGAGCTCGTTCTTGCGGTCGCCGAGCCCGCGAACCGTCTCGACGGCCGAGTCGCCGGGAGCCTCCTCGGGGAGCTCGATCCCGCGCGAGGCCAGGAACGAGCGGACGCCGTCGTAGCGTGGCTTGCCGTCGACGTACGCGCGGTAGTCGGCGACGGGGTCAAAGGGGACGAACGCGTCGCCGGTCTCGGCCGACCTCGCGCGGAGGAAGGCATCGAACATCTCCTTCCACGCGGCCGCGTGCACGGTCGCGGTCTGCGTCAGCACCCCGTCGAGATCGAACAGGCAGGCACGGATCGGAGGCGGAAGGCCGAGCATCGGCGACTCGCTGATTCTGACGTCGTCGCCCCGCAGATGCGATGCGTCCGCTCCGGCGGAGCGCCGAGTGAGCGCCGGCACGTCGGCCCGGAGCGCGCCGACGAGCGGGAGGAGGCGGGCGGTCGACCCCCCCACGTGGTCTGACCATCGCAGTCGCCCGCGCCCCCTACGATCGTACCCCCGGGAGCGACGGCTGCGCGGGCGGCCGTCAGGCTCGCACGTCCCACTCCGCCGAGGCCGCCGTGAGCGTCGCTTGGCGCGCGAGCTCGCCCTCGGCGAGCGCCCGCTCGGCGTCGTGCATCAGCTCGAGCCAGCGGTCGGCCGCCTCGTCGTCGCCGCGCGCGACGCGGTCGCGCCACCGCTCCACGAGCGGCAACGCCCGCGCCGCGCTCGGCCGGCTCTCCAGCAGCCGGCCGACGAGCAGCCGGTCGTCCGGGCCGAGCAGATCGGCCACCAGGTCCTCCGGGACGCGGTCCCCCCGCAGCGCGTCGTCCATGCCCCGCAGTCTGCTCCGCCCCGCCCGCCGCGCCGCCGCCGGGACGGGGGCGGGGCCGACCGGACGCCCGGTCCCGGCGAGCGTGAACCGCTGCGCGGGAGGGAACGAATCAGCGGCACGGAAGACGTACCCCACGTCACACCCCTCGGGAGGCGGGTCGATGACAGCACGGACGACGATTCAGACCTGGGCGATGGTCGTCGGCGCGGTGTTCCTGGCCGTCGGGATCCTCGGGTTCATCCCCGGGATCACGACGAACTACGGCGACGTGGCGTTCGCCGGCGACGGCTCCGACGCCGAGCTCCTCGGGATCTTCCAGGTGAGCATCCTCCACAACATCGTCCATCTGCTCTTCGGGATCGCCGGCCTCGCGCTCGCGCGGACGGTCGAGGGCGCGCGGGCGTTCCTGATCGGCGGCGGCGTGATCAACCTCGCGCTGTGGCTGCTCGCGCTCGTCGGCGGCGCGGACTGGATCCCGACGAACAGCGCCGACGACTGGCTGCACTTCGCCCTCGGGCTCGGGATGGTCGCCCTCGGCTCCCTCGGCGGCCGCGAGCGGGCACGGGTGACGACGGCCTAGTCGCCGTCCGGAATCGAGGGGGCGGGAACGCGATCCCGCCCCCTCCTTTGCAGAACGCTTACAGCGCCGGGACTGGACATCCGGAGCAGCTACGGCTACCACGTCAGGGTGCGCCGCATCGCCGCCGCCGCAGCGCTCGTGTCCGCGTGCGCGCTCGCAGGCCCAGCGCAGGCCTCGGAGCTCATCGACCGAAACGCCGGAGGCGTCAGGCTGGCCGTGAACGCGCAAGGCCGGGCGCTGCTCACGTACCGTGCCGGCGGCCGCGTACGGCGGGTGCTCGCCTGGGGTGCCGTCAACGCGATCCCGCCGACCCGCGGGCGGCGCCAGGTCGAGTTCCGCCTCGACTACTCGGGCGGCTCCCGCAGCGCGCGCCGCCGGGTCTGGATCGGCTTCCGGAACGCGTGCGGGCCGTACGACGGGCCGCCGCTTCCGTGGCTCGTGACCGCGTGCAAGGCGCGCGACGGGTCGTACTGGGCGGTCCAGAGCTGGCAGCGCATGCTCCCGGGACGCGGCGAGCGGGCGACGCTCGGCCAGCGGGCGTGGGAGCTGCGGCTCGCGCACTGGACGGGCGAGCTGCCCCAGCTCGAGGTCAACCTCAACTGGGCGTACCGCCGCTACGACCACCTGTTCGGCCGCTTCACCTACCGCGGCAGGCCGGTGTTCGGGTTCCGCGTGACGCCGCGCGGGAGCCCGCTCGACAGCTTCGGCCGGAACCTCTACCTCGACACGCTCGACTCGGCCTACGGTCCCGGGTGGCGCCGCGAGAGCGCGTTCCTGACGCACAACGGCTCCGGCGCCTTCTGCTACGGCCTGTTCCCGCACGGCAACCGGCCGTCCGGGATGGGCAAGCGCTACCGCGCGACGATCATCGGGCCGGGGGTCACGCCGGACGTCGTGTGGGAGGGCAACGCGCCGGGGCCGTACAACCGGGAGCTCGACGCGCAGGCGAACGAGCGCATCCGCGCGCTCGGCTCGAAGCAGTGCCGCCCGAACTAGCGCGGCGCCGTTAGCGTCCGCCGCGATGGCGGCCAGCGGCGACGAGCTCCGGCGCGCGATGCGTCGCTTCCCGTCGGGGGTCTGCGTCGTCACGGTCGACGACGAGGGGGCGGCGCTGGCGGCGACCGTCGGCTCGCTCGTGTCGCTCTCGCTCGACCCCCCGCTCGTGGGGATCTCGGTGGGACACCAGTCGTCGCTCCACCTCCCGCTCCGGCACGCCGGACGCTTCGCCGTGAGCGTGCTCGCCGGCGACCAGGCGCACGTCGCCCAGCATTTCGCGCGCAGCGTCCCCCCGCTCGCCCAGTGGGCGGGCATCCAGCGGCGGGACGCGCCCTGGCCCGAGCCCCTGGTCGCCGGCGCGCTCGCGTGGCTCTCCTGCCGCGTCGCGTCGGCGCACGAGGCGGGCGACCACACGCTGTTCGTCGGCGCAGTCGACGAGGTCGAGCTCGGCCGCGACACGGACGCACTCGTCTACGCCGGCGGGAGGTATCGCCCGCTGTGATCGAGGCGGTGATCTTCGACCTCGACGGCGTCCTCATCCAGACCGAGGAGATCTGGGACGAGGTGCGGGAGGCCTACGCGGACGAGCACGGCGCCAGCTACGACGCCGAGGCGCAACGCGCGATGATGGGGATGAGCTCGCTCGAATGGTCGCTGTACATGCACGAGGAGCTCGGCATCCCCGAGGACCCGCCGGACATCTCCGCCGAGGTCGTGCGCCGGATGGAGGCGCGCTATCGCGAGCGGCTGCCGCTGATCGAGGGAGCCGAGGACGCGGTCCGGCGACTCGGGGCACGGTGGCCGCTCGGGCTCGCCTCCTCGTCGAACCGGCCGCTGATCGACACGGTGCTCGAGCGCTCCGGCCTCGCGCCGCTGTTCCGCGCGACCGTCTCCTCGGAGGAGGTCGAGCGGGGGAAGCCGGCGCCCGACGTGTACGTCGAATGCGCGCGGCGGCTCGGCGTCGAGCCCGCAGCCTGCGCGGCGATCGAGGACTCGCACTCGGGCATACGCGCCGCGAAGGCCGCCGGGATGCGCGTGGTCGCGATCCCCAACCCGACCTATCCACCGGAGCCCGCCGCGCTCGAGCTCGCCGACGCCGTGGTCGAGTCGCCGGCGTCGCTCGACGTCGCGGCGGTCGAGGCGCTCTAGGCGCGCGACGACGACGCGAGCCGTGCGAGCCCCTCCTTCCTCGCGGGGCATCGAAGTGCCGGAACGCGCCCTGCGCTAGCCCTCGTACCGTGCGAGGAGGACGCAGCCGTTGTGCCCGCCGAGGCCCATCGCGTTCGAGAGCGCCACGTCGATCTCCGCCGCGCGCGCCTCGTTCGGGACGTAGTCGAGGTCGCACTCGGGGTCCGGCACCTCGTAGTTCGCGGTCGGCGGGAGCACGCCGTGCTTGATCGCGAGCGCGCACATCATCGCCTCGATCGCGCCGGCCGCGCCGAAGCAGTGGCCCGTCACCGACTTCGTCGAGGACACTGCGAGGCGGTACGCGTGGTCGCCGAAGACGTCCTTGATCGCCCGCGTCTCGGCGAGGTCCCCCTGCGGCGTCGACGTGCCGTGCGCGTTGACGTAGCCGACGCGCTCGGGCGCGATCCCGCCCCGGTCGAGCGCCGCGCGCATCATCTCGACGACGCCCTTCGACTCCGGATCGGGCTGGGCCATGTGGTGCGCGTCGTTCGAGGCGCCGTAGCCCACGACCTCCGCGTAGACCTCCGCGCCGCGCGCCCTCGCCGCCTCGAGCTCCTCCAGCACGAGCACGCACGCGCCCTCGCCGATCACGAAGCCCGCGCGGGTCGCGTCGAACGGGCGCGAAGCGCGCGGGGGATCCTCCTCCTCGGCGGCGAGACCGCGCATCGCGCAGAAGCCGGCCAGGATCAGCGGATGGATGCACGCCTCGGCGCCGCCCGCGAGCACCGCGTCGGCGTCGCCGCGCTTGATCAGCTCGGCGCCCTCGCCGACCGCATGGGAGCCGGTGGCGCACGCCGACACGACGGCGTAGTTGGGGCCGCGGAGCCCGAGCGAGATCGCGAGCTGCCCGCTCGCCGAGTCGACGAGCACGTTGGGCAGGAAGTTCGGGGAGACGCGGTCGGCGCCGCGCTCACGCATCACCTCCGCCTGCTCCATGATCCCGATGAAGCCGCCGATCGCGGAGCCGAAGACGATCCCAGTCCGCACCGGATCCGGCTCGAGCCCGGCGTCCGCCACCGCCTCCCGCGCGGCCCCGAGCGACAGCAGCACGTACCGCTCGAGCTTGCGCACCTCCTTGGGCGAGGCGACGCCGGACGGGTCGAAGCCCCCGACCTCGGCCGCGACGCGGACCGGGAACCCGGACGGGTCGAAGGCGCGGATCCAGTCGACGCCGCTCCGGCCCGCGATCGCGCTCTCCCACGTCGAGGCGACGTCGTTCCCGATCGGCGTCACCGCCCCGAGCCCGGTGACCACGACCCTTCGCACGCGCGGAGCGTAACCGCGCGTCCCCTGCTCCCGTTTGAGGTACGGAGGCTCCGAGAACGGCCGAGCCCCCGCCTCTCAGCACCACGCCGCCCCGGAGGTAGCAACGTGAGCTCCGTCGTCCAGACCGAGAAGCCCGGTCTCGTCTTCTTCCACTCCGGCCTCTCCGGCAGCTGCCGCCGCGTCGAGGGCTTCCTCGCACAGGTGCTCCAGCGCCGCCGGAACCACGGCACGTTCAAGCTCTACCGCGTCGACCGCGAGGAGCGCCCGGACCTCGCCGAGCGCTTCGGCGTCGTCGAGCTGCCGACGCTCGTCGTCGTCGAGCAGAAGCGCGTCTCGGCGCGGCTCGAGCGGCCGCGCGGCTGCCGGGAGATCGAGCGCTTCCTCGCCCCCTGGCTGAACTGAGCTGCCGGTTGCACCCGCCCGTCGGCCCTGCGTAAGGTCCGGCCGACGTTCGGGTCGACGAGGGGAGAGAGCGATCATGACCAGGATCACGGTCGCCGCGGCGGTGGCTGCGGCGATGCTGATCGTGGCGCCCGCGGGCGCCGACGCGACACACGACTTCGGGCTCGAAGTGCTGTCGAGCCCGCCGTCGATGGTCACCGGCGGCGACGCGCTCGTGCGCGTGACGATCCCGCGCACGGTGCCGCTGCAGAAGGCCGTCGTCCGCGTGAACGGCGTGGACGTCACGCGCACGCTGACGCTCGACGAGGGCGCTCGGACGCTGACGGGGATGGTCGACGGGCTACGCCTGGGCGACAACGCGCTGACGGCGGAGGCGAACGGCCAGGGCAACGGGCGGCCCGAGGCCTCGCTCACCTTGCGGAACCATCCCGTGACGGGCCCGATCTTCTCCGGGCCGCAGCAGCGGCCGTTCGTGTGCAAGACCGTCCAGGCCGGGCTCGGCGAGCCTCTCGTCGACAACCAGGACGGCGTTGGCTACCGCGTGATCTCGCCGTCGGGAGCCACGGTCGGCTGGAGCAGGGACTGCTCCGCGACGCGGACCGTCGACTTCCTCTACCGGACGACCTCCGGCCAGCTGCGGGCGCTGCCGGACGGGCCGCTGCCGGCCGACGCCGCGCAGACGACGACGCTCGACGGACGCACGGTGCCGTACGTCATCCGCCGCGAGCGCGGGACGATCAACCGCTTCATCTACTCGATCGCGATCCTCGCGCCGCCCGGCAGCCCCGCCATGCCGCCGAACCTGTCCCTGTGGAACGGGCGGCTGCTGTACGCGTTCGACGGCGGTGTCGCGATCGGGCACAACCAGGGCACGCCGGGCGGAAGCGCGCTCTACGACCCTGCGCTGTCGAAGGGCTATGCCGTCGTCCACTCGAGCGGCACGCGCACGTCCACCCACTACAACCTCGTGCTCGGCGGCGAGACCGCGATCATGACGAAGGAGCGGTTCGTCGAGGGCTACGGCGTCCCGCTCTATACCGTCGGCGTCGGCGGCTCGGGCGGAGCGATCCAGCAGTACGTCTACGCGCAGAACCACCCGCACCGGATCATCGACGCGGCGATCCCGCAGTACTCCTACCCCGACATGGTGACGCAGACGATCCACGTCGGCGACTGCGAGTTGCTCGAGCACTACATGGACGTCACCGACGTCGCCAACCCGAAGTGGGCCACGTGGCCGAACCGTTCGTGGCTCGAAGGGCTGAACGCGAGCGCGACGTTGCCCAACCCCTACCGCGGGGGGCTGCCCGGGAACAGCGAGTGCGTCAACGGCTGGCGCGGCCTGACCCCACTCGCCCTCAACCCGCTGTACGGCACTGCCGGCGCTGGCTCGGACCGGTTCGACCCGGCCGAGATCGCCGCCGTCAAGTGGACGCACTGGGACGACCTCCGCAACGTGTACGGCGTCGGGCCGGACGGCTATGCCCGCGTGCCGTGGGACAACGTCGGAGTCCAGTACGGGCTCGGCGCGCTCACGAGCGGACGCATCACCGCGGAGGAGTTCCTCAAGCTGAACGCGACGATCGGCTCGTGGAAGCGGCCGCAGGACATGGTGCAGGAGGGCTGTCCGTTCTTCCCGCCGGGCTGCACGAACCCGGCCGCGTGGGACCCGTGGAGCCGACGCAACATGCGGTTGTCCCCCGACGGCGGCGTCACGCCGGCGCCGCGCGACGAGGGCGACCTCGGGGCGATCCGCGCGGCGTACGAGTCGGGCCTCGTGTTCCGCGGCGACGAGGACATCCCGACGATCGACTGGCGGCACTACCTGGAGAACGAGCTCGACATGCACAACTCCCACCAGTCGTTCGCGGCGCGCCGGCGGATGCTCAACTTCGACGGCGACGCCTCGAACCAGGTGATCTGGTTCACCGACGCACGGCCGGCGCGGGCGTTCGACCAGACCCCGCAGGCGCTCGGCGTGATCGACGACTGGATGGCGAACATCCGCGAGCATCCCGAGCGCGGCGTCGCCGGGAACAAGCCGCCGGCCGCGGTCGACTCGTGCTTCGCGACGAACGGAGCTCCGATCGCGACGGGCGACGGCGTCTGGGACGGGATCCTCGACTCGAAGCCGGCGGGACCGTGCACGCAGGCGTTCCCGATCCACTCGACGTCGCGGATCGTGGCCGGGGCGCCGATCGAGGGCGGGATCTTCAAGTGCGCGCTCCAGCCGGTCGCCGAGGCGGCGGCGAAGGGACTGTACGCGCCGTGGATCCCGGGCGCCGCGGACGTGGCGCGGCTCACGCAGATCTTCCCCAGCGGGGTGTGCGACTACTCGAAGCCCGACGTGGGACGGCCCTAGCGGACTTGTCCGGGGCCAGCCCCCGGCCGCGGCCGACGCGGCCGTGGCCGGGGGCCCTGACCCAGGCCACATGCCACCGACCTGCGCTTCGCCGGGACCTGCGGACTCGGCTCGTCGGGACGCGTCCGGGGCCAGCCCCTGGCAGATGACGGCCAGCTGCTAGCCGACCGGCACGCCCTGGTCGCGCAGCGACTGCTCGACCGCCACGTCCCAGCTGTCCTCGATCCGCTTCGCCATCGCGCGCTCCTGCCCGACGATGCGCTCGCACGCGGCGGCCGTCTCCTCGTCGCCGGCGCGACGGGCGACACGCTTCAGCAGCTCGTAGCTCGCGATCTCCATGTGCTCGGCCGCGTAGCCGTCGCGCGCGTTCCTCCCTGCCTTGTCGCCGCGGACGAGGTCGAGCGGCATCTTCGCGAGCGCGCCGAGCAGGCCGCCGACCTCTCGCACGGCGGACGGCTGCCCGCCGGCGGCGTCGAGGCGCTCGCGCATCAGCCGCTCGTGCTCCAGGGTCTCGCCCCGGTGGTGCTCGAGCGCGTCGAGCAGCTGCGGGTCGTCGGTCGCCCTGATCATCCCGTCGAGCATCCGCAGGACGTTCTGCTCCATCGCGACCGCCTCGTCGAGGTGCCGCCTGAGCTCCGCCGCGATGTCCCTCGTCTCCGCCATCTCCGTCCTCCTCAGCGTGAAGGTCCCGTAGGCGCGTCCGGCCAGCGTGGCGCGGCCGTGGAACTCGTCTCCGGCCGGCTCGAGCTCGTCCACGAGCGCCGCCAGCGGCCGCTCGTACCTCAGCGTCAGCCCGTCGACGCGGAACGGCAGGCGCAGCGGGCCGACGATCGTCTCGCCGCGCGTGCCCCGGATCCGCTTGCGGACGCCCGCGAGCGGCGGCAGGGCGCCGCCCGCGCGTCGGACCTCCCAGACCCCGTCGAGCTCGGCCACACGACTAGGCTTTCCAGCCGTGCCCGGCCCAAACGTGCCCTTCCCGCCCATGGAGGCCGAGCTCGTGCGCGAGCTCCCCAGCGGCGACGGCTGGCAGTACGAGCCGAAGTGGGACGGCTTCCGCGGCGTGCTCGAGAACGACGGCGGCGAGCTCGCGCTCTGGTCGCGCAACGCCCGCCCGCTGCTCCGCTACTTCCCCGAGCTCGCCCCGCTCGGCGAGCTGCTCCCGCCGCACTCCGCCGTCGACGGCGAGATCGTGATCGTCCGCGACGGCGTGCTCGACTTCGACTCCATGCAGACGCGCCTGCACCCGGCCGAGTCGCGCGTGCGCAGGCTCGCAGCCGAGATCCCGGCGACCTTCGTCGCGTTCGACCTGCTGCTCTGGGACGGCGAGGAGGTGTGGCGCCGCCCGCTGGAGGAGCGCCGCTCCGCGCTCCTCGAGCGGGACGGCTTCCGCGTCTCGCCGGCGACCCGGGAGCTCGACGAGGCGCAGCGGTGGCTCGACCGGTTCGAGGTCGCCGGGCTCGACGGCGTCGTCGCGAAGCGGCTCGGGCTGCCCTACCTCCCCGGCTCCCGCGAGGGCGTCGTCAAGGTGAAGGAGCACAAGACGGCGGACTGCGTCGTCGTCGGCGTGCGCTGGAAGGCGAAGGGCGAGCGGCTGGCGACGCTCTTGCTCGGGCTCTACCGCGACGACGGCGGGCTCGACTACGTCGGCTCGGCGGCGGTCGGCGCGAAGGCGCACGACGAGATCCTCCAGCGCGTCCTACCGCTGCTGAAGGACGCGCCGGAGCGACGCTTCTCCGAGCCGAACCGGTGGGGCGGCGGCGAGCTCGAGGAGTCGGCGCTACGACCCGAGCTCGTCGTCGAGGTGCGCTACGACAAGGTGCAGGGGAACCGGTTTCGCCACGGCACCCGCCTGCTGCGTTTCCGGCCCGACAAGGACCCGGAGCAGTGCACGTGGCGCGAGCTGAAGCCCGCGCGCCGGCCGGACGACCCGTCCGTCGAGTCGCTGCTGCAGCTGAGCACGTAGCAGTCTGCTACGCGTCGGGCTCGCGGCTTCGTGCCCGCGAGGGCTGCACGCGTCTCGGCTCGCCGGGCATCTTCGGGAAGTTCGGCGGGTACGGCGCCTCGCCGATCCCGGCGGCCTCGTCCCGCTCGACCCACTCGAGGAGCGCGCGCAGGTCGTTGACGCGCTCGTCGAGCGCCTCGTGCACGTCGCCGAGCCGCGCGTACCGCTCGAGCATCGTCGGGATGGTGAAGTCCTCCGTCTCGACGTCGGGCAGCTCGTCCCACGTCAGCGGCGCCGAAACCGTCGCGTCCGGTCGCGCCCGGACCGAGTACGCGGACGCGATCGTCCGGTCGCGCGCGTTCTGGTTGTAGTCGATGAAGACCTTCGCGCCGCGCTCCTCCTTCCACCACGCCGTCGTCACGAGCTCCGGCGCGCGGCGCTCCACCTCGCGGGCGAACGCGAGCGCGGCGCGGCGTACCTCGGGGAACGACCACAGCGGCTCGATCCGCACCGCCACGTGGATCCCCCGGTTGCCGGAGGTCTTCGGGAAGCCGACGTAGCCGAGCTCGTCCAGCACCTCGCGCACGACGGCGGCGACCCGCTTGCCCTCGGCGAAGCCCGTGCCGGGCTGCGGGTCGATGTCGATCCGCAGCTCGTCCGGCCGGTCGACGTGCCCGCGCCGGGACGTCCACGGGTGGAAGTCGATCGTGCCGAGGTTGGCCGCCCACGCGACCTGGGCGACCTCGGTCACGCACAGCTCGTCCGCGTGCCGGCCGGAGGGGAACTCGACGCGCACCGCCTCGACCCACTCCGGCCGCTTCTCGGGGATGCGCTTCTGGTAGATCGCCTCGCCCTCGGCGCCGTCCGGGTGCCGCTTCAGCTGGGTCGGCCGCTCCCGCAGCGCCCGCACGATCCCGTCGTCGACCGCGACGTAGTACCGGACGAGGTCGAGCTTCGTCTCTCCGCGCGCGGCGAAGAAGACCTTGTCCGGGTTCGTCACCTTCACGTCCCGGCCGCCGACCTCCAGCTCGACGAAGGGGGAGGGCACGGCCGCATGGTAGGGTCGCGCGCATGCGGAAGCTCGCGCTGGTCCTCGTCGCCGGGCTTCTCGCGCTCACGGCGGCCGGCTGCGGCGAGGACGACGAGGGCGCCGCGACGACGGCCGCCGACACCGGCGCGGCCGCGACCGAGGCGGCGGGCGACGAGTGCGCGAAGGACACCCTCCAGACGGTCGCGGACGGCACGCTCACGATCGGCACCGACAACCCCGCGTATCCGCCGTGGTTCGACGGCGGCTCCCAGGACAAGAAGTGGGAGCTGAACGACCCCTCGACCGGCAAGGGCTTCGAGAGCGCCGTGTCCTACGCGATCGCCGACCAGCTCGGCTTCTCGAAGGCCGAGGTCGAATGGACGTACGTGCCGTTCAACAACTCGTTCAAGCCCGGGCCGAAGGACTTCGACTTCGACGTCAACCAGATCTCGATCACGCCGGAGCGCGCGCAGGCGGTCGACTTCAGCGACTCGTACTACGACGTCAACCAGGCGCTCGTCGCGCTCGAGGGGACGCCGATCGCGAGCGCGACGTCGGTCGCCGACCTGAAGCAGTACAAGCTCGGGGCGCAGATCGGCACCACCAGCTTCAAGTACATCGACGAGCAGATCCAGCCCGATCAGGACCCGTCGGTCTACGACACCTCGAACGACGTGATCAACGCGCTCAAGGCGAAGCAGATCGACGGGATCGTCGTCGACCTGCCGACGGCGTTCTTCATCGTCGCAGCGGAGCTCGACGGCGGCACGATCGTCGGCCAGTTCCCGAACGTCGGCGGCGAGCAGGAGCAGTTCGGGCTCGTGTTCGAGAAGGGCAGCCCGCTCGTCTCGTGCGTGAACGAGGCGATCGCGACGCTGAAGGACGACGGCACGCTCGCCGACATCCAGCAGCAGTGGCTGTCCGAGAACGCGGACGCGCCCGTCCTCGAGTAGGAACGCCGTCCGGTAGACGCAGGCAGCCGACGCTCCCGCATCCTCGGCGTCGGCGGCTCCGGCGGGCGCAGCGTCGCCATCGCGATCGCGAGCACGGTCGTCTTCGTCGGCGCGATCGTCCTCCTCGTCGTCACCTCCTCCGGCTGGCCCGAGGTCAAGCGGGCGTTCTTCGACGTCGACGAGTTCCGCGACTCGTTCCCGGACATCGCGTCCGCGTTCCGCAGGAACGTGCAGATCTTCCTGATCGCCGAGGTCGTCATCCTCGTCGTCGCGCTCGGCCTCGCGGTCCTCCGCAGCCTGCAGGGGCCGGTGTTCTTCCCGCTCCGTGCGCTCGCGGTCGTTTACGCCGACCTGTTCCGCGGGGTGCCGACGGTGCTCGTGATCTACATCCTCGGCTTCGGCGCGCCTGCGCTGGACATCACGGGCGTCCCCCGCGACCCGATGTTCTGGGGGATCGTGGCGCTCGTGCTCGTCTACTCGGCCTACGTCTCGGAGGTCTACCGGGCCGGGATCGAGTCGGTCCACCCGAGCCAGGAGGCCGCGGCGCGGTCGCTCGGGCTGACACGCGGGCAGGCCCTGCGCCACGTCGTCCTCCCCCAGGCCGTGCGACGCGTCGTGCCGCCGCTGCTCAACGACTTCATCGGGCTGCAGAAGGACACGGCCCTCGTCGCGCTGATCGGGCCGATCGAGGCGTTCCGCCAGTCCCAGATCGAGGTGGCGGCGTCGTTCAACTACACGCCGTACCTCGCCACCGCGCTCATCTTCGTGCTCCTGACGATCCCGCTCGCGCGGTTCACCGACTGGCTGATCGCGCGGGAGCGGAGGCGGCGGCTGTGAGCACGGCGCCTGCGAACGGCCCGCTGCTCCGCCTCGAGGGCGTGCGCAAGTCGTTCGGCACGGTCGAGGTGCTGCGCGGCATCGACCTCGACGTCGCCGAGCACGAGGTCGTCTGCCTCATCGGCGCCTCCGGCTCGGGCAAGTCGACCCTGCTCCGCTGCGTGAACCTGCTCGAGCCGGTCGACGCCGGCCGGATCGTCGTCGCCGGCGAGGAGATCACCGCGCCCGGCGTGGACGTCAACCGCACGCGCCGGCGGATTGGGATCGTGTTCCAGGCGTTCAACCTGTTCCCGCACATGTCCGTGCTCGGCAACGTCACGCTGGGGCCGCGCAAGGCGCTCGGCCTTCCGCGGGAGGAGGCGCGCGCGCAGGCGCTCGAGCTCCTCGGCCGGTTCGGCCTCGCCGACCGCGCCGGCGAGTACCCGGACCGGCTGTCCGGCGGCCAGCAGCAGCGGGTGGCGATCGTCCGCGCGCTCGCGATGCGCCCCGAGCTGCTGCTCCTGGACGAGGTCACGAGCGCGCTCGACCCGGAGCTCGTGGCGGAGGTGCTGAACGTGATCCGGGAGCTCGCCGCGGGCGGGATGACGATGCTGATCGCCACCCACGAGATGGGCTTCGCGCGGGACATCGCGGCGCGCGTCTGCTTCCTCGACGCGGGGGTCATCCTCGAGCAGGGGCCGCCGGAGCAGATCTTCAGCGAGCCGCGGGAGGCGCGGACCAGGCAGTTCCTCGACCGGATCATCGCGGCGGGCCGGCTGTAGCGGCGTACCCTGTGCCCGTGCTCCCCGAGTCGCAGCCCGTGTTGTCGCTCGAGCCGCTCGACGACTACGTCGTGATCGAGCCCTCCGACGAGGAGAGCGAGACGCGCGGCGGGCTGATCATCCCGGCGAGCGCCGAGACCGGCTGCCGCACCGGCGTCGTCACCGCCGTCGGCGCGGACGCGGAGGGCATCGACCCGGGCGACAAGGTGCTGTTCCCGAAGGCGGCCGGCTTCGACGTCCGGCTCGCCGGCTCGGCGGTCAAGGTGGTGCGCCGGGGCGAGCTGATCGCCCGCGTGCACGACTGACGCGCGGTGCGGAGGTCGTTCCGCTCGCACAGGCGGGCCGCTGGCCGCCGAAGGCCGGCTCCGCCGGCCGGGAGGCGCGCGACGCCGGCGCCTGCCCGAACGACGAAGGAGGGGCGCGTGGGGGAACCATGGGTTCCCCCACGTCGTGAAATCCCCCTTCCGGGTCTTGTCGGGACCGTTGCCCTCGGGCACCATGGACGTGCCGGTTCTCCCCCTCATACCCCGGCACTCCGGAAAGCCCGTCTGCGGCAACGAGGCGGGCTTTTCTCTTGATCCGACGAGGCCTGCGGTACCATCCGCGACTCGGAGAAGTGGCCGAGTGGCTGAAGGCGGCGCCCTGCTAAGGCGTTATGGGGCTGAATGGCTCCATCGAGGGTTCGAATCCCTCCTTCTCCGCTGAGAACAGGCCCGGCGGCCTGTTCTCTGCACGGAGGGGTGGCAGAGCGGTCGAATGCGGCGGTCTCGAAAACCGTTTCGGGCTTCAGGGTCCGACGAGGGTTCAAATCCCTCCCCCTCCGCTCGACCGACGCGAAGCCCGCTGAGCCGGGCTTCCGCGTTTCGGGCGCCTCAGGCCGACGCGGGAGCGGGCACCCCGGGCGTGCGCAGGTAGCCCTGCGCGACGACCCGCTCCGCCGCCTCCTCGTAGAGCTGCGGATCCGTCGGCGCCCAGGTGGCGAGCCCGTCGACGTAGCGGTTGTACATGCAGAACGCGGCGGCGATCAGCACTGCGTCGTGGATCTCGACGTCGGTCGCCCCCTCCCGGCGGGCGGCCTCGACGTCCTCCGTCGTCACCGAGCGCCCGTCGACCCGGACCTTCGCCGCGATCCGGAGCAGCGCCCGCAGCTTGTCGCTGATGGGAGCGCCGTCGGGGTCCTGCTTCACCTGGTCGACGAGCTCCGTCCCGCCCTCGAGCTGCTTGGCCGCGAACGCGCTGTGCGAGGTCTGGCAGAAGACGCACTCGTTCAGGCTCGAGACGTACGCGGCGATCAGCTCGCGCTCGCCGCGGCCGAGGGTGCTGTCGCCGCGGAGCAGCACCTCGGCGAGCTGGTTGAGCGGCCAGGCCGTCTCGGGCCGGAACATCATCGCGCTCCGGATGCCGGGGACGCCTTCGGGCAGGGCGATGTGGGGCACGGATCTCTCCTTCGTCGTGGCGGCGCCGTAGGAACGGGGCCCGCGTAGCACTAGCATGCGCGCGATGGGTGCGCCCGCCGTCGTCGACGCAGGCAGGCCGACGGTCCGCATCAGAGGCGCGTCGTACCCGGTGCTGCTGCCGTCGGTTCGCGACCCGCGGCTGCACCTGGCCGCCGTCATCATCTCGCTCCAGGTCCTGGGGCAGACGTCGTTCGACTTCTCGCTCTCGATCGCCCAGATCCTCGTCTCGGTGCTGACGTGCGCCGTGCTCGAGGTCGCGATCACGTTCCGCCAGCAGCGCGTGCTCATGTGGCCGGCCAGCGCGCTCCTGACCGGGAACGGCGTCGCGTTCATCCTCCGCGTGCCGGGAACCGAGCACGGCGACTGGTGGAGCCTGAACGGCTGGTGGATCTTCGCGGGCACGGCGGCGGTCTCGCTGCTCTCGAAGTACGTGATCAAGTTCCGGGGCGCGCACGTCTTCAACCCGTCGAACTTCGGGCTCGTGCTCTGCTTCCTGCTGCTCGGGCCCGAGCGCGCCGATCCGCTCGACTTCTGGTGGGGGCCGCTGACCCCGGCGCTCGTCCTCGCGCTCGTGATCATCACCGTCGGCGGCTTCTCGATCCTCTCGCGGCTCAAGCTGCTCGAGATCGCGGTCGGCTTCTGGCTCGCGTTCGCCGGCGGGCTCGCCGTGCTCGCCGCGAGCGGCCACGAGATGACGGCGCGCTGGCACCTCGGCCCGATCACGGGCTTGGAGTTCTGGCGCGTGCTCGTCTTCTCCCCGGAGATCCTCGTCTTCCTCTTCTTCATGATCACCGACCCGCGCACGATCCCGCGCACGGGGGCCGGACGCCGCGCGTACGCGATCGGGATCGGGCTGCTGGCCGTGGTCCTGATCGCGCCGCAGACGACAGAGTTCGCGACGAAGGTCGCCGTGCTCGGATCGCTGTTCCTCGTCTGCGCGCTCCGGCCGGTGCTCGTCCGCCTGCAGGTGCCGCTGCGCGTCGGCGGCGGCCCGGCCCGCCGCGGGACCTACGCGGCGGCGGGCGCGGTCGCGTTCGTCGGGCTCGTCGTGCTCGCGGGCCTCCCGGCACGGCCCATCGAGGCGTCCGCGAGCGTGCTCCCGGCGAGGGCGCTCCCCGAGATCACCGTCCTTCCCTCGCAGGGCGTCGCGACGCAGCTCGACCACCGCACGGCGGAGCAGATCGCGCGCGACCTCGTCGCCGACCTCGGCAACGAGGCGGACGCGGTGCTGCGCCGCGACCACGACCGCGCCGCGGCGGGCGCGGCCGGGGAACGGCTCGCCTCGGTCTGGGCCCGCATCGACGCCTCGGGCGTGACCGTCGACGTCCCGGAGTACGACCTCCGGCGCCTGACCCTCAGGCTCGAGCGCGACGAGGGGCAGGGGCCCCCGCTCGTCGTCGCCGACCTCGAGGGGACGGTCGAGCTCGTCGCCTACCGCGGGTCGCCTCCGACCGTGCAGGCACGCCGGACGCCCGCGCCGTACCGGCAGACGCTCGAGCTCGTGCTCGCCGACGGCCGCTACGTGATCGTCGGCTCGCGCGGGCCGACGCCGCCCGCGCTCGCCGCCCCGGCGGTCGAGGCCGCGCCCGCGCCGGCGACCGGCCTACGCCTCGAGGACGTCGCCGCGGCGTCCGGGCTGCGGTTCCGCCACGGCGCGTTCCGCTTCGAGACCTCGAACGACCCGATCGCGATGATGGGCGGCGGGCTCTGCTGGCTCGACTACGACGACGACGGCTGGCTCGACCTCTACGTCGTCAACTCCTACTCGATCGAGGGCGACCTGACACAGTGGAAGCGGCGCGGCGGCACGCCGCGGAACGCGCTCTTCCGCAACGAGCGCGGCACGTTCGTCGACGTCAGCCGCGGCTCGGGGGCGAACGTCTCGCTGCGCGGGAACGGGTGCGTCGCCGCCGACCTGAACGGCGACGGGCACACGGACCTCTACGTCACCGCCGCCGGGTACGACGCGCTGCTGTGGAACCGCGGCGACGGGACGTTCGCCGAGGGCGCCCGCGCCGCGGGGATCACGACCTTCGGCTGGCACAGCGGCGCCGCGGTCGGCGACGTGAACGGCGACGGCAGGCCCGACCTCTACGTCGCGGGCTACGCCGACCTGAACACCCCCGTGCCGGGCGCCGCCGGCGGCTTCCCGGGCACGTACGCGCCCGTCCGCGACCGGCTCTACCTCAATCTCGGCCCGGACGCGAACGGGCGCTCGCGCTTCCGCGACGTCGCAAGGCGGGCCGGTGTCGAGGTGACGCGGATCGACCACGGCCTCGGCGTCCTCTTCACCGACGTCGACGACGACGGACGGCTCGACCTCTACGTGGCGAACGACACCGACCCGAACCGCCTGCTCCTGAACGTCCCCGCCGACGGGCCGCTCGGGTTCCGGCTGGAGGAGCGAACGCGCGACGACGTCGTCGCCGACAGCCAGGCGGGGATGGGCATCGCGGCCGCGGACTTCAACGGCGACGAACGGCCGGACCTGTTCGTGACGAACTCGCACCGGCAGCTGCACGGCGTCTTCGCCAGCCGAGCGCGCGGGTTCGCGGACGCGCGGCGGACGTTCGCGCAGGCGTTCGACACACGCTTCGCCGGCTGGGGCGTGACCTGGGCCGACCTCGACCTCGACGGCGACCTCGACGTCGCGCTCGCGAACGGAGCGATCCCGATCCGCGACGTGGCCAGGGACGCGGAGCCGGTGCAGGTGCTCGAGCGCATCGCCTCGGGGGTCGTCGACGTCAGCGAGGAGGTGCTCGGGGAGGCCGGCGTCCGGGCGAACGGCCGGGGTCTCGCGGCGGCCGACTACGACAACGACGGCGACGTCGACCTCGCGCTCAACTCGGTCGCGGGCCGGCTGAGGCTGCTCCGGAACGCCGGCTCGCGCGCCCACTGGCTCGAGGTCGCGATCGAGCCGTTCTCGCCCGGCGCACGGGTGACGCTCGAGCTCGCGGACGGGCGCCGCCTCGTCCGGGAGGTTCAGGCGGGCAGCAGCTACCTCTCGTCGGAGGACCCGCGCATGCACTTCGGCCTCGGCCGGGTCACGACGGTGGGCGCGCTCGTCGTCCACCTTCCGAACGGCCGCACGATCCGGCGCGCGAACGTGGCGGCGGACCAGTTGGTGACGATCTCGCCCTGAGGGCACCGGCCGCGCTTCCGCTCCCCCGCCGGGGCCCGTGATGCCGCGACGGGTACGGTCAACCGCACCGTCGAACGCGAGCCGCCCGCACCGCGGGTCGGCATCGCCGGTGCGACGCTTGCCCGACCGCCCAGCCCAGCGAGGGGGAAACGCATGCCAGCCGACATGAAGGGCCCTGACGAGACGCAGCCGGACAATCGGTCGGCGCCGCCGGCCGACCGCCTCCTGGCGCACGAGCGCCTCGCGACCGGCGCGCTCGCCCGGTGGGCGCGTGCCTGCGCGACCCACACGTGGCGCGTCGTCTTCGGCTGGATCGGGATCCTCGCCCTCCTCATCGTCCTCGTCGTCACCGTCGGCGGGGGCCTGAAGGACGAGTTCGAGATCCCCGGGTCCGACACGCAGAAGGCGACCGACCTGATCGAGTCGGAGTTCGCGTCCGAGCAGGGCGGCGTGCTGAACCTCGTGTTCGCGGCCCCTCCCGGCGAGCGGCTCGACACGCCGGAGCGCAAGGCGGCGATCGAGAGGGCGATCGCGGAGCTCCAGACGTCGCGGTTCAAGGCGACCGAGGACCGCGCGGGCGTCGAGAGCGTCGGCGACCCGTTCAGCGACGACACGTTCTCCGACAACGGGCGCATCGCCTACGCCGAGGCGCAGTTCGACCGCGTGATCTTCGACAAGGATCGCGAGGCGGTGGTCGCCGTCGAGGACGCCGTGCGCCAGACCGTGGAGGCGGCCGGCGTCACCGCCGAGTTCAACGGCGACGCCGAGTTCCCGCCGATCGAGCAGGGCACGCAGGAGCTGCTCGGCCTGCTCGCGGCGCTCGTCGTGCTGCTCATCGTCTTCCGCACCTTCGTGGCGGCGGCGATGCCGATCGCGCTCGCGCTCGCCGCGCTCATCAGCGCGTTCCTGCTGCTCTTCATCCTCGCCGGCCTCACCGACATCAACACGATCACGCCGCTGCTCGTGTCGATGATCGGGCTCGGCGTCGGCATCGACTACTCGCTGTTCATCGTCACGCGCTTCCGCCAGCTGCTCCACGAGGGCCTGTCGCCGCAGGACGCGGCCGCCGAGGCCGGCGCCTCCGCGGGGCGGGCCACGATCTTCGCCGGCCTGACGGTGGCGATCTCGGTGACCGGACTCGCCTTCTTCGGCCTCGACTTCGTGACGAAGCTCGGGATCGGCTCCGCGCTCGGCGTGCTCACCACCGTCCTGATCGCCAACTCGCTGCTGATCGCCGTGCTGGCGAAGCTCGGGCACAAGATCGACCGCCTGAAGGTTCCCTTCCTCCGGCAGGTCGACGACTCCGAGGCCGCGCGCGAGAAGACGTTCGTCGCCCGCTGGGGCCGGTTCGTGACCGCGAACGCGAAGGTCGTGTTCGTCGTCCTGCTGCTCGCGGGCCTCGCGCTCGCGGGGACGTCGGCGCTCGTCCGGCTCGGCGCCTCCGACCAGGGCACCCAGCCCAAGGAGCAGACCGCGCGCCGCGCGTACGACCTGCTCGCCGAGGGCTTCGGCCCGGGCTTCAACGGCCCGATCCCGATCGTCGTCGACGTGAACGGCGACGCACAGGCGCCGCAGCGGATCTACGAGGGCGTCCAGGGCCTCCCGGGCGTCGCCTCGGCACGCGAGCCGCAGTTCAACGACGAGAAGTCCGTCGCGATCGTGTTCGTGACGCCGGACTCCGCCCCGCAGGACGAGGCGACCGCCGACCTGGTCGACCGCCTGCGGGACGACGTCGTCCCGGCCGCCACGCAGGGCGGCGACGCTGTCGCGTACGTCTCGGGCCTGACGGCGGCGTTCGCGGACATCGCGGACCGGATCATGGAGCGACTGCCGCTCTTCCTGCTCTACGTGATCGGTGTGACCTTCATCGTGCTCGCGATGGCGTTCCGCTCGATCGTGATCTCGCTGACGGCGGCGATCACGACCATCCTGTCCGCCTTCATCGGCTTCGGCGTCCTCACCCTCGTGGTGCAGGAGGGTCACCTGCTCGGGCTCACGGGCCTCGACCGGACGGGGCCGATCGAGACGTTCGTGCCGCCGATCGCCTTCGCGATCCTCTTCGGCCTCTCGATGGACTACATGGTGTTCATCATGAGCCGCATCCGCGAAGAGCACGTCCACGGCCTCGTGACGAGGGACGCGGTCGAGCACGGGATCGCCGCGATCGGCCGGGTGGTCGTGGCGGCGGCCGTGATCATGGGCACAGTCTTCGCGGCCTTCATCCTCACGGCCGACCGGATCTCGAAGGAGTTCGGCATCCTGCTCGCGGTCGCGATCCTCACCGACGCGCTCGTCGTCCGGATGACGCTCGTGCCGGCGTTCCTCACCATGCTCGGCGAGAAGGCGTGGTACATCCCGCGCTGGCTCGACCGGCTGCTGCCGAAGATCACGATCGAGCCGCCGCACGACGGCAACGGCACCGCGCCGGTGGTCGACGACGGCCGCGCCGAGGCGCCCGCCCGAGCCTGACGACGACCGTCGCGTGCCCGCACCCGAACCGGCCCGGGTGCGGGCACGCGGGGCCTCCTCCCTCAGAGCACGCCGGAGAACGCCCGCGCGATGACGCCGTAGCGGGCGCGCTCTCGACGTGGGGCGACGGGACCCCTCTCTCGTGGGTCGGGCGCGGTCAGCATCCGAAGCACTGGTCGGGGCTGTTGCCCGCGACCACGGTCCGCGTCAGCGTGACCGGGAACTCCGTGAACAGCCCGCCGCCGAGGAGCCCGATCTGCGGGCTGCCGCTCAGCCTGTTCCCGGCGACGACGCTGTCGACCAGCTCGAGCCGAACGACGGGCGGCGTGTCGGGGAGCGGCGGCATCCAGTTCTGGATCCCTCCGCCCTGCGCGACGCCGCCGGGGCCGCGCGCCGACGCGGCATTGGCCGTGACGCGAGCGCGTCGCACCGTGAGCAGCCCGGTGTTGACGAGCCCACCGCCGACCGCGAGCACCGCGCCGCCGGCGGACTCGGCCAGCACGCTGTTGCCCGTGACGACGCTGTCGCTGATCCCGACAGGCTGCCTCGATCCCGCGAGCAGGCCTCCTCCGGCAGCACCCGCGAGGCCCGTCGGAGACTCGACGCGCACCTCGTTGCCGACGAAGCTGCTCCCGCTCACCTGGACGACGCCCTCGAGCTCGAGGCCGCCGGCGATGGCGATCGCGTTCGCTCCCGCGGCCGAGACGCCGACGTCGACGGTGTTGCGGTCGACTGCACTGTCGCGCAGGACGAGCGAGGTGTCGTCGTCGGTGCTGATCCCGCCGACACCGGCGAGGAGGTCGCCGCCGGCGCTCGAGGCCCTCACCCGGTTGCCGCGCACGGCCGTGCGGGTGATCGTCGCCGAGCCGTCGCCCGTGACCTCGATCCCGCCCGTCCACGCGTTCACCTCGCCGGGGAGCGCCGATTCGAGCTCGACGCTGTTGTCGCTCACGACGCTGTCCTCGATCGTGAGGGCGCCGCTGTCGGAGATCCCACCGGCGACCGCGAGACGGCCGTTCGGCGCGACCGCGGCCGCCCGGTTGCCGGTCACGACGCTGCGCCTCAGCGTGAGCGTTCCCTGCGGGTGGTTGACGATCCCGCCGCCGAACGAGCCGCCGGCGACGCCCGGGCCGGAGTCGTTGTCGCTGATCCGCGTGTTCGTCACCGTCAGCCTCCCCGCGTTGTCGATGCCTCCCCCCGCCGCGAACGCGCACGCCAGCAGCCCGCAGAACGGCCCCGGCGGGAACGTCGCCTGCGGCGCGACCCGGTTGCGCGTGATCACGCTGTCGCGGATCGTCACCGTCGCGCCCGTCGTGTTGCCGGCCCCCGGCGGGATCCAGACGCCGCCGCCCGCGCTGACCTCCGGGCCGGGTCGAGAGTCGTTGAGCCCGCCGGTGATCGTGACGCGGCCGATCGAGACGGTCGGCGTGCTCGTGCCGAAGAGCTCGCCGATCGTGATCACCGGCCCGCCGCCTGCGATCACGGTCGCGCCGGCCCCGGCGCCGACGATGTCGACGCTGACGTCCACCGTGACGCCGCCGCCGAAGGTGCCCGCGGCGAGCTCGATGGTGTCGCCGTCCTGCGCGGCTTCCACGGCGTCCTGGAGGGCCGCGAAGCAGGCCGGCTTCGCGCCGACGCAGAGCGTGTCGGCGGAGGCCGGCGGCGCCGTAAGTCCGAGGGCCGCGCCGCCCAGGGCCACCAGGAGCAACAGGGTCTTCACGATCGCCTCCTTCGAGGGGCATCGGGTCGCGTCGAGGCTCCGACCGCACGCGTGCCCCACATCGGGCCCGCCCCGGTGCACAGCCCGTCACGCCCTCGGGAGCTCGTTCGGGTCGTCGACCACGACGAGCGTCGGCGCGAGGCGGCCGGGCGCGGCTGTCGCGCAGACGAGCCGGTCGCCGTTCGCGTCGATCTCGCGCAGCCACGGGAGCTCGTCCGGGTCCTCGATCGCGACGGCGCCGAACGGGTCGGTGCACGGCCCGGGCGGGATGAGGTGCGGGTCGCCGATCGCGTTGTCCGTGAGCAGGTGCAGCAGCACCCGGCCGCGCAGGCTGCGCACCGCGGACGCGCACGCGTAGCCGTCGCCGTTGCGGTCGGCGAGCCGGATGCCCGGGTCGCCGATCGCGACGAGCGTCCACGGGTCGACGATGTGCGGGTCCCCGATCGCCGACGGGCAGCTCCCCAGCGGCTCGGCGGCGGTCGCGGGGCCGGCCTGCGCCCCCAGGCCGGCCAGCGCGGCGGCGAGGACGACGAGGGTCGGACGGATCATCGCTGCTCCTTCCTCCGTGGGCCTTCTGACGCGACCGACGCTACGGCCGGCGGCCGCGGTCGTCGTCGGGGCCGTCCCGGGGAATCGGGCCGCGTCGCCTCAGGGCACGCCCCGACGCGTCCCGCCGGGAGCCTCTGCGACAGTGCGCCCATGCGGCGGACGGTCCTGATCGTCGACGACCACGCGGCGTTCCGGTCGGCCGCGCGCGCGCTGCTCGAGGAGGCGGGCTTCGACGTCGTCGGCGAGGCGGCCGACGGTGCCGCCGCGCTCGCGGCCGCGGCCGAGCTCCGGCCCGAGATCGTGCTGCTCGACGTCCAGCTCCCGGACCTGGACGGGTTCGCGGTCGCGGCGCGGCTGCGCGACGGCGGCGTCGAGGCGGCGATCGTGCTGACGTCGAGCCGGAGCGTGAGCTCCTTCCGGCGCCGGCTGACCGCCAATCCCGCGTGGCCGTTCATCGCCAAGAGCGAGCTGTCGGGAGAGGCGCTCGCGGCGGCCGCGAGCTGACCGCCTCACTTCTCATGCACCCGCCTCGGGAGTACCGTCCGGCGCGAGGAGCCGGAGAACGGGAGCCCCATGACGCGCCGCCTCGCGACGGCAGCATGCATTCCGCGATCGTCGGGCCCAAGGTGGCCGCCGGGCCGCTGACCCGCGCCGGCTGAGCGGTGCGGCGCCTCCGCCTCGCGCTCCTGCCACTCGCGGTCGCGGTCGGGATCGCGGCCGAGAGGGCGTCGTACGGCTCGGACGAGCTCGCGGGCGCCGCGGGCGATCTGGCCGTCGGCCTCCTCCTCGTCACCTGCGGCGTGATCGCGTGGGGGCGGCGCCCCGAGAGCCGCATCGGCCTGCTCATGATCCTGGCCGGCTTCACCTGGCTCGTCGGCGGCTTCGCCGCCGCGCTCCTGTACCTCCACCGCGGGCCCCTCGTCCACCTCCACCTCTCCTATCCCACGGGGCGCCTGCCGACGCGGCTCGCACGGATGGTGGTCGTCCTGGCATACGTCGACGCGGCCGTCGCCGCGCTCGCACGCATCGACCGGCTCACGGTCGTGCTGAGCGCCGTTGTCGCCGCGACGGCGGCGCAGGTCTTCCTCGGCACCTCGGGCCCCGCCCGCAAGGCAGGGGGGCCCGCGCTCGGAGCCGCGCTCGCGTTCGCAGGGGTGCTCGCCTTCGGCGCCGTCGCGCGGATGTCCGGAGTCGAGGACGATCAGGCGATCCTGTGGACGTACGAGCTCGTGATCGCCGCGATCGCGATCGTGCTCCTGCGCGACCTGCTCCGTGGCCGTTGGGCCGAAGCGGTCGTCACGGGCCTCGTCGTCGACCTCGGCGCCGCGCACGAGCTCGGCAGCGTCCGCGACAAGCTCGCGCGGGCGCTCGGCGACCCGACGCTCGTGGTCGGCTACCGCCTGGCCGGAGGCGACGAGCTGGTGGACGACGCGGGCCGCCCGGTCGAGCTGCCGCGCCCCGGGTCGGCACGCGCGGTCACGCCGATCGACGACGGCGGGGAGCGGATCGCGGTGCTCGTGCACGACGAGGGACTGCTCGCCGACCCGCGGCTTCTCGCCTCCGTCGCGACGGCGGCGCGCTTCGCGGTGGCGAACGTGCGCCTCCAGGCGCAGGCGCTGGCGCGGGCCGAGGAGCTCGAGGCCTCCCGGCGGCGCATCGTCGAGGCCGCGGACGCGCAGCGCCGCCGCCTCGAGCACGAGCTGCACGAGGGAGCGGAGCGTCGCCTCGGCGACGTCGCCGTGCTCCTCGCCGAAGCCGCAACGGCGAGCCCCCGCGATGCGGACGAGCTCGCGGCGTTCGAGGCGCAGCTCGTCGAGGCACGCGCCGAGCTTCGCGAGTTCGCCCACGGCGTCCATCCGGCTGCACTGACCGACGGCGGCCTGATGCCGGCGCTGGCGGTGCTCGCCGCACGCTCGCCGATCCCGACCGAGCTGCGCGGAGCCGCGACCCGGCTTCCCGCCCCCGTCGAGGCGGCGCTCTACTTCGTCTGCTCCGAGTCGCTCGCGAACGCGGCCAAGCACGCCGGCGGGACGCGCGTCACGGTCGAGGTGGAGACCGACGGCGACCGCGTCTCACTGACGGTCACCGACGACGGCGCGGGCGGCGCAGACGCGAGCCGGGGCTCGGGCCTGCGCGGCCTCGCCGACCGCGTCGAGGCACTGGGCGGACGGCTCTGGATCGACAGCGCGGCCGGCGCGGGCACACGCGTGACGGCGGAGGTCCCGACCTCGGCCCCTGCGCCGGCCGGGGAGTCGTAGCGCCGCCGTGGCTCGGGGGGCGCCCCGATTCACGCGACGCGCCTGAACGGCTCGATCAGCAGCGCGAGCAGCGGCTCTCTGCCGGGCACGCGGGAGAAGCGGAGCGCATCCCGGTAGCGGCTCCACCGGAGCTCGTAGACGACGCCGGCGACGGTGCCGGGCGGAGCCGGCGCGTCGAACCTCAGCCGGAACCGATCGCCGTCGAGCGTGTACGTGCCCGTGGACCGGATCGCTCCCCGACCGTCCATGCCGCGGAAGCGCCCGTCCTCGAAGTCCACGAACCCGTTGCCGACGAGGCCCGACGCGTCGGCGGGGGCGATGCCGGCGGCGAGGAGCTCGGCGCGCGTCCAGCTCCAGCGCCAGCGCCCCTCGAGCGGGGACGCCGCGGCGGCGTCCACGGCGACGCGCGTGCCTCCTCGCGCGCACGGGACGGCGGCCGTGGCGACGGCGGCGGAGCGCATCGCGGCGATCGACGCGACGGCCTTGCTCGTGAGCGGGTCGCGGTCGAGCTCGTCGTAGAGCGGCCCGACGGCCTCACGGAGCGCGGCGAGCTGTCCCGGCGAGGCCGCCTCGAAGGACAGCCTGCCGCGTTCGCACGCGGCCGACAGGGCCGTCGCCTCGTCCCGGGCGAGCTGGCGGAGCTCGGGCGCGACCGCTTCGCGGCCGGCGCGGCGGAGGAGGTCTTGCTGCGCCTGCGTGAGCGTCCCGTAGGCTCGGCGGTTCATCACGATCGAGTACGGCTTCGGCCAGAGGACGACGTTCGTGGTCAGCGCCCCGCCTGCTCGGTCGAAGCCGTTGTAGGCGATCGTGGTCGGGTCGAGCTCGGCGCCGTCGAGGCCGGACAGCCTCCCGGGCACGTAGCCGCGCGCCTCGGCCCCGAGCCGGCGGAACGTCTCCGCTGCGACGCCGCCGGGCACGATGCCGACGGTGGCCCCACGGTAGTCCTCCGGGCCGACGAGGGCGTGAGACAGGCCGAACGGCCGCCGGAGCGGACCGGGGAGCAGCGCGATGCCGACGACTCCGGCATCCTCGACGCCGGCGAGCATGGGGCCGGCGAGCGGGCTCGCCACCACCCGCTGCTGGAGCCCGAGGCTGTCGACGAGGAACGGAGCGACCAGCGCCTGGAAGCTCGTCACGCCCAGGCGGCTCCAGACCCGGACCCCGACGATGCCCAGCTGCGCCTTCCCGGCGCGAACGTCCTCGACGAGCCCGCGTTCGTAGCCGATCTCGGAGCCGCGCCCGGCCTGCTCGAACGCGATCCGGACCGCGCCGCCGGAGAGCCGCTCGACCGCGTCGGCGAACTCCGGGGCCGCGGTGATCGTCACGTCGTCCTCGCTCTCGAGCGTCAGGACGAGCGCCGGGCCGTCGGCCCCGCCCCCGGCCTTGTCGCCGCCCGTGCCCCCGCAGGCGACGGGAAGCACGAGCGCGGCCGCCGCGAGCGCGGCTGCGCCTCCCCGCGACATTCAGCGAGCTCGCTTCCAACGAGGGGTGGTGAGCTGCCACCAGGAGGGACGCCCCGGCAGGTCGCTCAACGACAGCGTGTCTCGGTAGACGCTCCACCGTTGCTCGGCGACCGAGCCCGGGTCGCACGGGTTGTGCGAGCAGGTCGCCAGCGTGAACCGGATCCGGCCGCCCGTGACCGCGTAGGTCCCCGTCCAGACGCGGTCGGGGTCGAGCCGCGCGGACCAGCGTCCGCGGCCGAGCTCGAGCGTCATCGTACCCTTGCCCGGCCGGGTCTCCTTCGGCGACGCGCCGGCGGCGAGGAGCTCGTCGCGCGCCGCCGTCCCCGACCAGGAGCCCTCGAACCGCGGGGCGGCGGCGGCCGCCGTCGGGCAACGCAGCGGCTCGTTCACGGTTCCGGGCTTCAGCGTCCGGACGTCCGCGAGCAGGCGCCTCGTACGAGCGTCCCGCTCGAGCTCCCCGTAGACCGGTCGTACCGCCGCGCGGAGCGCCGCGAGCTGCGAGGCGGAGGCCGACCCCAGAGCGACCGGGCGGTCGCAGAGCTCGCCGAGCGCCTCCTGCTGTTCCCGCTCGAGGCGGGCGAGGACCGGCGCGACGGCTTCCCGGCCCGCACGACGCAGAATCGTCCGCTGGGCCGGGGCGAGCCGGCGAAACGCGTCGCGGCGGATCACGATCGTCTCCGGCCGCGCCCAGAGGACGACGTTCGCCGTCAGCTCCTGCGCACGCTTGTCGTAGCCATTGTTCGCGATCGTCGTCAGGTCCAGCTCCGCCCCGTCGAGCCCGGCCAGCGAGCCGATCCGGTAGCCCTTGGCCGTCGCACCGAGCGCCCGGAGACTGGCTTCCGCGACGCGGCCGTACCGGATCCCGATCGTCGCCCCAACGTAGTCCTGCGGTCCGACCAGCGGGCGCGAGAGGCCGAGCGGGCGGCGCAGCGGGCCGGGCAGCACCGCGAGGCCGACGAGGCCCAGGGGCTCGACGCCGGCGAGCATCCGCTCGACGCGGGGACCGTCGAGGATTCGCCGTTGCAGTTCCAGGCTGTCGACGAGGAACGGCGCGACGAGCCCTTGGAAGCTCGTCACGCGCATCCGGTCCCACGCGCGCGCGCCGACGCTCGCCAGCTCCGCCTTCCCGGCTCGGACGTCGCGTACGAGGCTGCGCTCGTAGTCGACGATCCCCTGGCCGGCGATCCGCGTCCGGATCCGGATCGAGCCGCCGGAGAGCCGTGCGGCCGCCGCGGAGAACTCCGAGGCCCAGAGCTCGTCGACGGTCACGAGCGTCAGGGTGACCGGCTTGCCGACCGGCGTCGCGGACACGCGGGACATCGGCTCCGAGCGTCCGCCGGCCTTGTCCGCGCCCGCCCCGGCGCAGGCCGCGCCGACGAGGAGCGTGGCCGCAGCCAGCACGGCGAGCGCCTTCACCGGCGCCCAGGAAGCGACCAGGTCACCTTCCGCGCACCGCTGCCGTCGGCGTTCATCACGAAGAACGCCCACCGCGGCTTCACGGGGAACCGACCGAAGGCGAGCTTCCGTCCGTCGGGTGACCAGGAGATCACGCCCTCGGTTCCCTTCGTCCGCGTCAGCCGACGCACGCCGCCGCCGTCGGCGTTCATGACGTAGAGCTCCGCGTTGTCGAGGTCGCGCGTGTCACGCGTGCTGGCGAACACGATCCGTCGCCCGTCCGGCGACGCCGCGAACCCTCCGTTGTGGCCGTCGTCGCCGGGGCTGCGTGTCAGGTTGCGCGGATTGCTTCCGTCGGCGTTCACGGCGTAGAGCTCCCAGTTGCCGTCGCGATCGGTCGTGAACAGGATCGTCCGTCCATCGGGCAGCCACCCGCCTGCGTACTCCTCCGACGACGGGCTCGGCGAGAGGATCCGCTGGCCGCTCCCGTCGGCGTCCATGACGTAGAGCTCGTTGTTGCCGTCACGGTTGGTCGTGAAGACGATCCTGCGGCCGTCCGGCGACCAGCCGCCCGGGGAGTCCCAGGCCCGGTTGTGGGACAGGTTGCGCTTGCCGCTCCCGTCGGCGTTCATCACGAACACCTCGGGGTTGCCGATGCGGCGATCCTGGGTGTAGTAGAGGAGCTTCCGCCCGTCGGGCGACCAGGCGGACGTGGCTCCGTCGTACCCGGGCGTCCGGGTCAGCCGGTGCACCCCGGTGCCGTCGGCGTTCATGCTGTAGATCTCGGAATCGCCCTGGCGGTTGCTCGTCAGGGCGAGCTTCCACGGCCGGTTGGCGCCGCCGGCGACCGTCCCGCCGGCGAGCAGCGCACACACACCGACGGCGAGCGCGCCGCGCACGATCGTTCCGAGGCGTTGCATCTCTGCCTCCTCCTTCGCTTCGGGCGAAGCGTGGCGCTCCTCGCGGGCGCGCACATCGGGGCTGAGCCTGGACGTGTCGTCCTCGCCTCAGGGTACGCCCCGAGCGAGGCGGCCACCACACGCCATTCGCGGCCGGGCGGGGGGTGCCGAGGGCCGCCTCGGCACCCCATCCCTGCCGGCCGCTACGAGGCCAGCGCGGCGCACAGGCCGGCGACGTCGCCCTCGACCTCGAGATCGTGCCGGCCGTGGGCGACGAAGACGAGCCCGTCCGGGAACCGGTAGTGGAGGTAGCCGGCGTCGAGCAGCACCGTCCCGCCGCCGGGAACGAGGATGTGCGTGCGGGCGCCGCGCTCGACGAACGTGCCGAGGCCCTCGTCGGGCGACTGCGGCGGCCGGACGAGCTCGGTCCACGCGTTCTTCACCAGCAGCGTGGTGCCGGTGGCCGGGTTCACGACCGTGCCCTCTTCGCGGACGACGTTGATGTTCCGCTCCGGGTTCGCAAAGCCGCGGTTGGTGAACGTCCCGTGCAGCGAGACGTCCGCCGGGAACCCGCAGTTGGAGAACGTGTACGCGACGTCGTACTCGAACGGGCCGAAGACGTCGGGCGCGTCTCCCGACGCCGGCGCCGCCAGCGCGAGCGCGGCCGCCGTGGCGGCGAGCGTGCTCAGCGTGCGGAACGACTGCATGTGAGCCTCCTCCGTCGACCCCGCCGACCCTAGGAACCGGAGGGAGGCGTCGCGTCGGGGCGCATCCTGGGTTCTGCGCGGGCCCACTCGGTGCCCGCCCTGATTGGCGTCCCGGCCGAAGCGTGGGACGATGCGTCCATGCCTCGGACGGCGGTCGCCCTCGCGATCTCCGCCCTCGGCATCGCCGCAGGCTCGTTCACGCTGGACGTGGCGCGCGAGGACCCCGGCTACTGGTTCGCCGGCGACTCGGCCCTCGGAGCGGCGGCGCTGCTCGGGGCGGGCTGGACGCTCATCGGCTGCGGCCTCGCGGCGTGGGCGCGGCGGCCCGAGAGCCGGTTCGGGCCGCTCCTCGTCGCCGCGGGCTTCGCGTGGTTCCTGCTCGAGTGGAACAACCCCGGCATCGGCTCGCCACTCGCGTTCACCGCCGGGCTGTGCCTCTACGCGTCGTGCCCGCCGCTCGTCGCGCACGCGTTGCTCGCGTCGGCTCCGGGGCGCGCGGCGTCGCGGCTCGTCGCCGCCGCCCTGGCCGCGGCGTACTGCGGCTTCGTCCTCCTGCTCGGCGTCCTCCCCGCCCTCTTCTTCGACCCTGTCGCGCAAGGCTGCTCGCAGTGCCCGCGCAACCTGCTGCTCGTCGACGACCGGCCCGAGCTCTCGGCCGAGCTGATCCGTGCCGGCGTGTACGCCGGCCTCGTCTGCGCCCTCGCCCTCGTCGCGCTCGTCAGCCACAGGCTGCTGCAGACGGGCGCCGCCACGCGACGGGCGATCCTCGCTGCCGGCGCCGGGTACCTGCTCCTGGTGGCGGGACTGCTCGCGTCGTCGCTCGATCGCGGCGGGCTCGTGAACGGCGCGCCGGAGCGCCGGCTGTGGCTCGGGCAGGCGGCGGCGCTCGTCGGCCTGGGCGTCGCCACCGTCTGGGCCTGGATGCGTCAGCGCCGCGCGCGGTCGCAGGTCGCCCGGCTCGTCGTCGACCTCGCCGAGTCGCCGCCGCCGGGCGGCCTGCGCGACATCCTCGCCGGGATCGTCGGCGACCCGGAGCTCGTCCTCGCCTACCCGCTCGACGGCGCGCACCGCCTCGTCGACGCGCAGGGTCGTGCCGTCGCGCTCCCCGACCGCGCCGCACGCACGACGCTCCTCAGCGGCGATCGCCCCGTCGCCGTCCTGGGCCACGCGCCGGGCCTCCTCGGGGACGAGCAGCTCGTCGACGAGGTCGCGTCCGCCGCGCGGCTCGCGCTCGAGAACGAGCGCCTGCAGGCCGAGGTGCGCGCGCGGCTGGAGGAGCTCCGGCACTCGCGGGCGCGCATCGTCGCGGCCGGCGACGCGGAGCGGCGGCGCCTCGAGCGCGACCTCCACGACGGGGCGCAGCAGCGGCTCGTGGGCCTGTCGTTGTCGCTCCGGCTGCTGCGCACCCGCGCCGGGACGCCCGCCCCGCAGCTCGCACGCGCTCAGGAGGAGCTCCGGCTGGCGGTCGCGGAGCTGCGCGACCTCGCCCACGGGATCTTCCCGGCGGTGCTCGCCGACGAGGGCCTCGCCGCGGCGGTGGAGGCCCTCGCCGAGGAGGCGGGCGTGCCGCTGCGGATCGCCTCGCTCCCCGAGGGGCGGCTCGCGCCACCGGTCGAGACGGCCGCCTACACCGTCGTGGCGGAGGCTGCCCGTGCGGCGAGGGCGCCGCTCGACGTACGGGCGTCACGGACCGAGGACGTGCTCGCCGTCGACGTGGCGACCCGTGCCGCCGACGGCATCGACCTGCTGGGCCTGCACGACCGCGTCGGCGCCCTCGACGGGAGGATCAGCGCCGCGCGCGCGGCGAACGGCGGGGTCACGATCCACGCGGAGCTGCCGTGCGCGTCGTGATCGCCGACGACGAGACCCTCCTGCGCGAGGGGCTCGAGCGGCTGCTGGTCGAGGCCGGGATCGAGGTGGTCGGCAAGGTCGGCACGGCCGAGGAGCTCCTCCGTCGCGTCGAGCTCACGCGTCCGGATCTCGCCATCGTCGACATCCGCATGCCGCCGACGCACACGGACGAGGGGCTCGTGGCGGCGCAGGAGATCCGGCGCTCCCACGACGCCGTCGGGGTGCTCGTCCTCTCCCACCACGTCGAGTCGCGCTACGCGTTGCGGCTGCTCGAGGAGCACCCGGCCCGCTCGGGCTACCTGCTGAAGGAACGCGTGTCGGATCTTGCCGTGCTCGTCGACGCGCTCCGCCGGATCGCGGACGGCGAGTGCGTCCTCGACCCGACGATCGTCGCCCGCCTCGTCGGACGCCCGCGCGAGAGGAGCGCGCTCGATGAGCTCACCGACCGCGAGCTCGAGGTGCTCGCGCTCATGGCCGAGGGGCACTCGAACTCGGGCATCTGCCGCAAGCTGTTCCTCAGCCCGAAGACGGTCGAGACGCACGTGCGCCACATCCTGCTGAAGCTCGGGATCGGCGAGACCGACGAGTACCACCGGCGTGTCCTCGCCGTCCTCGCCTACCTGCGCAACGGGGAGGCGGCCCGATGACGTCCGACCCGCTCGCCCTCGACGCCGCGACGATGCGCGCGCTCGGGTACCGCACGGTGGACCTGCTGGTCGACCGGCTGCTCGATCCGTCGACGCCGCCCATCCGCCGCGCCGCGCCCTCGGAGCTTCGCCCTCGGCTCGCCGGTCCGCCGCCCGCGGCCGGCGAGCCGTTCGATGCGATCCTCGAGCAGCTCGAGCGGGACGTCCTCCGGTTCACGAGCCGAGGCGACCACCCCGGCTTCCTCGCGTTCGTCCCGTTCTCCGGGACATGGCCGGGCGCGCTCGGAGACCTGGTCGCGAGCGCGTGCAACGTCTACGCCGGCTCGTGGATGGAGTCGGCCGGGCCGAGCCAGGTCGAGCTCGAGGTGCTCGGCTGGTTCCGGGACTGGATCGACTACCCCACCGGCGCCGCGGGGGTGCTCGTCAGCGGCGGGTCGGCCGCGAACATGACCGCGCTCGCCTGCGCGCGCGAGACGCTCGCCGGGCCGATGTCGACCGACCTCGTCGTGTACGTCTCCGACCAGGCGCACTCGTCGGTGGCGCGGGCAGCCCGCGCCCTTGGCTTTCGCCCGGAGCAGGTACGCGTCCTGCCCGTCGACGACGACCTCCGCCTCGACCCGAGCACGCTGGCGGCGGCGATGGACGCCGACGTCCGCCGCGGGCGAAGGCCCCTGTTCGTGTCGGCGAGCGCCGGCGCGACGAACACGGGCGCCGTCGACCCGCTGCCCGAGCTCGCCGCCGTCTGCCGCGAGCGCGTCTGGCTGCACGCCGACGCGGCGTACGGCGGCTTCGCCGTGCTCACCGAGCGCGGCCGCGTCGCGCTCGGCGGGCTCGAGCTCGCCGACTCCGTGACCCTCGACCCGCACAAGTGGCTCCACCAGCCGTACGAGTGCGGCTGCCTGCTCGTGCGCGACGGTCGGCACCTGCGCGCCGCGTTCGCGATCACGCCGGACTACCTCCGCGACGCCGCCGCCGCGGACGGCGAGGTCAACTTCGCCGACCTCGGCCTGCAGCTCACCCGCGAGTGGCGCGCGCTCAAGGTCTGGCTCTCGGTTCGCTACTTCGGCGTCGACGCGTTCCGGGCAGCGATCAACCGCTCGCTCGACGTCGCCGCGCTCGCCCGTGAGCGGGTCGAGCGCAGCGACCGCCTCGAGCTCGCGGCGCCGCCGTCGCTCGGGATCGTGTGCTTCCGCCGCCGTGTCGCGGACGTGCCGGACGAGGCCGAGCGCGAACGCGTGCACCGCGGCCTCGCGGCCGCGCTCGAGCGGAGCGGGATCGGGCTCGTCTCGACGACGCGGTTGCGCGGGGAGCACGTGCTCCGCATCTGCGTCCTCGGCCACGCCACCGGTCCCGCGCATGTCGAGCGCGTGCTCGAGTTCCTCGAGCAGGCCGAGCCCGACGCCGTCGTGGACGGCCGGCCGCCGTACGCCCGCGATCCGGACGTGCGGATCGGCTGGCTCGCGAGGCCCGAGGCGGACGCAACGGCCATGCGCCGGATTCCGTTGTTCCGCGCCCTCTCCGACGAGGAGGCGGCGCGCGTCGCCGAGCAGGCCGAGCCGGCGGAGGCCGTCACCGGCGAGACGGTCGTGGAGCAGTGGAGCGCCTCGCGTGACTTCTTCGTCCTCCTCGAGGGCACCGTGGACGTGCTCGTCGAGGGGGTGAGGGTGCGCGAGCTCGGACCGGGCGACTTCTTCGGCGAGCTCGCCGCGCTCGACTGGGGCGCGGGCTACGGCTACCCGCGGCTCGCGTCCGTCGTCGCGACCTCGCCGCTGCGCCTGCTCGTATTCCGGGACGGCGCGCTGAACGAGCTCGTCCGGACGCTCCCGTCGGTCGAACGCGAGATCCGCGCCGCCGTTCGCGAGCGGCTCGGCCGGCGATGACGCGGCTGCGCGTCGTCGCGGTCCTGCGCTCCGTCTTCGGCAACCCCGACCTTCGCCGCGTCGAGCTGGCCTTCGCGGGGTTCAACGCGGCCGAGTGGGCGGTCTGGATCGCGATGCTCGTGTACGCGTACGGCCGCGGCGGAGCGGCCGAGGCGGGGATCGTCGCGCTCGTCCAGCTCGCGCCCGCGGCGGCGTTCGGCCCGTTCGCCGCCGTGATGGCCGACCGGCGGCGTCCCGCAGCCGTGCTGGCGGCCGGCTACGCCGCGCAGGCCCTAGCGATGGCGCTCACCGCCGCCGTGCTCCTCGGCGACGGACCGTCCCCGCTGGCGTACGCCTTCGCGGCGGCGGCCGCGACCGCCGTCACGGTCACGCGTCCGACGCAGTCCGCGCTCGTCCCCGCCCTCGCGCGCGCGCCGGACGAGCTCACCGCGGCGAACGTCGTCTCCGGCTGGATCGAGAGCGTGAGCATGCTCGTCGCGCCCGCGCTCGCGGGCGTGCTGCTTGCGGTCGCGAGCCCCGGGGCCGTGTTCGCCGTGATGGCGGTCGTGGCCCTCGCATCCGTGCTGCTCGTCCTCCCGGTCGAGGGCCCCGCGGCGCTCGCCCCGGACTCCTCTCCGTCGCCCCGGGACGCGATCGCTGGGTTCCGTCAGGTCGCGCGCGACCGCCAGGCGCGCACGCTGGTCGGCATCCTCGGAGCGCAGTACGTCGCGATCGGGGCACTCGACGTGCTCTTCGTGGTGCTCGCCGTCGACGCGCTGTCGCTCGGCGCGGCCTGGGCCGGCTACCTGAACGCCGCGTTCGGCGCGGGCGGCGTCCTCGGGATCGCCGTCACCGTCACGCTCGTCGGCCGGCCGAGGCTGTCGCCGCCGCTGCTCCTCGGCGTGGTCGTCTGGTCGGCCGCCTTCGCCGCGCTGGCGCTCCGGCTGACGACCGCGACGGCCCTCCTCCTGCTCGCGGCCGCGGGCGCGGGCCGCAGCCTGCTCGACGTCGCCGGGCGCACGCTCCTGCAGCGCACCTGCTCCACCGCCGTGCTGTCGCGCGTGTTCGGCGTGCTCGAGGGGATCTCGATGGCCGGCCTCGCCGCAGGCGCGCTGCTCGTGCCGGTGCTCGTCGGCGTCTTCGATGCTCGGGGAGCGCTGCTCGCGCTCGCCCTGCTCGTGCCGGCCGCGCTGCTGCCGGCCGGCCGCCGGCTGCTCGAGCTCGACTCGCACGCCGACGTGCCGGCGGTCGAGATCGGCCTCCTGCGGTCGCTGCCGCTGTTCGCGCCGCTCGGCGCGCCGGAGCTCGAGTCGCTCGCGCGGCGCCTCGTCCCGGTCGACGCGACGCCAGGGACGACGGTCGTGACCGAGGGAACGGTCGGCGACCGCTTCTACGTCGTCGGGGACGGCGAGCTCGCGGTGTCGACCGGGGCCGTCCTGCGGCGAAGCGACTGCTTCGGCGAGATCGCGCTGCTCCGCGACGTCCCCCGCACCGCCACCGTGACGGCCGGCACGGACGCGCGCCTGTACGCGCTCTCGAAGGACGACTTCCTCGAGGCCGTCACGACGCATCCGCGGGCGGCCGACGCCGCCGACCGCCTCGTCCGCGAGCGGCTCGCGGCTCCGTTGCTCCGCTAGCCGATCGGCTAGGAATCGCGGCTCTGACCCGTCCATTCCGCCGTGTCGAAGCCGGGAAGGCGGTGGTAGCGTCGGCGGCGGACGTTCCCGGGTGGGACCGAGGGGTGGATGGAGAGCACTGCGGCGCTGGACGAGTGGACGTGAGCGGGCGGCTCGCCGTGGTCCGAGCCCCGGCGGCGGCCGTCGCGGCCGTCGCGGTCGCGGCAGCGGGTCTCGGCGCCGCCACCGCGTTCGCGGCCGAGGGCGACCCGCCGCCGCCCGTGACGATCACGGTCGCCGAAAACCCCCCTCCGCCGCCCGATCCCGATCCGGCTCCGGACGCCGCCGTGACGCGGACGCCGCGGCCGGCGCCCGCCGCGCGACCGAAGGCGCGACCGGCGGCCACTCCGAAGGCACCGGCGGCGGCGCC
Organism: Gaiellaceae bacterium; assembly: GCA_035456465.1. Lineage (GTDB taxonomy): Bacteria > Actinomycetota > Thermoleophilia > Gaiellales > Gaiellaceae > DATHTC01. The sequence continues at coordinate 36,647 of DATIDD010000018.1, read as the reverse complement.
GCGCAGGACCGCACCGACGGCGGTCGCCCGCGCCGCGTCGACTCCGGCGAAGGGGGCCGCCGGCCGGGAGGCGCGTGTCGCGGCAGCGCCGAAGCCGGACGCGAAGAAGCCCGGCGCCACGAAGCCGCGCGCCACGAAGCCCGGAGCACCTCGCGCGCGGACGCGTCGGCCCGCGTCGCCGCGGGTCGTCGTCCCCTCGCACCCGCCGCGCGAGCCGGCCTCGGCGGCACCGGAGCGCACGCCCGTCTCCGTGCGGGTGCCGCCCGCCGCGGCCGCGGCGGGCGAGTCGCCTGCGGACAGCGCGGCGGGCGTGACGGCGGCGCTCGCCGTCGTCGCCCTCGCGCTCGCGCTCGTCGCGCTCGCCCTCCTCGCGGCGTCGCCCGCCGTCGCGCGCGTCGGCCTCGTCCAGGTCGCCGAGCGACGACTCGAGCTCGCCGCCGCGGGCGTCTCCCTCCTCGTCGGCCTCGCGGTCGCGTCCCTCCTGTCGGCGCCGTGACGAGGGCGATGCTGCTCCGATCGGTCGTCGGGGGCCTCGCCGCCCTCCTCGTCCTCGCCGCCGGCGCGCCGGCGGCTCCGCCGGTCCTGACGCTGCCCGGCGACCTGACGGCGGAGGCGCAGGGCGCGGGCGGCGCGGTCGTGACCTTCGCGGCGACCGCGACGAACGCGGGCGGGAACCCGGTCGCGGTCACGTGCGCGCCGGCGGCGGGCTCCACGTTCCCGCTCGGCGCGACGGTCGTCACGTGCGCCACCGACGACGCCAGCGTGTCGGGGACGTTCACGGTGACGGTCGTCGACACCAGCCCGCCTGCCGTCAGCGGCTCCGTGAGCGCGTCGGTCGAGGCCGTCGGCTCGTCGGGCACCCCGGTCACGTTCGCGTCGCCGACTGCGGTCGACCTCGTGGACGGGCCGGTGCCGGTCACGTGCAAGCCCGGGTCCGGCTCGACCTTCCCGCTCGGGACGACCGCCGTCGCGTGCTCCGCGACCGACGCGCACGGCAACACCGCGACCTCGCCCGGCGCGATCACCGTCCTCGACACGACGCCGCCGACGCTCACCGTCCCGGCCGGAATCACGATCGGGGCGACCTCCCCGGCGGGCGTCTCCGCCTCCGACGCGCGCGTCGCCGCCTTCGTCGCCGGGGCGACGGCGACCGACATCGTCACGGAACGGCCGACGGTCACGACCGACGTCCCGGGCCTCCTTCCGGTCGGGGCGACGACGGTCACGTTCACCGCCACGGACTCCTCCGGCAACCACGTCTCGGCGACGTCGACCATCACGGTGAGCGCGCCGCCCGCGACCGCCGGCCCGACGCCTCCGCCTCCGCCGTCGCCACCCAGATCGGCGCCGACGTCGCCCTCCACGCCTCCCGCGACCGCCCGCCCCGGTGTCGCCGACCGCACCCCTCCGGCCGACGTGACGGCCGTACGCGCGACCCCGGGCTCGCGGACGGTGTCGATCCGGTGGACGGCGCCGAGCGACCCCGACTTCAGCCACGTGAGAGTCCTGCGCACGGTGGCGACGGAGCCGGCCGCCTCGGCGATCGTCGTCTACGAGGGGAACGCGACGACGCTCCGCGACGCCGGCCTCCGGAACGGCACCCAGTACCGGTACGTCATCGTCAGCTTCGATCGCACCGGCAACCGCTCGGCCGGCGTCGCGTTCGCGGTGCAGCCGAGGGCGATCCTGCTCTGGGCGCCGAAGGACGGCGCGCGCGTCGTCCGACCACCGTTGCTCGTCTGGGCGCGCGTCGCCGCGGCGACGTACTACAACGTGCAACTCTTCCGCGGCCGGACCAAGATCCTGACGGCGTGGCCCACACGGACGCAGCTGAAGCTCGGCACGACCTGGCGCTACGCGGGCAGGCTCCAGCGGCTGTCGCCCGGGACGTACCGCTGGTACGTGTGGCCCGGGATCGGCGCAAGGCGCGACGCGACCTACGGCGCCGTCCTCGGCGCGAGCGCGTTCACCGTCGCAGCTCGCTGACGGCGGCCAGCGAGGCGACGACGGCCCACACCATCGCCTCGCTCGCGGCGGCCGCACTCGTGGCGTCGTGGCCCGGAAGCGCCCTGCGGGTGGCCGTGCTCGCCGTCGTGCTCGCGCTCACCCTCGGCCTCGTCACCGTCGTGCTCCTGCTCGTCCACGACGCGAGGGCGCGTCCCCGCGTCGGCCGGGAGCGTGAGGCGACCGATGCCGACGCCGCCCAGCAGACCGAGCCGCCGCTCGCCCTCGCACCCGGCTCACCGGCGGCGCCGGCGCCGCGTCCCGCCACTGCCGGAGACGGTCCCCGTGCCCGTGCCTCCGACCAGGCCGCGTCCACGCCGCCGGAACCGGCGACCGTGGAGCACGGAGCCGAGGCGAAGCCCGAAGGCGCGCACCCGGCGGGAACCTCGGGGAAGGCTCCGACGCGCGCACGGAGCCCCGTTCGGGCCGAGTGCGACATCCGCTGGTGGCGCGGCTACGTGTACTCGCGGTTCTACGCGTTCGCGCACGGCGCCGACGGCGAGGAGCGCGTGATCGCGGAGTCGCCCGACTTCCGGTGGCGCAAGGCCCAGCCGCCGCCGGAGGAAGGCGGTGCCCTCGAGGCGCACCGGACGCTGGTCGAGACGCTGGTGGAGAGCGACTGGACGGTCGTCGGGCGCGGCGAGGAGTGGTTCTCGCTGCAGCTTCGCCGCTCGGTGGGTGCCGCCCGGCCGCCCGGCGATCGGCGGGAGTAGCGACGACGAGGTGGTGCGGCGAGGGCCCCGCGGCGGGGCCCTGCTCGCGACGACGAGGCGGAGAGGGCGGGATTTGAACCCGCGACGCACCTTTCAGCACGTACGCGATTTCCAGTCGCGCTCCTTAGGCCACTCGGACACCTCTCCGGGGCGGGCGAAGGGTACCCGGTCGCGCGAACGACGACCGCGGGCCGCCCTGCGCGCACGTAGAGTCGCCCGGTGCTCGACGTCTCGCGGCTCGTCCTCGGGTGCGGGAACTTCGGCGGGATCGGCTCGGCGCCCGCCTTCTTCGGGCAGGGCGAGACGCGCGAGCAGGCGTTCGCGCTCATGGACGCGGCCTGGGAGGTCGGCATCCGCCGGTTCGACACGGCCGACGCCTACGGCGGGGGGCGGAGCGAGCGCTGGATCGGCGAGTGGATGCGCGACCACGACCGCCGGCCGGCGCTCACCACGAAGGTGTTCCATTCGGTCGTCGGCGATCCGGCGGACCGCGGGCTCGCCCCCGATCGGGTGCGGCGCCGGCTCCACGGCAGCCTGGAGCGTCTCGGCGTCGACGCGGTCGACCTCTACCTCACGCACGAGCCCGACCCCGACACGCCGATCGCCGACACCCTGGCCGAGCTCGCGAGGCTGCGGGACGAGGGGCTCGTGCGGGCCTTCGGCCTCTCCAACGTGGACGCCGCCGAGCTCGAGGCCGCCCTCGACGCCGGCGACGTCTCGTGCGTGCAGAACGCGTACTCGCTCCTCGACCGCGACTCCGAGCCCGTGCTCGAGGCCTGCGCGGCGCGCGGGATCGAGTTCCAGGCGTTCGGCCCGCTCGCCGGAGGCTGGCTGACGAGGAAGTACCGGCGCGGCGAGCCGCCGCCGACGGGCTCGCGGATGACGCTTCGGCCCGAGCCCTACCGTCACCTCGAGCACGAGGCGGTGTTCGACGCGCTCGACCGCTTCGCCGAGGACGCGGCCGGCCGCGGGACCGACACGGCGACGCTCGCGCTCGCCTGGCTCCTCGCCGACCCGCGCGTCGGCGGCGTCGTCCTCGGCCCGCGCCGGCCGGCGCACCTGGCGCCCGCGCTCGCGGCCGCCTCGCACGCGCTCGCGTCGGGCGAGCGGGACGCCCTCGCCGCCCTCTTCGGCTAGGAGCCGCCCGTCGCCTGGACGACGTAGGCGGCCACGTTCTGGATGTCCTCGTCGGAGAGCTGGCCCTTGAAGGACGGCATCGGGCCCTTGCCGTTGGTGACCCGCTCGACGACGAGCGCGTGATCCGGCTTGGCCTCGTCGAGGTTCGGCCCGACGGTCCCGCTCGCGCCGGCGTCCTGCAGCGTGTGGCAGGCGACGCAGCCGGCGGTGGCGAACACCTGCTTGCCCGCCGCGGGATCGCCCTCGGCGGCGGGCGCCTGCGTCTCGGCACCGCCCGTCGTCGCGCCCGCGCCGCCCGTCGTCTCGGCGCCGGTCGTCGCGCCGCCCGTCTCCTGCACCTCGCCGGCGGCCGCGCCGTGGCCCTCCTCCTCGCTCTCCTTCGCGAAGACGACCATCGCCGTCATCATCGCGACGAACAGCGCGACGCAGAGGATCACGAAGAACGTCAGCCCGCGGCCGGGGAAGTCGGGGTTCCGACGCGGGAGGAGGAACGACGAGATCAGCGCGAAGGCGATGAAGATCCCCGCCACGACGAGGATCCCGGTCTTCTGACCACCGGTCAGCGCCAGCACGAGCACGGACGCGAACCTACCGCATCCGGCCGGACGGCCACACGCGCAGCTGCGAGGTCGGTTCGCGCTCGACGCCGGCCCCTGCGTGACGGAGAATCGTCCCGTGGAGGTCCGCCTGAAGCCCGACGCCGTCGCGAACCAGCCGCCGCCGCTCGAGGGCTACGACCTCTTCGGCGAGAACCGGCCGCTGGTCGAGGCGCTGCGCCGAGAGGGCGGCGGCGCCTGGGAGGAGCGCGCGACGGAGCTGGGCGCGGAGGCCGGCGGCGAGCCGCTCGAGTGGGGTCGCCTCGCGAACGAGCATCCGCCCGTCCTCCGGACGCACGACCGCTTCGGCCGTCGCATCGACGAGGTCGAGTTCCACCCGGCCTGGCACGCCCTGCTCGAGCTCGGCGTCGAGAGCGGGGTCCACGCGTTGCCGTGGCGGGAGGCGGCGCCGGGTGCCCACGTCGCCCGCGCGGCGCTGTTCGTCACGCTCGGGCAGGCCGAGGCGGGCGTCGGGTGCCCCCTCTCGATGACCTACGCGGCCGTCCCCGCGCTCCGCGCCGAGCCGGCGCTGGCGGCGGAGTGGGAGCCGCGGTTGACCTCGCTCGCCTACGAGCCAGGGCTGCTCCCGCCTGCGGACAAGTCGGGCGCGCTGTGCGGGATGGCGATGACCGAGGTGCAGGGCGGCTCCGACGTGCGCGCCAACGAGACGGAGGCGCGCCCGCTCGGCGACGGCGAGTACGCGCTCGACGGGCACAAGTGGTTCTGCTCGGCGCCGATGTGCGACGCGTTCCTCGTGCTGGCGCAGGCGCCGGACGGGCTGTCGTGCTTCCTCGTCCCGCGGGTGCTGCCGGACGGGGAGCGCAACGGCATCCGCCTCGAGCGCCTCAAGGACAAGCTCGGCAACCGCTCCAACGCCTCGGCGGAGATCCGGCTCGAGCACGCGCTCGCGCGCCTCGTGGGCGAGGAGGGCCGCGGCGTCGCGACGATCGTCGAGATGGTCAACCACACGCGCCTCGACTGCGCGCTCGGCTCGACGGCGCTGATGCGGCGGGCGGTGGCGGAGGCGACGCATCACGCGGCGTACCGCTCCGCCTTCGGGCGCCGCCTCGCGGAGCAGCCGCTGATGCTCAACGTCCTCGCCGACCTCTGCGTGGAGTCGGAGGCCGCGACCGTGCTCGCGCTGCGCGTCGCCCGCTCCTTCGACGAGGGAGGGCCGTTCCGGCGGCTCGCGACCGCGGTCGCCAAGTACTGGATCTGCAAGCAGACGCCGCCGCTCGTGGCCGAGGCGCTGGAGTGCCTCGGGGGAAACGGCTACGTCGAGGAGTCGAGCCTGCCGCGGCTCTACCGCGAGAGCCCGGTCAACTCCGTCTGGGAGGGCTCGGGCAACGTGATCTCGCTGGACGTCCTGCGCGCGATCGAACGCGAGCCTCAGTCGCTCGAGGCGTTCCTGTCCGAGCTCGAGCCCGAGCTGCGGCCGGGCGCCGAGCGCGCGCTCGCCGAGGCCGACGAGGGCAGCGCCAGACGGCTCGTCGAGGCGCTGGCGGTCGCGCTCCAGGGCTCCCTGCTCGTCCGTCACGCCCCGGCCGCAGTCGCGGACGCGTTCCTCGCGTCGCGCGTCGGCGGGAGCGGCGGCCGCGCCTACGGGACGCTGCCCGCGGGCCTGGCCCTGGACGAGATCGTCGAGCGCCACCGCCCGCGGCTGTAACGCTCGCCCGCCTTCGAATCCGGTGGGCGGCCGGCGCGCTCGAGGCGCACCGGCCGCCCCGGTTCCCTAGCCGGTCGCGCCGCTGTGCACCTCGCCGCGCCACGCGCCGCTCTCGATCCCGCGCGCCTCGATCAGCTCGCGGAAGCGCTCGAGGTCGCCGCGGATTCGCCGCCGGTCGAGCCCCACGGCCGAGCCCAGCTTCTCGAGCCGCCCCTCGGGCCGGTAGCTCATCTCGAGCCGGATCCGCGTCCGCGTGTCGCCGAGCTCGTCGAACCGGACGGTGCCGCGCGTCTCCCTGCCGTCGAGGCTCTCCCAGGCGATCCGCGTGTCCGGCACCTGCTCGAGGATCTTCGCGTCCCACTCGGCCTGCTTGCCGGCCACGGACGCGACCCAGTGGAGGGTCGTGTCGTCGATCTGGCGGACGTGCTCGACGCCCTCCATGAAGAGCGGGAAGTCCTCGAACTGCGTCCACTGGTTGTACGTGGTGGAGACCGGAACGTCGACCTCCACCTGCTCCTCGATCGTGATCGGCCCGGCGGCCGGCGCCGTGGCGCCGCCGACGATCCCCGTCACCTTCCGGCGCACCTGCGGGACGAACGCGACGGCCGCGCCGGCGCCCCCGAGGAGCAGCAGCAGCGTGTTCCGCAGCCGGTGGCTGCGCTTCCGCTGCACGCGGCGCTGCAGCTTCTGGAGCTCACCCAGCATCGCGCCGAGGTGCTCGTGGAGCTCGCGGTCGGTCGAGAGCCGCAGCACCGTGCCGCTCAGGCCGCGCTGGCTCCGCGCGCGCCTGCGGGCGGCCTCGCCGTGCTCGAGCACCGCGCGGAGGCGCCGGCGCGACTTCTCGTCGTCGGCGAGCCCCTCAGCGTACGGGGCGACCGTCTCCGCCACCTCGACGACGGCGTCGCGCGCCTCGTTTCGTCCGAACATGCCGTTCCCCTTTCGTCGCAGGATGATCTCGCCGCGTGCGCCGTCCATTGCCTCGGAGCGACGACGCCGCGACCCTTCGAAGCTCGTTGGTCCCGTGCCCTGACGGGCCTGGTTCAAACCGGCCGTGCTCCGACGCGCCGGAGGCCCCATCGCCTGAGGCCTCCGGCAAGCGTCGAATGCCTCTCGCCGCTAGAAGCCGCGCCAGCCGTCGTCGACCGTGGGGGTGTCGCCGTGCGTCCGGGACGCACCGGAGGTGAAGTACGGAACGAGCAGCACCGCGACGATGCCGATGACGACCGAGAACGCCACGATCAACCCGAGCGCTGCCATGGCAGCCTCCTCTTGGATGCGCCTACGATGCGACGCCGCGGACGGCCGCGCGTCGGGGAAGTCGCTGATCGGCCATCGGGGCGACCACTGCACGTGAGGGGCGTCGCGCGATCGCGACTCCGCGGCGTGACTAGAGTGGCCGCCGATGGCCGAGATCCTGCTCTTCCACCACGCCCAGGGGCAGACCGAGGGATTCCTCGCGTTCGCCGACGAGCTGCGAGCTGCGGGACACGTCGTCCACACCCCCGACCTGTACGACGGCAGGACGTTCGCGGAGCTCGACGACGGGGTGGCGTACGCCCGGGAGGTCGGGTTCGGCACGATCCAGCACCGGGGCGTCGCCGCCGCCGAGAACCTGCCCCGCGAGCTCGTCTACGCCGGCTTCTCGCTGGGCGTCGGCCCGGCGCAGGAGCTCGCCCAGACGCGTCCCGGCGCCCGCGCAGCCTTGTTGCTGCACGCGTGCATGCCGACGTCCGAGTTCGGGTCTCCGTGGCCGGCCGGCGTTCCCGTCCAGATCCACGCGATGGAAGACGACCCGTGGTTCGAGGAGGACGCAGCCGCCGCGCGCGCGCTCGTCGACGAAGCCGAGGCCGCCGAGCTGTTCCTCTATCCGGGCGACCGCCACCTGTTCGCCGACCGAAGCCTCGGCGACTACGACGAAGAAGCGGCGGCGCTGCTCAGAGAGCGAGCGCTCGCCTTCCTGGAAGCCGTCGGCTAGCGGACGTGCGACGCCGCCGAGCGGCTCGGGCGGAGAGACATCACCGGCCGCGCCCGATCTCGACGAGCTGCGCGACGACATCGGCGATCGGCTGCGTCGCGTCGATCTCGTGCGTGCACGAGGCACGCAACAACGGCTCGACGTCCGCGACGTGACCGACGATCAGCGCACGCTCCTCCGCCGACTTGCCGTAGTCGTTCGTCGTCCGGGTCTCGATCCGGCGCAGCAGCACCTCGACCGGCGCGCTCAAGAGGACCACCGCGTCGAAGCGCGAGGAGAGGCGACCCTGGTTCGAGACCGTCCCGGAGACGTACAGCGTCGCGCCGCCGTCGCGGGACAGAAGCTCCGCGACGAGATCCTCCCGCCACACGTATCCGCCGTCCGCGTTTGACCACTCGCTCCACGGTGCCTCGTCGGTGTCGACGACCTGGAAGCCGCGCCGTGCGAGCTCGGCCAGCGCGGTCGACTTGCCCGCGCCCGACATCCCCGTGACGAGAACCCTTCGCATGCCGGGCAGGCTATTCGAGCGACTCGAGGGACAGCCCTCGAGGACACGTGCGACGATCCAGCCGTCCTCGTCGGGCTCCTCGAAGGCGATCGTCAGCCGCAGCCGTTCGCTCACGTGCGCGGGGGAGCCCTCGCCGCCGACGCGCCCATCGACTCCTCGCGGTCGCATTCGCGGACGCCGGCCCGCCCGGGGCTCAGTCGGCCGGCGCGCGCGGCTCGAGGACGACGACCGCCGTCTCTCGCGGGCGTCTGGCGGCATAGCTGTCGAGGTTCTTGTCCAGCTCACGCCAGCGCTGCCACAGCCGTTCACGCTCCCCGCCGACTGCGGGCCTGCCGAGCACCTCGCGCCGGATCCCCCCTGCGAGCTCGACGACGGCACGCGGATCGGCCTGCAGGTTCAGCCACCAGGCCGGCTCGGCCGCACCCCAGCCGTTCATGGCCATCGAGACGACGTTCGGCCCGTCCTCGTAGTAGCCGAGGATCACGCTCCGCGGCTCGCCGCTTCGCCGGCCTGTCGTGGTGAGCCGCAAGGCGCCCCACTTCCCCGGGCGCGGAGGCCACAGCCCCTTGCGGCCCCGGCTCGCTCGCACGATCCGTCGGTGCACGTGCCAGAAGGTCTTGATGAACCACCGCGGTGGGAGCCGCGCCTTGCCTTCGGCCATCCCCACCTCCTCTCGCCGCGGGCCTGACCACAGGCTTGCACCGACGGGTCCGACCGGCATGAGGGAAACCACCGAGGCGCCTCTCCAGGTCGACCCGGTATGATACCTTGTACTTCTATGCATAGCACCGCAACCCGTGAGTGGCGACGCTGCACATCGACAAGGACCTGATCGCCGCGTCGGCGACACCGCTCGTGCTCGCGATCCTGGCGGAGGGCGAGAGCTACGGCTACGCGATCCTCAAGCGGGTCCGGGCGCTCTCGGCGGGTGAGCTCCAGTGGACGGACGGAATGCTCTACCCGCTCCTGCACCGCCTCGTCCGCCTCGGCTACGTGACGACCGAGTGGCGCACGCCCCCGGAGGGGCGGCGCCGCAGGTACTACACGATCACGGACGAGGGGCGCGCCGCGCTCGCAGAGCAGCAACGGCAGTGGGCGACCGTCACGCGAGCCCTGAACGACGTGTGGCCGGGCGGGATGCTGACGTCGGCGCCCGGGAAGGCCTGAGGCATGGAGACGGTCGAGCCACAGATCGCGGAGTGGCGGGCCTACGTCGCGGGCGCACCCGGCGTCAACGGCCGCGACGTCGACGAGCTGGAGGATCACCTCCGCCACGAGATCGCCGAGCTGAGCGGCGTCGGCCTCGCGCCCGACGAGGCGTTCCTCGTCGCCGTGAAGCGGCTGGGGGACGTCGACGCGCTGTCTCGCGAGTTCGCCCGCGAGCACAGCGGCCGGCTGTGGAAGCAGCTCCTGAGTGCCGACGAGGAGCCGCCGCGCACGTCGAGCGGCTGGCTCACGCCGCTCCTCTTCGCCGTCGCCGCGGCCGTCGCGATCCAGGTCGCGCGCCTCGTCGCCGGCTTCCCCGACGAGGAGCCGAACTGGCTGGCGCGGAACGCGACGCTCTTCGTGCTGCCGTTCCTCGCCGCGTCCTTCGCGTACCAGCGGCAGCTCGATCCGCGGCGATGGGCGCTGGCCGCCGTGCCGTTCGCACTCGGCGCGCTCGCCGTGAACCTCTACCCGTGGGATGCGGACTCGGACACCGAGGCACTCGTCATCATCCATCTGCCCGTCGTGCTCTGGTTCGCGGTCGCCTACCCGTACATGGGCGGCACGCTCCGATCGCACGAGCGCCGGATGGATTTCGTCCGCTTCACGGGCGAGTGGTTCATCTACTACGTGCTGATCGCTCTCGGCGGCGGCGTGCTCATGGGCCTGACCGCCGCGATCCTCGAGCCCGCGGGGGTCGACGTCGAGCGCGTCGCCGCGTGGGTGCTGCCGTCGGGGGCGGCGGGTGCCGTCGTCGTGGCTGCGTGGCTCGTCGAGTCGAAGCAACGCGTCGTCGAGAACATGGCGCCGGTGCTCACGATGCTCTTCACGCCGCTGTTCGCCGTGATGCTGGCCGTCTCCGTCGTCGTCTACGCCGCCACCGGGCTCGGCGAGGCGTTCGACCGCGACCTCCTCAGCGTCTTCGACGCCCTGCTGGTCGTCGTCTTCGCGCTCGTCCTGTACGGGATGTCCGCGCGGGAGCCCTCGACGTCGCCCGGCTGGATGGACCGCATCCAGCTGGTGGCCGTCGTCGCCGCCCTCGTGCTCGACGCGATGGTGCTCGGCGCCATGCTCGCCCGGGTCGGCGACCTCGGCTTCACCCCGAACCGGACGGCGGCCCTCGGCCTCAATCTCGTCCTCCTCGTGAACCTGGCGGGGGCCGCCTGGCTCTCCGCCCGATTCCTCACGCGACGCAGCACGCTCCATCCGCTCGAGCGCTGGCAGACCGCCTACCTTCCGATCTTCGCCGTGTGGGCAGCCGCCGTCGTGATCGTCCTCCCGCTCCTGTTCGCCTTCGGCTGATCCCGTCCCCCGACATCCCCGAACGCGCCGGAGCTGATCTGCCGAGCGGATAGCGTCTTCGGCGTGACGCGCTTCGTCGTCGACTGCGAGACGCTGCTGCGGATCGCCGCCGGCGAGACCGAGGTCGCCGCCGCGCACGAGCTCGTCGCGCCCACACTCGTACGGTCGCAGGCGCTCGCGGCGCTGTACGAGGCGGCCCGCCGCGGTGAGATCTCGGCCGCCGAGGGCATCGAGCGGGTGACGCGGATCAACTCGCTGAAGGTTCGCTTCCTCGGCGACAAGGTGCTTCAGCGGAAGGCGTGGAAGGTCGCGGACCAGCTGGGGTGGGAGACGACGTACGACGCCGAGTTCGTCGCGCTCACGCAGCTCCAGGCGGACGTTCTCGTCACCTCCGACGGCGACCTTGCGCGGGCGGTCTCCGGGCTCGTCGAGACGGCGGGGATCGACGCCCTGTTCTCGGAATGAGCGGCGGGCAGCGAGCCTCACTCCGACACTAGGGTCGTCCGTGAGGAGTTCGACGCGCTGAGGGTCGTCGCGCTTGAATAGCCGCGTGGCGCGCGAGCTTCCGACCGGAACCGTCACGTTTCTCTTCACCGATGTCGAGGGCTCGACGAGGCTCTTGCAGGAGCTGGGTGCCGATGCCTACGCGGACGCGCTGACACAGCATCGGCGCGCCCTGCGTGAGGCGTTCAGGCGCCACGAGGGCGTCGAGGTGGATACGCAAGGGGATTCGTTCTTCGTCGCGTTCTCCACCGCGCCGGCGGCGATCGCCGCGGCCGCCGAGGCGCAGCAGGCGCTTGAGGCCGGACAGATCCGGGTGCGCATGGGGATCCACACCGGGACGCCGTACGTCACCGACGAGGGGTACGTCGGACCGGACGTCCATCGAGCAGCCCGGATCGCCGCTGCCGGGCACGGCGGGCAGATCCTGGTCTCGTCCTCGACCGCATCGCTGGTCGAGGGCGACAGCCTGCGCAACCTCGGCGAGCACCGCCTGAAGGACCTCGCCGCAGCGGAGCGGATCCATCAGCTCGGCGACGAAGCCTTCCCGCCGCTCAGAAGCCTGCACCAGACGAACCTCCCGGTTCCCGCGACGCCCTTCTCGGGGCGGCGACGAGAGCTCGAGGAGGTGACGACCCTGCTCGGAAGCGGCGGCGCGCGCCTCATGACAGTGACGGGGCCGGCCGGAGCCGGCAAGACGAGGCTCGCGCTCCAGGCGGCCGCGGACGTGTCCGACCGGTATCCCGACGGCGTCTTCTGGGCTCCGCTCGCTTCGCTGCGCGACCCGAAGCTCGTGCTCGAGGTAGCCGCTCAGGCGCTGGAAGCCCGGCACGGCCTCGCCGACCGCATCGCCGACCGTCGGCTCCTGCTCCTCCTCGACAACTTCGAGCATCTGATCGATGCAGCACCTGACCTCGCCGGGCTGCTCGCGGCGTGTCCGAACCTTCAGCTCCTCGTGACGAGCCGGGAGCTGCTGCGGCTCCCCGGCGAGCAGGCATTTCCGGTCCCGCCGCTCACGCCTCGGGATGCGACCGAGCTCTTCACCGCACGGGCGCGGGCGGCTGATCCTCGGTTCGAGCCCGGCCGGATCGTCGAGCGGCTCTGCTCTCAGCTCGACAATCTCCCGCTCGCCCTCGAGCTCGCGGCCCCTCGCGTCGTCGTCCTCTCCCCGGAGCAGCTGCTCGACCGTCTCTCCATGCGGCTCGACCTGCTCAAGGCCGGACGCGGGGTCGATCCGCGCCAGCAGACGCTGCGGGCGACGATCGAATGGAGCTACGACCTCCTCGGCGAGCAGGACCGGCGCTTGTTCGAACGCCTGTCGGTCTTTCGCGGCGGGTGCACGCTCGAGGCGGCCGAAGCGATCTGCGGAGCGGACATCGACACGCTGCAGTCGCTGATCGACAAGAGCCTGCTCCGGCGACAGGGAGACCGCTTCTGGATGCTCGAGACGATCAGGGAGTACGCGACCGAGCGGCTCGAGCGACGCGGCGAGGCGGCGGTGCTCGCCGATCGGCACGCCGATTACTTCGTCGCGCTGACGGAAGCGGGCGGGCGGGGCGCTCCCGACGAGCACGTCGAGCGCGCACGTGGGCTCCATCCGGAGCTCGACAACGTCCGCGGCGCGCTCGATTGGCTCGTCGCCTCGGGCGACGCGGAGCGCGAGCTTCGTCTGGCCACCGGTGCGTCCTGGCGTCTCTGGACGCGCGCGAGCCTGCGCGAGTTGCACGGATGGCTCGCGTCCGCGCTCGAACGAGCGGCCGACGCCGACGCCTACCTTCGAGGGGAGGCGCTCGGCGCCGCCGCGCTCGTAGCAGCGAATCTCGGGGAGGCCGAGGTCGCGCGGGCCCATGCTCGCGAAAGCCTCGCTCTCGCCCGCGAGCGGGACGACAAGCGCCAGATCGAGTGGGCGCTTCGCGTCCTCAGCTTCGACGAGCCCGATCTCGACGAGCAGCGGCGGCTGCTCGACGAGTGCGAGCGCCTGCTGCGCGAGCTCGGCAACGACGCCGGGCTCGCCTGGGTCACCTACCTGCGCGGCACGAGCTTCGTCGCCGAGGGACGCCCTGAAGCGGCACGGGAGACGCTCGAGCAGGCGGCAGCGCTCTTCCGTGAGCTCGGGCGGCGATGGGAGGCGACGAACGCGGAGATCACGGTGGGCTACACACTCGTGGTGGCCGACCGACACGCCGAGGCCCGACCGCTCCTGGAAGGCGCGCTCGCGAACGCCGTCGAGCTCGCCTCCCCCTGGTCGATCATTCAGGCGCTCGTGCTCCTCGCGGCCGTCCGGACGGAAGCCGACGCCGCGGCGGCGACGCGGCTGATGGGAGCGGCCCGGACGATCGCCGACGAACAGGGGCGCGAGCTGGATCCCCGCTTCGAAGGCGGCGTCCTCGAGACGACGGCGCGGTCTGCGCGCGAGCGCCTCGGACCGCGATTCGAGGCCGAGTGGGAGGCGGGGTCGAGCCTGACGCTGGAGGAGGCCGTCGCGCTGGCTCTCGCCGAGCAATGAACGACCCGGAGCCGGTGGCTTTTCGCACAGCCGAGAGTTCAGTGGGCGCAGGTGGGATCGAACCACCGACCTCTCGCGTGTGAGGCGAGCGCTCTCCCGCTGAGCTATGCGCCCGGGCGGCGGGATTGTAGCCGCGTCAGGCGCGGCGCAAGAGCGCGCGGGCCGACTGGCGGGCGCCCGCGTCGCGCTCGCGCCACACCAGCTCGAGCAGGCTGCGCGTGACGTCGCGCATGCCGACGATCCCGAGGACGTTGCCGTTCTCGACCACCGGGATGTGGCGGATGCGGCGCTCGGCCATGAGCGCCGCGCCGTCGGTGACGTCGTCGTCGGGCGACAGCGTGACGACCTTGCGCGTCATCACGTCGCCGACGCGGAGCTCGTGGAGCTCGGAGTTCTCGCCGGCGAGCCGCATCACGTCGCGCTCGGTGAAGATCCCCACGAGTCGGTGCTCCTCGCAGACCGCCACCGAGCCGACGTTCTCCTCGAGCATCCTCGCGATCGCCAGCTGGACGGTCTCGTCGGGTCGCACCGTCACGACTCGCAGGCTCATCACGTCGGCGATCCGGGCCATGGGCTCCTCCTGGTAGCGATTGCCACGATCATAGACGCCGCGCCAGCCGACGGCACCCCCATCGGTCGAGTCGCTGGTACGCTCGCCGTGCCCGGTCCGCGCTAGGCGGGGAGGTAGCGGTTCCCTGTACCTGAAATCCGCTCTAGCAGGGCCGAAGGCCGTCCGAGGGACGGTTCTCACGGGGCTTGGGCGTGCGCACGTGGCGTTGACGGTCAGGTTCCGCGCACTGGGAGCATCCGAACCGCGTCAGATCCGGGAGGAAGCAGCGCTAAGGATTCCCTCTCAGGTGCCGCGGCTCTGCCTGGCCCGAGCAGGCGACGTACGTTCCTCCCGGGAGCCCGTCACGGAGACGGATGCGCGGCCGGGCCTTTCTCGCCAAGAGCGAGAAAGGTCAGACGTCACGAGACCGCCCGTCGCAGCGCCGCCACCCGCCTCGGGCCCATTCCCGCGACCTTCGGCAAGGGCTCCGACATCGGCAGCCGTGACTGCCGCAACGCTCCCGAACTCGGAGAGCAGCCGGCGCGCGAGAACGGTCGAGATCCCGGGCACGGCTGCGAGCATCCCCTCGCCGGCGCTGTGCGCCGGCTGCCGTCGTTGTGCGTACGCAGGACGGACACGATGGGATGGTGGCGTCGCTCCCCGCCCGGCGAGTGCCAACAGCCACGCGACGGACTCCTGGACGGTCGCCGAACGGAGAACGAGGCATCCGAGATCCGAGGCGGCGAGGAGCGCACCGCGGACCGCGGCCTCCGGTCGTCGCCCGTCGAGGCGCCATCCTTCCACGAGGAGGCACGGCGTTCGCGCCGCCGTGCGGAGGCGACGCATCTGCTCCCAGAACCGGGCGTCGGCGAGAGACGCGTGCAGATCACCTGTCGTCTTCCGCTCGACGATGACTCCTGCTCCGAGGTCGTAGTCACCGACCGGAAGACGTTCGACCACGACCTCGAGGCGGTTCCGCGCAAGGAGCTCGGGAACGCCGCTGCCACGCTCGAAGCGATCGACGCGGATGCGGCACACTGGCTCCATGACGCCCGCGCCAAGTGTGTGGAAGGATCAGCGCACGTGACCCAACCTGCGGAGACTTCTGACCATTCCGTGCGCGAAGCGCGCGGAATGGCCCTCTACCGGAAGTACCGGCCGCAGGACTTCGACGAGGTCGTCGGGCAGGAGGGCATCGTCCGCACGCTCAAGAACGCGATCGCGAACGGGCAGCTGCGGCAGGCCTACCTCTTCGCCGGGCCGCGCGGCACGGGCAAGACCTCGATGGCGCGGATCCTGGCGAAGGCGCTCAACTGCGCCCAGGGCCCCACGCCCAACCCCGACAAGGTGTGCCACGCCTGCGTCGCGATCGCGAACGGCACCTCGCTCGACGTGGTCGAGATGGACGCGGCCTCGCAGCGCGGGATCGACGACATCCGCGAGATCCGCGAGCGCGTCGTGCTCCAGCCCGCCGAAGGGCGCTACAAGGTCTACATCCTCGACGAGGCGCACCAGCTCACGGACGCCGCGTGGAACGCGCTGCTGAAGCTGATCGAGGAGCCTCCGCCCCACCTCGTCTTCATCTTCTGCACCACCGACCTGAGCAAGGTGCTCCCGACCGTCCGCTCGCGCTGCCAGACGTTCGTGTTCGCGCGGCCGCGGCTGCCGGAGCTCGTGACGAAGCTGCGCCGCATCGCCGACGCCGACGCGATCGACGTCCCGGACGCGGCCCTCGCGCTGATCGCGCGCGGCGCTCGCGGCGCCTACCGGGACGCCGAGTCCCTCCTCGACCAGCTGTCGGCGTCGACCGGCGGGCCGATCACGGTGCAGGACGTGCTCCGGACGCTCGGCACCGTCGAGGAGGAGGCGCTCTTCCGGATCGGCGACCTCGTCGTCGACGGCGACACGGCCGGCGCGCTCACGTTCCTCGAGGAGCTCGCCGAGCAGGGCCAGGACCTCGGCCGCCTCGTCACCGACCTGCTCGAGCACCTGCGGCACCTGATGCTCGTCCAGCACATGGGCGAGGTGCCGGAGTCCCTCCCGGTCACCGAGGAGACGCGCGACCGGCTGCGCGCGCAGGCCAACCAGCTCTCGCCCGCGACCGTGACGCGGCTCGTCGACCTGCTCGCCGTCGCCGTCGACGACATGCGCCAGGGCGGCGACCCGCGGCTCCCGCTCGAGCTCGCGCTCGTGAAGGTGACGAGGCCCGCGGCCGACCTGTCGCGCGAGTCGATCGCGTACCGGCTCGACCAGCTCGAGCAGCGCCTGCAGGCGATCGCCGGCGGCCACGCCGCCCCTCCGAGCCCTGCCGTCGTGGACGAGCCGCACGAGTCGCCCCGGCCCGGCGCGCAGGCCGAGCCGTCCCCAGACGAGCCGACCCAGGAGTCGGGCCCGCCCGGCCTCGCGCTGGAGCAGCTCCAGGAGGCGTGGCAGCGGACGATCGTCCCCGCAGTCGAGGACAAGTCGATCCCGGTCGCGTCGGTGCTGCGCGAGGCACGCCCGGCCGGTCTCGCCGACGACACGCTCACGCTCGAGTTCCCGCCGAGCGCCGCGTTCCACCGGCAGCTCGCGGAGGAGCCGAAGAACGCCGGCCTGCTCCGCGACGCGCTGTTCGAGCTCACCGGCCGCCGCCTGGCGGTGGCCTTCGCCGAGGGGGCGAACGGCGGCGACACACGCGCCGACGAGCCCGCCGCTCCCGGCGAGGACGAGCTCTACGAGCTGATGAAGGAGACGTTCGACGCCCGAGACGTGGAGGAGCCGTGAGTTTCGATCTGAACAAGCTGATGCAGCAGGCACAGCAGATGCAGGCCCAGATGGCGCAGGCCCAGGAGGAAATCGCGAACGAGGTCGTCGAGGCCTCGGCCGGCGGCGGCATGGTCAAGGTCAAGGTCTCCGGGGCGATGGAGCTGAAGGAGCTGACGATCGACCCAGAGGCGATCGACCCGGACGACCCGGAGTTGCTCCAGGACACGATCATCGCGGCGGTGAACGAGGGCCTGCGGTCGGCCCAGTCGCTGATGGAGCAGCGGATGGGCGGGATGATGGGCGGGCTCGGCGGCCTGGGGTTGCCCGGCACGTAGCTTGCCCGGGACGTAGCGCGCAACCTGGCGCGCGTCCTACCCTTGGTCGGTGACGGTCTGCGCCAACTGCGGCAACGAGAACCCCGACGACTTCCGCTTCTGCGGCTCGTGCGGAGCGCCGCTCGCGGCCACGCCGTCCGCGCGCGAGGAGCGGAAGATCCTGACCGTCCTGTTCGCCGACCTCGTCGGCTTCACTGCGCGGTCGGAGCGGCTCGACCCCGAGGACGTCCGCGCGCTGCTCTCCGCGTATCACGAACGCGTCCGCGAGGAGCTCGAGCGCTACGGCGGCACCGTCGAGAAGTTCATCGGCGACGCCGTGATGGCGCTCTTCGGCGCACCCCTCGCGCACGAGGACGATCCGGAGCGCGCCGTCCGCGCCGCCTTCGCCGTGCGCGACGCCGTCGCCGAGCTCGCCGAGCGGCAGCCCGAGCGGCCGCTCCAGGTGCGGATCGGGGTCACGACCGGCGAGGCGCTCGTCGACCTGTCCGCGCGGCCGGAGCTCGGCGAGGGGATGGCCGCCGGGGACGTCGTCAACACCGCCGCCCGACTCCAGTCGGCCGCACCCGTGGGGGGTGTCCTCGTCGACGAGCCCACCTTCCGCGCCACCGACCGCGCGATCTCCTACCGCGAGGGGGAGCCGGTCGCGGCGAGGGGGAAGACCGACGCCGTGGCCGTGTGGGAGGCGCTCGAGCCGCGGGCGAGGCTCGGCGTCGACGTCGCGCGGACGGCACGCGCACCGCTCGTCGGGCGCCTGCAGGAAGTCGACCTGCTCCGGGATGCGCTCGCGCGGACCCGTCGCGACCGGATGCCGCAGCTCGTCACGCTCATCGGCGTGCCGGGGATCGGCAAGAGCCGCCTCGTCCTGGAGCTGCTGCGCCTCGTCGAGGAGGATCCGGAGCTGATCCGGTGGCGGCAGGGGCGCTCGCTGCCGTACGGCCGGGGCATCAGCTACTGGGCGCTCGGCGAGATGGTCAAGGCCGAGGCCGGCATCCTCGAGACCGACCGCGACGAGGACGCGGAGCGCAAGCTGCGCGACGCCGTCGAGGCGGCGTGCTCCGGCGCCGAGGACGCGGCCTGGATCGAGCGCCAGCTCCGGCCGCTCGTCGGGCTCGAGACGGCCCCGGACGGGCGCGGCGCCGACGAGTCGTTCGCCGCGTGGCGGCGGTTCCTCGAGGCGCTCGCCGAGAAGACGCCGACGGTGCTCGTCTTCGAGGACGCCCACTGGGCGGACGACGGGCTCCTCGACTTCGTCGAGCACCTCGTCGACTGGGCCACAGGCGTGCCGCTGCTCGTCCTCTGCACGGCGCGGCCCGAGCTGCTCACGCGGCGGCCCGGCTGGGGCGGCGGCACGGCGAACGCCGCCACCGTCTCGTTGGCGCCGCTGACCTCCGGCGAGACAGCGCGCCTGATCGCGACCCTCGCGGAGCGCACGCTGATGCCGGCCGAGACGCAGGCCGCGCTCCTCGGCCGGGCCGGCGGCAATCCGCTCTACGCCGAGGAATTCGTGCGGATGGCGTCCGAGCGCGGCGCGGACGACGTGGAGCGGCTGCCCATGCCGGAGTCCGTCCAGGGGATCATCGCCGCGCGCCTCGACGGGCTCGACGCGACCGACAAGGCGCTGCTCCAGGACGCCGCGGTGCTCGGCAAGGTCTTCTGGCTCGGTGCGGTCGCGGCGATCGGCGGCGTCGCTCGCTGGGAGCTCGAGCGGCGCCTCCACGGGTTCGAGCGGCGCCAGCTCGTCCGGCGCGAGCGGCGCACGTCGGTCGGCGGCGAGGTCGAGTACGCGTTCTGGCACGTGCTCGTCCGCGACGTCGCGTACGGCCAGATCCCGCGCGCCGTCCGGGCCGAGAAGCATCGCCAGGCCGCGGAGTGGATCACCTCGCTCGGCGTGGAGCGTCTGACCGACCGCGCCGACCTGCTCGCGCACCACTATCTCGCCGCGGTCCGGTTCGCCCGCGCCTCGCGGCAGGAGACGGCGGCGCTCGAGGAGTCGGCTCGGACCGCGCTCGCGGCCGCCGGCGAGCGCGCGCTCGCGCTGAGCGCGTTCCCAGCGGCCGCGCGCTACTTCCGCGACGCGCTCGCGCTCTGGCCGGAGGCCGCGCCGGAGAGGGCCGACCTCCTGCTCGGGCTGGGGAGCGCGCGGCAGGCGGCGGAGGAGGCGGGCGACGCGGAGCTCGAGGAGGCGGCGGCGGCCTACGTCGAGCAGGGCAACCCGGAGGGTGCGGCAGAGGCCGAGATCGTGCTCGCGCTGCTCACGTGGAACCGGGGGACCGTGCCGCGCACGCTCGAGCACGTCGACCGCGCGGCGGCGCTCGTCCGCGACCGGCCCGCGTCGCCCGCCAAGGCGCGCGCGCTGGCCACCGTCGCGCGGTACCGCATGCTGGCGAATCGGGACAAGGAGGCGATCGCGTCCGGGCGCGAGGCGCTCGCGATGGCGGAACAGCTCGACCTCCACGAGCTGCGGGCGCACCTCCTCGCGACGATCGGCACCGCCCGCGTGTCGGCCGGGGACGAGGGCGGCGTCGCCGACCTCGAGCGCTCGATCGAGCTCGCGGACTCGATCGGCTCGATCGAGTCGACGCGCGGCCACGTCAACCTGGCGTCGACCGTCAGCATGCTCGGCGACCGTCGCCGCGGCCGCGAGCTCCACGTTCGCGGCCTCGAGCTCGCGCGGCGGTTCGGTGAGGCCGCGAGCATCCGCTTCCTGCGCGCCGAGCTGCTGGTCGACGCCTACCACCTCGGCGACTGGGACGACGCGGCGGCCGACCTCGACGCCTTCGTCGCCGAGGTCGAGGCGGGATCGCCGTACTACATGGAGGCCGCGATCCGGACCGCTCGCGCGCTGATGCGCCACGGTCGCGGCGACGCCGACGGAGCGCTCTCCGACCTCCGCCGCGCGCTCGAGCAGGCCGACGAGATGCGCGAGCCGCAGACGACGATGCCGACGCTCGCCGCGGCGGCGTTCGCCACCGCCGACCTCGGAGAGCGGCGCGAGGCGAACGGCTACGTCGACCGCATCGTCGCGGAGGGCGCTGCCACGGAGTACTTCTGGGCGTTCCCGGCCACGTTCGCCTTCGAGCTCCTCGACCGGACGGACGAGCTCGCGGCGATGCTGGAACGAGCAGTGCTGTCGAGCCGCTCGCTCGACGCCGCCCGCGACCACGTGGCCGGGCGACGGGTCGAGGCTGCCGACGTCCTCGCCGCGTCGGGATCGCTCGTCGACGAGGCGTACGCGCGGCTCCGCGCCGCCGAGGTCCTCGTCGCCGAGGGCCGCCGCGCCGAAGCCGACGTCCAGCTGGGGGCCTCGCTCGCCTTCTTCCGCCACGTCGGCGCAACGCGGTTCGTGCGCGCGGGGGAGCGCCTGCTCCCCGCGTCCGCCTGAGGGCAGGAGGCCGCCGCCGAGCCGCGCTCGTCGCGCCGCCCGGCGGCGGTCCCGCCCGTCAGTCGTCGTTCCGGCGTCCCGTGTCGACCTCCTCGCTCCTCGGATGTGCGACCGAACGGGAATCGTGCCGCCGCGCCGGACCCGGGCCGGGCCGGCGGCATCGTCCCACGCTCGCTGCCGCGTCGTCGATCGGCCGCCTCCCCGCGGCTCCGGGCACGCAGCGGCGGACCGGCCGGTAGGCGGCCGTTCCGGCGGCGACGTGCCGATGGAGCTCGCGGGTCAGCGTTCCTCCTTCACGCGCCTAGAACCAGATGCGGAAGCGCAGCCGAATCCGGTTCGACTGGTCCGCCGTCATCTGCTGGACGCTCGACTGGCTCACGGTCGCCGAGTTCGACACCGCGGCCGAGCTCATCGCCGTGCCTCCCGTCGCCGTGGCGGGTCCGCCGCCGGCGTAGCCGCCGTACGCGGATCCCCCGTTCGCCGTCGCCGGGCCGGTGTTCATCGCGGCTGCGCTCGCGTCCGCGATTGCCGGACCGCCGTAGTTGGCGTTCGCCCCTCCGGCACCGCCGGTGGACGTGGCGTCGTTGTCGCCGCCGATCGTGTCGGCGCTGCCGCCGGCACCGCTCGTCGACCCGGCCGCGGACGAGGCGTCACCGCCTGCGCCGCCTGCGCCCCCTGCGCCGCCGGTCAGGGTCGTGGTCGCCCCACCACTCGTCCCCGCGCCCCCGGTCGCTGCACCGGTCGAGCCGGAGTTCGAGGCGCTCGTCGCGCCGCTCAGGCCCGCTCCACCGACGCTCGATGCCGTCGACGTCGCGCTGCCGTCCGCGGCACCGCCGGTCGCCCCTGCGGACGAGCCCGCGCCGCCGCCGGCGCCGCTGTTCGTGTTGCTGTTGTCGCCGCCGGTTGCCGAGGGGCTGCTGCTGGCGCTGCCGCCGGCACCCCCGGCCCCCGTGGTGGTCGAGCAGTCGCCGCCGGATCCGAGGCCGGCGCCGGTGCCCGCTCCGTTGCAGTTGCCGTTCGCGTCACCGGCGTCGCCGCCCGATGAGGACGGGCTGCCGGCCGAGGCCGACGCCCCGTTGCCCCCAGCCGCCTGATCGGCCGACGAGTCGCCGCCCTCGGCCTCGCTCGACGCGCGAGCGTTGCCTCCGTCGGCGTCTCCGCCGATGGCGAACGAACCGGCCTTGCTGTCGCCGCCGACGGCCTTGCCGGAGTCGCCCTTGTTCTCGACCTCGATGTCGCCCGACTCGGCGTCGCCGCCTTCGGCCGACCCGGACTTCGAGCAGGCGATGCAGGCGGCCTTGCCGCCGTCGCCGCCGTTGCCGCCGTCGGCGCTCCCGCCGCGCGACGACGCGGACGACTTGGAGTCGCCGCCCGAGTTCCCGGACGAGGTCGTGTCACCGCTCGCCGACGACGACGCGGAGCCGCCGTTGGCATTCGCGGTCTGGTTGGCGTCGCCGCCCGTAGCGCCTGCCGCGCCTCCGATCGAGCCGGAGTTCGCCGAGCCGCCCGGCGAGGACCCTCCGTTGGCGGAGCCGCCGTCGCCGCCCTCGGCCTTCGCGTCGGCACTGGCACCGCTTGCCGCGGTGCCGCTCTGCTGCACGTGTGCCACCTGCGCGTTGACCTGAGCGGCGATGTTGGCCTGGATGGCGCTCGGATCGGGCATCCCGCCGCCGTACCCGCCTCCGGCCGTTGCTCCGGCCGGGAAGGCGAGCGCGACGGCTCCGGTGCCTGCGATCAGGACCTTCCGTAGCACTGTCTTCGTCACTCCCTTCGACGTGTCCAGTTGCGAAACGGCACGCGCTGCGCCCGGGCGCAGGCGTGGGTTGGCACGTTCGAGGGAGCTAGCCGGGTCTCGTCCGCTTGAGCAGGACGGCCGCCGGCCGCCTACCTGCCGGCGCGGGTTGGAGCCGACTCGGCCCCGGCGCCCGGTGCAGCATGAACCGGGCCGGCACAGCGAACGCTGCGCCCGCCGAAGGACCGGCAGAGCCGGCCGTGGCCCCGAACGATGGCGGGGCCGGACACCGGCGGCGCGGCGTGCCGCCGGTGGCCGATCCGGCGTCGTCGCCCCGGTGCAGGGCGGCCCCGGTCGAGCCGGGACGGGACGCCGAAACCTCGAGGAGCACGACGAGCCTGCTGGACGCGCGCCCGAGCGACGGCGCGCGCGCGGCGGTGGTCGTGCGGGCACGCGGCGCGAGGGGGCGCGCCGCCTTCGCGGCGCGCGCACTGGCCCTGGCGGCCGGCGTGGTGGTCGTGACCGCGGTCGCCTGGATCACTCCGGTCGCGGCCGCGGTCGTCGTGGCGGCCGACTGGGTCGCGCCCTCCTCCATCGCGCTTGGCGGGACGCGCGACGGGGTCGCGTACCGGAGCGTTCCGCCGCCGGTCGCCGCCGCGATCGCCACGCCGAACTGCTCCACGATCACGAGCTGGATCGACTCCTGGAGCTGCAGCGCGTCGTCGCCCTCCTGCACCTGGAGCGCGAGCTGCGAGACGTCGCTCGCCGACGTCCCGCTCGCACGAGCGCCCACGGTGACGCGCTGCGAAGACGCGTCGCGGTCGAGCCGCGTCTCCGTCACCGTGCCCTCGGCGCCGGCGGCTGCCACGATCTCGAGCGTCTGCGTCACGAACGTCCACTGCTCGGCCGACTGCTCCTGCTGCGACCGGTCGCCCGCCTCCCGCTGCTCCGCCGTCTGGGCGGTCGTCGCAGCGGCGTTGGCGAGCGAGGACGCCGCGCCCCTGACCGCCTGAGAGGCCGTTCCACCCACCGCGACGATCGCGTTCCTGGCGTTCCGGATGCCCGCGACGCCGTCCGCGGCCACGTCCTGCGTCGTCGCCACGTACTGCACCACGACCTGGACCTGCACCGAGTCATGCCCGGAGCTCTCCTGGGCGGCCCGCTGGCGGATCGCCGAGCTGGCGGCGGAGACGACGTCCGCGACGGCGTCGTTGACCTGGGACGCGCCGCCGGCGGTGTCGACGGCGGCGTTCAGCGCGTTCGCGAGCTGCGCGGCGGCGCGCGCCCTGACGAGCTGCACGACGTTCGCCACCTGCACGATCTCCTGCACGCGCTCGGAGGCCCCATCGGACGTCTGCACGGCGGCCTGCTCAACGGAGCTCGACGCCGTTGCGAGCGCCGACGCCGTCGCCTCGTTGACTTGTGTCACCGTCGGCCCCGCGGCGGCCACGCCGGCCGTCGAGGCCACGGACGGCGCCGCCGGGGCCGGGGCGACCGGCTCGAACGTGATCCAGCGGAAGTCGAGGAGGTACGAGCAGCCGGGGCAGGTCGGGATCGGGAGCGAGTCGAGGCGGTCCCAGCTCCAGCCGGGGAGCTCGGGGCGGGCCCAGCTCCATGTCCACACGATCGATCCCAGCGCGCGCGCGACGGGCTGCTCGTCGGCCGGCCGCTGCACGAGGTCGGCGGGATCGCAGTCGAACCGCCACGACACCTGGCCGCCGGACGTCGACGATGCGAGCTCGCAGTCGAGCGCTCCGCCCGGGCCGATCACGAGGTCCCAGGTCCAGACGAAGCTGTCGCCGGCGCTCGGATGGTCGAGCGTCGCGTCGTCGACCGAGATGCGGAGGTCGGTGTTCTGGCCGTCCGCGACGAGCGTCACCTCCACGCCGCTGTCCGCGTCGGCCGCGCTCCACGCGGCGTCCGCGGGATCACGGAGGATCGTCTCGCTCGTGACGCCGTTCTCGGTCGAAGCCTCGCGCGCCACGGTCTCCTGTGCGACGGGCCCGGTCGACCCGCCGCTGTTGACGCGAACCGACACGAACGTGTTCGTCGGGTCGGTGACCTCCGCCGAGGCGGTCGCGCGGGTCGACCCGGCGCCGGAAGCCGCCGCTTCGGCACCCGCGGCGTTCGACTGCCGACCGCCGGCCGTGTCGCCGTCGCTGTACACGCGGAGCTCGACGGCCGCGTTGTCCGGGCTCGCGAGCCCGGCGGTGGCCGACGCGTCCGTCTGCTGGTCGACCCCGGCGTCGCCCGCGGCGTCGGTGGTCGCGGTCGCCGAGGCGGCCGCGGAGTTGTGCTGATCGAACGGTGCGTCGGCGCCGGGGGCCTCGACCCGGATGCCGACGAGGCCGTTCCCGGCGCCGTTCGTGCTCGCATGCGCGCCGGCGGTGGCCGACTGCTCGCCCCCCCGCTCCCCCTGCACCGGCGCCACCCCGCCGGAGCCCTGTTGCTGGGAGGTCGACTGGCCCACCGCCGCACCTGCGTTCGCGTGGCTGTCGTTGGCCTGCGAGACGCCGCCCCCGTTCCCGGCGCCCGGCGGGCCCAGCCGGACGCTCGCCGCCTGGTTCGCGACGCCGGACGCCGCGGCGTCGGCGCCCGCATCCGCCTGCTGTCCCGTGTGTGCTTCCTGCTCGGCGCTCGCGCCGCTGCCGTTCCCCTGGCCGTTGCCGTTGCCCTGGCCGTTGCCGTTGCCCTGGCCGTTGGCATTGCCATTCCCGTTGCCCTGGCCGGTTCCCGCGCCCTCGGCCTGGCCCGAGGACTGCTCCACGCCGGCCGCGTTCCCCACCGATGCGTCCGCGGTCGAGGAGACGGCCTGGGACGCGCCTCCGGTCGGAGCGTCAGCCTCGACCGCCGCGGATGGGGCCGCGGACGCTCCCGCCCCAGACGACGGGCCCTCGTCGGGCCCGCTGGATTCCTCGGCTGCTGCGGCGGCTCCGGTGCCGGCCGCGGCGGGAGCGCCTCCCTCTGCCGCCGCGGACGCCTCGACCACTGCCGGCGTCTCGCCTGCGCCCGTCGCCGTCGCCGGCGCTCCGGGCGCAGCGAAGGCCGCCGGGCTGACCAGTCCGCCGAGCGCCGCAGCGACGAGCGCCGTGAGGCGCACACGCAAGCGCAAAGCGATTCCCCCTGAGTCCTCACGATCGACGCCCCGTGGCCCCGTGACGCCGTCGCGTGGCGAGGGTATCGCCGACGTCTACTTGTGTCAATGGCCTCTTGCTGCAGGGAGGCCGATCCGGACAGACAGGCACAATGCCCTGGTGCTGTCTCCCGCGGTCGAGAACCTCGTCGCGCAGCTGACGCGGCTTCCCGGCGTCGGGACGCGCACCGCGCAGCGGCTCGCGTTCCACCTCCTCCAGCGGCCGAAGGACGAGGCCCTCGCGCTGGCCGCCGCGATCGAGGAGGTCAAGGAACGCGTCCGCTTCTGCCGCGAGTGCGGGAACCTGACCGAGGACGAGGTGTGCGCGATCTGCCTCGACGCGCGGCGCGACCACGCCACGATCTGCGTCGTCGAGCAGCCGGTCGACCTGCTCTCGGTCGAGCGCACGCACGAGTACCGCGGCCTGTACCACGTGCTCGGCGGCGCCCTGTCACCGCTGGACGGCGTCGAGCCGGAGCACCTGCGAATCGACGAGCTGCTCCGCCGCGTCGAGCGGAACGGCGTCCGCGAGGTCGTCCTCGCCACCAACCCGAACATGACGGGCGAGGCGACGGCCGCGTACCTCGCCGACCGCCTGCGCGATCGCGTGCGCGTGACCCGTCTCGCGAGCGGGCTCCCCGTCGGCGGCGATCTCGAGTACGCCGACGAGGTGACGCTCGGTCGCGCGCTCGCGGGCCGGCGCGAGATGTGAATCCGCGCACGGTGCTCCGGGTCGACGCCGTGCTCTATGCGGGTCTGGCTGCGCTGCTGCTCTCGTCGACGTGGGCGCGCCCGTGGGAGGCGCTCGACCTCCCGCGCCCCGAGCCGGAGCTCTGGGCGCAGCTGTTCGGCGTGGTGCTCCTCGCCTTCGCCTGGCTGCTGTGGACGGCGCCGCGCGACGCGATGCTCATGCGTGCCGTCGCCGGCGCCTCCGCGGCCGCCAACGCGGCCGGCGCGCTCGTGGTGCTCGTCTGGCTCGTCGCCGGCGACCTCGACGTGGGGTCGCTGGGGACGACGCTGCTCGGTATCACGGCGGTACTGCTGGCCCTCTTCGCCGCACTGGAAGCGCGAATCGCGGCCTACCGCGCGCGGGTCATCAGCCTCGACCGCCGCACGTGAGCGACGACGCGCAGGTCGACGTCGCCGTCGTCGGCGCAGGGATCATCGGCCTGGCGACGGCGGTCGAGCTGCTCCGCCGGCAGCCGGCGCGGCGCGTGCTCGTGCTCGAGAAGGAGGAGGCGCCGGCGTTGCACCAGACCGGCCGGAACAGCGGCGTCGTCCATACGGGCGTCTACTACACGCCGGGATCGCTGAAGGCCCGCCTCTGCACCGAGGGCCGGCGCCTGCTGCTCGCGTTCTGCGACGAGGAGGAGGTGCCCTACGACGTCTGCGGCAAGGTCGTCGTCGCCGCCCACGAGCGGGAATTGCCTGCCCTCGACGAGCTGGAGCGGCGAGCGGCCGCGAACGGCGTGGAGGCGGAGCGCATCGGCCCCGAGCGGCTGCGCGAGCTCGAGCCGCATTGCGTCGGCGCTTCGGCGCTGCACCTGCCCGGAACCGGGCTCGTGGACTACCGGCTCGTTGCCGCCGCGCTCGCGCGACGGCTGGAGAACGCCGGCGGCACGCTCCGGACCGGCACGCGCGTTCTCGCCCTGCACGAGAACCGCGGCGTCAGGCTCGCGACCGACGCCGGCGAGATCGCGGCCGACCTCGCGATCGTGTGCGCCGGCGTCCACGCCGACCGCCTCGCCGGCGGGCACGGCCGCGAGACGCGCGTCCTGCCGTTCCGCGGCGACTACTTCGCGCTGCGGGGAGCGGCGCGGAAGCTGTGCCGCAACCTCATCTACCCCGTCCCCGATCCGCGCTTCCCGTTCCTCGGGGTGCACGTGAATCGTCGACCCGACGGTGAGGTCTGGGCCGGGCCGAACGCCCTCGTCGCGCTCGCGCTCGAGGGCTACCGGCGCCGTGACGTCGTGCCGCGGGAGGCCTGGGCGACGCTCTCCTACCCGGGCTTCCTGCGGCTGGCGCGACAGCACTGGCGCATGGGGATGCAGGAGCTGTATCGCGATCTCTCGCGCCACGCCTACGCCGCCCAGGCGCGGCGGTTCCTGCCCGAGCTGACGGCCGCGGACCTCGCCCCCGCCCCGTCGGGCATCCGCGCACAGGCCCTCGCCCGCGACGGCTCGCTCGTCGACGACTTCCTGTTCGCGCAGACGCGCCGCGTGCTGCACGTCCGCAACGCGCCGTCGCCGGCCGCGACGTCGGCGCTCGCGATCGCGCGACACGTCGTCGACCGGGCGGCTGCCGGGGAGCAGTGAAGGGGCGGCGAGTCGACTCCGATTGGTCACCGGAGGAGCTCGCCGCCCTCGGAGGCGAGTCGACCTCCGCAGCCGAGTCGCGGCCAACCCGGCCGAGATCCGACACTACTCGACGAACTGCACGCGAACAGCCCATCGAAGGTCGAGCTTTCGTGCAGGCACCCGCGCGGGTCGCCCCCGCGAGGCCGCGCGACGTCGCGCGCTAGCCGGCCTCGGGCTCGCGCACCGGATGCTCCCGATGCGCGGCGTCCGCGGACTCCGCCCACCGGTAGAGCGACACGAGCGGGCCGAGCAACCCGAGACGGCGTGCGATCCGAAGGCGAAGCATCTGACTCTTCGTCGGCGGTTCCACCGCGCGTCGGTATCCCCCGATCGGGCGCATCTCGAACCCCGAGGGTAGCCGGAGCCCCGGCCGACCATCAGGTGGAGCGGCTCCAGCGTACGGATGGAACGAGAATCTGCGGTTACGACACCGGCTCGCCCGCGCCCACCTCGACCCGCGCGCCGTCGCTCGCGAGGGAGAGGTCGACGGCCTCGATCATCCTCACCACTTCGAGCCCGAGCTCGGCCGACGACCGCGGCACCGTGCCCTCGCGGATCGCCGAGCAGAAGTCGCGGAGCTCGAGCAGGAGCGGCTCGACCGCATCGAGCCGCGGCGACACGATGTCGCCGGTCCGGTACGTGAGGCGGTACTCGCCGAAGTTCGACGGGTCGGGAAGCGTGACGCCCGAGTCGAAGACGCGCACCGGCTCGCTGCTCACGTCGTCGTAGACCACCATCTTCTGCGAGCCGACGACGGTCGTCCGGCGCAGCTTGCTCGGCGCCAGCCATGACAGCTCGACGTGGGCGACCGTGCTCGATCCGTACTCGAGGTCCACGAAGGCGACGTCGGGGATGCTCGGGATCACGCAGCCGCGGCTGATCGCGCTCACGTGGGTCGGGGTCTCGCCCAGCCACGCGTGGAGGATCGAGAAGTCGTGCGGCCCCAGGTCCCAGACGACGCTCACGTCGGGCTGGTGCAGACCGAGGTTCACCCGGCTGGTCGAGATGAAGTAGATCTCCCCCAGCTCGCCGGACTGGATGAGCTCGCCGATCATGCGCACCGGAGGGCTGTAGAGGAACGTGTGCCCCGGCATCACCACGAGGCCCGAGTCGCGAGCGAGCGCGATCATCTGGGACGCCTCGGCGGCCGAGGCCGCGAGCGGCTTCTCGACGAACACGTGCTTGCCCGCCTGCAGGGCTGCGGTCGCGAGCCCGAAATGCGAGGTCACGGGCGTCGCGATCACGACCGCGTCCACGTCCGGGTCGGCGAGCACGTCGGCGTACGACGTGGTGCCGCGCACCGCCGGGTAGCGCTTCGTCATCGACGCGAGCGCGTCCTCGCGCAGGTCGCAGACCCACACGGGCTCGGCCTCGGCGAGCTCGTTGAGGTTGCGCAGGAGGTTCGGGCCCCAGTACCCCAGCCCGACGACGGCGACGCGTACCGGCTCGGCGCTCATGCCGTCCCCCGCTTCTGGCGCAGCACCTGGAACGGGGTCTTCAACAGCAGCATCAGGTCGAGCCCCAACGACCAGTTCCTGGCATACGCGACGTCCATCTCGATCGCCTCCCCGAACGTTGAATGCGCGCGCGCCGTCACTTGCCAGAGACCGGTGATCCCCTGCGGGACGGCGAAGCGCTCGAAGTGGTGTGGCTGGAAGTGCTCGATCTCGTACGCCAGCGCCGGGCGCGGGCCGACGAGCGACATCTCGCCGCGGAGCACGTTGATGAGCTGCGGCAG
Source organism: Gaiellaceae bacterium (assembly GCA_035456465.1). GTDB lineage: Bacteria > Actinomycetota > Thermoleophilia > Gaiellales > Gaiellaceae > DATHTC01. The sequence continues at coordinate 6,561 of DATIDD010000018.1, read as the reverse complement.
CTCGTCGAGACTCGTGCGGCGCAGGAAGCGGCCGACCGGCGTGATCGCGTCGGTGCGCTCGAGCTTGTAGAGGCCGTTGTCGGTCGGCAGGGCCTCGGCGCTCATCGTCGCGCGGATGAACTCCCGGTGCTCGGCGTCGTCGGTGTCGACGCGCATCGTCCGGAACTTCAGGACCTCGAACTCCTTCATCCCCTCACCGAGGCGGGTCTGCCGGAAGAAGACGGGGCCGGGCGAGTCGCGCCGGATCCGCCAGGCGAAGACGGCGAAGAGCGGCGCGAACAGCACGAGCCCGATCGAGGCGCCGACGAGATCGACCGTCCGCTTCAGCGCGCGAGAGAAGGGGAAGAGCTTCGGCGCGGGCAGCGCGATCAGTGGGACGCCCTCGACGCCGTGCACCGACGTGTGCGGCCCGATCGCCTCGTACAGGCGCGGGACGATGTCCACCTGGACGCCGAGCGCCTTCAGGTCGGCGACGAGCTCGAGCATCCGCTCGTGACCGTCCTCGGAGAACGCGACGACGACCCGCTCGATGTCGAGCCGCTCGACGAGCTCGGGGAGCTCGGACGGGGCGCCGAGGACGGAGACCGAGCCGAGATCGGCGCGGAGCTCCCGCGGACGCTCGTCGACGAGTCCGAGCAGCCGGATCCCGTACTCGCGGTGCTGGAGGAGCTTGCGCGCGACGAGCTGCCCGACCGACCCCGCTCCGATCACGACCGTGTTCTGGACGTAGGCGTCGCTGCGCCGGCAGAGCGTGCGGGCGACGACGCGGAGCCCCGTGACCAGCACGATCGCGAGCGCCCAGAAGGTGACGAGCTTCGACATCCCGGGGTCTGCGGCGCCCGACGCCCAGGCGGCCGCGAAGACGGTCCACGAGGCGACGGTGGCGAGGTGGAAGACGCCGACGAGGTCGTCGACCGTCGAGTGGTCGGTGCGCTCGTCGTCCCGGTCGTAGAGCTTGTAGAGCTTCGCCAGCGCGAGCCACGCGGGGATCGTCGCGAGGAAGAGCAGGAACTCCTGGGGGCGTGTGAGCCGGTCGCCGGGGACCGTGGCGCCGTAGGCGACCTCGGCCGCGAGGAACGCGACCGCGAGGCCGGTGACGTCGGCGACGACGAGCGCGCGCCGGACGAGCCGGCCGCGGCGCGAGCCTCGTGGCGCGCTGCGCCCGCGGACGAGGCGATCGAGCCGGCGCTCGGCCTCCGCGGTGGCGGCCGCATGCAGCGCGATCCCCGGCGGCGTCACCACCGCGCACACGCTCCCGCTCGTCCCGCGTCCACCGCTTCCTCCATCGCTCGTCGTTCGGACGGCCGCCGTCCGGCCCTCACCTGACCCTACGAGCGCGCCGCCTCGCGAGGTAGGCCAGAACGCGGAACCGATCGAGCGGCGAGGGGACTAGCCAACGGGCTAGGTCTCAGGAGTACGAGGCTCGGTAGGAGCCGGTCGACGCCGGGACGATCGCGTACTCGATGCCCTTGATCGTGTCGAGGGTGAACGCGACCGCCGAGCCGTCGCGCGTCACGGCCGCGAGGGTCTTGCCGGCCGCCGTCCTCGGGATCAGCATCCGCAGGCCGTTGGCCGCGGCCGGCGCCGCGACGTTGAGCGTCAGCGCGCTGCCGTCCCACACGAACGAGCGCATCGTCGACGCCTCCCGCGCCTCCCACCACGTCAGGAACTGCTTCGCGCTGATGATCGGGACGCCGCGGGCCTGGGCCGACGAGACGATCGCGTCGGAGCCCGGCGAGGAGACGTTGTCGGTGTGCATGTTCGCGGTGAAGGCGCCGTAGTAGCCGTTCGGCCCCAGCGCTCCGTCGAGCAGCGCGTTGACGGTCGCGGGGTACGACTGGCCGCTCTCGTCGGTCATGAACGTGTGCGCCATGTAGACGTTCACGGAGGCGCCGGCGGTGTCGACGAACCGCATCGGGAAGCCGGCGCCGGTCATGAACCCGGGGACGCCGCCGATCCACGAGCCCGGGTAGTGGTAGTAGTTGGTGTCGAGCCTCACGCCGTTCTCGCCCTCGACGATCGCCATCGTCAGCCAGTCGCTCCAGGCGACGCAGTGGGTGCGGCTGGTGACCGGCGTGCCCGCGCTCGTGTACTTCGCCTTGAACGCGTTCAGCTGGGTGGTGTAGTCCGTCCGCAGCGACGCCGGCGTCCAGTTCGCGCACGGTTGGCCGGTCTGCGGGTGCAGGGCGACCTCGAAGCCGTCGGTCTGGTACGCCTGCGCCTGGGCGTTCGTCAGCGGACTGTTCGGATACACGTAGGACGTGCTGCGGATGCACTCCCAGTTGGCGACGTTGCACCCGGCGGGCGAGAGCGACTTGTACTGGTCGAAGCGCCCGGCGGTCCCGCCGACGGCATGGTCGTCGCCCGTCATCACCACGACCGCCTCGGCCATGCGCGGCAGGTACCAGAAGCGCGGCAGCGGCTTCCGGTCGGCGGCGGTCGTGGTGACGAGGTTGACGAGGAGCCGCTGCTGCTCGTCCGCCTGCGGGATCGCGAGCTTCGAGACGTCGACGTAGTCGGGCTGGACGTCGCCGCTCTTGGCGCCGAAGAAGAGGTCGTCGGGCCGGATCGGCACGACGCCGTCGCGCTCCTGCCCCGCCCACGCCGGGTTCCCCTGACGCGTGAACGCGACCGAGCGCGCGAGGTCGAACGTGAAGGCCGCGGCCTGCCCGCCGCTCGAGCCGACGGAGCGGATCGACACGGCCGGGTTGGTCGTCGCGGTCGAGGCCGTCGAGTACAGGGTCGCGACGGCGGTCGCGCCCGACAGCGTGTAGCGGTCGGCGCTGCCGTGGTACTGCATCGTCGCGCTCGTGATCCCGGCACCGCCCGTCGCTGCGTTGTCGACCTTGAGGTACTTGTCCGCGAGCGTCGTGCCGGCATCGGCGAGGCCGAGCAGCCCGGCCAGCTGCTTGTCGGGACTCAACGCGATCAGGTTGCCGCCGCCCGTGACCCAGTTCGTGAGCGTCGTGACCTGCGTCGGCGTGAGCGTCACGTCGCCCAGCACGACCACGTCGTAGAACGACAGCAGCACCGGGTTCACGAGCGAGACGTCCAGCATCGCGAAGTCGTTCATCCCCTCGGCACGGAGCAGCTCGGCGGTGTAGGTCGAGAAGGGGTTCGCCGTCGAGCCGAGGACGAGGATCGGCGGCGGCGCCGCCTCGGTCGAGAAGGTCCACGTCTTGTCGGCGGCGAGCGCGTTGCCCGACATGTCCTTCGCACGCGATCCCGACGTCCCGCCGTGGACGACGGCGGTGTAGGTCGTGCCGTAGACGAGCGCGCCGCTCGGCGCGAGCGTCGCCTTCGCCGTGATCGGGTCGTACGTCACCGTCGCCGGCACGGCCGTGCCGCTGCCGTCCTTGAGCTCGAAGCTGGCCGACGTCAGCGACGTCGCGTCCATCGCCTCGCTGAACGTCGCCGTCACGGTCGCGCTGACGGGGATGTCGATCGCCCCCGACGCGGGCGTCGTCGCGGTGACAGTCGGCGCCAGGGCGTCGGCCGCGGCGGGCCGGGACATGTCGGACTGGATCTCGGAGGCGCTCAGCGCCCGGTTGTAGACGCGGATCTCGTCGAGGCGACCGGTGAACCACTCGGGCCAGACGCCGTTGCCGCCGATGCGCAGCGCGCCGGTCGACGTCGAGATCGAGCCCGAGATCGTGGTCGTGCCGACGAGCGTCGCGTTCACGTACAGGCGCACGGCGCTGCCGTCGTACGTGGCCGCGAGGTGGGACCACTGGTTGACGGGGAGCGGCGACGTCCCCTTCACGACGCGATCCGAGCCGGAGACGTACGCGTGCCCGCTCGGCTGGTTCGAGCTCGTCTGCGCGTACATGCCGTAGACGAGGTCTCCCGTTTGCTCCTTGAACACGACCGTGCGCCACGTGCTGTTCGAGGTCGTGGGATACACCCACGCCTCGAGCGTCATGCGCGTGATGTCGAGCGACGCGCTGTCGGGCACCGTCGCCCAGTCGTTCACCCCGTCGAACTGGAGCGCCGTGCCGAAGCGACCGATCGTCCAGGTCGGGCCCGCGAGCGTGCCGTTGTTGCCGTTCGAGCCGGCGTCGCCGGCGCTCGTGCCCGCTCCCTCGTCGAAGCCGTACGCGGCGACGAGACCGGTGGGGGGCGGCGTCGCCGTGTTCGAGACCGTCACGGAGACGGAGGCCGACGTGGTCTGGTTCCCCGACGGGTCGCGTGCGACCGCCGTCAGCGTGTGCGCGGCGTTCGTGGCCGCCGTCGTGTCCCACGACACGGCGTACGGCGCCGACGTGTCCTCGGCGCCCAGGTTCGCGCCGTCGAGCTTGAACTGCACGCCCGCGACGCCGACGTTGTCGGAGGCGTTCGCCGAGACGGCGACGGTGTTCGAGACCGTCGCCCCGGCCGTCGGCGCGGTGATCGCGACCGTGGGCGCCGTGGTGTCCGCCGTCGCGGCCGCGGTCGCCTCGTTCGACGCAGGGCCGACGTTGCCGGCCGCGTCCTGCGCGGTCACCTTGTAGTAGTAGGTGCCGGCCGCGAGCCCCTGGTCGAGGTAGCTCGTCGTCGTCGACTGCCCCACGAGGTTTCCGGCGCCGGGCACGAACCCGGAGCTCGTGCCGCGGTGGACGTTGTAGCGCGAGACGCCGGTGTCGTCCGTCGCGGCCGCCCACGTCAGCGAGACCTGTCCGAGCCCTCCGGTCGCGGCGAGCCCGGTCGGCGCCGTCGGCGGCGACGTGTCGGGCGTGCCGACGCTGCTCGCCATGTCGGCCTGGATCTCCGTCGCGGACAGCGCGCGGTTGTAGATCCGCACCTCGTCGATCAGCCCGGCGAACCACTCGGGCCAGACACTGTTGCCCCCGATGCGGAGCACGCCGGTGGAGGTCGTGATCGACCCGCCGGCCGCAGCCTGCCCCGACTGGACGCCGTTGACGAAGATCCGCAGCGTGGTGCCGTCGTAGGTCGCCGCGAGGTGCGTCCAGGCGCCGACCGGCGCGGCCGTCGCCGCGCGCGCGTCCCGGTCGCTCCCGCCCGCGACGGCGTTCGCGCTCGGGACGTTGGTGCCGGTGTTGCCGTAGAGGCCGTACGTGTAGTACGCGGCGCCCTCCTTGAACACGACGGTGCGCCAGTCGCCCGTCGCCGTCGGCTTCACCCACGCCTCCAGCGTCATCCCGTTCGTGAGGTCGAGGTCGTTCGCGTCGGCGACCGTGACCCAGTCGTTGACGCCGTCGAACGAGAGCGCGCCGCCGAACTTCCCGCCGGTCGTCCAGACCGGACCGTTGAGCGTCCCCGTGTGGCCGGTGCCGGTCGCGTCGGCGGCGGACGTGCCGCTCGGCTCGTCGAACGCCCATGCCGCCACGAGGCCCGTCGCGGGCGGCGCCACGTTCGAGACCGTGACCCCGACGGAGGCCGCGGTGGCCTGGTTGCCCGACGGGTCGCGCGCGACGGCGGTCAGCGTGTGCGAGCCGTTCGTCGCCGTGGTCGTGTTCCACGAGACGCTGTACGGGGCCGACGTGTCCTCGGCGCCGAGGTTCGCGCCGTCGAGCTTGAACTGGACGCCGGCGACGCTCGTGTTGTCGGATGCGCTCGCGGTCACCGACACGGTGCCCGACACCGTCGACCCGGCGGCGGGAGCCGTGACCGAGACGGTCGGCGGCGTCGTGTCGGAGGAGCCGACCGTCGCGCTCGCCTCGTTCGAGGCCGGGCCGACGTTGCCGGCGGCGTCCTCCGCGGTCACCTTGTAGTAGTAGGTGCCCGCCGCCAGGCCCGAATCCGTGTAGCCCGTCGTCGTCGGCTGGGCGATCCGGTTGGCCGCGCTCGGCGTGAAGCCGGCGGCGGTGCCACGGTGGACGTTGTAGCGGACGACGCCCACGTTGTCGGTCGCCGCCGTCCACGTCAGCGCGACCGACGTCCCCGACGGGGAGGCTCCCAGCGTCCCCGGAGCGGAGGGCGGCGTCGTGTCCGAGCTGGTGATGGTCGCGGTCGCCTCGTTCGACGCGGGCCCGACGTTGCCGGCCGCGTCCTCCGCGGTCACCTTGTAGTAGTAGGTGCCCGCCGCCAGGCCCGAATCCGTGTAGCCCGTCGTCGTCGGCTGGGCGATCCGGTTGGCCGCGCTCGGCGTGAAGCCGGCGGCGGTGCCACGGTGGACGTTGTACCGGACGACGCCCACGTTGTCGGTCGCCGCCGTCCACGTCAGCGCGACCGACGTCCCCGACGGGGAGGCCCCGAGCGAGCCGGGCGCCGACGGCGCGGTCGTGTCGCAGGCGTCCGTGGAGGCGGTGAGCGGCGTCCGCGTGGAGACGTTCCCGGAGCCGTCGACGGCCTCGACGCCGAGCCCGTACGAGGTGCCGCAGGCCAGCCCGGTGAACGTGTACGTCGTGGTCGACACCGTCGCCACCTGCGTCGTGCCGCGGTAGAGGTTGTAGCCCGTGACGCCGACGTTGTCGGTCGACGCCGTCCAGGACGTCGCGATCGTCGTCCCGGTCGAACCCGTCTTGGCGAAATTCGTCGGAGCGTTCGGCGGGGTCGTGTCCGCGACGCCGACCGCCTTGTTCATGTCGGCCTGGATCTCCGTCGCCGAGAGCGCGCGGTTGT
>DATIDD010000017.1:0-31951 GCA_035456465.1 Gaiellaceae bacterium | reverse complement strand
GTACGGGCAGCCGGAGACGCAGTAGCGCCAGCCGCGGCACTTGTTCTGGTCGACGAGCACGATCCCGTCCTCGTCGCGCTTGTACATCGCGCCCGATGGGCAGCTGGCCACGCATGACGGGTTCAGGCAGTGCTCGCAGATGCGCGGCAGGAAGAACATGAACGCCTGCTCGTAGGTGAGCCGGACGTCCTCCTGCACGGCGCGCATGTGCGGGTCGTTGACCGCGTGCTCGGGCCCGCCCGCGAGCCCTTCGTCCCAGTTCGGCCCCCACTTGACGTTCATGGGCTTGCCGGTGAGCTGCGAGTGCGGGCGCGCGACCGGATCGAGGTCGCCGAGCGGCGCCTCGACGAGCGTCTCGTAGTCGTAGGTGAACGGCTCGTAGTAGTCGTCGATCGCCGGCAGGTCCGGGTTGGAGAAGATCGTCAGCAGCTTCTTCAGCGGCCCGCCGGCCTTCAGCCGCAGCCGGCCCTTGCCGTCCAGCGTCCAGCCGCCGTTGAAGCGCGCCTGGTCGGCCCACTGGCGCGGGTATCCCTGGCCCGGCGCGGTCTCGACGTTGTTGAACCAGACGTACTCGGTGCCCGGCCGGTTCGTCCACACCTGCTTGCACGTCACCGAGCAGGTATGGCACCCGATGCACTTGTCGAGGTTCATCACCATCGAGACCTGCGCGCGGACGAGCATCAGTAGGTCACCCGCTCGAGCCTGCGCACGACGGCGAGCTCGTCGCGCTGGGGGCCGGTCGGCCCGTAGTAGTTGAAGCCGTAGGAGAGCTGCGCGTAGCCGCCCACGAGCAGGGTCGGCTTGATCGAGATGCGCGTCACCGAGTTGTCGGTGCCGCCGCGGGTGCCGGAGAGCTCGGTGAGCGGCACGTTCACGTGCCGGTCCTGGGAGTGGTACATGAGCGAGACCCCCTTCGGGATCCGGTGCGAGACGACCGCACGGCAGGCGATCACGCCGTTGCGGTTGAAGACCTCCACCCAGTCGTTGTCGACCACCTGCGCGGTGGCCGCGTCCTCGGGCGACAGCCACACCGTCGGCCCGCCCCGGAACAGGGTCAGCATGGTCAGGTTGTCCTGGAACTCGGAGTGGATCGACCACTTCGAGTGCGGGGTCAGGAACTTGAGGTGGATCTCGTTCCGGCCGGCGTCGCCGGAGGACTGCTCGCCGACGTGGCGCAGGACGTCGATCGGCGGCCGGAACACCGGCAGCCCCTCCCCGAACTCGAGCAGCCACGCGTGGTCGACGTACAGATGCTGGCGCCCGCTCAGCGTCCGCCACGGCACGAGCTTGTCGACGTTGATCGTGAACGGCGAGTACCGCCGCTCCCGCGACTCGGTGCCCGACCACTCGGGCGAGGCGATCACGCGCCGCGGCTGCACCTGGATGTCGCCGAACGTGATCCGCTCCTCCGCGTGGTCGGCGGCCAGGTCGGCGAGCGGGAGCCCGACGCGCTGCTCGAGCGCGCGGAAGCCCTCGAGCGAGAGCCGTCCGTTCGTGACGGACGACAGCGCGAGGATCGCCTCGCACGCGTGCACGTCGCGCTCGAGCCGCGGCCGGCCCGCCGCGACGCCCGTGCGGACGACGCCGTTCCGCTCCCGCAGCTCGTCCACCTCGGCGGTCGGCTTCCAGAGCACGCCCTTGGCGGCGATCCCGGCCTCCTCGACGAGGGGCCCCAGCGCCGACCACCGGTCGATCACCTTCCCGTAGTCCCGCTCCACGACGACGAGCTTCGGCATCGTCCTGCCCGGGACCGGCTCGCACTCCCCGGCGGCCCAGTCGAGCACGCGGCCGAGCGGCTGCGCGAGCTCGTCGGGCGTGTCGTGGAGGAGCGGCGCGGCGACCACGTCGCGACGGACGCCCAGGTGCGTCTCCGCCAGCTCGGAGAAGCGCTCCGCGATCCGCCGGAAGACGTCGAAGTCGGTCTTCGTCTCCCAGGGCGGCGGGACCGCGGGGTTGAACGGGTGCACGAAGGGGTGGAGGTCGGTGCTCGAGAGGTCGTGCTTCTCGTACCAGGTGGCGGCGGGGAGGACGACGTCGGAGTAGAGCGCCGACCCGTTCATGCGGAAGTCGATCGTGGTGAACAGGTCGAACTTCCCCACCGGCGCCTCGTCGCGCCAGACGACGTCGCGCGTGCGGAGCTCGGGCGGCGCCTCCGCGTTCCGGACCGCCGCGTCCTCGACGCCGAGCACGTGGCGGAGGAAGTACTCGTGCCCCTTCGACGACGACCCGAGCAGGTTCGCGCGCCACAGCGTCAGCACGCGCGGGTAGCAGCGGGGGTTGTCGGGGTCCTCGGCGGCGAAGCGGAGGCGGCCGGCCTTCAGCTCGCGCACGAGGTACTCGGGCACCTCCAGGCTCTCGGCGGCGGCCTCGTCGCAGAGGTCGAGCGGGTTGCGGTCGAAGCTCGGGTAGGACGGCATCCACCCGAGCCGCGCCGACAGCGCCACGGTGTCGGCGAGGTGGAGGTCGCGCAGCGTCCCGCGGCCGAGCGTGGAGGCGAACTCGCCGGCGCGCGTGCGCTGGTAGCGGAACTGGTCGCTCATCAGGAACCAGTACGGGGTCGTCGCCTGCTGACGCGGCGGGCGCACCCAGTCGCCTGCGAACGCCACGGTCGACCAGCCCGTGATCGGGCGCACCTTCTCCTGCCCGACGTAGTGCGCCCAGCCGCCGCCGTTCACGCCCTGGCAGCCGCAGAGGAGCACGAGCGTGAGGATCGAGCGGTAGATCTGGTCGGAGTGGTACCAGTGGTTCGTGCCCGCGCCGAGGACGATCATCGAGCGCCCGCCGGAGCGCTCGGCGTTGCGCGCGAACTCCCGTGCGACGCGGATCACGCGGCCGGGGTCGACGCCGGTGAAGCTCTGCTGCCACGCCGGCGTGTACGGCGCGCCGGCGTCGTCGTAGCCCGCCGGCCAGTCCCCGGGCAGCCCCTCGCGCGCGACGCCGAGCTGCGCGGCCAGCAGGTCGAAGACGGTCGTCACGATGCGGCCGCCGACCCGTTTGGCCGGGACGCCGCGGCGCAGCGACGAGCCGCTCTCGCCTTCGCCGACATCGAAGCGCGGCAGGTCGACCGGGACCCGCGTCTCCTCGTTCCCGAGCAGCGTCAGCAGCGGCCGGACCTCGCCGAGGTCGAGGTTCCAGCGGCCCGCGCCCTCCCCGCCCCAGCGGAACCCGATCGAGCCGTTCGGGACGACGGGCTCCCCCGTCGCCTCGTCGAGCACGACCGTCTTCCACTCGGCGTGCTCGCTCTCCTCGCCGAGGTCGGAGGCGCGCAGGAACCGGTCGGTGACGTAGGCGTCGCCGCGCGCCCGCAGCGTCACCAGGAAGGGCATGTCGGTGTAGCGCCGCAGGTAGTCGTCGAACCGCGGCACGCGGCGCTCGACGTGGAACTCGCGGAAGATCACGTGCGCCATCGCCAGCGCGAGCGCCCCGTCGCTCCCCGCCTCGGCGTTCAGCCAGTGGTCGGCGAACTTCGTGTGCCCGGCGTAGTCGGGCGAGACGACGACGACCTTCTGGCCGCGGTAGCGCGCCTCGGCCAGGAAATGCGCGTCAGGTGTCCGCGTCTGCGGGATGTTCGAGCCCCAGAGGACGATGTAGCTCGCGTCCCACCAGTCGGCCGACTCGGGCACGTCGGTCTGGTCGCCCCAGATCTGCGGCGACGCGGGCGGGAGGTCGGCGTACCAGTCGTAGAAGGAGAGGCAGACGCCGCCGATCAGCGACAGGAAGCGCGTCCCGGCCGCGTACGAGACCATCGACATCGCCGGGATCGGGGAGAACCCCGCGATCCGGTCGGGCCCGTACCGCCTGGTCGTGTGCACGTGCGCGGCGGCCACGAGCTCCGCCGCCTCCTCCCACGTCGCGCGCACGAAGCCGCCCTTCCCGCGCTGCGACTTGTAGCGCCTCGCCTTCTCCGGGTCGTCGACGATCGCGGCCCACGCGTCGACGGGGTCGCCGGTACGCGCGAGCTCCTCGCGGTAGAGGTCGAGGAGGACGCCGCGGACGTAGGGGTACTTCACCCGCAGCGGCGAATACAGGTACCAGCTGAACGAGGCGCCGCGGGGGCAGCCGCGCGGCTCGTACTCCGGCATCTCGGGCCCGTTCGACGGGTAGTCGGTCTGCTGCGTCTCCCACGCGACGATTCCGTCCTTGACGTGGATCTTCCACGAGCACGAGCCGGTGCAGTTGACGCCGTGGGTCGAGCGGACGACCTTGTCGTGCTGCCAGCGGTCGCGATAGGTCGACTCCCAGGCGCGGTCGTGCGCGACGAGCTCGCTCCAGGCGCCGCCGGGGGCGAGGCGGCGGAAGAACCGCGGCCGGCGCTCAGGCACCCGCTTCTCCGGCGGCGCTCCCCCGCAGCTCGCTCGGCGGCGCCGTCCGCAGCAGCCACACCGCCAGCGCGAGGCAGGCGGTGGTGAACAGCAGCAGGCCGACGAACCCGAGCGCATACGTGTCGAACGCGTCCTTGACGACGCCCATCACGAGCGGCGGGAAGAACCCGCCGAGCCCGCCCGCCGCGCCGACGATTCCGGTGGCGGCGCCCGGGTTGTCCGGGAACTCCGCCGGGACGAGCTTGAACACCGCGCCGTTGCCGGCGCCGAGGAAGCCGCCGAGCGTGAGGCAGGCGATCGTGACCGTCACCCACGTCGGGTTGCGCGCGATCGCGGCGAGGACGCCCGCGTCGACGGCGATCCCGGCGAACGCGATCACGAGCACGGGGTACGCGCCGACGCGGTCCGCGAGCCACCCGCCGACGGGCCGGGCGAAGGTTGCGACGAGGGTGAAGCCGGCTGCGCGCAGGCCCGCGTCGACGAGCGAGACGTCGAACCAGTCCTTCAGCAGCTTCGGCAGGAAGATCGCCATCGCGACGAAGCCGCCGAAGGTGACGAAGTAGAAGAGCGCGAGCCGCCACAGCCGCCAGCCGGCGCGCAGCATCTCCCGGTAGCGGGGCGGCGAGGCGCTGCGCGGGGCGTCGGTGGCGGCGGTCCAGAAGAGGGCGGCGCCGCCGACGAGCACGGCCGCCGCGATCCAGCCGAGCGCCGGGCGGCCCAAGTTGTCGACGATCGCGGGCGCGCTGAACGCGGCCACGGCCGTGCCGACGTTCCCCATCCCGTACACCCCGACGGCGAATCCCTGGCGCTCCTTCGGGTACCACCCGGCGACGAACGGGACGCCGACGGCGAAGGACGAGCCGGCGAGGCCGAGAAAGAAGCCGACGCCGACGAGCGACCAGTACGAGTCCACGTACCCGAGCAGCAGCGCGGGCGGCGCCGAGGCGGCGAGCAGGAGCGAGAACAGCAGCCGCCCGCCGAAGCGGTCGGTCAGCGCCCCGACCGGGATCCGCAGCAACGAGCCGAGCACGACGGGGACGGCGACGAGGAACGCCGTCTCGGTGCTCGACAGCGCGTAGTCGTCCTCGAACCGCTTGGCGAGCGGCGCGATCAGCCCCCACGCCGAGAAGCACAGCGCGAACGCGACGGTCGCGAGCGCGAGGTTGCGCGCAGGGGCGGAGCGGCCGGAGCGCATCGCCTCGACCGTAAGGCGCCCCCTCCGGCTCGTGATTCCGGGCGCCTACCGACGAGCCTGCGGGAAACTACCTAGAGGAGCTGCGCCGCGGGTCGAACGCGTCGTCGAGCCCGTCCGCGACGAGGTTCGCCGAGACGGCGAAGATCGCGATCGCGATGCTCGGGAGCAGGACCTCCCACAGCCGTCCCTGCCGGATCCCCTCGTAGGCGAGGTTCCCCCAGGTCGCGGCGGGCGGGTTGAGGCCGAGCCCGAGCGTCGAGACGAACGCCTCGTTGAGGATCACGGCGGGGAGCTCGAGCAGCGCGGCCACGACCACCACGCCGGCCGCGTTCGGCAGCAGGTGCCGGGCGAGGACGTGCCGCCGGCGGGCGCCGACGGCGTGGGCGGCGCGGACGAACTCCCGCCTGCGCAGCGAGAGGAGCTCCGTCCGCACGAGGCGGGCCACGACGAACCAGCTCGTGATCGCGAGTGCGAGGATCAGCGTCAGCTCGTTCGTGCGCAGCCCGGCGATCACGAGGATGATCACGATCACCGGGAAGCGCGGGATCGCGAGCAGGCCGTCGAGGACGCGCATCATCACCTCGTCGACGCGGCCGCCTGCGGTCGCCGCGATCGCTCCGTAGCCGATCCCCAGGACGAGGATCAGCGCGAGCGCGGCGCCGGCCACCTCCAGCGACGTGCGGCCGCCGAGCGCGAGCCGCTCCAGCAGGTCGCGGCCGAAGAAGTCGGTGCCCGCGGGGTGGCTCGGCGACGGCCCCTGGAGCTTCTGCGAGAAGTCGACCTCGTACGGGTCGTGGGGCGAGATCACGGGCACGAGCAGGCACGCCAGCACGAGCGCCACCAGCGCGCCCGCTGCGGCGAGCGACCGAGGGTGCCGGGCAAAGCGGCCGAGTGCGGCCCACCAGAACCCGCGGCGCCGCGGGATCGTCTCCTCGGCGATCACGGTCACGTTCGACGCTCCCGGACGCGCGGGTCGAGCGCGGCGGCGACGAGGTCGGCGACGAGGTTCGCGACGATCACGACGAGCGCGAGGACGACGGTGAGCCCGAGCACCATCGGGTAGTCCCGACGCTGCGCCGCGACGATGAAGTAGTCGGCCGCTCCCGGGATCCCGAACGCGCGCTCGACGAAGAACGCCGCGGTGATCAGCAGCGCCAGCGTCGGCACCGCCGCCGCGAGGAAGGGGACGAGCGAGTTCCGCAGCACGTGGACGCCGATCACCCGCCCGCTGCGGAGGCCCTTCGCCCGGGCGGTGCGGACGAAGTCCTGTCCGAGCGTGTCCACGAGCCCCGCGCGCACGACCCGCGCGATGTAGCCGGCGGGCGCGAGCGCGAGCGTGAACGAGGCCGCCAGGCGCGTCTCCCAGGTCGACCAGCCGGGGTCGATCACCTGCCACTCGCGGATCAGGTACGTCGAGAGCACCTCCGCGAAGAGGAAGACCGGGACGACGAGCAGCACCGTCGAGAGGGAGGTGAGGAGCGCGTCGAGGCGCGAGCCGCGGTTCACGGCGGCCGCGACGCCGAGGAAGCCGCCGATCGGGATCGCCCACAACACGGCGAGCCCCGTGAGCTGGAGCGTCACCGGGATCTGCTCGTCGATCACCTGGTCGACGGTCACGTTGCGGTCGGTGAGTGACGGCCCGAAGCTCCACGTGGCCACGTGGCGGACGTACGTGGCGAACTCGACGTACCACGGCTGGTCGAGCCGGTAGAAGTGCGTCACCTCGATCACCAGCGGCTCGGTGAGGCCGCCCGACTCGAGCCGGAACGGGCTGCCGCCGATCCCGCGCATCAGCGCGAACGTCACGAGCATGACGAACAGCAGGAGCGGAGGCGTCCAGAGGACGCGACGGACGACGTAGCCGAGCATCGGCAGGGAGGATGCCGACGGCACCCTCCCTGCGCGTCACGAGACGGCGGAGCGCGTCGGTCGGAGGCCTACCAGCCGCTGACCCACGGATCGACGAACAGGTCGTCGAGCTTCCAGCCGCCGTCCTCGGACTTCACGTCCTTCGCCTTGAACTTCAGCGCGACCGCCGTGAAGCCGTCCTCGGACGCCGCGCCGAGGAGGTTTACGTGGATCGGGACGATCGCGGACGGGCCCCAGTCGCGGGTGCCGCGGAGCTTCGCGATCTTCAGCTTCTTGACCTTGCCGTCGACGCCCTCGTAGAGCACCTCCACCTCGAGCCGCGAGTCCTCGTCGCCGGTGTTCGCCGTGAAGACGCGGATCGTCGGGTACGCCGTGCCGACGCAGAAGGCCGGCGAGATCGCCTCGCTCTTGTCCGGCAGGAACAGCGAGAATTGCCCGGGGCCGAAGGGGGAGTTCTCCGCCCGGCGGGCGTGCTTGTCGAGCGTCCAGCGCTCGGTCGTCTCGAGGTCGCCCTCCGGCGTCGGGACGTACGGCGCCGAGTCTCCGAACGACGAGAAGACCGTGCTCGGCGTCTGGTCGCCGCAGACGGCGGCGGCCGAGAGCTTGCCGTCGCGCGCCCACCGACCGCGCTCATGCAGCTCGCCGAGCTTCTTCTCGAGTCCCGACACCGTCTTCGAGACGTCGAGGATCTCCCCCTCGTCCTCCGCCGCGTTCGCCGCCGTCGCCCACAGACCGAACAGCGCGAACCCGACGAGCAGGAACGCCAGCCTTCGAGCCGCAGTTGCCATCACCGCAGAAACCCTCCCTGGAAGAACGAAACGCCGCAGATGCCTGCACAGTGAGCGTCGGCCGCGAGCCGCGGGCGTCCCCCGGAGGGGTGAACCCACGCCGGAGATCCCTCGTTCGAGGTCGAGGGAGCTACGCGACGGCAAGGAGGGCGGCGACGACGTCGGGATCGAAGTGCGTGCCGGCGCAGCGGGCGAGCTCCGCCCTCGCCTCCTCCACCGTGCGCCGCTTGCGGTAGGCGCGATCGGTCGTCATCGCGTTGAAGGCGTCGCAGGCGCAGACGATCCGGGCCTCGACCGGGATCGCGGTGGCGGCGATCCCGTCGGGGTAGCCGTCGCCGTCCCAGCGCTCGTGGCAGGACCGGACGATGCCGCCGATCTCGGCGAGCAGCCCGCCGACGCGCTCGAGCATCCGCTGCCCCTCGACCGTGTGCTGCTTCATCACCGCCCACTCGGCCTCGCTCAGCGGCCCGGGCTTGTTGATGATCTCGTTCGGGACGCGGATCTTCCCGATGTCGTGCAGGAGCGCAGCCAGCTCGACGCGGCGCTGTGAGCGCGAGTCGAGGCCGAGGCGGTCGGCGACGGCGAGCGCGAGCGAGACGACGTCGCGGCTGTGACTCCCGGTGTAGGAGTCGTTGGCCTCGATTACGTCGCCGAGCAGGAACGCCGTCCCGCGGTACGCGGAGGAGAGCTCGAGCGCCGCGTCGACGCGTGCCTTGCGCTCGCGGCCGAAGACGGCGAGGAGCCCGAGCAGCGGGAGCAGGAGCACGATCGCGCCGTCCACCTCCACGGCAGCGATCGCGGCGAGCAGGCCGACCGGCGTGAGCGCGAGGTCGACCGCGTACGCGCGAGCCATGTATGGGAGCTGCGGGCGAATCGGTGTGCCCCGGGCGATGCGGTCGCACGCGGCGGCGCTCGTGACGTCGAACAGCCACTGGGCGGGCAGGACGACGGCGAGAGGGAGCAGCGCCCGGAGGTCCGGCTCCGGCTCTCCCAGTGCCGCGATCGCCAGCGCGCCGCCGATCGAGAACCACGAGTTCGCGAGGCGCAGGAAGACACGTTCGGCGTCGACCCGACGGTCGCGCACGAGCCAGGCGCCGACGAACCCCAGCGCCACGGTGACCGGCACCAGGTTCGCCGGGAGCGCGAACAGCATCGGCACGAACACGAGCTGCGTCGGGACGGCCCAGCCGGTGCTGATCTCGAAGGTCACGCGCGAGGCCAGGGCGTACGCCGCCGCGAGCCCGAGGATCTCGGCTGCGCTCGCCGACCGGCTCGATTCGACGAGTTCGGCGACGGCGGCAGCCGCGACGACGAAGGCGGAGCCGAAGGCGATGACGGTGAGGAGCCGTCGCCGGCCGAGCCGCGCCGCCCGGCTCGCGCGCGACTGCTCGATCAGCTCCGCGACGGCAGGGTCGACGTGTGTGGCCGCGGCGGTCACCGTCAGAGGATCGCCCTGACGCGCGCGCCGGGTTTCCCTCGCCCGAGGGATTTCCGCTTGCGCGACGCGGGGCGCGCCGCTGCAGTAGCCTCGCGGCGATGAGCCTCGCCGACGCGATCGCCGCGCTCCCCGTCGAGATCGAGTCCGTCGAGCGTGAGCGGCTCTCCCTCGCCGTTCCCCCCGAGTTCGAGCGGGTCACGACGGTGGTGCACCTCCACGGCCGCGGCGTGGAAGGCGTAGGCGAGGACGTGAGCTACGACGGCGCGCTGCACGAGCCGGCGCGGTCGCCCGAGCCGCCCGTCGCCGGGTTCCGCGGGACCGTCGGCGAGCTGTCCGAGCTGCTCGAGGCGATCGACCTGTACGGGGGCCCGATCGGGATGGAGTCGCAGCGCAACTACCGCCGCTGGGCGTGGGAGAGCGCGGCGCTGGACCTCGCGCTGCGGCAGGACGAGCGGTCGCTCGGCGAGGTCGTGGGCCGGCGCGCGCAGCCGCTGAGCTTCGTCGCGTCGACCCGGATCGACGTGGCGACGCTCGAGCCGCTCGGCTCGTGGGTGCGCCTGTACCCCGAGCTGCGGTTCAAGCTCGACCCGACCGACGCCTGGGACGAGGCGCTCGCGGAGCGGATCAACCACCTCACCGGCGTCGACGTGGTCGACCTGAAGGGCGCCTACCGCGGCACCGCGGTGGACAACCCGCCGTCCGCCCGCCTCTACCGGCTCGCGGCCGAGGCGTTCACGGAGGCGTGGATCGAGGACCCGAACCTCGTCGACGACGCCGAGGCCGCCGCCGTGCTCGAGCCCTACCGCGAGCGGATCACCTGGGACGCGCCGATCCACTCCGTCGCCGACGTCGACTCGCTGCCGTACGCGCCGCGGACGCTCAACGTCAAGCCGTCGCGGTTCGGGACGCTGCGGGCGCTGCTCGACTTCTACGAGTCGTGCGAGGCGCGCGGGATCGCACTCTACGGCGGCGGGCAGTTCGAGCTCGGGCCCGGCCGCGGCCACATCCAGCACCTGGCGTCGCTGTTCCATCCCGACGCGCCGAACGACGTCGCGCCCGCCGCCTACAATGCGGCGCCGCGCGCGGGCCTGCCGGAGAGCCCGTTGCAGCCGGCACAGATTCCACACGTTCTTGGCACCCACGTATGACGGCCGGGCGCCTACGCTCGGAGGCATGGCGAGCACGGCGACCCGGAAGTCGAAGGCCTCGGTCGGGGCCTCGGGCACGACCCCGGAGAAGCGCGGCGCGAAGGTCGCGACGCCGTGGGGACCGGCGAGCCTCGTCGAGCGGCTGACGATCCCGCAACGGGCCGGCGAGCGGCGGTTCGCGAGCGTCGTCGAGCTGCTCGAGACCGAGAAGGGCGAGCGGCTCGTCCGCGTCGCCTACACGACGGACGGCACCGCGCGGCGCGGGCCGGTCACGCTGCGGCCGCGGGATCTCGAGACGCTGCGGGCCGCGCTCGCGGAGCACCCCGCCCTCCAGGAGGTGTTGCGGCTGGAGCTGCAGACGGACAGCTAGGCCGGTTGGAGCCGGCGCTGCCGCGCTCGCGCGGCGTCGACGAGACCGGCGAGGAGCAGGGCCCCGTCACCCGAGCCGAGCAGCGCGTCGACGGCGTGCTCCGGATGCGGCATCAGCCCGACGACGTTGCCCTCCGGATTGCACACGCCCGCGACGGCCGCTCGAGCGCCGGTCGGGTTCTCGCCGTCGTAGCGGAACACGATCTGCCCCGACGCCTCGAGGCGCGCGAGCAGGAGGTCGTCCGCGTACCAGGCTCCCTCGCCGCACTTGATCGGGATCGTCAGCACCTGCTCCGGGGCGCACCGTCGCGTGAGCGGGAGGTCGGTCCGCTCCACGCGCACGTGGACGTCCCGGCACTCGAACTGGAGCGACGCGTTCGCCCGCAGCACGCCCGGGAGCAGGCCGGCTTCGCAAAGGATCTGGAAGCCATTGCAGATGCCGAGCACGGGCCCCCCCTCGCCGGCGAACCGCCGCACGGCGCCCATGACGGGTGCGAACCGCGCGATCGCGCCGCACCGCAGATAGTCGCCGTACGAGAATCCGCCGGGGAGCAGGACTCCCTGCACGTCGGGCAGCTCCTCGTCCCCGTGCCAGACGGCGACGGCGTCGGCGCCCAGCGCGCCGAGCGCCCAGGCGGCATCGCGGTCGTCGTTCGAGCCCGGGAAGACGACGACGGCGACGCGGGGAGCGTGGTCGCCCGGCGGCAACGTCACGGTCGCACCTCGATCTCGTAGCTCTCGATCAGCGGGTTCGCGAGCAGGGCCTCGCACACGCGCTCGAGCTCGCGCCGCGCCTCCGGCTCGGGCCGGCCCTCGAACTCGAGGTCGATCACGCGGCCCACACGCGCCGCGGTCGCGGCAAAGCCGAGGTGGTCGAGCGCCGTCCGCACCGCCTCGCCCTGCGGGTCGAGGATCCCCTGCTTCGGCCGCACCAGCACGGTCGCCCTCACCGCAGAACCACCTCGGGATCGGCGAGGTAGCGGTCGAACGGGATCCCCGTCAGGAGCTCGAACGCCTCCACGTAGCGGGCCCGCGTGCCAGCGACGACCTCCGGGGGCAGCTCCGGCCCCGGCGGCGCCTTGTCCCAGCCCGTCGCCTCGCAGAAGTCGCGGACGAACTGCTTGTCGAACGAGGGCTGGGGGCGGCCCGGCTCGTAGCCCTCCGCCGGCCAGAAGCGCGACGAGTCCGGCGTCAGCGCCTCGTCGGCCAGCACGAGCGTCCCGTCGGCGTCGAGGCCGAGCTCGAACTTCGTGTCCGCGAGCAGGATCCCGCGCGCAGCCGCGTGCTCGGAGCCGTGCCCGTAGAGCGCGAGCGAGATCCGCTCCGCCTCGTCCAGGAGCTCGCGCCCGACGAGTGACGCCGCCGCCGCGCGCGTGATGTTCTCGTCGTGCCCCGTCTGCGCCTTCGTCGCCGGCGTAAAGATCGGCTCGGGCAGCCGCTCCGACTCGGCGAGGCCCTCAGGGAGCCGGTGGCCGCACACCTCTCCGGCGGCGCGGTAGTCCTTCCAGCCGGAGCCGGTGAGGTAGCCGCGGACGACGCACTCGATCGGGAGCATCTCGAGGCGCCGGCACTCCATCGAGCGTCCGTCGTCCCGCAACGACACGAGGTGGTTCGGGACGATCCCCTGGGTCCGAGCGAACCAGAACGCCGAGAGGCCGGTGAGGACACGGCCCTTGTCCGGGATCTCCGTCGGCAGCACGACGTCGAAGGTCGAGACCCGGTCGGTCGCGACCAGCAGCAGGCGATCCTCGCCGAGCGTGTAGAGCTCGCGGACCTTCCCGGACCCGACGTGCACGGCCGCTTCAGGCATGGACTGGCTCCTCCTTCTCGGTCAGCGCGGCGAGGCGCTCGAACACGGTGTCGACGTGGCGGGTGTAGGCGGTGAGGTCGAAGACCGCGTCGAGGTCGACCCGGGCGGCGATCGCGCCGTCGGCCCGCACGAGCTCCGGGAAGTCGCGTTCCTCCTCCCACGCGCGCATCGCGTGGGCCTGGACGAGCCGGTAGGCCTCGTCGCGCGAGAGCCCCGACTCGACGAGCGCGAGCAGCAGGCGCTGCGAGAAGAACAGGCGGTGGGAGGCGTCCAGGTTCCGGCGCATCCGCTCCGGGAACACGCGCAGGCCCTCGACGAGCCAGGCGAACCGGTCGAGCATGTAGTCGACGGCCAGGAACGCGTCCGGAATCGCCACGCGCTCGGCCGAGGAGTGCGAGATGTCGCGCTCGTGCCACAGCGGCTGGTTCTCGAGCCCGACGAGCGACGCCGCGCGGACGATCCGGGCGAGGCCGCAGATCCGCTCGGCCACGACCGGGTTCCGCTTGTGCGGCATCGCCGAGGAGCCCTTCTGGCCACGGGCGAACGGCTCCTCGACCTCGCGCACCTCGGTGCGGGCGAGATGGCGCACCTCGAGCGCGAACGCGTCGAGCGACGACGCGAGCACGGCGAGCGCGGTCAGGAGCTCCGCGTGACGGTCGCGCTGCAGGACCTGCGTCGACGTGGGCGCCGGCTCGAGCCCGAGCCGCTCGCACGCCGCCCGCTCGACCTCGGGATCGATCGCCGCGTACTGGCCGACGGCGCCGGACAGCTTGCCGACGCGGCACGTCTCGAGCGCGGCGTGCAGGTGCGTCCGCCGCCGGTCGAGCTCGAACGCCCAGCCGGCGAGCTTGAGCCCGAAGG
The DNA here is from genome assembly GCA_035456465.1 of Gaiellaceae bacterium. Taxonomy (GTDB): domain Bacteria; phylum Actinomycetota; class Thermoleophilia; order Gaiellales; family Gaiellaceae; genus DATHTC01. The sequence goes on along the minus strand of DATIDD010000017.1, from coordinate 18,151 downwards.
TCGTCGGCTCCGCGTGGACGCCGTGGGTGCGCCCGATGCAGATCGTGCCGCGGTGCTCCCCGGCGCGGGCCACGACCGCCGCGAACGTGCGGTCGACGCCGGCCAGCACGATTCGCCCCGCCTCCTGGAGCTGGAGCGACAGCGCCGTGTCGACGACGTCGGAGGAGGTGAGGCCGTAGTGGAACCACCGTCCGTCGTCGCCGAGCTGCTCCGCGACGGCGTCGACGAAGGCGGCGGTGTCGTGGTGCAGGACGGCCTCGAGCTCGGCGACACGCTTCGGGGCGGGGGGCCGGGCCTCGGCGCGGATCGCCGCGACTGCGTCCGGCGGGACGACCCCGATCTCGGCCCAGCCGTCGAGCGCCGCGAGCTCGACCTCGAGCCAGCGGGCGAGCTTCCCCTCGTCCGACCAGACGGCCGCCATCTCCGGTCGCGAGTACCGAGGGATCACCCGGCGATCGTATCGGCGTGCGCCGACGGCCTATGCTCCGCAGCCGTGGCAGCGCGCGTCCTGCACCTGGACGAGCTCGAGCTGATCGACGTCGCCGGCGTGCACTGGCGGCCGGTCCGTCGCCGCCTCGGGGTGCGCGCGTTCGGGATCAACGGCTACTCCGCCGACGCGGGCGAGCAGCTGATCGAGCCCCACGACGAGACCGGTGCCGGCGCGGGCGCCCACGAGGAGCTGTACCTCGTCGTGACGGGGCAGGCCCGCTTCACGGTCGCGGGCGAGGAGCTCGACGCGCCGGCCGGCACGCTCGTGTTCGTGCCCGAGCTCGGCGACCGCCGCGAGGCCGTGGCGGCCGAGGACGGCACCACGGTGCTCGTGATCGGCGGCCCGCCCTCGAACGCGTTCCCGGTCTCGCCGTGGGAGTACTACTTCGCGACGGCGCCGGCGCGCGAGCGGGAGGACTGGGACGAGGCCGTCGCGATCGCCTCGGCGGGCCTCGCCGACCACCCCGACCATCCGTGGATCCACTACGAGCTCGCGTGCCTGCACGCCCGGGCGGGACGGCGCGACGAGGCGCTCGACCACCTCGCACGGTCGGTCGCGGCCGAGCCGAGCGCCCGCGAGGTCGCGGCGACCGATGAAGAGCTGGACTCCTTGCGGGACGACCCGCGCTTCCCGGCGTAGCCGCCAGCGCGGTGCCAGGAGGTACCAGGTTCCAGTCCCTCCTAGGCACCGAGCACGCGGGCGGCGAGGACGGCCGCGTTCCGCGCGTTGTCGACGCCGACGGTCGCGACCGGCACGCCGGGCGGCATCTGCGCGATCGCGAGCAGCGCGTCGAGACCGTCGAGCACGGACAGCGACGACCGCAGCGGCACGCCGATCACCGGCAGGTCGGTGTGCGCCGCGACCGCGCCCGGGAGCGCGGCGGCGAGGCCGGCGCCGCAGATCAGCACGCGCAGGCCGCGCGCGCGTGCCGTGCGGGCGTACTCGGCGACCGCGTCCGGCGCCCGGTGCGCGGAACGCACGTCGAACTCCCACGGGATCCCGCGGCCGTCGAGCTCCTCCATCGCGCCGGCCATCCGCTCGCGGTCCGACTCCGAGCCGACGAGGATCCCGACGAGCGGCGTCGATTCAGGCGCGGACACCCGCCGCCTCCGCCGCGATGTCCGTGCGCGCGCGCATGCCCGCGAACGATATGCGGGCCAGCGCGGCGTAGGCGCGCTCACGGGCGGCGACCACGGTCGGGCCGAGGCCGGTGACGCCGAGGACGCGGCCGCCGTTCGTCACGATCCGATCGCCGCGGCTCGCCGTTCCGGCGTGGAACACGAGCGCGCCCTCGGCCTCGGCCGCGTCGAGGCCCTCGATCGGCGTGCCGGCATCGCCGGCCTGGGGGTACGAGGCCGCCGCCGCCACGACCGTGACCGCCGCGTCGTCCGCGAACCTCGGCCGCGTGCCCTCGAGCTCCCCCGCCGCCGTCGCCGCCAGGGCCTCCAGCAGGTCGTCGGCCAGCCGCGGCACGACCGACTGCGTCTCGGGGTCGCCGAAGCGGCAGTTGAACTCGAGCACGCGTGGCCCCTCGGCGGTGAGCATCAGCCCGGCGTACAGCAGCCCGACGAACGGCGTGCCGCGCCGCGCGAGCTCCTCGACCACCGGTCGGTGCACGGTCTCGGCGATCTCCGCCGCCAGCGCCTCGTCCACCGCCGCGACCGGCGAGTACGCGCCCATGCCGCCCGTGTTGGGCCCCAGGTCGCCGTCCTCGAGCCGTTTGAAGTCCTTCGCGGGCGCGAGCGGCACGACCTCAGCGCCGTCGACGAGCGCGAACAGCGAGACCTCCTCGCCCTCGAGCAGATCCTCGATCACGATCGGGCCGTCGAACGCGGCCGCGGCTCGCAGCGCCCGGTCGAGCTCCGTGCGTGTGCGGCACACGAACACGCCCTTCCCCGCCGCGAGCCCGTCGACCTTCACCACGCACGGCGCCCGGGCCACCGCCATCGTCTCGGCGGTCGGCACGCCGGCGGCGCGCATCAGCTCCTTCGCGAACGACTTCGACCCCTCGATCCGCGCCGCGGCGGCGCTCGGGCCGAACACCGGGATGCCCGCGTGCCGGAGCTCGTCGCCCACGCCTGCGACGAGCGGCGCCTCGGGGCCGATCACGGCCAGGTCGGCGTCGAAGCTCCGAGCGAGCGCGAGCAGCCCCTCGCCGTCCTCCGCGCGGACCGGGTGACACCGTCCGAGGCGGGCGATCCCGGGATTCCCCGGCGCCGCGTGGAGCTCGGTCAGGAGCGGCGACCGGGAGATGCCCCACGAGAGCGCATGCTCGCGACCGCCCGAGCCGACGACCAGCACCTTCACGGCCTGGACTCTAGAGCCGCGGTCGGCGTGTTCGGAGCAGCCGCGACGGGAGCCCGCGCGGCACAGGAGATCGCCGACCTCGCCGACCGCCGTGAGGCCGACCCGGGGACGTCGCGGCCGCGGTCGAGTCGCTCCGCCGCATCGACGAGACGCCGGGTCGTCGAGCTCGGCGCTCGCCCTAGAGCTCGACCGAGCCGTCGTCGCGCAGCGTCCAGTGCGGGTTGTGCGCGATCTCCCACGCGTGGCCGTCCGGGTCGAGGAAGACCCCGGAGTAGCCGCCCCAGAACGTCGGCGCGCCCGCCCGGCCGATGGTCGCGCCGGCCCGCTCGGCCTCGGCGAGCACGGCGTCGACCTCCGCCGGCGAGCGGACGTTGTGCGCCAGCGTGATCCCGCCCCAGCCGCCGCCGTCCTCGACGGTGCTGTCCTCGGCGAGCTCCGAGCGGCCCCACAGCGCGAGAATCGTCCCGCCCGCCTGGAAGAAGACGACGTCGTCGTCCGGCCCGGCATTCGTGCGCCAGCCGAGCGCCTCGTAGAACGAGCGCGCGCGGCCGAGGTCGGCGACGCCGAGCGTGACGAGGCTCAGGCGCTGCTCCATCGGCCGGCCCGTCGCACCCTCAGGGGAGCGAGACGATCGCCTCGCGTGCCTGGCCGGTTCCGACCAGCGAGACCGGCACGCCGACGTCGCGCTCCACGAGCTCGACGTAGCGCTGCGCGGCCTCGGGAAGCCCCGCGTCGAGCGGCTCGCCCCAGCCCTCGAGCACCTCGTAGACCGGCTCGGCGTGGTGGAAGTCGCTCTGGTGCGCGGGGAAGTCCGGCGTCTGCCGTCCGTCCGGGAGGCGGTAGGCGACGCACACCGGGATCTCGTCGACGTGCGAGAGCACGTCGAGCTTCGTCAGCGCGATCGAGGTCAGCCCGTTGAGCCGTGCCGCGTACCGCAGCGCGACGAGGTCGAGCCAGCCGCAGCGCCGTTCGCGTCCCGTCGTGGTGCCGAACTCGCCACCGAGCTCGCGGATCCGCTCCTGGTCGGGACCCGCGATCTCCGTGGGGAACGGCCCCTCGCCCACGCGGGTGACGTACGCCTTGGCGACGCCGACGACCTCGTCGATCCGGGTCGGGCCGATCCCGACGCCGGTGGCCGCGGCGGCCGCGAGCGGGTTGGACGAGGTCACGAACGGATACGTGCCGTGGTCGAGGTCGAGCAGCGTGCCCTGCGCGCCCTCGAGCAGGACGCGCCTGCCGTCGCGCAGGGCACGGTCGACGAGCAGCGACGTGTCCGAGACGAACGGGCGGAGCCGCCGCGCGAGCTGCTCGAGCCGTTCCGCCACCTCTTCGAGCACGAGCGGCCGCGTCCCGTAGACGCGCTCCAGCCAGACGTTCTTCTCGGCGAGCGCGGTCTCGATCTTCTGCCGGAGGATCTTCGCGTCGAGGAGGTCCTGCACGCGGATCCCGAGCCGCGCCGCCTTGTCGGCGTAGGCGGGCCCGATCCCGCGCCTCGTCGTGCCGATCTGCAGCCGGCCCAGCCGCCGCTCGCTCGCGCGGTCGATCGCGACGTGCCACGGCATGATCAGGTGGGCGTTGCCCGAGACGTGGACGTCGTCGAGGGCGAGCCCGCGCGCCTCCAGCTCGTCCAGCTCGCGCACGAAGCTCTCCGGGTCGATCACGCAGCCGGCGCCGATCACGCACGCCGTGCCCGGGTAGAGGATCCCGGACGGCATGTGGTGGAGCTTGTACGTCTCGCCGCCCGCGACGATCGTGTGCCCGGCGTTCGGGCCGCCCTGGTAGCGGCAGACGACGTCCGACCCGCGTGCGAGCAGGTCGACGATCTTGCCCTTTCCCTCGTCGCCCCACTGGGCGCCGACGATCACCGTGGCGGGCACGCCCGCATCCTTACCGATCCGCCCGACGGCGACGCGTCAGCGAAAGGCGCCGGCGGGCATCGCCGCCGTCATCCGCAGCACGCGCACCTCGTGGCCGCGCGCGCAGGTCGCCCACCCGTGCGCGGCGTCGAGCCGGAGGACACCGTGCACGACGGCGTGCGAGGAGCCGGCGGCGACCGGGCGCTCCTCCTCGCACGCCTCGCAGACCTCCGTGAACGACGTCGCGCGCGGCGCGAGCCAGATCGTCTGATCCATCGCCGTCATCTCCTCCCGTCGCCGACCAGCCGCAGTGCCGGCCGTCGCTCCTCGTCCTCCATTGCCTCGACCCATTCCGCCAGCGCGTCGACGATCGCCTCCGGCGGACAGCCGGAGCGGATCGAGAGCCCTCGAACGATCGCCCCCAGGATCGGCAGCTCGTCGATCACGAGCGGCCAATCGGGGGTGACCGAGGTGTTCATGCGCTCAGGTTCATGCGGCCAGGTCGGCGAACTTCGCGTAGCGCTTCAGGAACGAGAGCTTGACCGCGTCGGTCGGCCCGTTGCGGTGCTTGGCCACGATCAGCTCGGCCAGGCCCTGCTGGTCCGACTCCTCGTTGTAGTACTCGTCGCGGTAGACGAACGCGACGATGTCGGCGTCCTGCTCGATCGAGCCCGACTCGCGCAGGTCGGACAGGATCGGCCGCTTGTCGTGCCGCTGCTCGACCGCCCGCGAGAGCTGCGACAGGGCGAGGATCGGGATCTCGAGGTCGCGCGCGAGCACCTTGAGCTGCCGGGAGATCTGCGACACCTCCTGCACGCGGCTCTCCGCGCTCGAGCCGGACGTCATCAGCTGCAGGTAGTCGACGACGATCAGGCCGAGGCTCGGCTCCTTCGACTTCAGCCGCCGCGCCTTCGAGCGGAGCTCCATCATCGTGATCGAGCCGGTGTCGTCGACCCAGACGGGGGCCTTCATCAGCTTGTCGCCCGCCGCCACGAGGCGCGGCCAGTCGTCGGCGGCGAGGCGGCCGGAGCGGAGCCGCTGCGACTCCACCTTCGCCTCGCTGCAGAGCAGGCGCTGCGTCACCTCCGCCTTCGACATCTCCAGCGTGAACAGCGCCACCGGGATCTCGTGGCGGACGCCGAGGTTGGCCGCCATGCAGAGCGCGAGCGCGGACTTCCCCATCGACGGCCGCGCGGCGACGATGATCAGATTCCCGGGCTGGAAGCCGGAGGTGATGCGGTCGAGGTCGCGGAAGCCGGACGGGATCCCGGTGATCTCCGCGCCCGCCTCGTAGAGCTGGGTGATCCGCTCGAACGACTCCTTCAGCAGCGTCTCGATGTGCGCGAACTCCGTCGACACGCGCTGTTGCGAGAGCTCGAACATGACCTGCTCGGCCCGGTCGACGAGGTCCTGGGTCTCGCCCGGCCGGTCCCACCCGAGCCGCGCGATCTCGCCGCCCACCCGGATCAGCCCCCGCAGCGTCGCCGTCTCGCGGACGATGCGGGCGTAGTGGCCGGCGTTCGCGGTCGCCGGCACGAGCGCGGCGAGCTCGTGGATGCGAGCCCGCCCGCCGACGTCGTCGAGCTGGCCGCGCTCCTCGAGCGCGTCGACGAGCGTGATCGCGTCGACGGGCTCGCCCTTCGCGTACAGCGACAGCGCCGCCCGGTAGATCGTCGCGTGGCTCTCCCGGTAGAAGTCCGACGCGTCGAGGATCTCGCTGACCGCCCCGATCGCGCCGGGGGAGAGCAGCATTGCCCCGAGGACCGATTCCTCCGCCTCGAGGTTCTGCGGCGGGACCGGGGCGGTCGCGGGCGAGATCTGGGCGACTTGGGCCACCGGCGCTAGTCAAGACCAGCCACGTCGGCATCGCCACCCTGTGAACAACTCGCCGCGAGTTGGTGCAATCCCCGCCACACGCAGGGATGATAGAACATCTGTTCGCTTCTGCGCGAGTGGCCGCTGTGGACAGTTTCGGCGCTGTGTGCGGAAAGTTTGTGGCGAATTCCCCAGGCGGTGTGGACGACGTGGGGACGGCGCGCGGGCCGTCCCCACGGGCCCAGCTACTCGGGCCGGGCGGGGTCCACCGCCGCGGCGCCGTCGTCCTCGGCCTCCGCGGGCGTGCCGGGCTCGGCCATGTCGAACAGCTGCTCGACGGCCGACGGCTCGGGCTCTGGCGCCGCCTCGGCCGCTGCGGCCTCGCGCTCCGCCGCCTCCATCGCGGCGAGCTCCTCCTCGGGCGGCAGCTCGCCGCCCTCGGGCACGACCAGGGTCTTCACCTCGACCTCGACGCCCTCGAACACGTGGATCGGGACGGCGTAGCGGCCGATGCGCTTGATCGGCTCCTCGAGCGCGATCTTGCGGCGGTCGACGCGGATCTTGCGCGTGCGCCAGATCTCGTCGGCGACGTTCGTCGGCGTGACGGAGCCGAAGAGGGTGCCCGTGGGGCCCGCCTGCACCTCGAAGCGGAGCACGGTCTTGCCGAGGGTGTCCGCGATCGACTGGGCCTGCTCGGCCGTGCGCGCCTCGTGGCGGGCCCGCTCGGCCTCGCGCCGCTCCAGCTCCTGCACCTTCGCGGGGGTCGCACGCTCGGCGAGCCGGCGCGGGAGGAGGAAGTTGCGCGCGTAGCCGTCCGCGACGTGCACGACGTCGCCGCGCAGCCCGAGCTTCTCGACGTCGTTGAGGAGGATGACGTCCATCGCTACCCCGAGACGTACGGCAGCAGCGCCATCTCGCGGGCGCGCTTCACCGCCGTCGCGACCTGCACCTGGTGGCGCCGGCACGCGCCGGTGACGCGCCGCGAGCGGATCTTCCCCTTCTCGGAGATGTACCGCCGCAGCTGGTTGACGTTCTTGTAGTCGATCTGCTCGACCTTGTCCTTGCAGAAGAAGCACGACTTGCGCTTCCCTCCGCCGGCCTTGTCGCTCGGGCGCCTTGGGCGCCGCTCCTTCGTGGGTGCCACGTGTGTCGTGCCTCCTAGAACGGGATGTCGTCGTCGGCGGCCGCGGGCGGGAAGTCCGCCTCGGCGGCCTGGGCGCTCGCCGGCACGAACTGCGGCGCACCGCCCAGCTCGCCGTCGCCGCGGCTCCCGAGGAACTGGACGGAGTCGGCGACGATCTCGACGGCCTCGCGCTTCGATCCGTCCTGGGCCTGGTACTCGCGCCAGTCGAGCCGTCCGTCGACGGCCACCGGGCGGCCCTTCGACAGGTACTGGGCGCAGTTCTCTCCCTGCTTGTCCCAGACCGTGATCGAGAAGTAGTTGGGCTTCTCGCCCCACGTGCCGTCCGGCTGCTTCTGCCGCGAGTTGACGGCGATCCGCAGCGAGCAGACGGCGGTGCCGCTCGGCGTGTGGCGAAGCTCCGGGTCGCGCGTCAGGTTCCCCACGAGGACGACGCGGTTGATGCTGGCGGCCATCCTTACTCCTCCTCTTCTTCGGTCGAACGTTCGTTCGATCCAGCGTACTCCGACGCCCCGACGGCCGCGGGCGGCGGCGGCGGCGCCGAGGTGCGGGAGCCCTCGATCCGGTGCGTCGGCAGGTGTCGCATCACGCCGTCGGTGATCTTGAGCACGCGCGAGATCTCGTCGAGCGTCGTGGGCTCGGCGTCGAAATGGAGCAGGTGGTAGGTGCCGTCCGTCTTCTTCTGGATCGGATAGGCGAGGCGCCTGCGGCCCCAGACGTCCTGGGTCACCCAGGTGCCGCCGCCCTGCTCCACGAGCTCGCGGACACGGCCGACGATCTCCGTCTGGCGCTCCTCGGCGAGCTCGGGATCCAGCATCAGCAGGATCTCGTACTTGGTCGTGGTCAACTGACCCGATCCCTCCTTCCCACGGTCTGAGTCGGCTCCGCCTGCTGGCACCGCGTCGGGTGGCACGGCGCGACGGCGGAGCAGGAAGCGCGGCGAGTGTAGCATCGGCCCCGTGAAGTCCCGGATCGCCTGGATCGTCGGCGGGCTCGCGGTCGCGGGCGGGTACGCGTGGCGCCGGTTGCGCCGGCCGTACGCCGAGCCCGTCCCCTCGTATCCGCCGACCGACGAAGGAGAGGACCCGCGCGCGGAGGAGCTGCGCCGCCGGCTCGAGGAGTCGCAGCCGCTCGTCGCCGAGCGAGAGGCGTTCGAGGAGGGGGAGACGCCCGTCGATCGCGCCGACCCCGGCGAGGTGCCCGAGGAGCGCCGCCGGGCCGTGCACGAGCAGGCGCGCGCCGCGGTCGAGGAGATGCGCGGCGACTCCGCCGCCTAGCGGTCTTCGTCGAGCACGGCTGCCTCGCCCGGCCCGAGCCGGAGCGACCCGTCGACGCGCTCGCCGTCGCGCGCGCGGTTCGTCGCGACCAGCACGGTCCCCCGCACGGCCAGCTCCGCCGCCGTCTCGCCGAGGTTGAGCGCAACCACCGTCGCCTCGCCCCGCCGCCACGCCCACGTGTCCCGCGGCGACGGCAGCGACACGTAGGCGCCGGAGACGAGGTCGTCACGCCGCCGGCGGAGCGCGATCAGGTCGCGCGCCAGGTGCAGCGGCGACCCGGGATCGTCCCGCTGCTCGGCGACCGTCCGGCCTGCGCGGTCGCCGAACGGCAGCCAGGGCTCGACGCCCGGAGCGGTGAAGCCGTACCCGGGCTCGGGGCTCCACGGCATCGGCGTCCGCTCGCCGTCACGGCCGTTCTCGCGCCCGACGCTGAAGGCGACCGGGTCGCGCAACGCCTCGTCCGGCAGCTCGACCTGGGGGAGGAGCAGCTCGTCGCCGTAGTAGAGGACGGGCGTCCCGCGCAGCGTCAGCAGCATCGTCAGCGCGCAACGCGCCCGGTCGGGGTCGTCGCCGGCCCACCGGCTGGGGAAGCGGTGCACGTCGTGGTTCGACCCCGTCCACACCGGCCACGCCCCGTCCGGCAGCGCCGCTTCCGTCCGCTCGACGCAGTCGCGCATGACCTCCGCGTCGAGGTCGGCGTGGAGGAAGCTGAAGTTGAAGGCGAGGTGCAGCTCGTCGTGCCCGTTGCCGTAGAAGGACGCGAGCTTCTCCAGCTCCATCACGTACGTCTCGCCGAGCAGCACCCGCGGTGGCCCGTACGAGTCGGCGAGCGGTCGCCAGCGCCGGTAGACGTCGTGCACCTCCGGCTGGTTGATGCTGCGCTCGAGCCGCTGGCCGAGCCGTGCGAACGCGCCCGTGTCCTCGGGCGTGGCCGGCGGGTTGTCGCGCAGGTGCCGGTCGTGGAAGAGCGCGTGCGCCACGTCGATGCGGAAGCCGGCGACGCCGTGGTCGAACCAGAAGCGGAGGAGGTCCTCGAACTCGGCCCGTACGCCCGGTTCCCACCAGTCGAGGTCGGGCATCGAGGGCAGGAAGTTGTGCAGGTAGAAGCGGCCGTCCGGCTCCGACCACTCCCACGCCGAGCCGCCGAAGACGGACTTCCAGTTGTTCGGCGGCCCGCCGTCCGGCGCCGGATCGGCCCAGACGTACCAGTCCCGGTGCTCGCCGAGGAACCACGGGTGCTGCGACGACGTGTGGTTCGGGACGAGGTCGAGGAGGATCCGGATCCCGCGGGCGCCGGCGTCGGCGATCAGGGCGTCCATGCCCTCGAGCGTCCCGAGCAGCGGGTGGACGTCGCGGTAGTCGGCGACGTCGTAGCCGAAGTCGTCGTCGGGCGACGGGAAGGTGGGGCTGAGCCACACGGCGTCGATCCCGAGCCACTCGAGGTGGTCGAGGCGCGCGCGCAACCCGGCGAGGTCGCCGACGCCGTCGGCGTTCGAGTCGGCGTACGACCGCGGGTAGACCTGGTACACGACGGCCCGCTGCCACCAGTGCTCCGCTGTCGCCCGCATGGACGCGCAGTCTCCCACGGCGGCGGCGGCGAAACGGCATCGGCGCGCACCCTGATGCGCGCCGGCCGCCCTCCGCCGTCCGGTCGGTCACGGCCCGCAACCGGCAGGCCCGCGAATCCGTTCACCTGTCATGGAGCGCGGCAGCCTTCCCGCGCGCCGTGACGCCGACGACGCGCTCGAGCACCTCTACCGCCACCACCGCGCGGAGGTGTTCCGCTTCGCGCTCCGCGCGGTCCGCGACCGCGAGGAGGCCGAGGACGTGACGCAGGCGGCGTTCCTCAACGCGTACCGCGCGCTGCTCCAGGGCGACGTTCCACGTCGGCCGCGCGCCTGGCTGATCGCGATCGCCGAGAACGTGCGCCGCAGCCGCGTCCGCGGGCGGCGGGACGAGCTGCCGCTCGCACTCGTCGAGCAGGTGGCGCCGGCGCGCGAGTCGTCGGTCGACGCCGGCGACATCCGCGAGGCGCTCGCCGGGCTGCCCGAAAGCCAGCGCGTGGCCCTCGTGCTCCGCGAGCTCGCCGGGCTCTCCTACGCCGAGATCGGCGACGTCATGGGCGTCTCGGTCGGCTCCGTGCAGATGCTCGTGTTCCGCGGGCGCCGCTCGCTCCGGTCGAAGCTCGGCGGGGGCGGCCTGCCGTGGGTGCCGCCGGCGCTCGAGAGCTGGCTCCAGGGACTCGTCTCCGGCGGCGGCGCCGCGCCGCGGGCGCTCGCGGCGGTCGCCGGCGCGGTCGCGCTCGGCGCGACGGTGCCGTCGGCGGGTCCTGCCGGGCCGCCCGAACGGCCCTCGCCCGCGCCGCAGGGCACCGCGGCCGCGAGCGTGGACGTCGGCGCTGCGGCGGTGTTGCCGGTCTCGCCTTCGTGGGCGCGGTCCCCGGTCTCGGCGGCGGCGTCGCGCGCGGCGCCCGCTGCACCGCTCCGAGTGGCCGCGCCGCCGGAGGCCGGGGGCAGGGGGGCGGGCGCCTCCCCGGTGGCGCCCGCCCCGTCCGAGCCCTCGGTCCCGGCCCTCGCGCCGGCCGCGCCGCCTGCGGCCGTGCTCGAGTCCTCGGTGCCGTCGCTTCCGCTCGATCTCTCCTCTGCCGCCGAGCCTGGAGTCAGACCCCCGTCGGTCGACCTTCCGCCCACCGTCGACGCCCCGTCCACCGTCGACGTCCCCCACGCCGACGCACCGACCTCCACCCCGACGGTTGATGCGCCTTCGCTCTCGCTAGACGCGCCGGACCTGCCGATCCTTTCGCCCTAGCCCTTCCGGTTGCCGTCGCCCTGCTTGCCGTCGCTCTGGGCGTGCGGCGGCGGGCCGTGCTCCCGATCCTTGCCGCGGTCGTCGCCGCGGTCGCGCTTGTCGTCGTCGTCGCCGTGCTCCTCGCCGTCCGCGTGCGGCTCGGCGGGCGCAGCCGTCGCAGGCGTCGGTGCGGTGCCCTGTCCGACCTCGGCCGACGCCTGCGGCCCGTTCGGCGCGGCCTCGTCGGGTTTGTCGGGCTTGTCCGGCTTGGCGGGCTTGGCGGGCCGGTCGGGCTTCGCGGGCCGGTCGGGCTTGTTCGGCTTCGCGGGCCGGTCGGCGCGGCCGTGACGCTTCCCGGTCGGTGGCGGGGCGGCCTCCTGCGGCGGGGTCGCGGGTTGCGCGGGCGTGTCCACGACGAGGGCGGCGGCCGGAGGGTCGGCGGCGACGGGCGCCGGCGCGACGGGCTGCGGCACGGGCTGGGGCGAGGGCTGCGGAGCGGGCGCGGGAGCGGGCGCCGGTGCAGGCGCGGGAACCGGGCGCGGCGCGGGCCTCGGCAGCGGCCTGCGGCCGCGGCTCCGCTCGGACGGCGTCCCGTCGGTACCGGCCGTCCCACCGAGCGCGGCCGGGAGCGCGCCGACTGCGATCCCGCCGCCGGGGCCGAAGACGCTCGTGCCCGGCGATCCCGCCGCCGCGGCCGGGCCGCCGCCGGGTGCCCGGCGCCCCGCCGAGCCGGGCGACGGCGAGGAGCCGGTCGCGCCGAGCGGGCCTGCGACCACCTCCGTCCCGCCGCTGGCCGGAGGGAGACCGGGGAGTCGCGTCGGCGAGAGGCCGCCGGAGAGGAGCACCCACGGCAGGAGGACGGCCCCGCTGATCGCGGCGCCCGCGACGGCGCCGGCCAGCAGCGGCCGGATCCGGGCCGGGCGGAACAGGTCCGCGAGGCTACGCAGGCGGCTGGGCCCGTCGCTGCCGGACGGACGCATCGGGCCACCCTTCACCTGGGCGGCCGCACGCCACTCGTCTGTTGTCTCGCACGTCTGCGAGGTGCACCGTCGGCTTCCTTTCGCCCCGGCGACCCGAGCCCTCGGTCGGAGTCGCCTGCTGGCTTCTCACACTAGTGGCGGTCGAGCGGAAAGGAAAGGGGTTTGTCAGTCGTTGTCGCCCGCCCGCTTCCCTTGGCGGTCGGGCACGTCCGCCGCGGGTACGGAGCGGCCCCGGAGTCGAACCGAGCCAGCCGTGGGCTGCACGACCTCACCGGTTTTGAAGACCGGCTGGGCCACCGGGCCCGTGCCGCTCCACGCCGGAGCGTAACGACGGTCGCGCCCGCTTCGCGCTCAGTCGTCGACCCAGTCCCGCGTCACGACGAGCCAGAAGGCGAGGCCCGCGTACTCGCCGTAACGGCGGAACCGGCGCTCGATCGTCGCGTCGTTCGTCGTCCGCCCGACGACGCGCGCGTACTTCGGTCGCGTCCACGAGTCGAGCACGAGCCGGCGGTGGCGGCCGACGAGCATCATCGCGTGCGCGCAGGCGTAGGGGCCGACGCCCGGCAGCGCGAGGAGCCGCGCGGCCGCCTCCTCGTCCGGGAGCTCGGGGTCGAGGAGCGCCTCGAGGTCGAGCTCGCCCGTGGCGACACCGGCGGCGAGCGTCCGGAGGTAGGGGCCGCGGTAGCCGGCGCGCACCACCTCGGCGTAGAACTCGTCGGGGGCCGACGCCATCTGCGCTGGCGTCGGGAACGCGCCGCCGCCGAGCTCCCGGACGAGCGCGCCGACCATCCGCACGGTCGCGGACCAGGCGCAGTTCGTCGTGCAGATCGTCTTCACCACGTCCTCGAAGACGGTCGGGCTGCGGAGCATCCGCCCGGCGCCGCGCGCCGCCCAGCCCAGGTCGGGATCGCCCTCGATCCGCGCGTAGAAGGGCGAGAGGTCGTCGTCGAGCACGAGCATGCGGCGGAGCGTCGCCAGCACGTGGTCACGACGCCCGTCCGAGGCGTCGACCTCGACCGCCGCCGCCCGCGGCCCCGCCTCGCGCACGAGCGCCCGGCCGGCGGGGAGCGTCACCGCCAGCGTCCAGGCCTCCTCGTCGATCGCGTTCGGCGGAAGCGACGCGACCCCGTGCGACGCGAGCGTTCGGCGCAGGTCGACGGGCTCGCCGCCGGCGCCGACCAGCTGAAGCTCGACCGTCGTCAAGGGCCCGATGCGACCTCGAGGTGCGTCACGTGCGGGTCGCGCTCGACGAGGAAGCGGTCGTCTTCCGGGAAGAAGACGGCCCGCTCGACGTCGTCGCCGGCGAAGCGCCGGATCGCCTCGAGGTCGTCCCAGAGCGACATCGTCAGGAACTCTGCACGGTCCCCGACGGCGCGGCGCAGGACGTAGAAGCCGCGGTTGCCGGAGACGGCCCGGGATGCCGGCCCGCCCGACGCCTCGAGGTACTCGGCGTAGGCGTCTGCATCGGCGGCGGCGGTGGCGCCCCGCCAGATCCGCGCGATCATTGCGTGTCCTCGAGCCCGCGCCGGTCCCGCTTCCGCACGTTCGTCCTCCCGGGTCGCTACCGTAACCAGCGTCATGGTATTGGTGGTGGCGTAACCGATCAAGTGCAAACGACGGTGACCGAGCTGACGGACGTGGCGGCGTTCGTGAACACGCTCGAGATCGAGGACGGCACCGACGAGATCGCGTCCTGGCTCGAGGCCCGCGGCGTCCGTCCGACGCCGGCGTCGGTCGGCCGCGCCGCCGCGGTGCGCGAGGCGATCCGCGCCCACCTCCTGGCGCACAACGGGATCCCGGTCGAGCTGTCGCCGGCGGCGGCGGTGCTCGAGGAGGCGGCCCGGCGGTCCCGGCTCGGCCTGCGGTTCGGGACGGTGCCGCCGCGGCTCGAGCCCGAGGCGGACGGCGTGGACGGCGTGCTGGGCTCCCTGCTCGCGGCGATCGCGGCGGCCGCCGCGGACGGCACGTGGGACCGGCTGAAGGCCTGCCGCGCCGAGACCTGTCGCTGGGCGTTCTACGACGACGCGCGCAACCGCTCGCGTGCGTGGTGCTCGATGAAGGTCTGCGGCAACCGCGCGAAGGCTCGGGCCTACCGGGCGCGCCGCGGCTCGGCCTGACCGCGCCGAGGCTTGCCGCGGCGCGTGCCGCGTCGTACCCTCTGAACCTGCGGCACGGCCCCGAGAGGGCCCCGACCGATGACGGACGTCGCCGCAGCCCTACCCGAAGAGCGCACCACCGGCACCCCGAGGCGCTGGCGGTCGCGGCGTCGACGCGACGCGGTCTCGTTCGCCGAGCTGACGTGGGCGCACCACCTGCGCCAGCGGGCGCTGGAGACCGAGGGCGACTACGACGGGCCCGCCGAGGAGCGGTACCGCGCGTTCCTCCGGCGCTTCGAGGCGCAGCACGGCGAGGTGCTCGCCGCGTACTGGTGCTCGCGGGAGGCTTCCGGCGCCGTCGTCACCGTCCGCCGCCCCTCGCGCCTCGCCCGTCTCTTCGGCGCGGACGACGAGGTCCGGCTGCACCGCGCCACGGACTGGACGACGAAGGACATGCCCGAGGCGGCGCAGGCGCTGCACACGCTCGAGACGCTCGCGGTCAAGGTCTCCGAGGTTCTCCGGGACACGAGCCAGCGCGTCGCGATGCTGTGGCTCTTCACCGAGGTCAGCTACCTGCTCGGGTTCGCGGACGGCGAGCAGCGGCGCGGCGCCGAGGAGACCGCGCGCGTCGTGAAGCACGAGCGCGAGGAGATCGAGCGCGTCGAGCGGTACTACCGGTACGCGGCGGTGCGCGCCGCGCACGTGACCTACCTCGGCGGCGCGCTGCTCGGCGTCGTCCCGCTCGTCCTCCTCGGCGCGATGTTCCGCGTCCTCTACTCGGCCGAGATCGCGAGCAACGACGTCCGGACGGCGTTCGCCTGCTTCGCCGCCGGCGGCCTCGGCGCGCTCGTGAGCGTGATGTCGCGCCTGACCTCGCGGCAGCTCACGGTGGACTACGACATCGGCAAGGACACCCTGCGGGCGCTCGGCGCGCTACGGCCCTTCGTCGGCGGCGTCTTCGGGCTCGCGTCGTTCTTCGCGCTGCAGAGCGACATCGTCAACCTCCAGGTGGGGCGGGCCCAGACCGGGTTCGCGTTCTACGTGTTCTTCGCCTTCATCGCCGGGTTCAGCGAGCGGTGGGCGCGCGACATGCTGCTGAGCGGCGGCGGGCGGCTCAGCCCGCGGAACGGGGGCCAGGAGGAGCCGGAGGAGCGTCCTCCGGGTCCGGGGCCGTCGCACCCCGAGCCGAGCGCCTGAGCACGCGCTCGTCCCCGACGCGGCGGGTGACCCCGTCGGCATCGAAGCGCTCGAGCAGCAGTTGCGTCGGCCGCCGGGAGGCGCCGAGCAGGTCTCGCAGGCGTGCGAGCGTGATCGTCCCTGCCCGCCCGCACTCCTCCACGAGCAGCCGGCGCGCCTCGTCGTAGGCGCTCCGCGAGACCGCCAGCCCGTCCCCGACGCGGACGAGCGTCCCCCGCTCCTCGAGAAACGCCGCGAGGCGAGGGTCGGCCACCGGGACGGGCTCGAACCCCGCCTCGGCGAGCTCGGCCTGGAGCCGGGACGCCTCGTCGGCGCGTGCACCGAGCTCGCTGGCGGCCCCCGGGAGGTAGAGCTTCGCGCCGCGCCGCTCGAGCCCGAGCAGCGGCACGATCGCGCCGGCCCACGGCTCCGGGGGGACGGGGACGCCCGGGTCGAGCGGGTCGGCCGCCGCGATCCGCTCGCGGAGGCCCTGCTCGAGCTCGTCGAGCCACGCCCGCGAGAACACCCAGTCGCCTGCCCGCTCGAGGCCGTGCGGGTCGTCGTCGAGCAAGTGGCTCAGAGTCACAAGCTCCACGGGCTCGTGGACGAGCGCGGCGACGTCGCCTCGCTCGAGGTGCTCGAAGCGCTCCTCGCTGCGGTGGCGCGGCGGTGCCGGGTCGAGCACCACGCCGCCGCCGAGCGTCGTCCCGCTCCGGAGCACGACGTGGTCGCCGCGCGCGGCGACCACCGGCCGGTCGAGCCGGAGCTGGGCGTAGCGAGCGCCGACGCGCGCGACCCGTGCCGGAACCGCGCTCGTGCCGTGGTGGACGACGAGCCGGGCGCCGTCGGCGATCGGGACGAGCTCGTCCAGGGCCACGTCGACCCGGTAGCTCGTGGGAAACGCGCCCGGCGGGACGAGAGTCGCACCGCGCCGGACGGCGCCGCGCTCGACGCCGGGGAGGCTGACCGCGACCCGCTGTCCCCCTTCGGCCCGCCCGACCGCCTCGTCGTGGACCTGCACGCTTCGCACGCGCACGTCCGGCCCGCCGGGCTCGAGCCGCAGCGCGTCGCCGGCGGCGATCGAGCCGGAGAGGAGCGTGCCCGTCACGACCGTCCCGATTCCCGGGAGCGCGAACGCCCGGTCGACCGGGAGGCGCGGCGGACCGACTTCGTGGCTCTGAGCCACTTGCTCCTCCGCCGCCCGGGCCAGGGCCGCCCGCAGCTCCTCCAGGCCGGCGCCTGTCTTCGCGCTCACCGCGACCACCTCGGTGCCGGGGACCAGCTCGCGCGCCTCCTCGACGGCCAGCTCGAGCGTCTCCCGGTCGACGGCGTCCGCCTTCGTGACCGCGACGACGCCGCGGTCGACGCCGAGCAGGCGGAGGATCGCGAGGTGCTCGTGGGTCTGCGGCCGGGCGCCCTCGGCCGCGTCGACGACGAGCAGGAAGAGGTCGATGCCGGTGGCGCCGGCGACCATCGTGCGGACGAAGCGCTCGTGGCCCGGCACGTCGACGACTGACAGGCGGCGGCCGTCGGACAGGTCGAGCGGCGCGTAGCCGAGCTCGATGGAGATGCCGCGTGAGCGTTCCTCGGGCAGCCGGTCCGTGTCCTTTCCCGTGAGGGCACGGACGAGCGCCGTCTTGCCGTGGTCGATGTGACCCGCCGTGCCCACCGTCAGCGGCATGCCAGCTGCTCCATGACGCGGGGAACGCTCAACGGCGCGCGGCAAGGACTGCGACGGCGATCACGTCCACCTCGGAGTCGGACACGGTGCGGCAGTCGAGCAGCAGCCGCCCGTCCCGGACGACGCCGATCACCGGCGGCTCGCCGAGGCGTAGCGGGCCAGCGAGGCTCACCTCGACGGCGCAGGCGAAGCTGGTCAGCTCCGCCAGCGGCAGCGCCCCGCCACCGACCCGCGCGACCGTCTCTTCGACCTCGCCGTCTACCGCCGCTGCGAGGCGCTCGGCGCGCGCCCGCACCGCGTCGTCGGGCTCGCCGAGCATGCGCAGGACGGGGACCTCGCGCCGCGCCCGCTCGGGGTCGAGGTAGAGCATGAGCGTCCCCTCCAGGGCGGCCAGGGTCAGCTTGTCTGCCCGCAGCGCTCGCTGCAGCGGATGCCGCCGGAGTCGCTCGACGAGCGCTGCCCGGCCGAGGACGATGCCCGCCTGCGGCCCACCCAGGAGCTTGTCTCCCGAGAAGCAGACGATGTCGGCGCCGCCGGAGAGGCTC
>DATIDD010000016.1:0-2426 GCA_035456465.1 Gaiellaceae bacterium | reverse complement strand
CCGACGACGAGCACGCGCCCGTGGGGGATCCGCTCGACCCCCCTGACGACGCAGGCGAGCGGCTCGGCGAACGTGGCCGTCGCGTCGTCGAGCTCGTCCGGCACCGGAACGGTCGTCGCGGCCCGCACCCGCTCCGCGAAGCCGCCGGGGACGATCGTCGGCGCCGGAAAGCGCTCGCAGGTCGTCTCGTGCCCGGCCAGGCAGCGGGCGCACTCGCCGCAGGGCAGGTGGTGAACGAGGACGACGCGGCGCCCCTCCGCGTCCTCAGCGACGACCTCGTGGCCGAGCACCGTCCCCGCCGCCGCGCGCCCGAGCTTCTGCACGTCCGTCCCGCAGAGCCCGCAGGCGCGCACACGCACCAGCTCGCCGGCGCCCTCGGGCTCCGGCACCTCCCCGAGCGCCGGCTGCCCGGCGGCGTCGAGCACGACCGCTCGCATGGCGGGAATCGTATGCAGCCACAAGTGGCTCCCGGGGCGGCGAGGGAAGGAGGGCGCGGAGGCGGAGCCGGGCAGCCCGCCCCCGCGCCCGTGCCCGCCTAGCGTGCGGCGAGCCCGACGGTGCCGGCGGGGAGCCCGCCGATCGACCCGAGCGGGTCGAGGCTGCCGTCGCGGTTCACGGCGAAACCCTGGATCTCGGGCACGCCGCTGTTCAGGGAGTAGAGGATCCTGCTGCTCTTGGCGAGGGCGAGGTCGAGCGGCCCCGCGCCGGTGTTCGCCGTCTTCCCGTCCGCGTCGAGCAGCGTCAGCGCGCCGTTCGGCGCGATCCGGTAGCCGGAGACCGAGTTGCTGCCGGTGTTCGTCGTGTAGGTGTAGCGGCCGCTCTTCGTCACGACGACCCAGCACGCCGCCGTCTCGGTCGTGGCCACGTTGGCCGTGATCGGCGTGATCGTGCCGTTCACGGCGAGGTCGTACGACGAGAGGACGCTGGCGTCCGGAGCGCCGCCATAGGCCTCCGAGACGATCAGGCGCCCCTTCCTGTCGAACGCGAACCCGAAGGGCGTGACGCCGGCCGACGGCTGCGCGTTCGGCGCGCCCGCGTAGCCCTGCCGCACCTTGTAGGTGACGATCATGTTCGTCGTCTTCTCGGTGACGGCGAGGAACCTGCCGTTCGGGCTGAACTCGATCTGCGCCGGCCCGGGCGCCGCCGTGCTCAGCGGCCGGCTCGACCCGGGAAGCGGGACGAGGTTGCCCCAGAGCGCGAGGAACCCGTGGATGTTCGCGGCATGGGTCGCGTCGCCCTGGTTCACGACGTAGACGACCTTGCCGTGGACGGTGACGCTGATCGGCCCGACGCCGCCGGAGGGCTCGACGTCGGCCAGCTTCACCCTGCCGCGGCGGTTGACGTGCAGCAGGGACAGGGAGTTGCTCCCGGCGTTGACCGCGAGGAGCCGGTTGCCGGCGAGGACGACGGCGCCCTGCGAGCCGAGCCCGGCGCCGGTGCCGTTCCCGCCGGTGGCGACCGTGCCCGCAGCTGTGAGCGAGCCGTCGTTCGCCCGGTCGAAGACGGCGACCGCGTTGCCGGACGCCGCGTTCGTGAGCGTGAAGACCGCTCCCTTTCCGCCTCCAGAGGCCATGGCCGGAGCGGCCAGGACGAGGAGGGCGGCGGTCAGGGCGGCTGCGACGACGAGCGTTCTGAGTCTGTGCATCGCGCTTTCTCCTTTCGGTTGGAGCAAGCGCGACGCTACGAGGCAAAGCTTGCGCTCCGGTTGCGCCGTCCTTAAAGGTCGCTAACGCCGCGGCAGCGTGAACGAGACCCGGGCGCCGCCGCCGGCCACGTTCTCGGCCCAGATGCGGCCGCCCTGCGCCTCGACGAGCCCGTGCGCGATCGCCAGGCCCAGGCCGGCGCCGCCCGTCTCGCTCGTGCGCGAGCGGTCCCCGCGCCAGAAGTGGTCGAAGACGCGCCTCGTCGAGTCCGCCGGGATGCCCTCGCCGGTGTCCTCGACGCTGACGCGCACCTCACCGTCAAGGGGCTCGACGATCACGGCGACCGACCCGTCGGAGGGCGTGTGCCGGATCGCGTTGGTGAGCAGGTTCAGGAGCACGCGCTCGACCTTGTCCGGCGCGCAGACGGCCGTCGGGTCCCCGTCGATGCGAGCGGCCAGCTCCACGTGCCGCGACTCCGCCTCGGCCTCGAGCCCGCCCAGGGCCGCGCGGACGACATCGGCGAGCGGCGCCTCGCGCAGCTCCAGCGAGAGGACGCCCGCGTCGAGCCTCGCCAGCTCGAACAGGTCGTCGACGAGCACGCGGAGGGCGTCGACCTGCTGCTTCAGCGCCGGCACGTAGCGCTCGGGCTCGACGAGCCCGTCCTCGACGGCCTCGAGCATCGCCTGCATGGAGGCAAGCGGCGTCCGCAGGTCGTGGCTCGCCCAGGCCACCAGCTGGCGCCGGGCGTCGAAGAGCTCCTCGACGCTTGCTGCCATCTCGTTG
>DATIDD010000015.1:0-51856 GCA_035456465.1 Gaiellaceae bacterium | reverse complement strand
GTGCGAGAAGCGCGCCGACGACGATCAGGATCATGCGGCCGGTTCTCCGTTCGTTTGTTGAAGCGGTCATAGCGAAGTCCTTTCGTGGTCATCTCTGGGGGGTGGGACCCCCGGCCCTGTGAACTCGGGGCCGGGGATCCGTGATGGCGCTTGTTATGCGGAGGCGGGCGCGGGCTTGATCTCCGGCGCGGCCTCTGACTGGCGACGCTCGAGCCGGGGCAGCCACTGCAGCCACCGGGGCAGGTACCAGTTCCAGTCGCCGAGCAGCTTCATCGACGCGGGCAGGAGCACCGCGCGGACGATCGTGGCGTCGATCAGGATCGCGGTCGCGAGCCCGACGCCGAACTGCTTGAACATCAGCATCGAGAGCACGCCGAAGATCGAGAACACTCCGACCATCACCACCGCGGCGCTGGTGACGACGCCGGCCGTGCGCTTGATCCCGTGCGAGATCGCCTCGTCCATGCTCGCGCCGCGGTCGAACGTCTCCCGGATCCGGCCGAGGACGAGGACGTGGTAGTCCATCGAGAGGCCGAACAGGATCACGAACAGCAGCAGCGGCACCACCGGATCGATCCCGGCGGTCGAGCTGAAGCCCAGCACGTCCTTCAGGAAGCCGTACTGGAAGACGATCACCAGCACGCCGTAGGCCGCGGCCACGGAGAGCAGGTTGAGGACGATCGCCTTGGCCGCCACCACGATCGAGCGGAAGGCGACGAGCATGAGCCCGAACGCGAACAGGAGCACGAACGCGACGACGGGCGCCAGGTTCGACTTCATCTCGGCGGTGCTGTCCTGCCACTGGGCCGAGACCCCGGTCACGCCCGACTCGGCGTTTCGGAGGGCGCCGACCGTCTCGGGCACGACCTGGTCGCGGAGGACCGAGAGCGCCGCGTTCGACGCGGCATCGGTGCCGTTGCCGTCGATCGGGATCGAGATGTTCGCCACGGTGGCGTCCTCGTTCACGGCGACGGAGATCGGCTCGTGCATCCGGCCGCTCGCGAGCGCACGCTGCCGGAGCCGGTCGATCGCCGCGCGGACGGCGGGCGCGTTGACGTCCGGGGCCTCGACGACGACGCTGACCGGCATCGCCGCGCCGGGGAACGCCTGCTGCAGCCGGTCGTAGGCCTGGACGACCGGAAGCGACTGCGGGAACGTGTCGGTTCCGGGCGTGACCATCCGGAGCTGCAGCGCCGGGGCGGCGAGCGCCAGCAGCAGCCCCGCGGAGACGACGGCCGACAGCACCGGCCGCGCGAGGACGCGGTCGACGATCGCGCCCCAGATCCTGCCGTCGCCGTCGCTCCGCCTGCGCCGTCCCACGATGGGGACGTGCAGCCGGTCGACCCTGTCGCCGAGCTTCGAGAGGAGCGCGGGCAGGACGGTCAGCGACCCGAGCATCGCCATCCCGACGACGATGATCGTCGCGAGGGCGAAGGACGAGAACGTGGCGTCGCCGGTCAGGAACATGCCGGCCATCGCGACCATCACCGTCAGGCCGGAGATGAGCACGGAGCGGCCGGACGTCGCTGCCGCGGCCTCCAGCGCCGCGCGTTCGCTGCGCCCGGCGGCACGCTCTTCGCGTTCCCGCTTCAAGTAGAACATCGAGTAGTCGACGCCGACGGCGAGCCCGATCAGCAGGACGAGCGCCGAGGCCTCCGGGGCGACCGGCAGCACCAGGCTGGGCAGCGCGATCAGCCCGAACGTCGCGAACACCGCGGTCAGCCCGAGCAGCAGCGGGATCCCCGCCGCCACCAGCGCCCCGAACGCGACCACGAGGATGATCAGCGTGATCGGCAGCGAGAAGAGGCCGGCCTTCGCGAGATCGTCCGCGAATGCCGTCTTGATCGCAGCCACCGAGCTGGCGTCGCCGAACTCCCCGATGAAGAGCCCCGGGTGAGCCCGCTGCGCCTGGTCGACGCGGTCGAGGACGGGATCGATCTTGTCGACCGCCTCGTCCTTGTCGCCACGGAGCTCGAACTCGACGAGCGCCGCGTGCCCGCCCTCGGCGATCTGACCCCGGTTGGCGGGATCGAGCGGCGAGCGCACGTGCTGGACGATCTCGAGGGCGGAGATCCCGTGGACGACGTCGGCGATCGCGGCCCTGAAGGCGGGATCGCTCGTGCGGAGCGAGCGGCTCTCTATCAGCACGCTCTCCCCCGCCGGCTGCTTGAACCCGGCCTCGAGGATCCGGTCCATGCGGCCGGACTCGCCCGGCCCCGACCGGTTCGGATCGAGGGTCTCGGTTCCGACGATGCCGCCGATCGCGAAGGCGGCGATCACCAGCGCGAGCCACCCGAACGTGGCCGTCTTCCAGTGACCGGCGCTCCAGCCGCCCATGCGGGCGGCGAGGTTGAGATGGGTGTCGGTCGTGCGGGTCATGCTCGTTCCTCCTTGGCTCGACGACATACGCCGACGCTATGAGCGCGGCAGCGCCACGTCGTCGGAGCCAGGTTCGATTTCGTGCTGGGACCAGCCGACGATCCGCCCTCCTACTCGGGTAGGAGGCGGCGCGGAAGAGGCTGCAGTACGTTCAGCGCGTGAGCCGGATCGAGGACCTCGCGCGCAGGTACGGGTTCGAGCTGCTGATCGTGCTCCTGGCGATCGGAGCGATGCTCGAGGTCACGATCAGGCGCGACGCGGCGGAGGCGCCGCGGACGACGCTGTGGTTCGTCGTTCCGGCGCTCGCGATCCTGGTGCTCCCGCTCTTCGCGCGCCGGCGCTTCCCCTTCGCCGCGCCGGCGGCGTACTGGCTGCTGGCCGTGGGGCTCTCCTTCGTCGACGGACGGATGGTCACGTTCCCGACGGGCGTCTTCGTCCTCGGGATGACGGCGTCGTTCCTGCTCGGGAACGTGCACGACGCCCTGCCGGCGCGGCTCGGCCTGGCGGTCGTCGTCGGCGGTGCGGCGATCATCATCTACAACAGGCCCGGCTCCCCGTCCAGCGAGATCGTCTTTCTCCCGCTCCTGTTCGGGATCTGCTGGCTCGGGGGCTTCGTCCTGCGCCAGCGCGCGGAGCAGGCCGAGGCGGCGGAGGTCCGCGCGGCGCAGGCCGAGCGCGAGCGAGAGACGGCGGCCCGCATCGCCGTCGCGGAGGAGCGGGCACGGATCGCGCGCGAGCTCCACGACATCGTCGCCCACGCCGTCAGCGTGATGGTGCTCCAGGTCGGCGCCGTCAGGCACAAGCTCCCCGATGCGCTCGCCGACGACCGCGATGCGCTGAAGGGCGTCGAGCAGGCGGGCCGTACGGCACTCGCCGAGATGCGGCGTCTCCTGGCCGCCATGCGCGCCGACGGCGACGACGTCGAGCTGGCGCCCCAGCCCGGCCTCGACCGACTGGACTCGTTGCTCGAGGACGTCGGCCACGCCGGGCTTCCCGTCCGGCTGCACCTCGACGGCGACCCCTTCCCGCTGCCGCGTGCGATCGACCTCTCGGCCTATCGCATCGTGCAGGAGGGCCTGACGAACGCGCTCAAGCACGCGCGTGCCAGCCACGCCGACGTGACCGTCCGCTACCGGGCCGACGGCGTGCAGCTCGAGGTGCGCGACGACGGCGCCGGGGCCGCGACGAGCGACGGCCTGGGGCACGGGCTGGTCGGCGTCCGCGAGCGCGTGAAGATCTACGGCGGCGAGATGACGGCCGGTCCCGCACCCGAAGGCGGCTTCGTCCTCAGCGCCCGCCTGCCCCTCGACACCTACGAGCCGTGAGCATCCGCGTCCTCGTCGCCGACGACCAGTCGATGGTGCGCGCCGGCTTCCGCATGCTCCTCTCGGGCGAGCCCGACATCGAGGTCGTCGCGGAGGCGAGCAACGGGCTCGAGGCCGTCGAGAAGGCCGCCCGCTTCCATCCGACCGTCGTCCTGATGGACATCCGCATGCCCGAGCTCGACGGGCTCGAGGCGACGCGGCGCATCCTCGCCGCCGACGACACGGCGCGGATCCTGATCCTCACGACGTTCGACCTCGACGAGTACGTCTACGAGGCCCTCCGCGCGGGCGCCAGCGGGTTCGTGCTCAAGGACGAGCCCCCGGAGCAGCTCCTCGACGCGATCCGCATCGTCGCCCGCGGGGACGCGCTCCTCTCCCCCGCGGTCACGAAGCGCGTGATCCGGCAGTTCACGCGCGTCCCCCGTCCCACGCCGACGAGCCGGCTCGACGAGCTGACGGAGCGCGAGCGGGACGTGTTCCGGCTGATCGCCCGCGGCCTCTCGAACGCCGAGATCGGCCGGGAGCTCTACATCAGCGACACGACCGTCAAGACGCACATCACGCACATCCTCCAGAAGCTCAGCCTCCGCGACCGCGTCCAGGCGATCGTGCTCGCCTACCAGACGGGGCTGTTCGGCGACGAGGCGCAGCAGGCCACCGGCGACGAGAGCCCGGGCGGCTGAGCTGCCGGGCGCATGCTGCTCGTCGTCAGACGGCCCGAGCCGCGACGGGAGCGATGAGCCACGGCGGCTCCGGCGGTCTTCAGGCAGACGGTGGTTCCACGACGAGAGGTGAGGCGCGATGACGAAGGTGCTGGCAGGGATCACGACGTCCGTCGACGGCTCCATCGCGGGGCCCGACGACGGGCCTGGCAAGGGGCTCGGCGAGGGCGGCGAGCGGCTCCACTACTGGGTGTTCGGCCGACCGTGGACGTACGACTCCGGGCCGGAGGGCGAAGCGACCGGCGAGGACGCGGCGTGGCTGTCCCAGGCGGTCTCGAGGATCGGCGCCGTGGTCGCCGGACGCCGGACCTACGAGGCGTCCGACCGGTGGGGCGGCGAGAACCCGTGGGGCCTGCCGTTCTTCATCGTCACGCACCGGCCCGAGGACGAGCCGGAGGGCGGCGCGTTCACGTTCGTCTCCGGCGTGGAGGAGGCGGTGGATCGCGCCGTTGCAGCAGCGGGCGACAAGGACGTCCACGTGATGGGGGGCGCCGACGTCATCCGCCAGGCGCTCGAGGCGGGGCTGGTCGACGAGCTGACGATCATCGTCGCGCCGGTCGTCCTCGGCGGCGGCAAGCGGCTCTTCGACGGCTTCACGCGCTCGCTCGACCTCGAGCACCTGGGCGTGCGGCAGTCGCCGTTCGCGACGTTCGTCGACTACCGGGTGAAGCGCCCGTGAGCGGCCGCGCGGCGGGATCGATGCGCGACCCTGCCGCCGACCTGCCGCGCGCTCGTCAGCCGCTCGAGCCCGCCCGTGCCAGGGCCGCCGCGAGCCGCTCGAGGCTGGCGGCCGGCCACAGGGCCTTCGAGTCGTAGTACCCGTCGAACGCCGGCGCCGAGTCCGGGAGCGTGATCCAGGGCAGCTTCGACCTGGTGTAGATGTGGACGTCGGGCACGATGCCCCCGGGCTCGTCGAGCGTCCCGGCACGCACGAACCGCACACCGGGATGCCCGTACTCGCTGAAGACCGCCACCTGGCAGGTCGGGCACCGGAAGATCCGCTGCCTGCTGCCGTCGTCGCGAGGCACGTCGACCGGCTGCGGCGCGCCCGCGAGCAGCTCGACGCGGTCGGCCTCGATCAGCACGTTGATGACGAATGCGCTTCCGGTCTGTCGCTGGCAGTTGCGGCAGTGACAGCAGTGCGTGAAGAGCGGCTCGGACGTCAGCCGGTAGCGAACCGCTCCGCACGCGCAGCCACCCTCACGTGGGACGCTCATGCCTCGCCGTCCGCCTGCAGGAGCAGCCGGGCGAGGCTGTCGGCGAGCCAGTCGCAGTAGCGACGGCGCGTCCAGCCGCGGACGCGCACGAGGAGCTGGTGCAGCTCGGGGCTCGTGAGCGCCCAGACCGCCTCGACGGCCTCGCCCTCGCGAAGACGGAGCGGTCCGTTCGCCGCCAGTGCGACGACCAGGGCACGGAGGTTCTTCAGCCGCTCCGCGTGGAGCCGGGCGAGGACCTCGGCGAGCTCGGGCTCCGATCGCGAGGCGCCCGACACGATCGCGACGATCGGCGCGGCACGCTCGAGACGCACGACGACGTCGGCGGCGAACAGCCGCAGCTGCTCGCGCTGGTCGGTCGCGGCGGCGACGGCGCGGTGCCCTTGCTGCTCGAGCACGGGCCGCGGGTCGCCGCCGCGGACCCCCCGGCGGACGAGCTCGCCGAGGAGCGTCCGCTTGTTCCGGAAGTGCGCGTACACCGTCTCTTCCGCGACTCCGGCCTCCGCAGCGATCGCAGCGATGCTCGCCCCGTCGTACCCGCGCCCCTCGAACAGCGTCGCGGCGGCAACGAGCATCCGCTCCCGCGTCTCCCCCGCCTGCTCGCGCCGCCGCTGCGACCGGTACGCGCGCCGCTTGACATCTCCCGACACGCATGCCACAGTACCACCCAATCCAATACAGTGCTACTTTATCGAAAGGAGAGGGAGACCATGCCGAGCCCCGAGACGATCGTCCGCCGGCTGATCGAGGAAGGCTTCAACCAGGGCGACCTCTCGGTCGCCGACGAGCTGGTCTCGCCCGAGCTCGTCGAGCACCAGAGCTTCGGCCCCGATCACGCGCCCGGCGCCGAGGGCGTCAAGGCGGTGATCTCGTCGCTGCGCCGCGCGTTCTCCGACTTCCACCTCGCGATCGACGACCTGGCCGTCGCCGGCGACACCGTCTGGCTGCGCATGACCGGCACCGGCACCAACGACGGCTCCTTCATGGGGCACCCGCGCACCGGCCGCCGCATGCGCACGGACGTCTTCGATGCGCTCCGCGTCGAGGACGGCCGCATCGTCGAGCACTGGGGCGTGCCCGACCGCCTCGGCACCCTCTTCCAGCTCGGCCTCGCCGAGCCGCCGGGCCGCGCCCCCAGGGCGATGCCCACTCCGGCCTGATCCGTCAGTCGGACGGGCGCACGACCGAGAACCTGGCGCAGGCGAAGTCGCCGTTCTGCCCCAGTTCGTCCAGGCGCAGCTCGATCCGGCGCGGCAGGAGCGGCGCACCGGCACCGAGCGTGACCGGCGCGATCGTCACGAGCACCTCGTCCAGCAGCCCCGCGTCGGCGAACTGACCGGCCAGGTCTCCCCCGCCGACGATCCACACGTTCCGGCCCCCTGCCGCAGCGACCATCCGCTCGTGCACGGCTGCGACGTCCGCGCTGGTGAACTCGATCCGCGCAGCGGGCACGACCGGCAGCCGCCGGCGCGTGAAGACCCAGCACGGGATCTCGTACGGCCACGTCCACTCAGCCGGATCCTTGCCCGCGAACTCGTGGTCGAGGATCCATTCGTACGTCGTCGACCCCATCGCCATCGCACCCACGCCGGCGATGAAGTCGCCGTAGTCCAGCGGCCCGCCGTCCTCGCGCCTGCGGGTGAAGAGCCAGTCCAGGGAGTTGTCGGGGTCGGCGATGAAGCCGTCGAGCGTGGTCGCCGTGTAGTACTGCGTCAGGCTCACGATCTGCTCCCTCCTCCGGCGCTGGGCTCGACGATCTCCACGGACGGGCTCGGCGCCGACACGACCTCCCGAGCCGTGGCTTCAAGCATGCTCGACCTTCGGGAAGAGCGCGCGCCCCCGCTGCGGATCGAGGTCGGCCAACGCGAGGTCGATCCGTTCCGCGGCAAGCGGCAGGAACGGCCCGAGCTCGTAAGCGATGCACGAGCAGGCGTCGAGCAGCACGCCGAGCACGGCGTCCAGCTCGGCCGACGCGCCGTCGTCGCCGGTGCGTGCGGCCTTCGCGAGCTCCCACGGCTGCGTCGTCGAGACGAAGCGGTTGGCCTCCGAGACGACCTGCCACAGCGCCGCCGCCGCACGCCGCAGGTCGAACACGGCGAGCGCCTCGTCGATGGCCGACGGCAGCTCCGCGCACAACCCCAGGAGCGACGTGGCTTCCACGACCGTCCGTCCCTCTCTCCGCGGTCGCCCGGCCCGGTTGCGGCGAGCGAGCGCGATCGTCCGGTTGACCAGGTTGCCGAGGCCGTCGGCGAGCTCGTTCGCTCGGGCGGCGACGAGGTCGGAGCGGAAGTCGGCATCGCCCGCGCGGGGCACGTCGCGAAGGAACCACCAGCGGAGCGCGTCAGGGCCGTAGCGGTCGATCACCTCCACCGGGTCGATCGCGGTGCCGAGCGACTTGGAGAGCTTCTTCCCTTCCACCGTCAGGTAGTCGTGAACCGAGATCGTCGTCGGCAGCGGCTGCCCGGCCGAGAGCAGGATCGCGGGCCAGTAGATCGCGTGGAAGCGGATGATCCCCTTGCCGATCACGTGCTGCCGCTCGTCGCTCTCGCGCCACCAGTCGTCGTAGGACGCTCCGCCGTGGCCGAAGTCGAGCGCCGTGATGTAGTTGGCGAGCGCGTCGAACCACACGTAGATCACCTGCGTCGGGTCTCCAGGCACCGGGATGCCCCAGCCCTGCGCCCGCTCCTGCGCGCGAGAGACGCTGAAGTCGCCGAGCCCGCCTCGGATGAACGCAAGCACCTCGTTCCGCCGGTGTTCCGGCTCGATCCGCAACCGGTCGCCCTCGATCAGGTCCAGGATCGCGTTCTGGTAGCGCGACAGCCGGAAGAACCAGTTGCGCTCGACGATCGGCTCCGGTGCCTCGTCGTGCTCCGGGCAGCGGCCGTCGTGCAGGTCGCCGGGAAGGACGAACGCCTCGCAGCCCGAGCAGTAGAGCCCCTCGTAGTCGCGCTGGTACAGATCACCCGCCGCGGCACAGGCGGCCCACAGCCGCTCGACACCGGGGCGGTGCCTTCGGTCGGTGCTCGTGCGGATGAAGTCGTCGTTGGACAGTTGCAGCGGCGCGGCGAGGTCGGCCAACCGCTGCGCCTTCTCCGCGACGAACTCCGCCACGGGCAGTCCTGCGGCGAGCGCGGCATCGACGTTCTTCAGTGCGTTGTCGTCGGTGCCGCTGAGGAAGCGCACGTCGTCGCCACGGAGCCTGCGATGCCGCGCGAGCACGTCGGCCTGCACGAACTCCAGCGCGTGGCCGAGATGCGCGTCGCCGTTCACGTAAGGGATGGCGGTGGTGATGTAGAAGCGTCGCCTGGTGCTCATCGGGTTCCTCCTTCTCGGCCCCGCGAGGCCAGCCACCGATGAGCGTCTCGGCCCCGCTTCCGATGGGGCCGGTTGATCGACGGTCGAACTAGCGCACGCCGGCAGGCCCTGACGGCAGGGCCATCATCAGAGCCCGATGAGCGTGCGTGAACAGACCCCGAAGATAGCGCAGGATCGCGCCCGTGTCGGGTGTTCTCGCGTCACGGCGTCTTCCGCCGACCCTCCAGTACGATCAGCCGTCGGTGGCCTACGACGAGGACCTGGCAGGCCGGATCCGGACGCTGATCGCCGGCGAGTCCGGCGTCACGGAGCAGAAGCTGTTCGGCGGCCTCGGGTTTCTCGTCGGCGGCAACATGGCGGTCGCCGCCAGCGGGCAGGGCGGCCTGATGGTCCGCGTCGACCCGGCGGAGTCGGATGGGCTCGTGAGCGATTCGCCCGCACGCTTCATGGAGATGCGCGGCCGGCCGATGCGAGGCTGGCTCCGCGTCGACGCCGACGACGTGGCAGCCGACGACGAGCTCGCAGCCTGGGTCGCGCGCGGCGTCTCGTTCGCCCGCTCGCTGCCGGCCAAGACCTAGCCCCGGATGCCCGCCGTGGGCAAGTCGGCGATCACGCCGGCGCTCGTGTCGCGATTGGTGGCGGCCCAGTTCCCCCAGTGGGCTCACCTCCCGGTCACGCCCGTGGAGCTCGACGGGAACGACAACACGACCTTCCGCCTGGGCGAGAACCTGTCGGTGCGACTTCCGAGCGCCGGGCCGTACGTCCCACAGGTCGAGAAGGAGCACCGGTGGCTGCCGATCCTCGCGCCGCAGCTCCCGCTTCCCATCCCCGCGCCGGTCGCGAAAGGCGCCCCGGGGAGCGGGTTTCCGCGGCCGTGGTCGATCTACCGCTGGCGCCCGGGGGAGCCTGCGACGGCCGAGCGCGTCGCGGATCTCGGCCGGCTCGCGATCGACCTGGCCGGCTTCCTCGCCGCGCTCTACGCGATCGACCCCGGCGGCGGGCCGCCACCCGGGAGGCACAGCTTCCTCCGCGGCGCGCCCCCGGCCGTCTACGACGAAGAGGCCAGAGCGGCGATCGTGGCTCTGGAGGGCGAGATCGACACCGACGGGGCGACCGAGGTGTGGGAGGCAGCCCTCGCCGCGACGTTCCGCGGCCCGCCGGTCTGGGTCCACGGAGACGTGACCGCCTCGAACCTGCTCACCGTCGACGGCCGCCTGAGCGCCGTCATCGACTTCGGCTGCTCGGCGGTCGGGGACCCGGCCTGCGACCTGACGATGGCGTGGACGTTCTTCTCCGGCGACAGCCGCGCGGCGTTCCGCGACGCGCTCGGGCTGGACGCCGAGGCCTGGGAGCGCGGCCGCGGCTGGGCGCTCTGGAAGGCGCTGATCCAGCTTCTCGACGTCGTGAGGGCGGGCCGGACGCAAGGAGACCCCGCCGCCGTCAGGATGGGATGGCGGCTGAGCTCCCGAGCGGTGATCGCGGAGGTGCTCGCCGACCACGCCCGGGCCTGACGACCGGCATCAGCACGCCGGCCGGCCGTCAGGCCGTCACTGCCTCAGCTCAGGCGCGCACCGCGCCCGGCCGGGTCAGCGCCCAGATGACCCAGACGTTGAGCGCGATCAGGAGCAGCGCCCAGAACGGGTAGTACGGGATGAAGAAGAAGTTGTCGATCGCACTGAACACCGCGAGCACGAGCGCGGTGATCGCGGCCCACGCGGCCCGCGCGTACAGGGCCAGGCCCGTGATCACGAGCAGGACTCCGAGGATCAGGTGGATCCAGCCCCACGCGGTGACGTCGAGGTCGAAGGTGTAGTTGCGCGTGACCACGAAGAACTCGTCGTCGAAGATCGCGGTCAGGCCCGCGATCACCTGGAAGAAGCCGATCACGACCAGCATCGTCGCGGCGAAGCTGACGCCGCCGAGCGCCCATCCGGATACCTCGGGCTCGTCTCGACTCGGTTCGTACTCACTCATCAGGGGCTCCTCTCTGGACGGCTTGGGTTCGGCGTGCCGCAGCGACTTCGGCGGATCGACGCTCGATCGTCGTCCGTGCCAAGGCGGCAGTATTCGCCAGCCGTGGCGACACCGTCAAGGCGCGTCCGGCGGGAGTGGGACGCCGACGGTCTTGTCCGCGTCGCGGGCGCCCGTGCAGACTGGTCCGATGGTGGCGCCCGACGACGTCTTCTACGCGCGCAGCGGCGACGTGGCCATCGCCTACCAGGTGGTCGGCGACGGACCGGTGGATCTCGTGTTCGTCCGCGGGTTCGCGGGCGACATCCTGTCGGTCTGGGAGCAGCCGTTGCTCGTCCGCTTCATCGAGGAGCTCGCGGAGTTCACGCGCGTGATCCTGATCGACAAGCGCGGCACGGGGCTGTCCGACCGGGTGCGGGAGGTGCCGACGCTCGAGACGCGGATGGACGACCTGCGCGCGGTGATGGACGACAGGGGGTCGGAGAGCGCGATCCTCTGGACCGCGCAGGAGGGCGCGCGCCTGGCGACGCTGTTCGCGGCCACGCATCCCGAGCGGGTGGCCGGCCTCGTCCTGTTCGACCCGACCGCGAAGGGGCGGCGCAGCGGCGACTACCCCTGGGCGCCGAGCGACGACGAGTGGCGCGTGCGGCTGCGCGAGGTCCGGGACGGCTGGGGGCGCACGGAGTTCCTCGACGCGTGTCTCGCGGACTGGTCGCCCGAGCAGCACGACGATCCGGAGTTCCGGGCCTGGTTCCTCTCGCACATGCGGCGCGGCCTGAGCCCCGGGTCGGCGCTGGCGTTCTTCCGGATGACGATGGACTCGGACGTCGCCGAGGTGCTGCCGGTCGTCCGCGTGCCCACCGTCGTCCTGTCCAGCCCGCGCGAGCGCGGGCCCGGCGAGTACTTCGCTCGCCGCATCGCCGGGGCGAGGCTGGTCGAGCTGCCGGGCCTGCGCAGCATCTACCACTGGGTCGACGACGGCGCCCACGAGGTCGCGATGCGGGAGACGCGCCGGCTCGTCGCGCAGACCTCCGGCGGACCCGTCTCGGAGCGGGTCCTGGCGACGGTGCTCGTCACCGATCTCGTCGCCTCGACGGAGCGTGCGGCACAGGTCGGCGACCGCGCCTGGGCCGAGCTGCTCGGCCGCCACCACGCGCTCGTGCGCGCGCACCTCGACCGCTTCCGCGGCCACGAGATCGACAACGCGGGCGACGGCTTCCTCGCGAGCTTCGACGGGCCGGCGCGGGCGATCACGTGCGCCCGCGCGATCACCGGCGCGGTGCACGAGCTCGGCCTCGAGCTCCGCAGCGGCCTGCACACCGGGGAGTGCGAGCTCGTCGGCGACAAGCTCGGCGGCATCGCGGTCCATACCGCCGCGCGCGTCGCGGCGAGCGCGGGCGCCGGGGAGGTGCTCGTCTCCGCCACGGTCAAGGATCTCGTCGCGGGGTCGGGGATCGAGTTCGAGGATCGGGGCGAGCACACGCTCAAGGGCGTTCCGGGGCAGTGGCGCCTCTACGCGGTCAGGTGACGGGCTGACCCGGGGACGACGGGGATCCGGATCGTGCTCGCGTTGACGACGACCTCCACCGCCGCCCGCGTCGCGCTGACGGAGGTGGCAGAGCCGGTCCCGCTCCCGGACCAGACGCTCGTGCGGGTGCGGGCGGTCTCGCTGAACCGCGGCGAGGCGGGCGACCTGCGGCACCTGCCCGAAGGGTCCGTCACCGGGTGGGATGCCGCCGGCGTCGTCGAGCGCGCGGCCGCCGACGGCAGCGGCCCGGCGGAGGGCACGCGGGTCGTCGGCCTCGTCAGGCACGGCGCCTGGGCGCAGCTCGTCGCGATCCCGGCCGTGAGCCTGGCGGCGATCCCCGACGCCGTCTCCGACGCACAGGCCGCGACGCTGCCGACGGCCGGATTGACCGCGTTGCGGGCGCTCGAGGTCGGCGGCCTGCTGCTCGCCAAGCGCGTGCTCGTGACCGGCGCGACCGGCGGCGTGGGGCGGTTCGCGGTTCAGCTCGCCCGCGAGAGCGGCGCCCGCATCACCGCCCTCGTCCGCGATGTCGCCGCGGCGGAAGGGCTCCTCCGCGGCCTCGGCGCCGCCGAGGTCGTGGAGGAGGTCGCGGGCGAGTTCGACCTCGTCCTCGACGCGGTCGGGGGCGCGACGTTCGGCCTCGCGATCGAGCACCTGGCGCCGCGCGGCGTCGTCGTCAACGTGGCGACGCAGGACGACGAGGAGACGATCACGTTCCGAGCGGCGCGGTTCGACCGGGCGACGGGCGCGCGGATCCACACGCTGAACCTGTTCGACGAGCTCGTCGCGCAAGGCGGCGCGGGCGCCGATCTCGCCCGCCTCTGCGCGCTGATGGCCGACGGGCGGCTGGACGGCCAGATCGAGCTCGAATGCGCGTGGCGAGACGCGCCCCGGGCGCTCGACGACCTGCTGGAGCGACGGATCGGCGGGAAGGCCGTGCTCCACGTCGACTGACGCGGCGTCGCTGCCGTCTACGCGGGGACGCGGGCGCCCGCCAGCGCGGCGGGGAGCTCGTCGCGCGACTCGAGCTGCAGCTTCCGGAAGACGCTCGTGAGGTGGCCCTCGACCGTGCGCGTGGTGATGAACAGCGTCTGCGCGATCTCCCGGTTGGTGAGATCCTGGCTGGCGAGCTCGGCGACGCGGCGCTCGCTGGCCGTGAGGGACTCGACGCCCGTGAGGAGGATGCGGCGCGGGCGCGCGCCGGTGGCGCGGAGCTCGGTCTCCGCCCGCGCGGCCAGCGGGCCGGCACCGGCGCGGTGGGCGGCGTCGAGCGCCTCGCGAAGGAGCGCTCGCGCTTCGGTACGGCGGTTCCGGCGGCGGAGGAGCGCGCCGAGGTCGGCGAGCGCCCGCGCACGCTCGAGCCCGGCGCCGGCGCGCTCGAACGACTCGACCGCGTCCCGGAGCAGGAGCTCCCCGCGGTCGCCGCCGATGACCACGCCGAGGGCGCGCTGCGCCACGCCGAGCGCGCGCGACGTGCCGAACGCCCGGGCGAGCGCGAGCTCCTCCTCCGCGAGGCGTCGTGCCGCATCGGGCTCGCCGAGCGCGCGCTGGGCCAGCGCCGCCTCCGATCGCCACGGCAGGTAGCTCGGACACGTGATCGAAACGCGCGTCAGCCGCGTGCCGACGGCCAGGAAGTCGTCCAGTCCCTCCCGTGCCCGGCCCTGTGCGACCCGCAGCCGGCCGCGGGCGAGGCGGAGCACCGACGCCGTGATCGAGCCGCTCTCGATCTCCGGGTTGTTCGGCCCCAGCACCTGCTCGGCGGTCTCGAGCTCGCCCTGCTCGACGAGCGTCTCGACGAGCACGCCGGCGTTCAGCAGGCGGTAGAGGATCGGTGCGGGGAGCTCGGCAGCGGCGAGTGCCGTCCGGGTGTCCGCCTCGGCGGCGCAGAGATCGCCGCACCGGAGCGCGAGCAGGCCCCGGTGCGCCAGTCCGACGGCGAGCCTGCCGCCGTCGCCCGTCGCCCGAGCCTGCGCGATCGACTCGTCCAGCAGTGGACGCACCTCCGCGTAGCGCTCGGCCCAGAGGAGCGAGAGCGTCGTCTGCGAGAACCACGTCGCGAACGCGAACCACGGCGGGACGCCCGAGGCCGGCGGCGCGGTCCCTCCGGCGAGCAGCGCCCGGGCGGCGAGGTCGGCTCCGAGCTCGGCGGGCTCCTTCGTCAGGACGCAGATGAACGCGGCCGCCGCGAGCAGCTCGGGGGGCGCCGCCTGATCGCTCGCGGCGCGTGCGAGCACCGTCTCGCGGCGGAGGGCGACCGACGGCGCGGTCTCGGGATCGTTCAGCGCCGCCACGACGGCGGCCGCCTCGAGCGCCAGGGCGAGGTCCGAGTCGGGA
Source organism: Gaiellaceae bacterium (assembly GCA_035456465.1). GTDB lineage: Bacteria > Actinomycetota > Thermoleophilia > Gaiellales > Gaiellaceae > DATHTC01. Next base: position 37,068 of record DATIDD010000015.1, on the reverse strand, counting down.
TCGGCGACCGACGTCGCGGCGCGATCGAGCACCGCGACCGCCTCCGCGAAGCGCTGAGCGCGGCTGAGCGCGAGCCCGAGCACGAGGGCGGCCGCGCCGGCCGCCTCGGCGTCCGGCGCGGTGTCGACGGACTCCTGCATGTGCTCCGACCAGTCGTCGAGGCCGGCGCTCGCCTCCGCCATCCCGAGGTCGAGCAACAGGCCCGAGCGTTCGCCCGGCGGCGGGGGCTCTGCGAGGGCCCGGCGCAGGAAGACCGCCTCCGACTCGGCGGCACCGTTCCGCCCCGCCGCGCACGCCGCGTCCACCAGCTGCCGGACGACCCACACGTCGCCCGCGGGCTCGCCGCCGAGCAGGTGCTCCGCCACGCGCTCCTGGGCTCCCGGCTGACCGGCGAGGAGCTCGGCGGCGCGGCGGTGACCACGGCCGCGCTCGGCGCTCGAGAGCTCCTCGTAGAGGCCCCGGCGGACGATCGGATGGACGAACCGCAGCGGCCGGCCCGGCTCCACCAGGCCGGCGTCCGCCAGGAGCTCGGCAGCCTCGGCGGCCTCGGCCTCCTCGAGGCCGGCGAGCCGTGACGCCTGCAGGAGGTCGCTCTCGTCGAGGATCGCGAGCGCGCGCGCGAGCCGCCGCGCGGGCTCCGGCAGCCGGCCGAGCCGGAGGACGATCGAGCGGCCGACCGTGCGCGCCCCGATCCTGTCGACCCGGCGCGCGGCCGCTGCGGTCGGAGCGACGCGCTCGGCGGCGAGTGCCCCCAGGAGCTCGTGCACGAGGAACGGCGTCCCTCGCGTGGCGCGGACGCAGGCCTCGACGAACGCCGCGTCCGGATCCCCCGCGAGCCTCGACTCGACGAGTTGCGCGACGGCCGCGTCCGTCAGCGGCCGCAGGCCCAGCACCTGCGCGGCGGGGGCGGTCGTCAACGTCCCGAGCAGCGCGGCTTCCGCGCCCGGCTCACGAGGCCGGGCCGCGACGACGAGCGCGAGCGGCAGCTCGTCGAGCCGGGTGACCAGGAAGGTCAGGTACCGGAGCGACGGGGCGTCGGCCCAGTGGGCGTCGTCGACGACGACGCACAGCGGGGCCGTCGCCGCCAGGTTCGCGCACAACCAGTAGAGGCCGTGGAGGATCGCGAACGAGGGGTCGACGCCCGAGGTCCGCTGCGCGTCCGCGGGCGCCGCGCCCGGAAGCCCGAGGAGGCCCGCGGCGACGCCTGCGGCGGCCTGGAGCAGGTTGGCGCGCTCGGGCTCCGATGCCTCGGCGAGCGCCGGCTCGAAGAGCTGGCGCACCACGCCGAACGCGAACTCGCGCTCCAGCTCGGTGCCGCGCGACCGGAGCACGCGCATCCCGGTGTCCGCCGCCGCCGTCCGCGCCGACTCGACCAGCGCCGTCTTGCCGATCCCGGCCGGCCCTTCGATCACGAGGAACGCGCCTCGCCCGGAGCGCGCCTCGGCCAGCGCCGACTCGATCCGCGCGAGCTCCCCGCTGCGCTCGAGCAGCGGGCCGGTGGGCGCGGCCCCGCTCATCTCCGCCGACCCTACTCCCCGCAGGGGAGCAGCCGGCGTGCTGCGGGCGGAAAGTCCGGGGGGTCTCCACGGTGCGAATCGCGCTCCGCGACACCGACGATCGGGCGCAATCCGACCGGGCTCCACGTGAGCTCGTTCCCTCAGGAGGGCTGTGACATGAGCAGGATCTCTCGCACACGCTCGTCGCTCGTCGGCCTCGTCGCCGCGGGCGCGCTCGCCGCGACCGGCGTCGGCTCGGCCGCCACCGCGAAGACCGTCAACGGCACCGTCGGGCCCGGCTTCACGATCGGCCTGACCATGCAGGGCAAGAAGGTCACGAGGCTCAAGGCCGGCACTCGCTACCGCTTCGTCATCAGCGACCGCTCGGGCGCGCACGACTTCCACCTCAGCGGGCCCGGCGTCGACCGCGTGCTGACGGGCGTCGGCTTCACCGGGACGAAGAGCTTCGTGCTGACCCTCAAGAAGGGCGGCTACCGCTTCGTCTGCGACCCGCATTCGGGGGTGATGCACGGCCGCTTCGTCGTCGCCTGAGCCCCGACGGGTCGGCGAAAGACAGGGGGGTCGCCACGGTGCGGACGCCCGTCCGCGCCCCGAACACTGGCCGGCAAGCACCACCACATCGAGCCGCCAGCGGCTCAGACCAAGAGGAGACACGCAGAGATGAACGACTTCGTTCGCAGCGACTCGCCCGCGATTCGGGCGCTCGCCGCCGCAGTGGCCGTTGCTGCCGTCGCCGGGACAGCCGGCATCACGGCCTCGCACGGCGCCGCCGCCCCGCTCAAGGGCGACGACACCTCGTATCCCTCCAAGCAGCCGAAGTTCAAGAAGCCGAAGCTCAACCGCGGCGCACTGACGATCACGGGCACCAAGGCGGACGACCTGATCGTGCTTCGCCTGGGCGCCGGACGCCCCGACCTGCTCCAGATCGACGTCGGCGACGACGGCTCCGCGGACTTCACCTTCGACCGCGGGGACGTCGCGACCATCGTCGTGGACGCCCGCGACGGCGACGACCTCGTGCGCATCGACGAGGCCAACGGCGTCTTCACCGACGGCATCGCGACCACGATCGGCGGCGGCGGCGGAAGCGACAAGCTCCTCGGCGGCTCCGGCGCCGAGCAGCTGAACGGCGGCGGCGGAGACGACTCGATCGACGGCAACAGGGGCGCCGACGCGGCCGCGATGGGCGACGGCGACGACACCTTCGTCTGGGACCCCGGCGACGGCAGCGACCGCATCGAGGGCGAGGCCGGCACCGACACGATGCTCTTCAACGGCGCCAACATCGCCGAGCAGGTCGTCCTGTCGGCGAACGGAGACCGCCTCCGGTTCTTCCGCGACGCGGGCAACATCACGATGGACACCGACGGCGTCGAGCGGGTCGACTTCACCGCCCTCGGCGGCGCCGACGTCGTCACCGTCAACGACCTCGGCGCAACCGACGTCGACGAGCTGAACGTCGACCTCGCGGCCACGGGCGGCGGCGGCGACGGCCAGGCCGACCGCGTCGTCGTGAACGGCACCGATGCCGGCGAGACGATCGCGGCCTCGGGCGGCAACGGCGCGGTGACGGTGGCCGGGCTCGCCACCACGGTCGACGTCACCAACGCGGAATCCGCCAACGACGCGCTCACGATCAACGCGCTCGGCGGCGGCGACGTCGCACTCGCCGCCGGGCTCGCGAGCACCTCGGTTGCGCTCACGCTCGACGGCGGCGCGGGCAACGACGTCCTGATCGGCAGCGCCGGGAACGACACGCTGTTCGGCCGCGACGGCGACGACGTGCTGCTCGGCGGCCCCGGCCAGGACGTGCTCGACGGCGGCACCGGCAGTAACGTCCTGATCCAGGACTGAAGGTGCCGGCGTGCAACGACATGAGGAGGGACACATGAGCACGACCCTGGATCCCGCGCTCGTCTCCGAGCTCGAAGGACGGGTCTCCGGACCCGTCCTCGGCCCGGACGACCCGGCGTACGACGCGGCCCGTGCCGTCCACAACGGGCTCATCGACCGGCGGCCCGCACTGATCGTCCGCTGCAGGACGGCGGGCGACGTCGTCGCGGCGCTCGAGCTCGCGCGCCGCACGGGGCTCGAGGTCTCCGTTCGCGGCGGCGGGCACAACGTCGCCGGCCGCGCCGTGACCGAGGGCGGGGTGATGATCGACCTCGCCGAGATGAAGGAGATCGCGATCGATCCCGACCGGCGCACGGCGACGGCCGGGGGCGGGGTGACCTGGGGCGAGCTGAACGACGCCGCCGCCGAGCACGGGCTCGCCGTGACCGGCGGCGCGGTCTCCACCACGGGGATCGCCGGCTACACGCTCGGCGGCGGGCTCGGCTGGCTGATGGCCAAGTACGGGCTCGCCGCGGACAATCTGCTCGCGGCCGAGCTCGTGACGGCGACGGGCGAGGTCCTCGACGTCGACGCAGCCTCGTACCCGGACCTGTTCTGGGCGCTTCGGGGCGGCGGCGGGAACTTCGGCGTCGCGACCTCGCTGACGTACCGCGTGCACCCGCTCCGCACGATCGTCGGCGGGCTGATCGCCCACCCGTTCGACGCCGCGCCCGAGCTGCTGCGCTTCTACCGCGACGCGGTCGCGAACGTCTCCGACGACCTGACCGTGTTCGCGGGCCTCGTGCACGCGCCCGACGGCTCCGGGGTCAAGCTGGCGGCGCTGGTCGCCTGTCATGCCGGCGACCCCGGCGAGGCCGACCGCGAGCTCGAGCCGTTCAAGACGTGGGGGTCGCCGCTGGTGGTCGACGTCGGCCCGATGCCGTACCCGGTGATGAACACGCTCCTCGACGCGGGATTCCCGGCCGGGTCGCTGAACTACTGGCTCTCGAGCTTCACCCGCGGGCTTTCGGACGAGCTGATCGACGTCGCCGTGGAGCGGTTCGCCGTCGTCCCGTCCCCGATGACGTCGATCCTGTTCGAGCACTTCCACGGCGCGGTCACGCGCATCGGGGCGACGGAGACGGCGGTGCCGCACCGCGAGGCCGGCTGGAACCTCGTCCTGCCCTCGCTGTGGACCGACCCGGCGGAGACCGCGGCGAACGTCGAGTGGGGCCGGGCGACGTTCGCGGCGATGCGCCCGCACTTCGGGACCGGCCGCTGGCTGAACTACCTCGGCGACGACCAGGCCGAGGACGCGATCCGCGCCGCCTACGGCCCGAACTACGAGCGGCTCGTCGAGCTCAAGCGGCGCTACGACCCGGACAACGTGTTCCACCTCAACCACAACATCGTCCCCTAGTCCGGCGAGGCCCCGGGCCGCCCGCCGCGGCGGCCCGGGGACGCGCGGTTGACATATTCCCATATGGGTATAGGCTGGCCCGCGTGGCGCGAGCGGCGACGACGGCTGATGCCTTCAACGCGGTGGCCGAGCCCCGGCGACGGCAGATCCTGGACGCCCTCGCCGACGGCGAGCGGCCGGTCAACGATCTCGTGCGCCTACTCGGACTGGCCCAGCCTCAGGTGTCCAAGCACCTGCGGGTGCTTCGCGAGGTCGGGGCGGTCGACGTGCGCGGCGACGGCCGGCACCGGCTCTACCGGCTCAACGGCCACGCGCTGAAGCCCATCCACGACTGGGTGAAGACCTACGAGCGGACGTGGTCGGAGCGGTTCGACCGGCTCGGCGCCGTCCTGGAGGAGCTCAAGCAGAAGGAGGAAGGAGATGGCGTTGGCGGGTAGCGGCACGGCGACGGTGACGCTCCCCACGGACGAGCAGATCCTCATCACGCGGGAGTTCGACGCCCCCGGGCACCTGGTCTACGAGGCGTGGACGACGCCCGAGCTGGTCCGCCGCTGGTGGCACGCCGACCGCGGCGAGATGACGGTCGCCGAGATCGACCTGCGGGTCGAGGGCAGGTGGCGGTACGTGATGGTGACCGAGCAGGGGCTCGAGGTCGGGTTCCACGGCGAGTACCGCGAGATCGTCCCGAACGAGCGGCTCGTCTCGACCGAGGTCTACGAGGTGCCCGGCGCGGACGAGGCGGACCCGCCGCTGAACATCGTGACGTTCGCCGAGCGGGACGGGCGCACGACCCTGACGATCCTCGTGCAGTGCTCGAGCAAGGAGCTCCGCGACGCGATCATCGACTCCGGGATGGAGGACGGCCTGCAGGACGCGCTCGACCTCGTCGAGCAGGTCGCGATCTCGCTTCGCTGAGCCGGCGACGAGGCGATCGGCCGGGCCGCCTGCGAGCGTGCGCTCGAGCTCGTGCGCTCGGACGCGGAGCGGCGCTCCTCGAGAGCGCCTGGCTCGGCGGCTAGAACGGGTCCCGCAACGGCCGGTAGTTCGACCGGTAGATGCGCTCTCCGGCCGTCCGGAGCACGAGGTTGCGCAGCGGCACCGGCAGGCTCCTCGTCCGGTCACGACGGTGCGTCTGCGCCTGCACCCAGTCCACCCGCGGCGCGCGACGCCGCTCGTACGTGCTCAGCGCCTGCTCGACGGTCGCCTCGGCCGAGAGCAGCTCGGCGAGCACGAGCGCGTCCTCGACCGCCATCGCGGCTCCCTGCGCCATGTTCGGCGAGCTGGCGTGGGCCGCGTCGCCCACGAGCACGACGCGACCGGTCGACCACGCCGGCGGCACGACCTCCTCGATCGGCGCGACGTAGGCCTCCGTTGCCTGCTCGAGCAGCTGCGGCACCGGCTCCGCGAAGTCGGCGAACGCCGCTCGCCAGTCCTCGTCCGGTGCGCCGGCCGGATCGCTCGCGTCGAGGTCGGCGTAGCAGTACGTCCGCCCTCCGCCGAGGGCGACGGTGAGAAACGCCCGGCCGCGTCCGAGCCTCACCGTCCAGTCGTCGACGTCGGGGAACCCGTCTGCGACGAAGCGCCAGCTGACCTGCCCCACGCGGCCGGCGGGCGGGCCGCCGAAGACCGACCGACGGATCGTCGAGTGGACGCCGTCCGCGCCGACGACGAGGTCGTAGGCCTCGGTCGACCCGTCCGAGAACGTGACCGCCGGCACGGCGCCGTCCTGCACGCCGGTCACCGCCGTCCCCAGCCGGACGGGCACCTCGGCGGCGGCACGCAGCACCTCGTGCAGGGCCGCGCGATGCATGGCGACGCAGGGCCCGACACCGTCCCAGGCCGATACGACGTCGACGGCTGCGAGGAGACGGCCACGGTGGTCGAGGAAGCGCTGCCGTCCGATCGGCTGCGCGCGCTCGGCGACCGCGGCTCCGAGCCCCAGCTCGTCCAGCGCCCGGACGGCGTTGCCGGGCAGGTACAGCCCCGCCCCCGTCGGCTGCCACTCCGCCGCCCGCTCGACGACCTCCGCGGCGAGGCCGCGACGAGCCAGCGCACTGGCCACCGCCAGACCCGCGACACCGGCGCCGACGACCAGGACGCGCAGGCTCGTCACGACGTTTCGAGCACGCTCGCGCGCGCGGCGATGTGCCTCGCGAGACGCTCGGCGTCCCTCCCGACACCGCCGATCAGGAAGGAGCTCAGCGCGTACAGGAAGACCAGCCCGAGGAAGTACAGGCCCGGCTCCCCCGGCACGACCCCGCGGTCGTGCACGGGCCGTCCGTCCTCGTCGACGACCGGCAGGTGAAGGTCGATCCAGCCGTAGTCCGGCCTGAACCCCGTGCACCAGATCACGTTGGCGACGTCCAGCACCCGTCCGTCCTCGAGCAGCGGCCGGCCGTCGCGCACCCCGGCCGTCCTCGGAACCCGCTCGACCCCGGCCGCGGTGAAGTCCTTCGGCTTCACCCGGCCGAGCGGCGCGGTCGTGCCGACGAGCTTCGGCCGCAGCTTCCGGCCGACGGGCGTCCGGACGGTCAGGACGTGCGAGATGAAGAACCAGAACGGCGGCGTGAACAGCCGGTCCGCGTAGCTGCCGGCGCGCGTCGGCTCGCTGCCCGGATGCCTGCCGGACAGGCGGGTGGGGAAGGACTGCGACACCTCGAGCGCGATCTCGGCGCCCGAGTTCCCCGCGCCGACCACGAGGACGCCTCCCTCCTGCAGCCCGCCCGGGTCCCGGTAGTCGCTCGAGTGCAGCTGCACGATCCCGGGATCGAGCTCGGAGGCGTACGCCGGCACGCGCGGCCGCTGGAACGGGCCGGTCGCCACGACGACGTTCGCGGCCTCGAGCCGCCGTCCACCTGCTAGGAGGACGTAGCGGTCGCCCTCCCGCGACAGCCGCTCCACCTCGGTACCACCTCGCACCGGCAGGTCGAACCGCGTCGCGTACGCCTCGAGGTAGTCGGCCACCTCGTCCTTCGTCGGATAGTGCCACGGGCTCGCGGGAAAGGCCCAGCCCGGCAGTCCCGAGTAGCGGGCCGGGGTGAACACGCGGAGCGACGTCCACCGCTTCCGCCACGAGTCCCCGACCCGCGGGTTCGCGTCGAGGATCACGAACGGCCGGCCGCGCCTGGCGAGGCTGTATCCCATGGCGAGGCCCGCCTGCCCGCCGCCGACGATCACGGTCTCGAAGCGCTCCGCGGCGCCCGGCTCGACGCGCGGTGGACGGGTAGCCGCGGCCACGCGGTCGACCGTGCTGCGCCGCCGACTCGTCCCTCTCGCTGCCTCCGGCATGGCGTCCCCCGATGCCCGTCGTCGTCCGCGGATCCGGCTGGGAGTGATGCTACGACTCCGGGCCGGGCTCCTCATCGGCCCAATCACCCAACCTGCGCGCGAGGCACGGCGTGGGTAGTTCCACCCACTCGGAGGCGTGCACGCCGGCGCCCGTAGGATGAGTCGCCGTGGAGCAACTGGCGCCCGGTCTCTGGCGGTTCACCGCCCGGCACCCGCAGTGGCATCCGAGCGGGTTCGGCGACGAGGTCGCCGGCTTCGCCCTCCGCGACGACGACGGCCTCGCGCTGATCGACCCCCTCGTCCTCGACCCGGGCGACCTGGCGGCGCTCGACGCGCTCGTCGACGGCCCCGTCACGATCTTCGTGACGATCCCCTACCACGCCCGCAGCGCCGGGGACCTGGCCCGCCGCTGGCCGCGCGTCGAGGTCCTCGGTCACGAGGGCGTGCGCCGGCGCCTGCCCGACGGAGCGCCCTTCCGCGCGGTGAAGCCGGGCGACCCGCTACCGCACGACGTCGAGGCGCTGGCAATCGGCAACCCGCGGCGGCAGGAGCAGCCGCTCCACCTTCCCCGTGCCCGGGCGCTCGTGTTCGGCGACGCCGTGGTGGGAGCCGAGGGCGGGCTCCGCGTCTGGGCGTTCAGCGAGTGGAACGAGCGCTGGTACCGGGAGCGGTTCCGGCCGACGCTCGAGCCGCTGGCGGAGCTGCCGGTCGACCGCGTCCTCGTCACCCACGGCCCGCCCGTGCTGCGCGACGGCGCACGGGCGCTGCGCGAGGCGCTCGACGCCGGCCCCTGGAGCCCGCGCGGCTAGCCGACCACGCGGGCGATTGCGGCAGAATCCGGTGGTGGCCTCGTACGCCCTGAACGAGCGTGCCGTCGCCCGCGCCCGCCGACTCATCCGCGCGCGCCAGTACGTCCTCGACAGCGACTGGGGAGACGTCCAGCCCAAAGCAGCCGACGAGAACGCGTTCCTCGACGCCCATTCGTGGAGCGAGTACGCGGAGTGGCATCTCGGCCTCACCGAGGGCGCGGCGGAGGAGACGAAGGCACGGTACGCCTTCGTCTACGGCGACTTCCGGCGACTGCACCGCACGGGCCTGATCGCCTGCCACTACCGCGCCGCGGAGTGGCGGCACAAGGAGATCGAGCTGGCGGCGCACGAGCTCCTGCAGCTCCTGGACGGGACGAGCGCCACGTGAGCGACCCGGTGCTGGTCCCGTTCGGCGGCGGCGAGGTCGTCGGCGACTCGCCGGAGCGCCGGGTCGAGATCCTCTCCGACGACGCCACGCTGAACGCGACGTGGGCGCGCATCGGCCCGCGGCGGGACGGCGCCGACCTGCACGTCCACCACCGTCACACCGACCTGTTCTACGTGCTCGAAGGGGAGCTGACGGTGAGGCTCGGGCCCGCGGACGAGGGGGTCGTCGTCCCGGCCGGGACGCTCGCCCGGGTGCCGCCGCTCGTCGTGCACGGCTTCCGGAACGGCAGCGACACGGAGGCCCGCTACCTCAACTTCCACGCGCCCGGCCTCCGCTTCGCGGACTACCTGCGCGCGCTGCGGGACGGCCGCGACTTCGCGTACGACCAGCATCCGCCGCCGCCGGACGGCGGGCAGCCGCCCTCGGAGGCGGTCGTCGGCGGCGACGGGTACGTCGCCGACCGGCCGGGGCTGCGGGTGGCGCTGCTCGCGGACCTCGAGGCGATCGGGATCTCCGAGTCGCGGAGCGACCCGGGGGGCCCGTCACCGCCCCGGCACGTCCACCCCCGGCACACGGAGTCGTTCTACGTGCTCGAGGGGGAGCTGACGTTCACCGCCGGCGGCCGTGAGCTGCGGGCCGAGGCGGGGTCGTGGGTGCAGGTGCCGCCCGGCATCCCGCACACCTTCGCGTTCTCCGGGACCGGCCCGGTGCGGTTCCTGAACCTGCATACGCCGAGCTGCGGGTACGGCGCCTTCCTCCGCGGCCTGCACGAGGCGCGCACCGACGACGAGCTGGCGGCGGTGCGCGCGGCGTTCGACCAGGTGCCTGCGTAGCGCCCTCCTCCCGTAGGTACGGGCGTCGCGGAAGTTGGGTAGCCGCCGCCGATGACGGCGCCGCGGGCCGGCCGTACCGTCGAGCGAACTGCACGAAACCGTCGCCCGACCGACAGGAGGAGACGCCCGTGACACAGACGCTGGAACGACGCAAGGCCGGCCCCGAGGCGATCAAGCAGCGCCAGCAGCAGGCCTGGGCGAGCGGCGACTTCGCCGTCGTCGCCGCACGCATCGTGCTCGTCGCCGAGCAGCTCTGCGACAGCGCCGACCTGCACGCGGGCTGGCGCGTGCTCGACGTCGCCACCGGCAGCGGCAACGCCGCGATCGCGGCCGCGCGGCTGGGCTGCACCGCCGTCGGCGTCGACTACGTCCCGTCCCTGCTCGAGCGGGGCCGCGCGCGCGCCGCGGCCGAGGGGCTCCCGGTGGAGCTGATCGAGGGAGACGCCGAGTCGCTGCCGTTCGAGGACGACTCATTCGACGCGGTCACGTCCGTCTACGGCGCCATGTTCGCGGCAAACCACGAGCAGACCGCGGCCGAGCTGCTGCGCGTGTGCCGCCCCGGCGGCACGATCGCGCTCGCGAGCTGGACGCCGGAGGGCTTCATCGGCGAGCCCTTCCGCACCGTCGCCGGCTACGTGCCGCCGCCCGCGGGCGTGCCGTCGCCGATGCTGTGGGGCACGGAGGGCCGTCTGCGACAGCTGCTCGGGGACGGCGTCGCCTCGCTCGAGCTGGCGGAGCGGACCTTCTCGTTCCGGTTCCCGTCGGCCGAGGACTTCGTCGCGTTCTTCCGCCGCTGGTACGGGCCGACGCTCGGGGCGTTCGCCGCGCTCGAGGAGGCCGCACGCGACGAGCTCGCGCGCGACCTCGCCGCGCTCGCCCGCCGGTTCGACCGGCTGGGCAGCGACGCGATCGCCATCCCCGCGACCTACACCGAGGCGGTGGCGGTCACCCGCTGAGGCGCCTGCCACGGGCGAGGGGCGGCGCGCGGCGCGGCCCCTCGCCGTCAGGCGCGCGTCAGCCGGAGCTCGGACGCGCGAGCGACGGCCTCCCGCCGGCTCGTCGCGCCGAGCTTCGCCAGCACGGCGGCCACGTGGTGCTCCGCCGTCCGCGGCGACACGACGAGCCTGTCGGCGATCTCCGCGTTCGTGAGCCCCTCCGCCAGCAGCGCCAGCACCTCGAGCTGGCGGGCGGTGACAGGGCGTCGTCGCGCTCGAGCAGGTCCACGGCGGAACGATAGGGCCAGCCGTGAGGGCTACGCGCCCGGCACGTCACCCCGGTGCTCACGAGCTCCGGCGCGCTCGATCGCCACGGCGGCGGCGGCCAGGCAGACGAGCCCGACCGGCCCGACTGGCGGGGGGTGCACCGCGAACAGGCTGGCGCCCGCGACGAGCAGGGTCGTGGGCAGGCCGGCCCCGGCGCGCCGGAGCGCGGTCGCGGCCGCCAGCATCGCCACCACCCAGCCGACGAAGCCGAGAACGAGCGCGACCGACACCGGGTCGCCGAGGACGACGTTCCGGTTGAGGTGCTGGATCGCGTCCGCCACCGCGTCCTGGTCGGCGGCCGGGAGCCCGTCGGCGTACTCGACGAGGACGCCCGTGCCGAGGCCGACCGTCACCTCGTAGGCCGTGTAGAAGACGAGGAAGCAGACGATCGCGGCGCGGCTGATCGTCGCGGCCCGGCTCTCGAGGCCGCGGAGCAGGAGGAAGGTCGCGATCCCGAGCAGCGGCATGGCGAGGAGCAGCGTCGTGTGGACGAACAGCCACGCGCCCACGTCGTCGCGCACGTCCGCGTAGACGTCCGCGCCGCCCGGCGGGTGCCACCAGAGCACGACCGCGAGCGCGAGCGGCATCGCGACGAGGACGAGCCGCCGCAGGACGGTCGCGCCGTCGAGGCGGCGTCGAGCCGGCGAGGCGGCCGCCGCGGTCATCGCTCCGGCCGGAGGTGCTCGTCGAAGAACCCGATCACCCGGCGCTCGTACTCCGCCGGGCGGGTCGTGATGCCGGCGATGTGCTGGCCCTCCGGGACCTCCCAGATCCGCTTCGGCTCACGGGCCGCCGCGTAGAAGCCGCGATTCGGCTTCGTCTCGGTGCCGCCCTGCCCGTTCTCGCCGTAGACGAAGAAGACCGCGCCCGGGGCGATCCTCGGCGCCTCGCTCTTCAGGCTCGGCGGCGGCAGGTCGTCGGCGAACAGCGCGGTCGCCACGGTGACGAAGCCGGTGTCGAGGAGCCCGTGGAGCAGGCCGCCGTTGGCGATGCCGTCGCGGACCGACTGGCCGCTCGCGCCCTCCGAGACGATCGCCTTGAGCCGGTCCGAGCCGGCGGCCGCGTGGATCGCCATCTCGCCGCCGACGGAGAGCCCGAGGGCGCCGATGCGGTCCGGGTCGACGTCCGGCCGCCCGCGGAGGTAGTCGACGGCGGCCGCAAGGTCGCGGTCGCCGTGCCAACCCAGGGCGTTCGGGTCGCCCTCGCTCGCGCCCTCGCCGCGCCGGTCGAACAGCAGGACGCCGTAGCCGTGGCGGGCCAGCATGCGCGCGTGCTTCCGCGGCCCCGAGCGCCCGGGGAAGGCGATCACGGTGGCGCTGTTCCGCGACGGCACGAACCAGCCCTCCAGCCGGAGCCCGTCGCTCGTCGTGAAGGCGACGTCCTCGTGGGCTGCGCCGAGGGTCGCCGTCGGCACCTCCGCCCGCGCCGTGTGCGTCACGACGTACGCGACGGCGGTCGGGAAGAGCACGACCGCGGCGAGCACGAGCGCGCCCGCAGCGATCGCGAGGCGGCGCACGAAGCGCAGCAGCAGGGGATCGTCGGTGCGGCGGTAGCGCCAGAGCGTGACCGCGCCGACGACGAGGAGCACGACGCCGCCGAGCGCCGCCAGCATCCCGGTGAAGTCGTCGCCCGCCGGCCCGCCGTGGCGCGCGTAGTAGGCGGCCTCGCTGCCCGTCAGCACGCCGAAGTACCCGGCCAGGAGCGCCCAGGTCGCGCGCGTCCCGGGACGCACCCGGGGCCAGGCGACGGCGGCGGCCGCGAGGAGCGCCGCCGGCACGAGCCCGCCGAAGACGTGGTCGGCCGGCGACGTGCCCGGCTCGGGCTGGAGGAACGCGTCGTCGACGACGTGCAGCGCGACCGCCGCCAGAGCGGCGGTGGCGACCGCACGCTCGGTGGCGAGGCGGGCCCACACCTCGCCGTGGGCCCGCCCGCCGATCGCCCGATGCGCCGCGCCGGTCACGTCGACGGCGTCGGCGCCGGCAGCGGCTCCAGTGCCTCCACCTCGCCCTGGTGCTCGAGGTGCGGCAGCCACTCCAGCCAGCTCGGCAGGTACCAGTTCCAGTCGCCCAGCAGCTTCATCGTCGCCGGCAGGAGCACGGCCCGCACGATCGTGGCGTCGACGAGGATCGCCGCCGCGAGGCCGACGCCGATCTGCTTGAACATCATGAACGAGAGCACGCCGAAGATCGAGAAGACGCAGACCATCACGAGCGCTGCGCTCGTGATCACGCCGGCGGTCGACTTGATCCCGTGCGCGACGGCATCCTCGGTGCTCGCCCCGCCGTCGTAGGCCTCCCGGATGCGGCTCAGGATGAACACGTGGTAGTCCATCGAGAGCCCGAACAGGATCACGAACAGGAAGATCGGCAGGAACGGCGCGATCCCCCCGGTCGTCTCGAAGCCGAGCAGCTGCTTCCCCCAGCCGTGCTGGAAGACGAGGACGAGGATGCCGTAGGCGGCGGCCACCGACAGCAGGTTGAGGATGATCGCCTTCGCCGCGATCACGAGCGAGCGGAAGGCGAAGAGCAGGAGCAGGAACGCGAACCCGAGGACGAAGGCGAACACGAACGGCGCCACCGACTTGAGCTCGTCGTTCGAGTCCTTCGACTCGGCGGCGAAGCCGCCCACGGCGGTCTCGACCCCCGTCACGGACCCCACCGTCTCGGGGACGATCTCGCCGCGCAGGGCGGCAAGGGCCGCGTTCGACGGCCCGTCGTTCCCCGTGCCGTCGATCGGGATCGCGACGTTCGCGACCGTGGAATCGCGGTTGACGTCGACGACGATCGGCTGGTGCATCAGCCCGGTGGCGAGGGCCCGGCGCTTCAGCTGGGCGATCGCGCCCTGAACCTCGGCCGAGTCGATCTCGGCCGCCTTGACGACGACGTTCGCCGGGATCTCGGTGCCGGGGAAGGCGGCCTGCAGGCGGTTGTAGGTCTTCAGGACGCCGAGCCCCTGCGGGTAGGTGTCGATCCCGGGCTCGGCGGTGTGGATCGTCAGCGCCGGCGCGGCGATCGCCAGCAGCAGCCCGCCCGCGAGCACCAATGACAGGAGCGGCCGCCGCAGGACGCGATCGACGATCGCCCCCCAGATGCGGCCCTCGCCGTCGTCGCGGCTGAGGCGGTGGACGAACGGGATGCGCAGGCGGTCGACGTTGTCGCCGAGCATGGACAGGACCGCCGGCAGCACGGTCAGCGACCCGAGCACCGCGACGGCGACCACGAGCATCGTCGCGACGCCGAAGGGCGCGAAGACGTCGCCGGCGAAGAGCATCCCGGCCATCGCGACGATCACGGTCGCGCCGGAGACGAGCACCGACCGGCCCGAGGTCGCGGCCGCGGCCTCGAGCGCCGCCTCCGCGCTGCGGCCCGCCGCCCGCTCCTCCCGCTCTCGCTTCAAGTAGAACATCGAATAGTCGACCCCGACGGCGAGCCCGATCAGGAGCACCATCGCGTAGAGGGCCTCGTCGCTCGGCCAGATCTGGCTCGGGAGCGCCCATAGCCCCACCGTCGCGAGCACCGCGGTCAGCGCCAGCAGCAGCGGGATCCCGGCGGCGACGAGCGCGCCGAAGACGAGCAGGAGGATGACCAGCGTGACCGGGACCGAGTAGAGCCCGGCCTTGCGGAGGTCGCTCATGAACGACGCCTCGAGCTGCTTGTCCGCGCTGGCGTCGCCGAACTCGCCGACGAACAGCCGCGGATGGGCCGCCTGCACGGCGGCGACGCCGGCGAGGATCGGATCGATCTCGTCGACGGCGAGGTCGGCGTCCCCTCGAATCTGGAAGTCGATGAGCGCCGAGCGCCGGTCGGCACTGATCTGGCCGGCGTTCTCGGGATCGAGCGGCGAGCGGATGTTCGTCACCGCGTCCTCCGCCACGAGCAGGCGCATGACGTCGCGGATCGCGGCGTCGAACGCGCGGTCGCCCACTCGGAGCGAGTCGCTCTGGATCAGGACGGTCTCGCCGGCGGGCTGCTTGAACCCTTCCTCGAGGATCGCGCTCGCCCGTCCCGACTCGCCCGGACCGGACGCGTCGGTCGCCTGCTTGGCGCCGACGACGATCATTCCGATCGCGAACGAGGCGGCGACGAAGGCCAGCCAGCCGAAGATCGCGAGCTTGTGGTGGTGTGCGCTCCACCGGCCCATTCGGGCCGCGAGGTTCCGTGAGTGCTTCTGGGACGACATGCGTGCTCCTTTCAGGCGTGCCGTGAGGTGGTCATCCCGCCTGGGATGCGTCCGCGAGCGGGAGCACGCCGGCCTCGCTCGCTTCGGTCTCCGCGGCCGCGGGCTCGAGGGTCGGAAGGAAGCGCACGACGACCACGGCGGCGGCGGCGGCGAGCGCGGCCGGGACGAGGAGCCCTCGCCCCATCGCCGTCGTGAAGGCGTCGCCGGTGACGGAAAGCAGCCGCGAGGCGGCGTCCGCCGGAAGCAGGGCGGCGATCGCGCCGGCGGCGCCGACCGAGCCCTCGGCCCGCGCCTGCACCTCGACCGGGAGGCCCGCGAGCGAGCCGTCGACGTCGTTCGCGTACAGGGAGCTGACGAGCGAGCCGACGATCGCCACGCCGAGCGCCCCCGAGACCATGCGCGCAACCGTGTTGGTGGCCGAGGCGACCCCTGTCTTGGCCGCGGGCACCGCACCGACGACGGCTTCGGTGGCGGGCGCCATGACCCAGCCCATGGCGAGGGTCAGGCCGAAGAACCAGGCGACCACCGCCGGCGCTCCGGTGCCCGGCCCCCACAGCGTCGGCACCGCCAGCACGACGGCGAGCCCCGCGAGCCCCGCCGCGACGACGCGGGAGGTGCCGAGCCGCGCGACGGCCTTGCTCGACGAGCCGGCGCCCAGCATCAGCCCGAGGGCCATCGGGCTCATCACCGCGCCGGCCTCGATCGCGCTGAAGCCGTGCGCGAACTGGAGGTACTGCGTCAGCGCGAAGATGCCGCCGAGCAGGGCGAAGAAGGCGACGCTGACGGCGACGGTCCCGACGCTGAAGCGGGCGCTCCGGAAGAAGCCGAGGTCGAGCATCGGCTCGTCCACCCGCCGCTCCCACCAGAGGAACGCCGCGATCAGCGTCACGGCGGCGGCCAGCGCCCCGAGCACGACGGCGCTCGTCCAGCCCTGCTCCGGAGCTTCGATGATCCCGTACACGAGCAGGCTGAACCCGGCGGTCGAGAGCGCCGCCCCGAGCAGGTCGAACGAGCCCGGACGCGGGTCGCGGCTCTCCGGCACGTAGCGGATGCCGAGCAGGAGCGCGGCGGCGGCGAACGGCACGTTCACCAGGAACACGGACGGCCAGTCGAACCACTCGAGCAGCAGGCCGCCGGTCAGCGGGCCGAGCCCGATCCCGACCGCAGCGAGCGCCGCCCAGATCGCGATGGCCTTGCCCCGCTCCTCGCCGGTGAAGACGTTGGCGATGATCGAGAGGGTGGCGGGCATGATCAGCGCGGCGCCGACTCCCATCGCCGCTCGCACGGCGATCACCTGGTCGGCCGACTCGGCGAGCAGGGCCCCGAGGCTGGCGAGCCCGAAGATCGAGATGCCCGCCTGCAGGGCGAGCTTGCGCCCGAAACGGTCGCCGAGCGTGCCGAACACGAGCAGCAGCCCCGCGAAGACGAGCAGGTACGAATCGACCATCCACTGCAGCTTCGAGGCAGAGGCGTCGAACTCGTGCTGCAGCGTGGGCAGCGCGACGTTGAGGATCGTGTTGTCGAGCCCGATGATCACCAGGCTCAGCGACAGCACCCCGAGCGTCTTCCACCGGCGGGCGTGCTGCAGGGGATCGGTCACGGGATCTCGACTTCGCTGACGCTCGTCGCAATCGTGCGCTCGGCGACGTAGAAGGGCAGCAGCGCGAGCGCGTCCGCCTCGGACGCGGCGTCGACCGTCCACCAGATCGCGTGCTCACCGGAGCGGCACGACGCCAGCGTCGCCGTGCGGCGAAGCGGGCTCTCGTGCCCCTTGAACGAGGCGAAGACGACGCCGCACTCGTGCGACTCATGGCGGTGGTGGAGCACGTAGCGGGGCATCGAACGAGCGTGACGCCGCGCGGCCGCCGCGACTTCGGGGAGACACCCTGAGTTCGCGATGCTCCTCCCCCTGGTCTATGCTCGTGACGAACGCCACGATGGCCGTTGCCAAGCACCTCGTCGGGCGGGCCGAGGAGCTCGAGGCCCTCGACCGCGTTCTCGCCGCGCTCGACGGCGGCGGCTCGTCGGCGGTCGAGGTCGTCGGCGAGCCGGGGATCGGCAAGACCCGCCTCCTCGCGGAGCTTGCCGGCCGCGCAGAGGCGTACGCGCACGTCGTCCTCTCCGGGTGCGCGTCGGAGCTCGAGCGTGACCTGCCGTTCGGCGTGTTCGTCGACGCGCTCGACGAGTACCTCCAGGGGCTCGACCCGCGCCGCCTCGACGCGCTGGGCGACGACGTCCGCAACGGGCTCGCGAACGTGTTCCCGTCGCTGTCGGGATTCGCGACGGAGCGAGGCGCCGCGTTCCGGCACGAGCGCCACCGCAGCCACCGCGCGGTCCGCGAGCTCCTCGAACGGCTCACGGCGACCTCGCCGCTCGTGCTCGTCCTCGACGACGTGCACTGGGCCGACTCCGCATCCGTCGACCTGCTCGGATCGCTCCTCCGCCGGCCGCCCGACGCGGACGTGCTCGTCGTCGTCGCCGTCCGGCCGCGGCAGGCGCCGGACCGGCTGTCCCCGGCGCTCGAGCCGGCGCGCCGCGCGGGCACGCTCGTCCGCGTCGAGCTCGATGCCCTGACGCGAGACGAGGCGGTCGAGCTCCTCGGCGCGAGCGTCGACGAGACGACGGCCGCCGCCCTCTACGACGACAGCGGCGGCAACCCGTTCTACCTCCAGCAGCTCGCGCGGGCGCTCGAGCGCGCATCCGTGCTCGCGGCGGCCACGCCGTACGACCCGCCGGCAGACCTGGAGGTGCCGCCGCTCGTCGCGGCGGCGCTCGTCGACGAGCTCGGGCTCCTCCCCGACGACGCGCGCCTCCTGGCCCGTGGCGCGGCCGTGGCCGGCGACCCGTTCGACCCGGAGCTCGCGACCGCGGCGGCCGACGTCGACGGCTCCCTGTCACTCGACGCGCTGGACGAGCTCCTGCGCCTCGACGTGATCCGGGAGACCGACGTGCCCCGCCGGTTTCGCTTCCGGCATCCGCTCGTGCGACGCGCCGTGTACGAGTCGGCGCCGGGCGGGTGGCGGCTCGGCGCCCACGAGCGGTGCGCCGACGCGCTCGCGCGCCGAGGCGTCCGGGCGGCGGACCGGGCACACCACGTCGAGCGCGCCGGGAGACAGGGCGACGCGACCGCGGTCGACACGCTGCGCGAGGCGGGACGCGAGGCCGCCCACCGCGCGCCGGTGAGCGCAGCCCAGTGGTTCGCGGTCGCGCTCCGACTGCTCGCCGACGACGCCCCCGCAGCGGAGCGCGTCGAGCTCCTGCTGGCGCGCGCCGGGGCGCTGGCGACCTGTGGGCACTTCGCCGACGCGCACGCCGCCCTGCTCGAGAGCATCGAGCTCGTGCCCGAGGAGGCGGTCGCGCTGCGCGTCCGGCTCACGACCGCCTGCGCCGGGGTGGAGCACCTTCTCGGCCGCCACGACGACGCGCACGGTCGCCTCGTCTCGGCGCTCGAGGGGCTCGAGGACGCGCACTCGCCCGAGGCCGCCGCGCTCATGATCGAGCTCGCGCTCGACGGCGTGTACCGGATGGAGTTCGACCGGATCGGCCCGTGGGCCGGGCGCGCGCTGGCCGTCGCCCGCTCGCTGGACGACCGGCCGCTGACCGCGAGCGCCGCCGCGATCCTCGCCTGGGGGGCGGGCCTGACGGGTGCCGTGCCGGAAGCGGAGGCGTTCCGGGCCGACGCGGCGCGACTCGTCGACGCGCTCTCGGATCGGGAGCTGGCGCTCCGGCTCGACGCTGCCGTCAACCTCGCGGGCGCCGAGCTCTACCTCGACCGCTTCGACGAGGCGGGCGCGCACACGGAACGCGCGATCGCCGTCGCGCGGGGGACGGGCCAGCCCGCGGTCGTCGTGTTCGCCTTCATGCTCCTGGCGTGGGTGCGGATGCTGCGCGGGGAACTCGCCGACGGCGGCGAGATGCTCGACGCCGCGATCGAGGAAGCGAGGCTGCTCGGCAACATCCACAGCCTGGCCGGGCTGCTCCTCAACCGCTCGCTGATGGCGCTCGCAGCGGGCGACGTGGACATCGCCGTCGGCACGGCGGAGGAGAGCGTCGAGCTCACGCGCGACATGGACAACGGCCTCGTTCCCGCGGCGACGGGGCTGGCGCTCGCAGCCGCGCGCCTCGAGACGGGCGACGCGCGCCTCGTCGAGGCGGTCGAGCTGCTGCTCGAGCGCACGGGGGGCGTCGGGCTGCCGCTGATGCCGGGCGGCAGCTTCCGCGCGAAATGGCTCGAGCTCCTCACCCGCTGCTGGCTGGCGCTCGGCCGTCCCGACGACGCCGAGCGCGCTGCCGCCTGCGCGGCGGCCACCGCAGCCGAGATGGGGAGCCTGCGGATGGCGACCTCGATGGCCGACCGCGCGGCGGCGGTCGTCGCCCTCGCCTCCGGCGACGCGGCCACGGCCGCGCGGCGAGCGCTGGCGTCCGCGGCCGCCGCCGACGACGTGCCCGTCCCCGTCGAGGCGGCGCTGTCCCGCTCGCTGGCCGGACGGGCGCTCGCGCAGGCAGGTCGACGCGACCAGGCGGTGGCCGAACTCGAGCGGGCCGCCGCCGCCTTCGACGCGTGCGGCGCGCGCCGGTACCGCGACGCGACCGACCACGAGCTGCGCCGGCTCGGCCGCCGCGTGTACCGACGCACGCAGGCCGGACGGCCCGACACGATCGGCGTCGAGGCGCTGACCGACCGGGAGCAGCAGGTCGCTCGGCTCGTCGTCGACCGCCTGACGAACTCCCAGATCGCCGAGACACTCTTCCTCAGCCCGAAGACCGTCGAGACGCACCTGCGGAACATCTTCCGCAAGCTCGACGTCGCCTCCCGGGTCGAGGTGGCGCGCACCGTCGAGCAGGCCGACCAAGCCGCGGCGTCGCGCTAGGCGCGCCGGCCGTCCCGCGAAGAGAACCGTCCTTCGATCGGACTCGTAGCCATGGGCATGAGTGGGAGACCGACCGGCGTCGGACGACCCCCTCGTCGTCGAGAGCCGAACCCGGACTGGCTCGCCGCGCTGGCCCGCGATGTTCGCCTCTCGTCCGACGCCCGCTATCGCGAGCTCGCGACGGCGCTGCGCGCGGCGATCGCGAACGGCGAGGTCCCGGTCGGCAGCAGGCTCCCGCCCCAGCGCGAGCTCGCCGATCGTCTCGCGATCGGGCGCACGACGGTCGTCGCCGCCTACAACCTCCTCCGCGCGGATTCGCTCCTCGCCACGAGGCAGGGCGCGGGGACGTGGGTCGCGCGCCGGCCGGCACCTGCACGCCGGCCACTCCGCCCGTAGTTCGCCGCAATTGGACCGGTGCTTCCGCCGACGGCCGCCTCGCCGCGTGCCACAAGACTCCCCCGAACAAGGAGGTAGTGGCATGCGGATCAAGGCGCTCGGCCTCGTGGTGCCCGTCGCGACGCTCGTCCTGGCCGTCCCGGCGATCGCGTCGGCAGCGTCGCTCACGCTTCTCCACAGCTTCGGCGGCCCGGAGGGGGCGACGCCCGCCGCTCCGCTCGTCCAGGGCGCCGACGGCTTCGTCTACGGGGTCGCGGCCCACGGCGGCGACCTCGCCGTCCTGCCGCCGGACGGCGGCGGCACGGCGTTCCGGCTGGACGCGAGCGGCACGGTCACGACGCTCCACACGTTCCGGGGGCTGGAGGGTGCCGTTCCGAGGAGCCTGATCCAGGGCCGGGACGGCTCCTACTACGGCACGACCACCTACGGGGGCAGGGCGCCGATCTCGTCGCTCGAGCCCGGGTTCGGGACGATCTTCCGCATGGACGCGGCCGGCGCCGTGACCGTGCTGCACGTCTTCCCGGGCGGCAGCGGGGGCGCGTTCCCGGGGCCGATCATCCAGGGCGCGGACGGGGCGCTCTACGGGAACGCGGTCGGAGGCGTCCAGATCCAGCCGGCGATCTACGCCGGGTTCGTCTACCGATTCGATCCCGTCAGCGGCGACTTCCGCCACCTGCACGACTTCGTCGTCAGCGACGGCAGGACGCCGACCGGGCCGCTCTTCCAGGGCAGCGACCGCTCCTTCTACGGGACGACGAGCCAGGGCGGGCCGTGGAACGCCGGCGTCGTCTACAAGGTCGACGTGCTCGGCAACTTCGTGCTCCTCCACGGCCTCTCGCCGCTGTTCCCCGGCGACGGCTCCGAGCCGAAGGGCGGCGTGGTCCAGGCGAGCGACGGCTTCTTCTACGGCACGACCGAGCTCGGCGGCTACGGCGGCGGCATCTTCCGCCTGGACGCCGCCGGGAACTTCGCGGTCGTGCACCGCTTCGACGCCTACGCGAGCGACGGCCGGAGCCCGGTGAGCGGCCTCACCGAGGGTCGCGACGGCTTCCTCTACGGGACGGCTCCGCTCGGCGGCCAGCCCGTCACCGCTCCCAGCCGGCGCGGGGTCGTCTACCGCATGGACACAGCCGGCGCCGTCACCGTCGTGCACACGTTCACGGGTCCGGACGGCGCCGCTCCGCAGGCGGCGCTCGTGCAGGGCGCCGACGGCGGGCTGTACGGCTCCACGGTGGTGGGCGGAGCGTTCGGGCTCGGAGTGCTGTTCCGCCTCGATCCCGCGGCTCCGAGCCCGCCGCCCACCGTGACGGGGCTGACGCTCACGCCGACCAGCGTCGCCGGCGGGCAGTCCTCGACCGGGAGGGTCACGCTCAGCGGCCCCGCGCCGTCGGGGAGCGCAGTCGTCACGCTGTCGAGCAGCAACTCCTCCCTCGTCTCCGTGCCGCAGGCGCTGGTGGTGCCGGCCGGCGCCACGAGCGCCTCCTTCACCGCGTCGACGAAGCCGGTCAAGCGGACGAGGACGGCGACCATCGAGGCGAGGTACAACGGCACGTCCGCGTCGGCCACGCTGACGATCACGCGCTGATGGCGCCCGGCTGCGGAGGGGCGATCGAAGCTCCTCCGCAGCCGGGGGCGACCGCGAGGGCCGGGCTCGATCCAGGCTAGGGCCGGACGTTCTGGTTCAGCCGGAAGACGTTGTCCGGGTCCCACGCCCGCTTGAGCGCGACGAGGCGCTCGTACTTCGCGTCGCCGTAGATCGCGCGCGCGACCTCCGCACCCGTCTCGGCGACGTCGTTGACGTAGCGCCCGGGCACCGCGTACGGCTGGACGTCGACCATCGCCTCCCGCGCCCACGAGCGGCACGCCTCGTCCAGCGCCGGGTCCTCCCAGAGGATCTCCGCGGCGAGCCAGAACGCGGCTTCCCGGCCCGCGAACGCCGTCGCCTCCTCGGGCACCGCCGCGATCGCCCGGCCCCACGCCCAGACCGAGAACGTCCCGTCGGCTCCGGCGGGCAGCCGCGAGACGTGCTCGACGCAGCTGTGGACGAGCTCGTCGGGCAGGGCCGGCAGGTAGGCGCTCTTCATGTAGAAGCGGTGGCCCCATTCCATCGGATCGTCGTTCTGGCGCTGGGCTGCCAGGTGCGGCTTCGCCTCGATCGAGTCGACCGTGGGCGGGCCGAAGCGCCGAAGCGCTGCGAGGTCGCGCTCGGCCTCCTCCACGGCGCCGCAGTGGAGCACCGAGACGAGTGCCACCGGCCGCGCCGCCAGCTCCGGCGGAAAGCTCTCGGCCGGGAGCGCGAGGCCGAGCCCGAAGCTCAACCAGAGCTCGTCGGGGCTCCGCTCGACGAGCTCGCGGAACAGGCCGGCGAGCTCACCCGCCCGCTCGACCGGATGGACGACGGTCCCGTGGGTGACCGGGCCGTCGAGCGGATGGAGCCGGAACTCGAACGAGGTCGCGATCCCGAAGTTCGCACCCGCGCCGCGGAGCCCCCAGAACAGCTCGGGATGCTCGTCCTCGCTCGCGCGCACGAGCCGCCCGTCGGCGGTGACGAGCTCGACGGCGCGGAGGCTGTCGATGGTGAGGCCGAGCTTCCGCTGCAACCGGCCCATCCCGCCGCCGAGCGTGAGGCCGGCGACACCGGTATGCGAGACGACGCCGACCGGGCAGACGAGGCCGACCGCCTGCGCCGCGTCGTCGAGCTCGCCGAGAAGCGCTCCTCCGGCCGCCCGGGCCGTGCGCCGCTCGGCGTCGACCTCCACGCCGCGCATCCGGGAGAGGTCGATCACGATCCCGTCGTCGCAGGTCGAGAGGCCGGGGATGCTGTGGCCGCCGCCCCGCACCGCGAGCTCGAGCCCCTGCTCGCGCGCGAACTGGACCGCCGCGATCACGTCGGCGGGGCCGGCCGGACGGACGACGAGCGACGGCCGGCGGTCGATCATCCCGTTCCAGACGGCCCGTGCCTCGTCGTAGCCCGGGTCGCCGGGACGGATGATCTCTCCGCCGAACGTGTCGCCGAGGCTGCTCGTCGTCGTCATCCGCTCCGTCCTCCTCCAGGCGCGCCATCATCCTGGGCCGCCGGCGCGGACGTCAAGCGCGGGTACCTGCGTCGCCGCCGATGAGTTCCCCGGGACCGGCCGGTCCTACCCGACGACGCGAGCGAGGCGCGCCTGCCCCGACAACCCCCGGGACGGAGGACGACAGATGCAGCAGAAGCTCACCACCTTCCTGACCTACGACGGCCGCGCCGAGGAGGCGGTCGACTTCTACACCTCGATCTTCCCCGACTCGAGGATCGTGAGCACCTCGCGCTACGGCGACGCCGGGCCCGGGCCGAAGGGCTCGCTGATGACCGCGACGTTCGAGCTCGCGGGCCAGGAGTTCGTCGCGCTCAACGGGGGCCCGTCGTTCACGTTCTCGCAGGGGATCTCGCTGCTCGTCGACTGCGAGACGCAGGGGGAGGTCGACGCGTACTGGGAGAAGCTGACGGAGGGCGGAGAGCCCGGACCGTGCGGGTGGCTCACGGACCGCTTCGGCGTCTCGTGGCAGATCGTCCCGCGAGCACTCCCGAAGCTGCTCGCCGACGAGGATCCGGCGCGGGCGCAGCGGGTGATGGAGGCGATGCTCGGGATGGGCAAGATCGAGATCGAAGGCCTCGAGCGCGCGGCCCGCGGCGACGTGACGGTGTGACCGGGCGACGGCGGCGGCGCGTATCGTGCGCGCGTGGCCGAGGTCGAGGTCAGCCGCGCGGACGACCGCGGCTTCACCGTCCGGGTCCGCGACGGCGCGACCGAGACGACGCACCGCGTGACCGTGCCGCGGCGCCTCGCGGGGCTCGAGCTCCCGGACGGGGAGCTCGAGCACGCCGTCCGCGAGTCGTTCGCGTTCCTGCTCGAGCGGGAGCCGCCGTCTGCGATCCTGGCGCGGTTCTCGCTCGACGAGATCGAGCGCTACTTCCCGGAGTACCCGGACGAGCTCCGGCGCCGGCTCGGCTGACGCCGCCGGCTCACGCGGCGAGCTCGGGCGCCGCAGCCCGCCCACCGGCACGGCTCCGGCTCGCGCGGGCCGCGATGTGGGCGGCGACCCGCTCCCCGTCACGCCCGGCGCCGAGGATCAGCATCGAGGCGAACGAGTCCAGGAACGGCATCCCGACGAAGTAGAGACCGGGCAGGTCGCGGACGGCGCCGCGGGTCTGCTCCGGGAAGCCGTCGTCGTCGAGCGGCAGCGGGAGCCGGATCCACTCGTACGCGTTGGCGAACCCGGTGCACCAGATCACGTTCGCGACGTCCAGCGCCCTGCCTCCGGCGAGCAGCGGCCTCCCGTCCTCGACGCCGGCCACCCGCTCGGGCACGCGCTCGACGCCCGCGGCCGCGAGGTCCCCGCGCCTCACGCGCAGCAGCGGCCCGCCGTGGCTGCGGATCTTGCCCTTCACCTTCCGGCCCGGCGGCGTCCGCACCGTCAGCACGCGCGTCCAGAGGAAGCGGAGGACCGGGAACCCGAGCCGCGCGAGGCGCCCCTCGATGTGGAACGGGAGCTGGCCCGTGTCCCGTCCGGCGAGCACCGTGGGGAACCCGGCCCGCGCGACCTCGATCGCGATGTCGGCGCCGGAGTGCGCGGCGCCGACGACGAGCACCGGGCCGTCCTGCAGCTGCTCGGGGCCGCGGTAGTCGGCGGAGTGGAGCTGGACGATCGCCGGGTCGAGCGCCGGCGCGAACTCCGGGACGAGCGGGTGGTCGTGCTGGAAGCTCCCGGTGGCGACGACGACGTTGTCCGCGTCGAAGCAGCTCTCCCCGGCGCCGACCCGGTACCCGCCGTCCGCGCGCTCGAGCCACTCGACCGTGGTGCCGGTGCGCACCGGGAGCGACCACTGCTCGGCGTACGCCTCGAGGTAGTCGGCCATCTCCGCCCCGGACGGGAAGGAGTGCCGCGGCGCGGGGAACGGCGTCCCCGGCAGCCCGTCGCTCGCGGCCGGGGAGTAGAGGCGCAGCGACGGCCACCGCCTGCGCCAGGAGTCGCCGACCCGGGCGTTCCCGTCGAGGATCACGAACGGGCGCCCCCGCCGCTGCAGGTCGTACCCGACCGCCAGCCCCGCCTGGCCGCCGCCCACGATCACCGTCTCGATCCGCTCGACCGTCTGCATGCCCGCCTCCTCGTCGTCGTGTCGTGCCGAGGATGCGCCGGCGGGCGCGCGCGCGCATCGCGAGGACCCACCAACGTGCGGACGCCGGCGCGTGGTCCGTTCTGACCACGTAGAGGAGCGTCAGGCGAGGTGGTGCTCGTGTGCGAACGCGCCCGCCGCCGTGCGCGAGGAGACGCCGAGCTTCGCGAAGATGTTCTGCACGTGGCGGGCGACGGTGTGCTCGCTGATCACGAGCGCGCCGGCGATCTCGCGGTTGCTCGACCCCTTCGCGACGAGGCGCAGCACCTCCAGCTCGCGCGACGTCAGGCCGAGCGCCCCGGGGACGCCGCCGGCGAGCAGCGCGTCAACGCGCGCCACGTCCGGCGCCGCGCCGAGCTCCGCGAACGTGTCCCGCGCCGCCTCGAGCTCCTGCGTCGCCGAGTCGCCGTCGCCGAGCGCGCGGCAGGCGAGTGCGATCAGCGCCCGCGTGCGAGCGCCCTCGTACGGCGCCTCGAGCTCCTGCCAACCGCGGGCCGCGCGACGGAGCGCGACGAGCGCGTCGGCGAGCTCTCCCTCGGCCAGCAGGACGGCGCCCCGCGCGTGCGCGGCCGCAGCTGCGAGGAACTCGCTCCCGTACTCGTCCGCGAGCTCCTGGAGCTCGACGCAGGCGGCTCGTGCGTCGGCGCGCTCGTCGCGGCCGAGCCTGATCTCGACCGCCGCTGCGAGCAGGCCGGCGCGCCCGGGGCGATCGACGGTCTCGCCGAGCACGCGCCCGATCGCGGCGGCGGCCGTGTCGGCGCGGCCCTGCTGGAGCCGGAGGAGCGCCAGCCCCGGCTGGGGCTCCAAGCCGTGTCGGACGGCTGCGCGGAACGCCTCGTCGGCCGCGTCGAAGTCACCACGAAGGCGGTGCAACTCGCCCTGGCGGTAGAACGCCTGCGCGGTCGCGGGCCGGTTGAGACCCGCGACGAGCCGCTCCGAGGCCCGCTGCGCCTCCGCGAGCGCGTCTCCCCAGTCTCCCCGCAGCTGCATGATCTCGGCGCGGTGAACCAGGCAGCGGCCCGTGAACGCGACCAGGTCCTGCTGCTGCTCACACCAGCGGGTCAGCACCTCCGTCCACTCCTGCGCACGGCGCACGTCGTAGGTCTCGACGCACGTGAGGACAACGCCGCAGTAGACGATGCCCGTGACGATCGGCAGCCCTGCCTGTGACGTCGCCGCCACCATCGCCTCGTCGAGCAGCCGGAGGCCGTCCGCCATGCGCCTGTGAACGACCATGAACCGCCCTTGGGTGAACGCGCCCAGCGCGAACAGGTCGTCGTCCGCGAACCGCTCGCCGATCGCGGCCATGCGTGCCGCCGTCGCCGTCGCGGCCTCCCAGTCGCCGGCGGCCTCTTGTCGCAACGCGACCGGGAGCAGCATGTACCCGTGCTCGGCGCACTCGCGCCGCTCACGGTCGAGCAGGCGCTGCGCGCGGCCGAGCCAGCCGCCACCCGGCCCCGTCTCGCCGCGCAAGGAGAGGTTCAGCCCGATGTGGAAGGCGCACCGCACGGCCGGCAGCGTCTCCCCGGCGTCGAGGTACGCGTGGTGGGCGCGCTCGAGCAGCGCCCACGCCTCGTCGTCGCGGCCGAGCATGTACGCCGAGACAGCGAGCAGCTCGAGGTCCGGGGCGCCGAGCGCGCCCGCCTCGTCCGCACGCGTCAGTGACTCGTGGGCCTCCTTCCACGACCGCCGCGCGTACGCCGCGCGGCCCTGCTCCAGCTCGTCCACGGCCGGCGGGGACTTCCGGCAGGGCCGCTCAGGCCCCCGAGCCGACCTCCTCCCGCTGAGACTTCACGTACGCGATGTAGTCGCGGACGTCCTGCGCCGGCTCCGAGTAGGCCTCGCCGAGGGCCTCCTCCACCCGGGCCATGTATTCCTGCGTCCAGGCCGGAAAGTCGTAGTCGATCGCGTTGAGGAACTCGAGCGTCGCCGCCAGGCGTATGTCGGCGATCGACGGGTGGTCGCCGCCGATGAACGGCCTGCCCTCGAGGAAGAACGCGCGGAAGACGTCGAGCGGCTCGGCCAGCGCCGCCTCGGCGTCCTGCTGCGCCTTCGCCTTCATCGCGTCGTCGGCCGCCTCGGACGTGGCCACCTCGCCCGGGTACTGCGCGAACCCGAGCGCGGGGTACGTCGCGCGCGTGAGCAACGGGTAGAACGTGCCGATCAGGTAGAACATCGCGTTGTCGACCATCGCCCGCTCGCCCGGGTCGGACGGATAGAACCGGTCGAGCCCGTCCCGGTTGCAGAGGTAGGCCATGATCGCGCAGCTCTCGCCCAGCGTGCCGCGCGGCAGCCCCTCCACCTCGAGCATCGGCGTCAGGTGGGCCGGGTACTTCGCGAGGTATTCGGGGCTCGTCGTCTTCCCCCACACGTCCTGCTCCTCGAAGTCGAGCCCGGCGGCCCGGACGAAGATCCGAACGGTGAGGTTGTTCACGCTCGGCTTCAGGATGTTCAGCGTGTGCGTCGCCACGTGATCCCTCCTCCTCTCTAGCTGTATGGGTCCTTGGGCGAGCGGTCGTCGGACAGCGACCCCCGCGAGCGCCCGACGAGCGCCTCGATCGCGTCGGCGAGGTGGGCCCGGTCGATGTGGTGGTCGCCGCGACCGACGCGGATCGCGTGCGCCTCGAGCAGCACGTCGGCGTGCGTGAAGCCGAACGGCGGCTCGAAGCGGTAGGACGAGAGCTCGATCAGCAGGCCCAGCGGGTCCTCGAAGTAGACCGAGTCCATGAAGCCTCGGTCCTTGACGCCGCTGTGGCGGATGCCGCGCTCGTCGAGCCGCTCCACCGCCTGGTGGAAGGTGGCCTGCGAGAGCGAGAACGCGATGTGGTGCACGCAGCCGATGTCCGTCGGCGTGCGGGACCGGTCGCGCGCGCGTTCCTCGTTCGTGAACACGGTGATGAGGCGGCCGTCGCCCGGGTCGAAGTACAGGTGGCTCTCCGAGGCGTTGTCGAGGTTCGGCTGCTCGAACACGAACGGCATGCCGAGCACGCCCTCCCAGAAGTCGATCGAGGTCCGGCGGTCGGCGCCGACGAGCGTGATGTGGTGGACGCCCTGGCTCTGCAGCTTCCGCATCAGTGCTCGACGAGTTTGGACTTGTACTCGCTTCGCTGCAAGCTCCCCCAGGGGACGAGCTCGACCTGCGTCTGCACGGTGAGCACGTCGCGCAGCCTCGCGCGGACGGCCTGCGCGAGCGCCGCGTCGGCGGCGGAGCCCCGAGCGAGCTCGACGCGGACCGGAAGCGGCGGCTCCTGCTTCACGCCGGGCGCCCGCGGCCTGATGAGGACGTGGCCGCTGACGGCGGGAGCGAACGTGCTCACGACCTCCCGCACGGCCGAGGGGAAGACGTTGACCCCACGCACGATCAGCATGTCGTCGGTGCGGCCGACGCAGCGGATGCGCGGGCCGGTGCGGCCGCAGGGGCACGGGCTCGTCCGGACGCGGACGTGGTCGCGCGTGCGGAAGCGCAGGAGCGGCGCTGCGCGGTGCCGCAGGTGGGTCAGCACGAGCTCGCCGTCCGCGCCGTCCTCCAGCTCGACGGCGGCGCCCGTGTCGGGCTCGATCAGCTCCGCGTGCACGAAGCCGCGGGCACCGAGGTGCATGCCGTCCTGTTCCTCGCACTCGCCCCAGAGCGAGACGCCGATGTCGCCGATCCCCATCGCCTCGGTGACCCGCGCGCCCCAGCCCTGCTCGAGCCGCGCGCGGAACGCCGGTTCCCCGCCGCCCGGCTCGCCCGCGACGAGCACGCGCCGGACGGTCGAGCCCGCGAGGTCGAAGCCCCGCTCGGCCGCCCACTCGACGAGGTGGGCGGCGTACGACGGCGTCAGCACGACGGCCTCGGGGGCGAGCTGCTCCACGGCGAGCATCAGCCGCTCGGTGTTCCCGGTGCCGACCGGGACGTGGCAGAGCCCGATGCGGTCGAACGCGGCGAGCGCCGCGCCCGCCACGAACGGCCCGGCGTTGTAGGTCGAGACGATCCGCTGCCCGGCGGCGACGCCCGAGGCGGCGTAGCTGCGTGCCGAGGCGGTCACCCAGTTGTCGAGGTCGGAGGTGGTCAGCGGCACGTAGCTGGGCGCCCCGGTCGTGCCGCTCGTCGAGTAGATCCGCACGATCTCGTCGCGAGTCGCGCAGAGGTGCGCCCCGACCGGGTTCTTGGAGGTCCGTGTCGCCCGGAGCTCGTCCTTCTCCGTCAGCGGCAGGCGCCCGATCTCGCCGAGGCCGCCGGCCCGCTCGGCCGAGGTGATCCCGGCCGCGTCGAGCTTCCCGCGGTAGAACGGCGAGCGGTCGAGGAGGTAGGCGAGCTGGGCGCGGTAGCTCTCGTCGTCGAGCGCGAGCTGCTCGTCCCACGGACGAGTCTCGACGTCGGGATCGAGCATCAGGCCGAGGGATCGGCCGGGGGCTCGTACGCGACGGCCGCCTCCGCGGCCGCGGCGAGCACGAAGCCCAGCGGCTGCTCCCGCTCCTCCGCCAGGTGCGCGAGCAGGCCGGCGGTGCGCGCGAGGATGGGCACCGCCTTGACGGCCGAGACCGGGAAACCCAGGTCGAGCATCACCGCGGCGATGGGCATCGACACGTTCATCGGCAGCGGCCTGCCCCGCGAATCCGCGACCTCCTCCCGGAGCGAGCGGGCGAGCGCGACGTGCGGGCCGCTCACGCCGCGCGCGTCGGCGAGCTCCAGGATCCGCTCGGCGCGCGGGTCGAGCGGCCGGTGGACCGGATGGCCGAAGCCGGGCACCCTCGCGCCCGACTCGCGGAGCTCCGCCACGACCTCCTCGGCGCTCCGGCCCGAGCGCTGCGCCTCCGCGAGCAGCCGCGCGCACTCCTCCGCCGTGCCGAGGACGACCGGGCCCGCACCGAGGATCCCGGCGGCCACGGCGCCCTGGAGGGAGTCGGGATCGGCGGCGAGCGTCATCCGCGCGGCGACGTTCGTCGGCATCATCCCGTGCTCGGCGATCGCGACGAGCACCAGGTCGAGGAAGAACCGCTGCTCGTCGGTCGGCTCCTCGCCGGTGAGGAGCAGGTGGACGTACTCGGTGAAGGTCACGCGGCCCATGAGCCCGCCGGCGAGGTCGCGGCCGCGCACCTCGACCCGGTCGGCGTACGCCTGCGCGACCCGGCTGACAGGCGTCTCGCTTCGCGCTCCGCCGCGGGCCGGCATGCGGCGACGCTATCAACCCCGTCGCGGCGCCCTGTCGATCTCGCGGCCCGCCGTTCGTCGTTCCGATGACTTCTCGGCACATGGGACGTCTCAGAGCAGAGAGACTTCTCAACGCGTCGTCGCGACCGGAGGTGAATCGATGTCGAAGACCGTCCTGCTCGTCGGCACCCGCAAGGGCTGCTTCCTGCTCGAGAGCGACGAGAGCCGTCGGGACTGGGAGCTGCGCGGCCCGTTCTGCGAGGGCTGGCCCGTCTACCACGCCGTCCACGACCGCGGCAGCGGCACGATCTACGCCGCCGCCGCGAGCGAGTGGCACGGCGCGAGCGTCTGGCGCAGCCCCGACCTCGGCGAGACCTGGGAGCAGTCGAGCGAGGGGCTCGGCTACGAGAACGGCGAGCTCAAGCTGTCGAAGGTCTCGGGCCTCACCGCCGCGCACGGACGCCTCTTCGCCGGCGCCGAGAACCCCGGCGTGTTCGAGAGCCGCGACGGCGGCGTGACCTGGTCGCTGCTGACGAACCTCGAAGGCCAGCCGGGCAGCGAGGGGTGGAACGATCCGGCGAACCAACCGCCGGGGCACCTCGGCGTCCCCGCGATCCTCCCGCACCCCGACGACCCCGCCCGCTACTGGGCGATCGTGCAGGGCGTCGGCATCTTCGAGACGACCGACGACGCCGCCTCCTGGACGCCGCGCAACAAGGGGCTGCGCGCGGATTGGCCGCGCGAGCACGAGGAGGTCGGCTTCTGCGTCCACAAGCTCGTGATGTCGCCGGTCGACAGCGAGCGCCTCTACCAGCAGAACCACGTCGGCATGCACCGCAGCGACGACGCCGGCCGCTCGTGGACGGAGATCACGGAGGGGCTGCCGACCGAGTTCGGCTTCGCCGCGGCCGCGCACCCGCACGACCGGGACACGTTCTACGTGATCCCGCTCGACCCCGGCCACG
Organism: Gaiellaceae bacterium; assembly: GCA_035456465.1. Taxonomy (GTDB): domain Bacteria; phylum Actinomycetota; class Thermoleophilia; order Gaiellales; family Gaiellaceae; genus DATHTC01. Next base: position 5,018 of record DATIDD010000015.1, on the reverse strand, counting down.
CGCGCTGCATGCCCGACGGCCGCGCCGCCGTGTGGCGGACCCGCGACGCCGGCGCGAGCTGGCAGCGGCTCGCCGAGGGCCTGCCCCAGCGGGACGCGCACGTCGGCGTGCTCCGCGAGGGGATGGCGATCGACCCGCACGACGAGCCCGGCGTCTACTTCGGGACGAGCACGGGCCAGCTGTTCGCCAGCGCCGACGAGGGCGAGACGTGGACGGAGCTCGCGAGCTACCTCCCCGGGATCACGTCGGTCGAGGTCGCCGTCGTCGACTAGCGATGGCCGACGTCCGCCTTCCCGGCACGCTGCCGCCGCTCTTCCCGGGGCTCCCGCGCCGGCTCGAGCTCGACGCCGAGACCGTCGACGCCGCGCTCGATCGGCTCGACGAGCGCTGGCCGGGCCTCCGCCAGCGGCTCTGCGAGCCCGGCCCGGCGCTGCGGCCGCACATCCACGTGTACGTCGACGGCGAGCGCGCCGGGCTCGAGACCGAGCTCGCGACGCGCTCGCGCGTCGACGTGATCACGGCGATCAGCGGCGGCTGAGTCAGGGGTCAGCCGCCGAGCGACTCCCGGACGAGTCGCGCTCCCGCGACCATCGCCTCGAGCTTGCGGAGCGCGCGCTCGCGCGGGAGGTACTTCATCCCGCAGTCCGGCGCGACGACGAGCCGCTCCGGCGGCACCACCGTCAGCGCCGCGCGGATCCGGTCGGCGACGGCCTCGGCCGTCTCGGCCTCGCTCGCGCCCAGGTCGAGGACGCCGAAGACGATCGTCTTCGAGGGCAGCACGCGCAGCACCTCCGGGTCGAGGGCCGGCTGCGCCGCCTCGAGCGAGACGTGCGTCGCGCGGCACGCGTCGAGCTCGCGCAGGAACGGGTAGCCCGACAGCCGGTCGTGGACGATGTGCGCATAGCCGAAGCAGGTGTGGAGCACGGTGTCGCCCTCGATCCCCTCCAGCGCGCGGTCGATCGCCTCGACGGCGTATTCGCGCGCGGGGCCCGGGCGCGCCTGGAGGTACGGCTCGTCGATCTGGACGACGTCGGCCCCCGCGTCCTTGAGGTCGCGCAGCTCGTCGTTGACGGCCTCGGCGTAGGCCAGCGCGAGGCTCCGGTCGTCGCGGTAGTAGTCGTTCTGGGCCTGCTGCGTCATCGTGAACGGCCCCGGAACGGTGATCTTGATGCGGCGGTCGGTGAGCGAGCGGAGGAACTCGACGTCGCGCACCTCGACGGGCCGCGTGCGCCGGATCGGCCCGACCACCCGGGGGACGGGGTTCTCGTGGCCGGTCCGGTCGAGCGCGACCCCGGGAGCGTCCAGGTCGACGCCGTCGAGCGCCGTCGCGAAGCGGTTGGAGTAGCTCTCGCGCCGCATCTCGCCGTCGGTGATCACGTCGACGCCCGCTCGCTCCAGATCCTGCACCGCGAGCCTCGTCGCGTCGTCCTGGGCCTCCTCGAGGAACGGCTCCGGCACGCGCCAGAGCTCGCGCGCCCGCACGCGCGGCGGCAGGCGGTCGCCGAGGCGCTCCCGGTCGATCAGCCAGCCGGGCTGCGGGTAGCTCCCGACGACGGTCGTGACGAGCGCGTCACCGGCCAGGGCCGGCCCCCGCCGTCGACCGCCGAGCGTCGCCTGCTCTCGTCACCGGGCCCATCCTCCACGGTCCGGCATCGGACGACAACGCGGCTGCGTCAGACGAGGCCCTCGTCGAACGCGTGGGCGACGAGCTCGGACCGGCTCGACACCCCGAGCTTCCGCATCGCGCGCAGGCGGTGGTTCTCGACGGTGCGCGGCGAGAGCCACAGCTGCTCGGCGATCTCGCGGCTGGAGAGCCCGCGGGCGACGAGGCCGACGACCTCCTGCTCGCGCCGGGACAGCTCCTGGCGCGCCCGGCCCGGCGTCGCGTCTTCGGCGAGCCGGGCGCCGAGCGCGGAGTCCACGAACGTGCCGCCTCGCGCGACGGTCTCGACGCCGGCGATCAGCTCGCGCTCGACGGCGTCCTTGACGACGTACCCGCGCGCCCCCGCCGCGAACGCCTGCCGCGCGTAGCGCGGGTGCTCCTGCATCGACAGCACGATCGCGTTCGCCTCGGGGGCGGCCGCGAGCAGGTCGGGGAGCGCGTCGATGCCGTTGCGACCCGGCAGGTTGACGTCGACGATGAGCACGTCGAGCTCGTGTCCACGGAGCTGCTCGATCGCGCTCTCGGCGTCGGCCGCGTCGCCGACCACGTCGATCCCGGCCTCGGCGAGGAGCGAGCGGAGCCCCGCGCGGACGACGGCATGGTCGTCGACGACGAACGCGCTGGTCATGCCGGCAGCTTCGCAGCGGCTGCGGGCGGCGCGAATCCGCGTCGGCCCGCACCGCGCGGGACCGAACTACGCAGCCGGCGGTCCCGGATTCCCGCGTCGCGTCGGCAGGGTCACGCGCACGACCGTGCCGGCGCCGGGGCTCGTGTCGATCACGAGCGACCCGCCGACGAGGGAGACGCGCTCGCGCATCGCGGCGAGGCCGAGCGAGTCGGGACCGATCGCCGGGCCGGCGAACCCTCGCCCGTCGTCGGACACCGTCAGCTCGACGTGGGCGTCGAGCCGGACGAGCTCGACCGCCACGTGCGCGGCCTCCGCGTGTCTCGCGGCGTTCGTCAGCGCCTCCTGCGCGGCGCGGTACAGCGTCGTCTCCTGGTCGGCCGTCAGGCGTTCGTCGTCGTCGGGCGGCGCGCGCAGCTCGACCACGGTTCCGGTGCGGTCCGCGAAGCTCGCGGTCAGCCGCTCGAGCGCGGGCGCGAGCCCGAAGTCGTCGAGGATCTGGGGGCGGAGCTCGAGCGCCAGCCGACGGATGTCCTCGAGCGCCTCCGAGACGAGGCTCGTGATCGAGTCGGCCGCACGCCGCGCCTCGCCGACGTCGGCCGCGGCCCGCAGCTCACGGACCCCGAACAGGATCGAGGTGAGCGCCTGCCCGGTCTGGTCGTGCAGCTCCCGCGCGATCCGGCGGCGCTCGGACTCCTGTGCGTCGACGACGCGGCGCAGGCTCTCGCGCCGGATCCGCTCCGAGAGCGCGATCGCGATCGCCGCCCTCGTCGCGAACAGCTCCGCGAGCCGGACGTCGTCGTCGGGGAACGACCGGCCGCTCCGGTCCCGGTCGACGGCCGCCACCACGCCGAGCCGCCGGTCGCCGGCGACGAGCGGCACGTACAGCGCAGGACGCGCCCCGAGCCGTGCGCGGAGCTCGGGGTGGGACTCCGGGTCGTCGGCCGCGGACTCGACCCGCTCGCTGCGCCCGCGCTCGACGACCCGGCCCAGCTTCGACGTCGCGGCGGGGACACGGAAGCCGATCAGCGCGTCGCCGCCCTCGCCGGCGGCGCTGCGGACCTCGAGCTCGTCGTCGCGGATCAGCGCGATCGCGACGAGGCGCGCGTCGAGGAGCTCGCGCAGACGCCGGCTGATCAGGTCGAGGAGCGCCTGGAGGTCGAGCTCGCCCGCCAGTGCGTTCCCGGTCTCCTGGAGCGTCTCCAGCCGCCGCGCCCAGCGCGTGGCGGACTCGAACAGGCGACTGTTCTCGACGGCGACGGCGGCGTGTGCCGCGATCAGCGCCGCGAGCTCCTCGTCTGCCTTCGTGAACCCGTCGTCCTTCTCGGTCATGTAGAGGTTGCCGTAGACGCGTCCGCGCAGGACGATCGGGACGCCGAGGAACGACCGCATCGGCGGGTGGCCCCGCGGGAAGCCGGCCGAGCGCGGGTCGCTCCCGAGGTCGGTGAGGCGGATCGGGCCGGCCTCGTCGATCAGCGCGCCGAGGAGGCCGCGGCCGCGCGGCGGATCGCCGATGGCGGCCTGCACGTCCTCGCTCATGCCATGCGTCACGAACCGCTCGAGCGTCTCGCCCGCGGGCTCGCGGATGCCGATCGCCGCGTAGCGAGCGCCGGTGACCTCTGCGGCCTTCCGGGCGAGGGTCTGGAGGAGCTCGTCGAGCGACAGCTCCGCAGAGGCGATCGCGATGCCGGCGTCGATGACGGCGCGAAGCTGCTCCTCGCCCGCTGTCTTCGATCGTTCGTCGGGTTGCGCCATGTGCCCGCCCCTCCCGATCGTGCCGCCATCTGCCTGTACCCCTGCCGACTCGCCTGACACGTCCCCGTCGGCGACCCGTCTGAGTACTTTCGCACCCCCGAGGCTCCGAAATCGACGCCGATGGTGGCATTGCCGACCGCCGAGAGAGTGGGAGCGACGCGCGATCGCGCGTCCGCGCGAGAGGGAGGGGCTCAGATGACAGCGACCATGACCCGTGAAGCTCCGCTCGAGCAGGCGACGGGCCCGCCGCTGATCCGGCTGGACGGAGTCGTGAAGATCTACCGCACGGGGAAGCTCGAGTACCCCGCGCTCCGGGGCGTCGACCTGTCGATCGGCGCCGGCGAGATGGTCGCCGTCGTCGGGCCTTCGGGCAGCGGCAAGACGACGATCATGAACATCATCACCGGGATCGACCGCCCGACGGAGGGCACGGTCTCGGTCGACGGGCAGCAGATCCACGAGCTGAGCGAGGAGCAGCTCGCGGTCTGGCGCGGCGGCAACGTCGGCATCGTGTTCCAGTTCTTCCAGCTGCTGCCGACGCTGACGGCCCACGAGAACGCCATGCTGCCGCTCGACTTCGCGCGGCGCGGGACGAAGCGGGAGCGCTCCGAGATCGCCGCGCACAACCTCGACCTCGTCGGGCTCGGTGACAAGCTCGACCACCTGCCCGCCGAGCTCTCGGGCGGGGAGCAGCAGCGCGTGGCGATCGCCCGTGCGCTCGCGTCGGACCCGAAGCTGATCATCGGCGACGAGCCGACGGGCAACCTCGACACGCAGACGGCGGCGGACATGTTCGAGCTGCTGCAGCGCCTGAACGACGAGGGCAAGACCGTCCTCTACGTCACCCACGACCTGGGGCTCGCGGCCCGTGCGGGGCGCATGATCACGATCCGCGACGGCCTCGTCGTCGGACAGTGAGGAGGCGGTCATGGCAACGGCCGTCCTCAAGAAGTCCGTCAAGGACCTGACGCGGCG
>DATIDD010000014.1:0-3321 GCA_035456465.1 Gaiellaceae bacterium | reverse complement strand
ACCCGGCTGGCCGCGATCTCCATCCCGAGGACGACCGCGCCGGACACGAAGACGGCGCCGGCGACGGCGACGCGGTGCCGCCTGGTGTCCACCGGAGCCGCCGCTACAGCTCGTACACCGCTACCCAAGGTCCAGCCAGTTTGCCGTTCGCCGCCCGGTAGAAGCGCCGGTTCCCCCGCCGCTCGAGTTCGTCGTAGAAGCGCTTCTCGTACGCGTAGCGGTCGCCCGCGGCAGCGACGGGGTCGGCCACGGCTCCCGTCGCGACGACGTAGCCGACCCCGAGCTCGCGCAGCCGTGCGACGTCGCGCTCGGGGTCACGTGGCCGGCCCGGGCCCGGAAGGGCGAGGCGGATGACGCGCACCTCGGCGGGCGTCGCCGTCGACGGGTCGGCGGCGACGAGCACGCCCGGCGTGAGGTTCGCCTTCATCCAGTCGTGGGCGACGACCCGGGTGTCGGTCCTCGTCAGCGGCTTCGTGTCGCCGATCGACCACACGAGCGGAATGACGAGGAGGAGCAGCGTCACCGACGCGAGCGCCCGCACCCGGCCGGCCAGTGCCCCGAGCGCCGGGACGAGCGGCAGGACGTAGCGGTCGAAGTGCGCGTCGAGGGGCAGGAGGGTCGCGAAGTAGGCGAGGACGAACGCCGCGAGGATCCGGTCGGGATACGTCCGGTGGACGAGCGCGAGGACGAGGCCGAGGAGCGCGACGAGCAGCGCCGGCCCCATCCCCTCCCAGAGCCTGTCCGCGAAGGCGACCGGCGCGACGTGGTCGTTCTCGAAGCCGAGCCAGCCCTGCCGGGCGAGCTCCTGCACCCGGCGGACGTCGCCGAGCGCCTGGCCGAGGTGGACGGCGAAGTACGGGCTCGTGAGCAGGAACGCCGCGGGGGCGAGCGCCGCCGAGAGCGCCAGGCGGCGCCACCGCCCCCACCCGGCGACGACCAGCGGCACGAGGAGCGTGAACGCCGGGTACTTGAAGCCCGCGGCGACGCCGATCGCGACCCCGGCCGCGGGCAGGCGGCCGACGACCATGAGGCCGAGCGCGACCGCCACCCCGAGCGTCATCGGGACGTCGGTGACGGCCATCCGTGAGTACTGGACGTGCGTGACCTCGACGGCGGTGACCGCGGCCGCCACGAACCCGGCGATCGTCCCGTACGCGCGGCCACCGAGCCACCAGGCTGCCGCGACGCCGGCCACGCCGAGCGCGACGACGACGAGCCGACCCGCGAGGTACGACGGATCGCCCGCCCAGTTCTGGAACGGCGCCATCGTGTACATCAGCAGCGTCGGGTAGTCGAACCACTCCGGATCGAGCCCCCCGCCGTGACTCATGCGCCAGGCACGCGGCACGACGCTCTGCTCGTCCGGATTGAGAAGCGGGAACGGAAGGCCGTAGCGGACGCCTACGAGTCGGATCGCCGCCGCGCCGGCCAGGAGCGCCCCGAGGGCGAGCCAGCGGTTCCCCCAGCGGCTCGACACCTCGTGCGGGTCAGACTTCGGGCGGCGCGGTGCCGACCAGGTCGGCGATGTTCCCGGCGGAGACGATGACCCCGTCGACGCCCGCGCGCTCCAGCTCGACGAGCTCCTCGCGCGTCGTCGCACCCACGTCCGCGATCGCGAGCTTTCCAGCGGGCACGTCCGGCAGCAGCTCGAGCGCCTCGGCAAGCGGCTCGTCGCCGTCCGAGCCGAGAACGAGAACCTCGGGATCGAGCTCCTCGAGCACGAACTCGAGATGCTCGGCCTTCCAGATGCGCGGAGCGAGCTCGAAGCGGTGGGCGAGGTCCGCGAGGACCGCCTCCAGCCGGTCGAGGTCGTCGTCCCGGACGTCGACGATGCATGCGTCCGCGCCGTCGGGAGCCGGGCGGTCGGCCTCGAAGACGACGACGATCGGGAGCTCGGTCGCGGCCCGGATCGCCGGCAGCGCGTCCAGGTCGCCGGCCGCGACGAGCACGCCCTCGGCTCCGGCCTCCTCCGCCTCGTGCGCGGCCTCCGGCCCGTCGACGGCGACGATCACCGAGATGCCGTCGCCCTCCGCGATCGCGTGGCTCAGCCGGCGCTGGCTCACGTTTCCGCCCTCGGAGTCACGCCGGGCATCTTCACTGTTCCGGCGCGCTTGCGTCACACATCCGCGCGCCCGCCGCGGCTAGGCTCGCATCGGGGAGGAGGCGGGGGCAACCTTCTCTAGCTACGTGGCGCCGTCAGACGCCGATCGGGTGCCAGACCGTCTTCAGCTCGAGGAACGCGGCGATCTCGTACGGGCTCTGCCGGTCGGCCCGACCGCGCACGACGCGCTTGACGTTCTCGGCCGCGAGGCGCTCCAGCTCCGGGATCTCCCCGTCGGCGCCGGCGAGGTCGATCGCGTTCACGTCCATGTGTCCGGCGAGCCAGGGTGCGAGCTCCGACCGATACCCCGTGAGGATGTTCACGACGCCGCCGGGCACGTCCGCCGTCGCGAGCGCCTCCGCGAGCTCGATCGCGGCGAGCGGAGCCGGCTCCGACGCCAGCACCACCGCCGTGTTCCCGCCGACGATCACGGGCGCCAGCCGGGCAACCAGCCCGTCCAGGGCCGGCTCGTCGGGCGCGACGATCCCGACGACGCCGGTCGGCTCGGGGATCGTGAAGTTGAAGTACGGCGCTGCGACCGGGTTCGAGGTCCCGAGGACCTGCGCGTACTTGTCCGCCCAGCCCGCGTACCAGACCCAGCGATCGACGGCCGCCTCGACCTCCTTGCGGCCCTTCGACAGGTCCGCGAACTCCTCCGTCCGCGCCTCCATCATCTCGGCGATGCGGTAGAGCACCTGGCCGCGGTTGTAGGCCGTCATGCCGCGCCACGTGCCGAACGCGCCGCGTGCGCTGCGGACCGCGTCGCGAACGTCCTTCCTCGACGCGCGGGCCACGTTCTGCCCCTGCGCCTCATACGTCCGCCCCGACTCGGACCGCGGGAAGTCGCCGCCGATGAAGAGCTTGTACGTCTTGCGGACGGGAAGCCGGCTCACCCGCGCACCTCCGAGTCGTCGAGCTCCAGATACGGCTCGAGGCCGTGCAGCCCGCCCTCCCGGCCGAAGCCGGACTCCTTGTAGCCGCCGAACGGCGAGGTCGGGTCGAAGCGGTTGTAGGTGTTCGCCCACACGACGCCCGCCTCCAGGCGGTTCGCCATCGAGAGGATCCGCGAGCCCTTCTCCGTCCAGACGCCCGCCGACAGCCCGTACGGCGTGTTGTTCGCCTTCTCGACCGCCTCGTCGGGCGTCCGGAACGTCAGCACCGAGAGCACCGGCCCGAAGATCTCCTCCTGGGCGATGCGGTAGCTCTGGGCCACGTTCGTG
>DATIDD010000013.1:0-5934 GCA_035456465.1 Gaiellaceae bacterium | reverse complement strand
CTCGAGTCGGGACGTACGATGGGGCGATGTCCTCCGGCGGGATGATGTTCCACTACCGGGCCGGCGCGGAGGAGCCGCAGGTGAAGCGGAGCCCCCGCGAGCTGCTCGGTCTCGTCCGCGACGGGTTCCGGCTCGTGTGGCACGCGGCGCCGCGTGAGTTCGGGTTCGCGGGCGGGCTGCAGGTGCTGGCCGGCCTCGGCGCGGCGGCGCAGCTGCTCCTGGCCAAGAGCGTGCTGGACACGCTGTTGCGCGCCGAGCGCGGCGCCGGGGACTTCTCCGACGCGCTCGTGCCGGGGCTCGTGTTCCTCGGGCTGATGCTGCTGCTCACCGCGGCGGGCGTCGTCCAGCGCGAGTACCAGCGGCTGCTCGCGGAGCTGACGCGGCGCGAGGCGCAGGAGCGCATCCTCGACGTCGCGACGGAGGTCGAGCTCGAGGCGTTCGAGACGCCGAGCTTCCTCGACCGGCTGCAGCGTGCGCAGGTGCAGGGGCAGTTCCGGCCGCTCCAGATCGCCAACGGCCTGCTGACGATCATCAGCGGCGTGGTCGGGCTCGTCGCCGTCGGCGGCGTGCTGCTGGCGCTGCAGCCGGTGCTGATGCTCGTCCTGCTCGCGGCCTTCGTCCCGCTCTGGCTCGCGAGCACCCGCAACAGCCGCGCGTTCTATCGCTTCTTCTGGCGCCGGACGCAGCTCGAGCGGCGGCTGGCGTACCTCTGGCACCTGATGACCGGCAAGGACCCGGCGAAGGAGCTGCGCGCGTTCGATCTCGGCCCGTACCTGCTCGGGCAGCACCGCGAGCTGTACGACGAGCGCCTCGAGGAGCTGCGCGAGCTCGTCCGCCGCCGCACCCGGATCTCGCTGCTCGCGAACCTCGCGCCGCCCGCCTTCCTGGGCACGGCGATGCTCTACCTGCTGCTGTCCGGCCGGATGACGCTCGGCGCCGTCGCGATCGCCGCCTGGGGCGTGTACCAGTTCGGCCAGCGGCTCGAGAGCATCGCGTTCGGCGCGGGCTCGCTGTACGAGAGCGCCCTCTTCATCGGCGACTTCGCCGCGTTCTCGGCGTTGAAGCCGGAAGTCGTCGCCTCACGGCCCGTCGCGCCGGCGCCGCCGAGCTTCGAGCGGATCGACGTCGAGCACGTCTCGTTCGCGTACCCCGGGAGCGAGCGCCTCGCGCTCCGGGACGTCTCGCTCGCGATCGAGCACGGCGAGGTGGTCGCCCTCGTCGGCGAGAACGGGTCCGGCAAGACCACGCTGGCGAAGCTCCTGTGTCGCCTCTACCAGCCGACGAGCGGCCGGATCCTGTGGGACGGGCAGGACATCGCCCAGTTCGACCCGACCACGCTGCGTGACGCGGTCGCCGTGATCTTCCAGGACTTCCTCCACTACGAGTTCCCCGCCCGCACGAACGTGGCGATGGGACGGGTGCAGCAGGCGGACGACCTCGCGGCGATCGTGGCGGCGGCCCGCCGCGCCGGCGCCCACGACTTCATCGACGCGCTGCCGGACGGGTACGACACGCTCCTCTCGCGGCAGTTCCAGGACGACGGGAAGGAGCTCTCCGTCGGCCAGTGGCAGCTGATCGCGCTGGCCCGTGCGTTCTTCCGCGACGCCCAGCTGCTCGTCCTGGACGAGCCGACCGCCGCGCTGGACGCCCGCGCCGAGCACGCGCTGTTCGAGCGCATCCGCGAGCTCGCCCAGGGTCGGTCGGTGCTGCTGATCTCGCACCGCTTCTCCAGCGTCCGCGACGCCGACCGCATCTTCGTCCTCCGCCACGGCGAGCTGATCGAGCAGGGCGACCACGCGGAGCTGATGCGGCTCGGCGGGCTCTACGCGGAGCTGTTCGACCTGCAGGCGCGCGCGTACGTGGAGCCCGCGGAGCCGCATCAGGCCCTCGCCGAGCGGCTGATCGTTCGCCGGCCGCAGTAGGTCGTCCGACGGGCAGTCAACCGGCCGACGTCGCAGCCGAGAGACTCGTGATCGGCCGGTTCAGCGACCCCGCGGGGCACGTGATCGGGTCCTCCGGGCCGCGACGTAGCCGGCACCGCTCCCGCCCGCGGTGCGCGGGCGGGAGCGGTCCGGCAGGGCCTCGGCGCCTAGGCGCCGGGGATGTGCACCAGCAGGAGCTGACCGCCCTCGCGCTGGTAGAGGAGCGGGCCTCGCTGCTCCTCGTTCACGATCAGCGTGCCGGCTTGCACGTCCGCGAGGAACATGTCCGGGCCGAACACGTCGGAGACGTCGACGATGCCGCTCGACTCCCAGGCGCCGGCCGGCGTGGACGGCACCTGCGACTGGTCGACGCGCGTGAGCACCTCGGTCGCCCCGGTCGCGATGTCGTAGCGCCAGAGCCGCGCGTACGAGATCACCTGGTTGTGCCCGCCCGGATCCTCCTGGATCAGGACGCTGCGAGCGGTCGTCTCGAGGTTGTCGAGCTGGTGGATCGCCATCGGGTTGTTGTAGCCGCCCGCATCCGCGTCGATCGCGATCGACAGCGTCGCCTTCGTCGGGTCGGCCTGGTCGAGCACGAGCTTGAACAGCCGCCCGTTCATGTACGGGCCGCGGAAGCTGGACGGGCCGCGCGTCATGTAGGCGGCGCCCGGCCCGGGCACCGCACGCGGCTCGCCGGTATCGGCGACGTAGACGACGTTCGGGTTCGTGCGGTCGTAGGCGATGTCCTCGACCCGGATGAACTGGAACACGCCGTTCGCGTTCGACCAGTTCTCGAGCCCGGTCTGGTCGCCCGTGGCGATGGCCTTCGGCACCTCGATGAAGCGGCCGCTCACGCTGCCGCCGACGGTCAGGTCGCCGTAGTCGTTGATCGTCGGGACGTCCGACTTGAACGCCCACAGCGTGCCTTCGTCGTTCCAGACGGCGGCCGCGCTGTCGGCCGTGTAGAGGTAGAGCTGCGAGCTCGGCGCCGTGAACGTGTCGTCCCCGGATAGCACGACCGGATGGCCGTACCCGGGCACGGCGACGCTGTTCTCGTGGTTGTGGCGGCCCATGCCGTAGATCGTCTTGTACGCGCCGCTCTTCACGTCGTAGGCGACGACCACGCCGGCCTGCTCGGGCTGCGAGCCGTTCGCGGGCGTGGCGGGCCATGCGGTGCCGACGCGGTTGACGACGTCGGTCGCCTCCTCGTTGGTGAGGATCAGGTCCCGCTCGAACCCCTGCTCGGCGCCGGCGAGGAAGTTCGAGCAGAAGCGCTGGTAGTTCGCCTCCGACGGGATCACGTACTCCCCGTCGAGCACGCCGTGCGTCTGCGCGTTGATCTTCAGGTTGCTGAGCATCGCGTTCGTGAAGTCGTTGAACCCGACGCCCGTCGCGGGCGTGAACGGGAACGGGACGGTCGAGGTCTCGTGGTTCACGTACACGTCCGCGCGCCCCTGTCCGTGCCCGACGACCGAGATCCCGTCCGGGATCGCCTCGAACATGTAGCCGTTCTTCAGCGTGTCGCCGACCGAGATGATCGGCTCGACGCTCACGCCGGCCTTGACCGGAAGCAGCAGCGGCGGCTGCGAGGTCCGGAAGCCGGCCGGGTCGGCGCCTGCCGCAGCGGCGGTCGCGAGTGCGGTCGCAGCGACGCCTGCGAGCGCCAGAAACGCTCTCTTCATGCGATCTACCCCTCTCTCCCCAGTGGGTTGCCGGTGGGATTCTGACCGATATCGAGAGGGGCTGCTACCCGGTACGGGCGGCCAGCAGCAGGTCGAGCATCAGCTGCGGGTCCCGGCGCACGCGGTCCCCCGGGCCGCGCTCGCGCTTGCGCAGCTCGAGCGCGCGAGGGTCGCTGAGCGGGGCCAGGCGTCCGTCGCGGATCAGCTGCTCGTCGACGCCGCCGAGGCGGCCGCCGTAGGTGGTGTAGACGGGGATGCCGAGCGCCACCGCCTCGCGGTTCATCGTCCCGCCGGCCGAGACGACGACGTCGGCGAGCGCGATCAGGCTCTGCGCGTCGACGGCGTGCTCGGGGACGAGCACCGACGGCAGCGCCAGGCGGCGCACGTAGTCGCGCTGCTCGTGCGTGCGCGGGATCACGACCGCGTGGACGTCGTCGCGCCGCCCGAGATACTCGAGCGTCTGCGGGAAGAGCGGGTTCGAGTGCCGGTGGTAGAGCGACACGTCGGGCGGCGGGCGGAGGACGACGAGCACGCGCTCCCGGTCGACGCCGATCGCCTCCGCGACGCCCTCGTCCGGCTCGAAGTCGGCGAGGTAGTACTCCTCCTTCAGCCCCGGGTAGCGGACGAGCTTGTCGCCGGTCGCCCCGTAGCGGGCGAGCCGCTCCGGCGGGATCGCGTCCGGCACGACGACCTTCGTCGCCGCGCGGCAGCCGAGCTGGTGCTGGAGCCAGGCCCACTCGTAGTCGAACGTTGTCGAGCTGGGGATCCCGAGGCGGCGCGCAGTCAGCGTCAGCTCGTGCGAGCCGTGCGCGAGCGCGACGTCGAAGCGGCGCGGCTTGGCCCACCGGCGGAGCTTCGCCAGCCGCCCCGCGAGCGCCCGCGCCTTGCCGAGCCGAGAGCGGCCGCCGTGGCGGCCGATCACCTCGGCCTCGAGCCCGTGGAGCCGCAGCAGCTCGAGCGTCTGCGCGTACTCGCGGGCGGTGAGCTCCACCTCGTCGCCGCGGGCGCGCATGATCGCGATCAGCGGCCGGAACACGAGCACGTGCGCCGACGCCGTCATGTCGATCCACACCCGCATCAGCGGACGCCCCCGAGCGCCGACGGCTCCCACCCGGCGGAGCCGGGCTCCGCCGCCGGCTCGCCCCGCTCGCGCCACGATGCTCTCGGGCCCCGTGCACGAGGCACTGTGGCCTCCGGCCTCCCGGCCCGTCCGGCGCGTCGGAGGCGTCCGCTCACGGGGGCGCCGGCGAGCGCCGACGGCTCCCGCCGGGCGGAGCCGGTCACCCGACGAGCACCTCGGGCACGCGGACGGGGCCCGGCGTCCGCTCGACGTGCGCCTCGTGCCAGAGCGTGAACGCGAGCAGGCCCCACAGCTGCCGCGAGAGGTCCTCGCGACCCGAGACGTGGTCGTCGAGCAGGCGCCGCACGACCCCCGGCTCGAGGTAGCCCTGACGACGGAGCGTCGCCTCCGAGAGCACGTCGCGCGCGAAGGGCTCCAGGTCGCCTCGCAGCCACGCCGCGGCCGGGATCGAGAAGCCGCGCTTGCGCCCACGGATGATCTCGGCCGGGAGCAGGGGCTCGGCGGCCTTCCGCAGCAGCACCTTCTTCGCGAGACCTCGGACGCGAAGCCGTCGCGGCAGCGCGAGGGCGAGCTCGGCCACGACGGGATCGCAGAACGGCACCCGGGCCTCGAGCGAATGGGCCATCGAGGCGCGATCGGTCTTCGTCAGCTGATCCGCGACCATCAGGACGCCGAGGTCGACGTCCTGCAGCCGCGCGATCAGCTCTGCTCCTTCGGTCTCGGCGAAGCGCGCGCGCAGCAGCCCGACCGGGTCGAACGCCGCGCGGCGGCCGGTCAGCTCGGCACGGACGTCCGGAGCGAAGATCTCCTTCCAGCCGTGGTGGCGCTCGAGCGGGGGCAGGTGCGCCGCCCGCACGAAGCGTTTCGCCTTGTAGTCGAAGCTGACCTTCGCGTCGGAGCTCGGGAGCCGCTCGACGAGCGGCCGCGCGAGGCGCGCGACCGGGCCGGCGCGGAGGGCGAGCAGATCGGCGGCGTACGTGTAGTAGCCGCCGAAGAGCTCGTCGCCGCCCTCGCCGGAGAGCGCGACCTTGACGTGCCGCGCGGCGAGCTCGGAGACGAGGTACGTGGGCAGCGCGGACGAGTCCGCGAACGGCTCGTCGAACGCCTCGGCGAGCGCCTCCAGCAGCAGCTCGGGTTCCGGCCGCACGAGCAGCTCGTGGTGCTCCGTCCCGTAGCGCTCGGCCACGAGCCGCGCGTCTGCGCGCTCGTCGAAGCTCCGCTCGGCGAAGCCGATCGTGAACGTGTGCAC
>DATIDD010000012.1:0-2529 GCA_035456465.1 Gaiellaceae bacterium | reverse complement strand
GGAGATGCCCCGTCCGCGGCCCGGCGCCGCACCAGCGGCGCCGGGCGGCATTCGCGGCGCGACGCTCGAGATGTCCAGCGACGAGCGACGACTCCTCGAAGCCCCCCTGCTCGAGGCGGTCACCTCGGCCCTCGCCCTCCGGCGACGAGGTATCGACGACGCCCGGGGTCGGCGGCTTGCGCGCGCGGCACGTCGTTCCGACCCGACCGCACAGCTGCTCGTCCTCCACGCGCTCGCGCGCGGCGGCCGCGGAACGGGGCGCCTCGTCGTCGACGACCTCGTGGCTGCGGCCGAGCGCAGGGCACACGCCGCCTGGGTGCTCGGCGAGGGCCCCCTCTATCCGCGCGCAATCAAGCCGCTCACCGCGCTGGCCGCGCGCGGCGGCTTCCCGTCGATGGTCGCCGAGCTGACGCTCGAGCGATGGCGGAGGACGCCGGCTCCGGCGCTTCCGCGGGCCCGAACCACCAGCACTCGCGGCCTCCGCATCGCGCAGGTGTCGCTCCAGGGCCGCCTCGACGCAGAGCTCCGGGGCGCCGGCGCGGGCGACGGCGGCGGCCTCGCCACGTTGCTCGTGAGCCTGACACGGGCGCTCGACGCCCATCCGGCGGTCTCGGAGGTGGTGACGTTCACGCGGGCGTTCGAGGATCCGTCGTTTCCCGGCCTCTACTCCCTCCCGCAGGAGCCGATCGGCCGCCGCTCCCGCATCGCGCGCCTGCGATACGGCTCGGACACGTATCTCCCGACGGCCAGGCAATGGGAGTACCGACGGGAGATCGAGCTCGCGCTCGCGGCAGCGGTCGCCCGCCACGGGCCGTTCGATGTCGCGCACCTCCGGTTTGCCGACGTCGGCACCTTCGTCGCGGCCCGTGTCTTCCGCCGGCTGGGCGTGCCCGTCGTCTTCACCCTCGCACCCGATCCCCATTCGGTGCTCCGCGACGCCGAGGCAACGGGGCGGCTCGACCGCTCGACGTTCCCCGTGGCGGATCTGGAGCAGCACTACGTCTTCCGCGCGTGGCTCGTCGACCGCATGATGCGCGAGGCCGCCGCGCTCGCCGTGCTCCCGCGACCCGGGCTCGAGCGCGAGCTTCGCGACCTGCTCGGGCCGGCCTTCGGCGCAGTCCACCCCGATCGCCTGTGGGCGATCCCCGAGGGGATCGCCGTCGACGCCGCCGCACGCCGACCCATCGGCGCCGGCGGGCCGGCGATCCGTTCCCTCGCCTCGGCGATCGCCACGCTGCCTGCGTGCCGGCGCGGGCTCCCGCTGCTCGTCACGGTTGCCCGGCTCAACCGTGTGAAGGGCATCCCCGCGCTCGTCGAGGCGTGGGCGGGAGATCCCCACCTGCTCGAGAGCTTCAACCTCGCCATCGTCGGCGGCGACCTCGAGCACCCGACCCCCGAGGAGCGTCACGTGATCGACGAGATCGAAGCCGTCTGCGCGCGGCTCCCGCAGGCACGCAGCGGTCTCGTCACCCTCGGCCATCGGCCCCACGACGAGGTGCCCCAGCTCCTGCGGGCGGCCGCGCACGGGATCCCGGGCGCCGTCGCGGCCGGTGGTGTCTACGCGTGCCCGAGCCGGAAAGAGGAGTTCGGCCTGAGCCTGCTCGAGGCGCTCGCGGCGGGGCTTCCCGTCGTCGCCCCGGACCGCGGCGGGCCGCCCACGTTCGTCGAGGACGGCACGACGGGCTTCCTCGTCGACACCACGGATCTCGCTTCCCTTCGAGCCGGTCTCCGTCGCGCGGCGTCGGTCCGACTGGATGCCGAGCGCGCCGCGCGGGCGCGTTCGCTCGTCGAGGAGCGCTTCACGATCGACGCGATGGCCGGCCGGCTGGTCGACCTGTACGAGGACGTGACTCGCCGTCGCGCGCTGCGGGCCGCATGACCGCGCTGCTCGTCAGCCCCGACTACGTCTCGCACTACCTTCCGCTGTCGGCGGTGGGATCGGCGCTCCGCGACGCCGGTCGTGAGGTGGTGGTGGCGACCGGCGCCGCCCTCCGCGAGCGGGTGCTCGCCGACGGGTTCGGGCACGTCGAGCTACGGCTCGGGGCGGGAAGCAACGCGAGAACCGACACGGAAACCGGTGACCAGGGGACACGCGACTTCCTCGCCGTCACCTACGAGGGGATGGTGGCGACGCTCGAGCACCAGGCACGACGGAGGCTGCACGACCTGCTCTGGGATCCCGAGCACGTGACGGGACGCCTTGGGGAGATCGTCGACGACCTGAGGCCCGAGCTCGTCCTCTCCGACCAGCTCGCGTTCGGCGCATCCCTCGCGCTGCGCGCCCTCGGCGTGCCGTACACGGCGTTCCTCCCGGGGCACCCGTGCCAGCTGCCGCCACCGGGGCACGTGTTCGGCTATCCCGCGCGGCGACCCGAGGGGTTCGCGGAGGAGCACGAGCTCGCTGCGCTGCGCGCGCTGTGCGATCGGGCCGCCCGCGTGTTCACGCGACGGTTCAACGAGACGCTGCTCGAGCTGGCGCCGGACGCGCGACCGCTGGAGAGCGCCTTCGCGGCGACTGCGCCGCGAGGA
>DATIDD010000011.1:0-35559 GCA_035456465.1 Gaiellaceae bacterium | reverse complement strand
TGGCGGGGGTGGTCGGCGAGTGGCGGGAGGTGGCTTCGCTATGCGGTTTTTCCCGGGATCCGCCGCAACGAGAAGCCGTCCCCGTCGAGGACGTTTGGGCCACTATTGGGCCACTTCTAGGGGCGTAGACTCGCCGCCATGAAGGCGCAGGACGTCGCGATGACGCCGGCGTGCGAGGAGTGCGGCGCGGTGTGGCTGCCGGCGGACGAGCGGCGCTGGCAGGCGCATCGGATCGACGACCCGCGCGACGAGCACGCCGAGCCCGCGCTCGGCTTCTTCTGCCCGACCTGCGCCGAGCGCGAGTTCGCGTAGCTGCTACCGCCGGCGTCGGCCGCGTTCCTGCTCGCGCTCGCGCCTGAGCAGTTCGCCCAGCGGATCGGTGCCGCGGATCGTGCCGCCATAGCCGCCACGAACGAGCAGAACCCCACAGCCGGGGGCCACCAGGGGTCGGGGATCCATGGCTCCCTACGTTGCGCCTCATGGCACCGGGCTCGTGAGGTGCGGGATGGGGATCGCGACTGTGACCACGCCATCTCTCCCAAGTAGGGAGAGGTTTTCGGGTGCAGGTGATCTGTGGGCGTGCGCGGCAGCGCGTCACGATCGAGCGGCGGTACGGCGGACGCTACTCCGCGGTGAATGGGGCGAATTGCCTGGCCTTGGTGTAGTGGCCTGAGAGATTGCAGAGCAAGATGTAGCTGCCGGCCTTGACGTCCACGGTAAGCTCGGCGCCCCAGCCACCACTCCGGATCCGGTGGTCTGCGTCGCCGGGCTTCTTGTCCGAGGGAACGATCGGAGGCGTCGCATAAGGGGCTTCGCCAACGATGTTCTCCTCGACGAGGTCCGCTTCATCCTCTTCCGCATTGATCGGAAGATCGCCGGGCGCGACACCTTCGAGATTGGAGTAGACGATGAACTCATGGTAGAGCTCCCCGACGTTGGTGACGGCGAAGGTCACCTTGCCGGCTTCCACCGACGTTTGATCGGGCTTGACGAAATAGGTCGAACCGGACTCACCCAGCTCAACCTTGACGACCGTGCCCCTGTCAGTCGCGCTCGTCGATGAACCTCCGGCGGCCGTGGCGGTCACCGTGACGGTCTTTGTGGCGCTGTCGCTGTCATCACCGCCGCACGCCGCCAGACTGAACGGCAGGATCGCGACGCCCAGCAGCACCGAAAGGACCCGGACGGCTCTCCCGACACTCTCCCAGCCTGATTGGCCGTTCATGGCGCGCCTCCCTTGTTGAACTAATGAGGCTGGCCGGGCGGCTCACTTTCGACATCGGGCGAAACGCGGCTCTCGATCTGTACTTAGTACTGATTGATTCTTGTTCGAGTCCTCGGCGACCGGCGCCAGCTCGCGCAGCGCCGGCGTCCGGGGCACGGCCTGGTCGAGCGGCCCGTCGGTACCACGACGCCAGCGGGCTGGGCACGTCGCCGACTCTACTTGCCCGTCTTCCTGAATGATATTCTCATACTGCTACACCGACGGGACGGTCAAGCTGTACGGGAAGCAGGACAGGTCCCTCCGTGCCGTCCCGATGCCTCTCAGAGCGGCCCAGGCGCTCGACGAACTACCGGCGCGGCTCGACACCCGCGTCCTGTTCCCCGGCAAGCGTGGCGGCTACCTGAACCTCCACAACTGGCGCGCGCACGAATGGACGCCGGCCGTCCGCGCCGCCGGGGTGTTGCTGTTCGAACTCGCCCGCTTCATGGGCACGTCGACGGAGCAGATCGACAAGACCTATGGGCACCTCCTCCCGGACTCGCTCGACCGGGCACGGACGGCGCTCGACTCGTTCATCGCGGACGAGGCCGACGAGGCGTTTGGGCACTGATTGGGCGCAGACGACTGAAACGCGGGCTACTTCGGCTTACGCCAAAACATCAGTTTTTGCAGCCACTTCATCATAATCGGGGCGCCGAGATTCGAACTCGGGACCTCCAGTCCCCCAGACTGGCGCGCTAACCAGGCTGCGCCACGCCCCGCGACGCTGGACACCGTATCAACCCGCTCCGAGCCACGGCTGACAGCGTCGCGGTGGCATTGCGCCGGCTCGTCCGAGAAGCGGCACGGCCGGCCGGTCGTTACGCGACGAGAAGGATGCCGGCCGCGACGAGCCACACTGACCACGCGACGTAGGCGACCGGCACGATAGCCCCTGCGACCGACCATCCTCGCTCCTCGAATGGGCCGACGAACTCGAGCGAGCCCAGGATGAGGAAGAGCCCGACGGCGAGGCCCGGCCAGGCCAGCCACGCGTCGAAGGCCGACGACTGGAGCATCGCGACGGACACGAGCACGGTCCACGCACCGGTGAAGAGGTAGCCGAGGCACTCGCCGACCGCGACGCCGAGGTACCGGTTGAACGAGTCGAACACCACGGCAGCGGCCTCGCGCGTCGCCCGAGTCGCGTCGGGGCTCTCGTAGGTTCGCGCGAGCGCGGGCACGAGGAAGGGCCAGCGTGCGAGCCCGAGGAACTGCACGACGGCGGCCAGGATCCCGATCGTCGTCGCGAGCGGGACGATCTCGAGCTCGTCGCGGGCCAGGATCTGGCCCAGCAGGACGGCGAGCGGCGCGAGGAGGACGGCGGTGAGCATGAAGCCGTACCAGATCAGCTTCAGCCGCAGGCCACCGGCGTGGAATCGGCGAAGCACGTCGCCGACCGGACTGCGAAGCACGGTCGGGTAGTCGAAGAGACGGCCGAGCAGGAAGAAGAAGAGGTTGAACGCGACCGGGACCCCGATCAGCAGCGCCCCGGCCGCGCGGTCGAGGCTCACGTCGGGCGCACCTGCGACTCTGTCCTGCGGAGCAGCCAGGCGAGGACCAGACCGGTCACCAGTGCGTACAGGAGGGTGCCGCTGGCGCCGAAGTTCGTGAACCGCTCGTCGATGTTCGCCGAGATCACGTAGGAGCTGATCAGCCAGGCGACTGCCCAGGTAGGCGGGTTCGCCGCCGCCCACCACGACGCTCCGACAATCCCGTGCCGGGCGAGCATCACCGCCTGCAGCCCTCCGACACCGGCCCCGGTGACGAAGCCCATGAGCATCAGGTCGCCTCGCTCGATGCCGTAGTCGACGATCGCCGCACCGACGGCCAGCCCGGCGCCCATCCCGACGCTCGTCGCGACGATCCAGTGCCAGGGAACGAGCTGCTTCAGAGCGAGCCACTGCGCAGTGCCGACGACCGCGCCGGCAATCAGGCCGCCGGCGATCGCGGTGCCGACGGAGTCGACCGCGCCGACCGTCAGGTTCGCGACATAGCCGCCGATCGGGAAGCCGAGGAGCGCTGCGAGCGGCCAGGCCCAGATCCGCAGGCGGCTGAGCGCTTCGGGCTGGGCGGCGGGCGACAGCGTGGTCATGGGTGTCCCCTCTCTCGAGTGAGTTGTTGAGGCGGCGGCAGTGGCGGCATGCGCGAGCGCCGATGGTGTCTCGCGGCCGACGATGGCCGGTGCTCGTGGATGAGCTCGTCGTTCTCGAGGGCGTCGACCATGAACAGCGCGAAGTCGACGCGCCGGGTTCGGTTGGTCTCGAGGACGGGGTCGCCGACGTGGCGGCTCCGACGGGAAGGCCTTGGCTCTCTCCCTCCTCGAGATCGCTCCCGCGAACGACGGTCCAGTGGGTGTCGCTGGCGAACACCCTGCGGCAGGCCTCCACCTGGTCGTCGAGGTCGGCGAAGCGAGCGAGGCGCGCGACCGGCCCGAAGACGCTCACGAGCGCCCTGAGCTTCCACGAGCACACGTCCTGACCGTCGCGGCTGATGTGCCACCCGCACGAGAACACGAGCCGGGCGCCTCGTGGGTGCCAGGTCGAGTACGGCCTGCGCCGTGCCGGTCGAGTACCCGTGGACGCCTCGCGGGGCGAGCACGACGAGCACGCCATCGCACCCTGCCACCGCGCGCCCGACCACCTCGCGGTCGTCCGTCGCTCCCGTCACGATCGCGATCCGCTCCTGGAGGCGCTCAGCTTCCCCACGCTCTCCGGCCTGCAGACGCCGACGACCTCGTGGCCGCGCGCGAGTGCGTGCTCGACCATGGACCGGCCGAGCTGCCCGGAGGCACCGACGATGCAGATCCTCATCTCGTCGCCCCTCCTACGACGTCGAACGACAGCGGTGCGGTGGGTGCGACTCGGTCCATGTGACCCCTCCTCGATCGCTTCCTCGGCACCGGCTGGCGCCGCGGTGCGCGTCTTCTCGAGGTCACCCGCGCCGAGAGGGCGAAGGCAGCATTCGAGCCGGCGCGGCGGTAGGGAGGCCGTACTCCTCGGCGTCGAGGAGTGCCGCGCGGGTCAGCGTGTCACTCGACAGTAGGAGATCGGCGCCCGCTCCACAAGTCGGCGCGCGAATGCGAGCCGCTCCCGCGACGGTCGCGACCGCCGCCCTGGCGGGTCACCACACGAACGGGATGAGCCGGTGCCGGACGTGCCGGCGGTACTCGCCGTAGTCGGGATGGTGTTGCTCGAGCCAGAGCTCCTCGCGCCGCGACTTCAGGTCGCCGAAGACCGCGAGGACGACCGTGAGCGCGAATCCCACCAGGGTGGCGAAGAGCACCGACCAGCCGAGCGCGATCAGGATCCCGCCGCCGTACATCGGATGGCGCACGACGCCGTAGACGCCCGCCGTCCGCAGCTCCCCCCCGCTCCGTGGCGCCGGATACGGCGTCAGTGCCGCTCCGAGCCCGAGCGCGCCGGCTGCGAGGAGCGCGACGCCGGCCGCGACCACGATCCCGCCGACGGCGTACGCGACCGGCTCGAGCCCGTCCGGCCACTCGCGTCCGGCGAACGCCGAGAGCAGGATCGCCGCGATCAACGCCACCTGAACCGCGACCCATCCACCCCCGCGCCGTCCGAGCTGCGGCAACTTCGAGGTGCGTCGGAGGCGCGTCGCCTCCTCACGCTGCGCGCCGTGCATCGACATTGCCCCGCGGAGCGCCGGACGAGGTGGGGCCGGCGGTGCCTGGGCACCGGGCGGCCCCACGCCCGATTCGCTACTTCGCCGTGATCGCGACCTTGTGCGGCGTCGCTGCCTTCGTCTTCGGCGCGTGCACCGTCAGCACGCCGTCCTTGAACTCGGCGGCGAGCTTCTCGGCCTTCGCCTGGACGGGGAGCTCGAAGCGGCGCTCGAACTTCCTCGCGAGCCGCTCCTGGAGGCGGAACGCCTTGTCCTCCTCCTCCCGGTGCTCCGTCCGCTCGCCCTTGACGGTGAGCGTGTGGTCGGTCACCTCGACGGCGAGTTGCTCCTCCTCGAAGCCCGGCACCTCCAGCTCGTAGACGAACTCCGCGTCGGTCTCGTAGACATCGGCGGCCGGCAGCGGGGCGGGCACGATCCCGGTCTCGTCGAAGATCCGCCGCATCCGCCGCTCCATCGCGTCGAGCTCCTGGAGCGGGTTCCAGCGCACGAGTGTCATCGCACCTCCTTTCTTCGCACGTCGAGGCTCGCCCCCCTCTCGACGTCCCGCATCGGGGCGACCACTGACGGTCAGCGTCGCCCCGGATGCCGTCCGCGGCCGCACGCGGGACGATTCCGGAAAGGAGGTCGCGATGTGGGTCGAGACCCACCGGTGCGCCGTCGAGGGCTGCCCGAACCTCGCCGCGTACGAGGTCCGACACTACGACTTCGACCTGGCCGAGGGCGCGGTCGTGTTCGAGGTCGACGAGGACTGTCCGGGGATCTGCGTCGAGCACGCGCTCGAGAACGAGCGCCGGGCCGAGGGCGAGCGCCGGCCGGGGGCCGCCGTCGTCTACCCGTACACCAACCGTCGCGGCGCGACAGGGATCTCGCTGTACGTCCAGCTGGAGCCGCACTACGCGGACGAGCTCCCGCGCTGACGAAGGCTCGGCGACGATGCACGCCCCTGCCGCCGCCGAGCTGAGCGTTCCGCCGGCCGCACGACGGCGGCCGCGTCGCGTCCCCGTGGCGCGCCGCAACCTCCTGGCGGAGAAGGCGCGCCTCCTGATGTCCGTCGGCGGCGTCGCCTGCGCCGTCCTGCTGATCCTCGTCGTGGCGAGCCTCTACCGCGGCTGGGGCGCGGCCGGGGGCGTATTCGCCGACCTCCCTGGCGACGTCTGGCTGGCGCAGGCGGGAACGTCGGACCCGCTCCGCACGAGCTCGTTCCTCCCGGCCGACCGGCTGGATGCGGTGGCCGCGGTACCGGGCGTCCGCGCCGTCGTGCCCGTGTACGCGCGTCGGGTCACGCTCGATCCCGAGAGCAGGGAGCTCAACGTCTACTTCCTGTCCCTCGCCGTGCCCTCCCGCGAGGCGTGGCCCGATGACGCGCAACGGTTCCTGCCGCCTCCGGGCGCCGTCGTCGTCGATGCCGTCTTCGCCGAGGCGGCGGGCCTCGAGACGGGCGACGGGCTGGACGTGCTCGGCCGGCGCCTGACCGTGGAGCGGGTGGTGCCGGGTGGGAACCCGCTGTTCGAGGTCGCCTTCGTGAACGGCGCGGACGGCCGCCGGCTGCTCGGGCTCGAGGGCTTCGTGAGCTTCTTCCTCCTCGCCGTCGAGCCGGGAGCGGACGTCGACGCCGTCGCGCGCGCGGCCGTCGCGGCCGTCCCGGGCAGCGAGGCCCGGACCTCGGCGGACTTCGCCGACGCGACCCGCGAGCTCGTCCGGCACGGCTTCCTGCCCGTGGTCGGCGCGCTGATGGGGATCGGGTTCGCGATCGGCGGCGCCGTGATCGCGCTGACCGTGTACACCGCCACGGTCGAGAAGGCCCGCGACTTCGGCGTGCTGAAGGCGATCGGCGCCGACGACCCGTTCGTGTACCGGATCGTCGTCCGCCAGAGCCTCGCCGTGGGAGTGGCCGGAGCAGCCTTCGGCGTGGTAGCCGCGAGCCTCGTCCCCACTCTCGTCCGACGTGCCGTGCCGGAGTTCGTCACCGACCTGCGGCCGCTCGACGCGGCGGCCGTGTTCGCGGTCGCGCTCGTCGTCTCGGTGGTCGCGGCGGTCGCGCCCGTGCTGCGGATCAGCCGGATCGACCCGGCGACGGTGTTCCGGGCGTGAGCACCACCGTGATCACCGGGACCGCGACGTTGCTGCGGGCGGAGGGTCTCGTCAAGGTCTTCGGCAGCGGCCGGACCGCCGTTCGAGCCGTCGACGGGATCGACCTCACGGCCGACGCGGGCGAGGTCACGCTGATCATGGGGCCGTCGGGCTCGGGCAAGACGACGCTGCTGACGATGATCGGCGGCCTCCTCCGCCCGACCGGGGGTCACGTCGTCGTCGACGGGACGGAGCTCGTCGGGCTCGGTCCGCGTGCGCTCGCCGCCGTCCGGCGCCGATCCGTCGGTTTCGTCTTCCAGACCTTCAACCTGCTCGAGACGCTCACCGCGCAGGAGAACGTCGAGGTCGCGCTCAACGTCGCGGGCGTGACCGGCGCGGCGGCCCACGCGCGCGCGGCCGAGCTGCTCGTCGCCGCGGGCCTGGAGGGACGGCTCGACTTCCGGGCGCGGGATCTCTCCGGCGGCGAGAAGCAGCGCGTCTCGATCGCCCGGGCGCTGGCGAACCGGCCGCCGCTGCTGCTCGCGGACGAGCCGACCGCGAACCTGGACTCGCGTCACGGACGCGAGGTGATGGAGCTCCTCCACGGGCTCGCGAAGGAGCGCGGCTGCGGAGTCGTCACCGTCTCGCACGACGCGCGGCTCGAGCGGATCGCCGACCGCGTCCTGCGGCTCGAGGACGGGCGGATCGTCGACGGCGACGGCAGCTGAGTTGACGGCGTCCGTCGGCGATCCCCGCCGGATCACGCTGGCGCTCGCCGGCGACACGATGCTGGGCCGACTGGTCGGCGACCGGCTGCGCTCCCGCGCAGGCGTCGAGCTGTTCGCACCGGAGGTCGTGGAGATCCTGCGCGGCGCCGACCTCGTCGTGCTGAACCTCGAGTGCTGCATCTCCGACCGCGGCGACCCGTGGCCGGATCCGCGGAAGCCGTTCTTCTTCCGCGCTCCGCCTGCGGCCGCCGACGCCCTGGCCGCGCTCGGCGTGGACTGCGTGACGCTGGCCAACAACCACTCGCTCGACTTCGGCGCCACGGCGCTGCTGGACACCGTGGAGCACCTCCGGCGCGTGGCGGTCGAGCCGGTCGGCGCCGGACCGGACGTCGCCGCGGCCCGCCGCCCTGCCGTCCTCGAGGCGAACGGGCTCCGGCTCGCGGTGCTCGGCCTGACCGACCATCCGGCGGCGTACGCCGGGGCGAGGGACGCACCCGGCGTGGCGTACGCCGAGCTGGACGGCCGGATCCCACCCTGGGTCGGCGACGCGATCGGCGCCGTCGAGGCCGACGCGGTCCTCGTCACGCCCCACTGGGGGCCGAACATGAGCCCTGCGCCGCTGCCGCGGATCCGCACCGCTGCCGCCGCGCTGCGTGCGGCCGGCGCGACGCTCGTCGCCGGGCACTCCGCCCACGTCTTCCACGGCGTCGAGGACGCGATCCTCTACGACCTCGGCGACTTCGTCGACGACTACCGCGTCGACCCCGTGCTCCGCAACGACCTCGGGCTCGTCTTCCTCGTCACGCTCACCGCGTCCTGCGCCGAGCGGGTCGAGGC
Source organism: Gaiellaceae bacterium (assembly GCA_035456465.1). Taxonomy (GTDB): domain Bacteria; phylum Actinomycetota; class Thermoleophilia; order Gaiellales; family Gaiellaceae; genus DATHTC01. Next base: position 27,015 of record DATIDD010000011.1, on the reverse strand, counting down.
GATTCCGATCGTGCTCGAGCACTGTTACACGCGCCTCGCCGACGGGAGGGACGCACGCTGGATCGCCGGGCGGTTCCGAGGCGCCTGCCGCGAGCTCGGCACCGACGTGGTCGAGGAACGGGGGCGGCTCGTCGTCGTCCCGCGCGGCGGCACGGTCTGACGCCGGCCCGCGGCGCTCAGGCGAGGTGCGCCACGAACCAGTCGGTCGCGAGCGCCGCGACCTGCTCCAGCGCGCCCGGCTCCTCGAACAGGTGCGTTGCCCCGGGCACGACCCGGAGCTCGGCCGGGCCGGAAAGCTCGCGCAGCGAACGGCGGTTCAGCTCGAGCACGACCTCGTCCCGACCGCCGACGACGAGCAGCGTCGGTGCCGTGACCTCACGGAGGCGTGGGCCGGCGAGATCCGGCCGGCCGCCGCGCGAGACGACGGCGCCGACTTCGTGGCCGAGCTCCGCCGCCGACCAGAGCGCGGCGGCTGCACCGGTGCTCGCGCCGAAGAGCCCGACGGGGAGGTCGCGCGCCTCGGGCTGCCGTCGCAGCCACTCGACGGCGGCGGTCAGGCGTCCGGCGAGGAGCGGGACGTCGAAGACGTTGCGCCGGTCGGCGGCCTCCTCCGGGGCGAGGAGGTCGAACAGCAGCGTGCCGAGGCGGGCGTCGTTCAGCGCCCGCGCGACCTGGGCGTTCCGCGGGCTCAGCCGGCCGCTGCCGCTGCCGTGGGCGAACGCGACGACGCCGATGGGCGCCGCCGGCACTGCCAGCGTTCCCGGCAGCGCGAGCTGCTCCACCGCCACGACCGTCGCCTCGCGCGTCGCGACGACCTGCGCTCCGGTCATCCGCTCGCCTTGTAGCCGAGCTCGCGCAACAGCCCCTTCCGCGCGGCGACGTCCTCCTCGGTCTCGACGCCGCGCGGGGACTCGCCGTCGACGACGCCCAGGACGCCCCTGCCTCCGGCGGTCTCCGCGACGATCACGCGGACGGGGTTGGCGGTCGCACAGAAGATCCGGCACACCTCGGGCACGAGCTTCAGCTGGTTGAGGACGTTGACGGGATAGCCCTCGCGCAGGAAGACGACGAACGAGTGCCCGGCGCCGACCGCGAGCGCGTTGCGCGTCGCCAGCTCGACGAGCTCGTCGTCGTTGCCGCTCCGGCGGACGAGGCACGGCCCGGATGCCTCGCAGAACGCGAGGCCGAAGCGCAGGTGCGGCGAGCTGCCCGCCAGCGCCTCGTGGAGGTCCTCGACCGCCTTGATGAAGTGGGCCTGCCCGAGCACGACGTTCAGGCCCTCCGGCTTCGCGATCTCGACCTCGAGCAGGTCCATGCGCAGCACCCTCTCGCGCCGACGGTGCCTCGGCATCAGCGATTTCGCGGAAGGACGGCCCACGCGATCTGCGACACTCCCCGCATGGGGACGATGCGTCGTCCCGCGCCGTTGTTCGCCGACCGCGTCGACGCCGGCAGGCTGCTCGGCCAGGCCCTCGAGGCCGAACGCGAGGACGCCGTGGTCGTGGGCCTCGCACGGGGCGGCGTCGTCGTGGCGGCCGAGGTGGCGTCCAGGCTGGCGCTGCCGCTCGACGTCGTCGCCGTGCGCAAGGTGCGGCATCCGTGGCAGCCGGAGTACGCCCTCGGTGCCGTCACGCCGGGCGACGGCGTCTACGTGCGCGGGCCCGACGGGCTGACCGATGCCCAGGTGCAGGCGGCCGTCGACGCGGCCGCCGGGGCAGCGGCCGAGCTCGACCGTCGCCTGCACGCGGCGGTGCCGCCGCTCGACCTCGCCGGGAGGACGGCCGTCCTCGTCGACGACGGTCTCGCCACCGGCGCGACGATGGTCGCCGCCGTGCGCTGGGCCCGCGCTCGGGGCGCCGCGCGGGTCGTGGTCGCGGTTCCCGTGGGGGCGGTGGAGAGCCTGGCGGCGCTCGAGGGCGAGGCCGACGCGGTCGTCTGCCCGTACCCCCTCGATCAGTTCGTCGCCGTCGGCCTCTGGTACGGGAGCTTCGCGCCGGTCGGCGACGAGGAGGTCGAGCGGCTGCTCGCCGCCGGGCGCAGCACGCCGCAGGGCGCGGCCTCCTGAGCTCGCGGGTCGCTACAGGCGTGCGAACCCGCGCTCGCGGCCGATCCGGAAGCCGTGCCCGAGCTCGTTGCGGCACGTGAGCCCGCTGCGGGCGCTCACGCACGTGAACGCGATCCTGGCCCCGGCGCCGCCGCACGTCTCCAGCGCGCGCGGATCCGCGCACCGGTACCGCCACCGCCGCCCGTAGCGCAGCACGCGCGCCCGCGGCGCGTAGCCCACCAGCCTCGTCATCCCGTGGACGAGCTGCGGGAAGCTGCGGCGGTGGCCCGCGGCGGCTCGCCGGCCGTTCCAGGGGATCGACGCCCACAGCCCGTCCCGCGGCCGCCAGCAGAACAGCTTCGCGCCGTCGTCCTCGAACCCGACCGCGTCGACGTAGCAGTACGCGCCCGAGCCGGGCGTGGCGAACAGCGGCTTCGGTTTGAAGCCCGGGTACGTCGCGCCGAACGCCGGAGCGGCGAGCGCGAGCGCCGCGGCCGCGCCGACGAGCGCCCTCTTCACACCGCCGATGCTACTGCCGGTCGAGCCGCCGGTAGAGCCGGTCGATCAGGTCGGGCATCGCCTCGAGCCGCTCGGTGATCACGCGCAGCCGGTACTCGCGGAAGTGCTCCGGCTCGACCCCGAGCGCGGCCGCCAGCCGCGCCATCACCTCCGTCGACGGAACCGGCCGGTTCCCGTGGACGAGGTGGTTGAGGTAGCCGGCCGAGAGCTGCGTCCGGTCGGCGAGGGCGCGGTACGTGGTGCCGCTCTCGAGCATCAGCCGCTCGATCGTGGGCCCGAACGGCTCCTCGCTGAACCGCTTCCTCCGCGCCACTACGCGGCCTCCGCCACCCGGTCGATCGCCACGCGGCGCTCCTCGCCGGTCGCGCGGTCGCGAATGTCGACGGCGCCGTCCTCGAGCGTCTTGCGGCCGACGGTGATCCTGACGGGACAGCCGATCAGGTCGGCGTCGGCGAACTTCTCGCCCGCGCGCTGGTCACGCTCGTCGACGAGCACGTCCTGGCCGGACGCCGACAGTGCCTCGGCGACCTCGAGCGCCCGCTCCTCGAGGCCGGGCAGCGCGACGACGTGGACGTCGTACGGTGCGATCGACGCGGGCCAGACGATGCCCTGCTCGTCGTGGCGCTGCTCGACGACGGCGGCCATCATCCGCGCCGGGCCGATGCCGTACGAGCCCATGATCAGCGGTTTCTCCGTCCCGTCCTCGTCGAGGAACGTCGCCGACAGCGGCTCCGAGTACCGCGTGCCGAGCTTGAAGATGTGGCCGAGCTCGATCGCCGTCTGGAAGCCCAGCGCGCCGCCGCAGCGCGGGCAGCGGTCACCCTCCTTCGGCTGCCGCAGGTCTGCGAAGCGCGGGTGGTAGTCGCGGCCGGCCTCCACGCCGCGCAGGTGCCAGCCGGTGCGGTTCGCGCCCGCGACGTACTGACCCTCCCGGAGCGTCTCGTCGGCGATCACCTCGCCGTCGAACCCGACGGGGCCGAGGGAGCCCGGATCGGCCCCGAACGCGGCGCGGATCTCGTCGTCGGTCGCCGGGCGGTAGTCCGAGCCGAGCGCCGTGAGCATCTTGGCGCCCTCGAGCCGGTCGTCGCCGCGGATGAGCCCGAGCACGAGCGTCCCGTCCGGCTTCACGACGGGCATCGCCTTCGACGTCGCCGCGTCGTCGATCCCGAGGAACTGCGCCAGCTCCTCGATGGTGGCGACGCCCGGCGTCCCGACCTCCTCCGGCGCGTCGAGCGGCTCGGGAAACCGGGGCGGCCGGGGTATGCCCCTGGCCACCTCCTGGTCGGCGGCGTAGTCGCCGTTCTCGCAGGTCACGAGCGTGTTCTCGCCGGCGCCGGCGGGCGCGAGGAAGTCCACCGACTCGCTTCCGCCCATCATCCCCGACTCGGCCTCGACGTCGTGCACCACGAGGCCGCAGCGCTCGAAGATCCGGTGGTACGCGCCGCGGTGCGCGTCGAAGGCGCGGGCGAGCCCTTCGTCGTCGCGGTCGAACGAGTAGGAGTCCTTCATCACGAACTCGCGCAGGCGGATCAGCCCCGCGCGCGGCCGCGGCTCGTCGCGCTCCTTGACCGAGAGGTGGTAGAGGATCTGCGGCAGCTGCCGGTAGCTCTGGATCTCCTTCGCGTGGTGGGTGACCGTCTCCTCGTGCGTCATCGGCAGCACGTACTCGGAGCCCTTCCGGTCGCGCAGGTGGAACACCTCCGGGATCGTGTAGCGGCCGCTCTGCTGCCACAGCTCCGCGGGCGTCAGCACCGGCATCAACATCTCCTGGCCGCCGATCGCGTCCATCTCCTCGCGGATGATCTGCTCGATCTTGCGATGGACGCGCCAGCCGAGCGGCAGGAACGTCCATACGCCGCCGGTCAGCTGGCGGACGAAGCCGCCGCGCACGAGCAGCTTGTGGTTGACGGCCTCCGCGTCGGCGGGCGCGTCGCGCAGGGTCGGCAGGAACAGCTGGGAGGCGCGGGCGATCATCGTTGTCCGTGCAGGCTATCTCGCCCCGTCCGCGGAGCGCGGCAGAGCGCGCGAGCCGGCTAGTCGAGGGGGATCAGGCTCGCCTCGGCCATCGCGAGCGCGGCCGGCTTCGCCATCTTCAGCCGCCTGGGGCGGTGCATCCCGTCGGCGATCCAGCGGTCGATCTCGTGGAAGAGCTCGTCGACGAGGATGTCGGACGAGACCTTCTTCAGCACGCGGCCGTGCGCGTAGACGAAGCCGACGTCGCGGCCGCCGGCGATGCCGAAGTCCGCGTCCCCCGCCTCGCCCGGCCCGTTGACCGCGCAGCCGAGCACCGCGACCTCGAACGTCTCCGGGTAGCTGCGCAGGCGCTCCTCGACACGCTCGGCGAGCGTCTGGACGCCGACGTTGTCGCGGCCGCAGCTCGGGCACGCGATCATCACCGGGCCCCGCTCGCGGAGGCCGAGCGCCTTCAGGATCTCCCACGCGACGCGCACCTCCTCGACCGGGTCGGCGGTGAGCGAGACGCGGAGCGTGTCCCCGATCCCGTCGGTGAGCAGCGCGCCCATCCCGACGGCGCTCTTGATCGAGCCGCTGAAGGGCGTGCCGGCTTCGGTGACGCCGAGGTGCAGCGGGTACGGGACGCGGTCCGACAGCGCGCGGTAGGCGCGGATCATCGTCGGCACGTGGCTGGACTTGACCGAGATCTTGAAGTCCCGGAAGTCGAGGCTCTCGAGCAGGCGGACCTCCTCCAGCGCCGCCTCCACGAGCGCCTCGGCCTGGTCCTGCTGGGCGAGCCCGGCGAGGTGCTTCGGCAGCGAGCCCGAGTTGGCGCCGATGCGCATCGGGATGCCAGCGCGCTTCGCCGCGCCGACGACGAGCGCGACCTTGTCGGCGCCGCCGATGTTGCCGGGGTTGATCCGCACGGCCGCCACACCGGCCTCGATCGCCTTGAGGGCGAGGCTGGCGTTGAAGTGGATGTCGGCGATCACGGGGAGCGGCGACAGGCGCACGATCCGGGGCAGCGCGGCCGCGTCCTCGCTCTTCGGCACGGCGACCCGCACGAGCTCGCAGCCGGCGCTCGCGAGCGCGGCGATCTGCGCCGTCGTCGTCTCGACGTCGTGCGTCTTCGTCAGGGTCATCGACTGGACGGCGACGGGCGCGCCGCCGCCGATCGCGACACCGCCGACGGAGATCTGCCGCGTGCTCGGCATACGCGACCCAGGGTAGCCCAGCCGACGGGGCGCGAATCCGGCGCTCAGGCCGGGCGCCGGCTCAGGACGAGATGCGGTCGATGTCGTTCGTCAGGCCGATCATGAACAGGAACAGCACGAGGGCGATCCCGACGATCGAGACCCGCTCGTAGACCTCGCGGCCGATCGCGCGGCGGCGGACGCCCTCGACGATCGAGAAGGCGATGTGCCCGCCGTCGAGCGGCAGGAGCGGCAGCAGGTTCAGGAGCGCGAGCGAGAGGCTGATGAGCCCCACGACGAAGAGGAAGTCCTCGACGCCGCGGTCGAGCGCCTGCGCGGAGGCGTCGGTGATCCCGACCGGGCTCGAGACGTCCTTCCTGCCCTCGCCCTGCACGAGGCGCGGGAAGAACCCCGCGACGCTCTTCGCCACGATCCCGGTGATCTGGAACGCGCGCCCGGTCGCCTCGGGGAGCGTCCTCCCCTCCACCTCGCGGGCGCGGACGTCGGGGACCGTCTCGAGCGTCCCGTCGCGCCGGACTGTGAGGTCGAGCGGCCGCCCCTCCGACCGCTGGATCCGGTCGAGGAGCGTGCCGGCGCCGACGGGCTGGCCGTCGACGCGGACGACGACGTCGCCGGGGCGGATCCCGGCGCGCTCGGCGGGCGAGCCGGAGAGCACCTCCTCGACCCGCGTCGTCGCCTCCCCGCGGTCGTTCGCGGCCAGCCGCACCCCGACCTGGTAGGTGCCCTGCATCAGCAGGATGGTGAAGAGCACGATCGCGAGGACGAAGTTCGTCGCGGGGCCGGCCAGGATCACCGTGACCTTCTTCCAGGTCCGTTGGCGCCAGTAGGCGTCGCCGCCGAGCCCGTCCGAGAGCTCCTCCAGCCCGCGCGCCGCGCCCTTTCGGGCCGGCGGCTCGAGCGTCGCGCCGTCGACGGCGCCGCGCAGCGCCGGCAGCTCCGCGCGCGCCTGCTCCATCTCGCCGGCCCCGAGCGCGCGCTTCATCCGCTCGGCCGCCGCCGCCACGGCGTCGGACTCGCCGGCCGCGCGGCCGAGGTGGAGGTCGACGTCCGACGGCGCCGGGCGGTGCATCCCCGGGATCTTCACGTAGCCGCCGAGCGGGATCGTGCCGATCCCGTACTCGATCCCGCCGCGCGAGACCTTGGCCAGCGCGGGCGGGAAGCCGACGTAGAACTTGCGCGGACGCATCCCGACCGCGCGCGCGGTGAAGAAGTGCCCCGCCTCGTGGATCAGCACCAGGAAGGCGAGCGCGAGGATGGCGACGGTCAGGCTCATGCGGGCGCCAGCGCCCCCTGAGCCGCGCGCCGTGCGGCCGCGTCGGCCTCGAGCAGGTCGTCGAGGTCGCGTGCCGGGGCGCCGTCGACGTCGCCGAGGACGCGCTCGACGACCTCCGCGATCCCGAGGAACGGCAGGCGGCCCTCGAGGAAGGCTGCGACCGCGACCTCGTTGGCCGCGTTGTACGCGCACGGCGCGGTGCCGCCCCGCTCGCCGGCCTCCCGCGCGAGGCGCAGCAGCGGGAACGCGTCGAGGTCGGGCTCGAGGAACTGCAGCGTCAGGCCGCGGAGGTCGAGCGGCGGCACCGGCGTCGCGGCGCGCCGCGGAAAGGTGAGCGCGTACGAGATCGGGACCCGCATGTCGGGGAGGCCCAGGTGCGCGAGCGCGGCGCCGTCGCGGAACCGGACGAGCGCGTGCACGGTCGACGTCGGGTGGACGACGACCTCGATCCGGTCGTACGGCACGCCGAACAGGACGTGCGCCTCGATCACCTCGAGGCCCTTGTTCGCCAGCGTGGCCGAGTCGACCGTGATCTTCGGCCCCATCTCCCACGTCGGATGCGCGAGCGCGTTCTCGACGGTGACGTCCGCGAGCTCCTCGCTCGTGCGGCCGAGGAACGGCCCGCCCGAGGCGGTCAGCACCAGCGAGTGCACCGTCGCCGGATCGCGGCCTTCGAGGCACTGGGCGGTGGCCGAGTGCTCGCTGTCGACCGGGAGCAGCAGCCCGCCGCCGCGCCCACGGGCGGCCGTGGCGAGCTCACCGGCCGCGACCAGGCTCTCCTTGTTCGCGAGCGCGAGCGTGATCCCGCGCTCGAGTGCCCACAGGGTCGCGCGGATGCCTGCGAAGCCGACGATCGCGTTGAGCACGACGTCCGGCTCCGCACGCTGCAGCAGCTCGACCGGGTCGCCGCCGACCTGCGTGAGCGGCGCGAGGCCGTCGATCGGGGTCGAGCCGGAGGAGGCGGCGACGAGCTCCAGCTCGGGGTTCGCCGCGATCACCTCGAGGGCCTGGCGGCCGATGGACCCGGTGGCTCCGAGCAGGGCGACGCGTCTACGCATGAGCGTGAAGGAGGGGGCTCATGGGGGAACCATGGGTTCCCCCACGGTGGGTGGATCCGGTGGCTCCGAGCACGGCGACGCGGGTCATCCCGGCGGAGTGTGCCCGAACGGCCACCTGTGGACGAGTCGGCGCACACCCGGCACGCTTCGGCCAGGTCCGGGGACAGTCCTAGGGACTGTCCCCAGCGCAGACGGATCAGGCATGGCCGTAGGCGAGGAGGAGGTAGAACGCGGCCGGGCCGGCCCACAGCAGGGAGTCGATCCGGTCGAGGACGCCGCCGTGGCCGCCGAGGAGCCGTCCCGTGTCCTTCACCTGCATGTCGCGCTTGAGCGCGGACTCGAACAGGTCGCCCGCGGCTTCCGCGAGCGCGACCACCAGGCCGAGCACGAGCGCCTGCGGGATCGACAGGTACGTCGCGCGATCCTCGTAGAGCGCGAAGAACGCCACCGCGACCGCGGCGAGCGTCCCGGCGACGAAGCCCTCCCACGTCTTCCCGGGCGACATCGTCGGCGCCAGCTTGTGCCGCCCGAGCAGCCGTCCGGCGAAGAACGCGAGCGTGTCCGCGGCGAACACCGCGATGAGCACGGTGTAGAGCGCGAGACGGCCCTCCTCGGTGTCCCGCAGCAGTACGAGGTGCCCGAGCCCGAAGCCGATCCAGGCGACGCCGAGGAGAGTGGCCCCGATCGCGACCGTCGGCGGCTGCCGCGTCTCGGCCAGCACGTGGAGCGCGAAGGTCACTGCGATCGCGAGCATGAAGCCCCCGAGCAGCCACTCGATGCCCCCGCGGCTCGCGCCGACGAGCATCGCCAGCACGCCGACGTAGCCGCCGAGGACGACCGGGCGGAGCTGCCGCGTCATCGACGTGTACTCGTGGAGCGCGACGATCGATCCGACCGCGACGAGCGCGAACAGCCACCAGCCGCCCAGCCACACGACCCCGAGGACGACCGGGAGCGCGACCACGGCGACGAGGATGCGCGAGAGGAACGGGCTCACCGGCCGCCGAACCGCCGCCGGCGTCCCACGTACTCGTCGAGCGCGGCGCGAAGGTCGTCCTCGCCGAAGTCCGGCCAGAGCGCGTCCACGAACACGAGCTCCGAGTACGCGACCTGCCAGAGGAGGAAGTTCGAGATCCGCTCCTCGCCCGAGGTCCTGACGAGCAGGTCCGGATCGGGCATCTCGGGGGCGTAGAGCCGGGCCCGCAGCGCGTCCTCGTCCACGTCGTCGGGGGCGACACCGTCCGCGACGAGCGCCCGCGCCGCGTCGACGAGCTCCGCGCGGCCGCCGTAGTCGAACGCGATCCAGAGCTGGAGGCGCTCGTTCGCCGCCGTCGCCGCCTCGGTCTCCTCCATCTTGCGGCGGAGCTCCTCCGGGGCCCGGTCGCGACGGCCGATGAAGCGCGTGCGCACGCCCTGCGCCGACAGGTCCGGCAGCTCGCGATCGATCGTCTCGGTGAAGATCGCCATCAGGTCGGCCACCTCGTCGGGCGGCCGCGTCCAGTTCTCGGTCGAGAACGCGTACACCGCGAGCGACTCGATCCCGACGTCGATCGCCGCCTCGACCGTCCGCCGCAGCGCCTTCGTGCCGGCCCGGTGTCCCTCGGCGACGGGCAGCCCGCGCCGCTCGGCCCAGCGGCCGTTGCCGTCCATGATCACGGCCACGTTCCTCGCTTCTCGAGGGATCTGGCCGGGAGGCTCCTGGTGCGGTGCGGCCTGCACCACCGTTGCCGTCGTAGAGGTTCGAGGGACGCCGCAGGCGGCCGTCAAACCTCCATGATCTCCGCTTCCTTGTGCTTGACGAGCTCGTCGATCGCCTTCACGTGCTCGTCGGTCAGCTTCTGCACGCGCTCCTCCGCCCGGTGCTCCTCGTCGGCGCCGACGTCGCCGTTGTCGACGAGCTCCTTCAGGTGGTGCATCACGTCGCGGCGGACGTTGCGCACCGAGACCCGGCCCTCCTCGGCGTACTGCCGCGCCATCTTGACGTACTCCTTGCGCCGCTCCTCGGTGAGCTGCGGGATCGGGAGGCGGATGATCTTGCCGTCGTTCGACGGCGTCAGGCCGAGGTCCGACTCCTGGATCGCCTTCTCGATCGCTCGCAGGGAGCCCGGGTCGAACGGCTGCACGGTCAGCAGGCGCGACTCCGGCACGTTGATCGTGGCGAGCTGCTTCAGCGGTGTGGGCTGGCCGTAGTACTCGACGGCGATGCGGTCGAGCAGCCCCGGGGATGCACGGCCCGTGCGCACCGAGTTGAGGTGGTCGCGCGTCGCCTCGATGGACTTGTCCATCCGTCGCACCGTGTCCTGGAGCAGCTCGTCGATCGTCATGCCTCTCCTTTCCCGTCGCGGATGACCCGGCGCAGGGGCGGCCGTCGCTCCCCGGTGGGCCCCGTTCGTCGCCCCGGCGGCGTCAGCCCGGTACCTCGGGCGTCCGGATGATCGTCCCGACGCGCGCGCCCTCGACGATCCGCATGATCGTCCCCGGCGCGAGGCCGAACACGTACAGGGGGACTCCGTTGTCCATGCAGAGCGACAGTGCCGTGGTGTCCATCACCTTCAGGCCGCGCTCGATCGCCGCCAGGTGGGTCAGCTCGGGGATGAAGGACGCGGTCGCGTCGACGCGCGGGTCGCCGTCGTAGACGCCGTCGACCTCGTTCTTGCCCATCAGGATCGCGTCGGCGCCGATCTCGAGCGCCCGGAGCGCCGCGGCGGTGTCGGTGGTGAAGTACGGGTTGCCGGTGCCCCCGGCGAAGATCACGACCCTGCCCTTCTCGAGGTGCCGGATCGCGCGGCGGCGGATGTAGGGCTCGGCGACCTCGGCCACGGTCAGCGCGGAGAGCACCCGCGTCGGGACGCCCCGCCGCTCGAGCCGGTCCTGCAGCGCGAGCGCGTTGTGGAGCGTCGAGAGCATCCCGACGTAGTCGGCGGTCGCGCGGTCCATCCCCTCGGCCGCGGCCGCCATCCCGCGGTAGATGTTCCCGGCGCCGACGACGACTGCCGTCTCGACGCCGCGACCGTGGACGTCCGCGATCTCGCCCGCGATCCGCTCCACCGTGGCGAGGTCGACGCCGTACTCCCGAGCGCCCATGAGCGCCTCGCCTGAGAGCTTCAGCAGGACGCGCCGGAACGCCGGCGCGGCCTCGTCCGCCGACGCGGCGGCCACGGTCTCTTCCCGGCTGACGGCCACGGACCTACTCTGTCACGGACGCGCGGACGAAGTCGACGACCTCGATCCCCGCCTCCTCGGCCGCCCGGCCGACGCTCTCGGCGGTGTCGTGGATGAACGCCTGGTCGAGCAGCACGCCGCCCTTCGCGGCGAAGAAGCGCTTGCCGAGCATCCCCTCGACGATCTTCTCGCGCGCCTGCTCGGGCTTCGACAGCACCTCGTCCGAGTTGCGGTAGATCTCGCGCTCGGCCTCGACCACCTCGGCCGGGACGTCCTCGCGGCGCAGCCACGACGGAGCCTCGGACGCGACGTGCATCGCGATCCGTCGCGCCGCCTCGGCGTCGTCGCCGCGGTAGCGCAGCAGCACGCCGATCTTGTGCGCCGGGACGTGGACGTACGAGGCGAGGTCCTCGCCTCCGATCGCGACCACCCGGGCCACCGTCCGCACGACGATGTTCTCACCGAGCTTCGCCACCAGCTCGACGCGGTCCGGCTCGAGCTGCTCGACGGCGCCTTCGCCGTTCGAGAAGACGGCATCGAGCACGCGCTCGACGAACGCGCGGAACTCGTCGTTGTTCGACACGGGCTCGGTCTCGCAGCCGACGGCCACGACCGCGCCGACTCCGGCCTCCGTGCGGACGAGCACGCGGCCCTCGGTGGTCTCGCGGCCCGCGCGCTTGCCCGCCTGCGCCATCCCTCGCTCGCGGAGGAGGACGCGCGCCGCCTCGACGTCGCCGCCGGTCTCCTCGAGCGCGCGCTTGCAGTCCATCATCCCCGCACCGGTCAGGTCGCGGAGCTCCTTGACGAGGTTCGCGGAGATCGTGCTCACGCCGTTCCCTCCTCGCTGTCCGGCTGCTCGGGCGCCGGCGCGGCGGCGGTCTCTGCCGGGCCCAGCGGGTCGGGCTCCGCCGGCGCGTCCACCTGGACGCCCGGCTGCGCGACCTCGGGCGCGGCCTCGACAGCGGCCTCGGCCTCGGCGGTCTCCGGCTCGGCGAGCGCCGTGGCGGTCGCCGCACCGCCGGCCTCGCGGCGCGGGCGCGACGGGGCCGACAGCTCCTGCGGGGTCACGCGCTGCTTGCCGGCGAGGACGCCCTCCGCGATCACGCGCGTGATCAGGTCGCAGGCGCGGATCGCGTCGTCGTTGCCCGGGATCACGTAGTCGGCCTCGTCGGGGTCGCAGTTCGTGTCGACGAGCGCGATCACCGGCATGCCGAGGCGACGCGCCTCCTTCACCGCGAGCGCCTCCTTGCGGAGGTCGACGATGAACGCCGCGTCGGGCTGCCGGCGCAGGTCGGCGACGCCGCCGAGGTTCTGCTCCAGCTTCTCGAGCTCGGCGAGCATCGTGATGCGCTCCTTCGGCGGGAGCAGCTCGAGCTGCCCGTCGGACTTGAGCCGGCGGAGCTCGTGCAGGCGCTCGATCCGGTTCGACATCGTGCGCCAGTTCGTCAGCAGGCCGCCGAGCCAGCGGTGGTTCACGAACGGCATCCCGACGCGGCCGGCCTCCCGGGAGATCGCGTCCTGGGCCTGCTTCTTCGTGCCGACGAACAGGATCGTGCCGTTGCGCTCGGCGACGTTCCGGGCGAAGTCGTGCGCCTCCTGCAGCAGCTCCTGCGTCTGCTGGAGGTCGATGATGTAGATCCCGCCGCGCTCGGCGAAGATGTAGCGGCGCATCTTGGGATTCCAGCGCCGCGTCTGGTGGCCGAAGTGGACGCCGGCCTCCAGCAGCTCGCGCATGGTGGCGACTGCCATGGTCACTCCTGTCGGTTCGATTGCGACGGCCGGCGGGCCCGCGTGGAACCGACCACAGAGGCCGGCACCGCCACGAGGGTCGTCCCGCCGGTTCGGGGGACGAATCCCGCGCATCGTAGCCGACTCCGCCTATTCTGAGGCCCGTGGACGAGGGGCCGGTGGACGAGGCGCCCGTGCCGGCGGGGGCGTTGCCTGCAGACCCACTCGGGCAGCTGGCCGACGAGCTCCGGGAGCGTGCCTTCGATCTCGCGCTCGAGGTCGTCGAGGAGGGGCTCCGCGCCGAGGCCGTCCCGTCACTCCAGCGGATCGGCCGTCTCGGCCAGCTCGGCGACGTCCCGACCTTCGTCGTGGAGCTGGCGCGGCAGCTCGCGGAGCCGGAGCCGTCCCGCCTCCGCGCGGGCGGGCCGCTCGCGGCGCTCGCGCGCGACCACGCCCGCAACCGCGAGGCGCTCGGGTTCGAGCCGCGGGAGATCGTCACCGAGTTCCTGCTGCTGCGCCGCGTGCTCTGGCGCTTCGTCGCGCGTCGGGCGGTCGAGCTCGACGCGGGCAACCTGCTCGAGCTCGAGCGGCGGCTGGACAACACGATCGACGGGCTCGTCGCGGAGTGCGTCGTCGCCTACTTCGACCGCGCGCTCGGCGAGCTCACGTTGCGGGCACGCCAGGACCCCCTGACCGGACTGCTGAACCACCAGGCGTTCACGCGGGCGCTCGAGGAGGAGCTCGTTCGGGCCGAGCGGTACGGCCACGGGCTCGCGCTCGTCTTCTTCGACGTCGACCGGTTCAAGGAGGTGAACGACACGTTGGGGCATCCGGAGGGCGACCGCGTGCTCCGGGTCGCGGCGGAGGTCGTCGAGGGGACGCTCCGCCGCACCGACCTCGCCGGCCGGATGGGCGGAGACGAGTTCGTGGTCGCGCTCGTCGAGAGCGAGCCGGAGGCGGGCGGGCACCTGCTCGCACGGCTCGAGGACGCGATCGACGAGCGGGTCGCCCGGGGGGAGCTGCCCCCGGGGTTCGCGATCAGCCCGGGCGTGGCGCACTTCCCCACCGACGGCACGAGCGCCGACGCCCTGTTCCGGGCCGCCGACCGGCGGCTCTACGAGGTCAAGCGCTCGAAGTCCTGAGCCCCGACCCCCGAGCCTCGACCCCTGAGCGTCGACCCCTGTGCTCCGCCTACTCGACGCGTGCCGCGCCGAGCGCGGCCGCGAGGTCCTCCGGGAGCGGAGACTCCGCCTCGACGCGCTCGCCGGTCACGGGGTGATCGAAGGCGAGCCGGGCGGCGTGGAGGAACTGCCGCTCCAGGCCGAGGTCGCCGGCGACGCCGTACACGGGGTCGCCCGACACGGGAAGCCCGATCGCGGCGAGGTGGACGCGGATCTGGTGCGTCCGCCCCGTCTCGAGCCGCACCCGCAGCAGGGCGTGGCGCGGGAGCAGCTCCTCGACCTCGAAGTGCGTGACGGCGTCCCGCGGCGTCGCCGTGTCGAGCGACATGCGCGTCGGGTCGCGCCGGTCGCGCCCGATCGGCGCCTCGACGCGTCCACTGCGCGACCGCGGCCGCCCCCGGACGAGCGCGAGGTACTCGCGCGTGACCCGCCGCTCCCGAATCGCCTCCTGGAGCGCGCGGTGCGCCTCGTCCGTGCGGGCGACGACGAGGAGCCCCGAGGTGTCGCGGTCGAGCCGGTGGACGATCCCGGGCCGGTCGGGGTCCTCCCCGCCCTCCGCCTCCAGCGCCAGCAGCCCGTGCACGAGCGTTCCGGTCGCATGCCCGGCGCCCGGATGAACGACGAGGCCCGCCGGCTTGTCCACGACGAGCAGGTGCGCGTCCTCCCAGACGACGTCCAGCTCCATCGCTTCCGGCTCGAGCGCGCTCGTGCGGCGCTCCGGCAGCGAGAGCTCGAGCTCCTCGCCTCCGGCGAGCCGGTGGCTCTTCGGCCGCGGTCGGCCGTCGACGAGCACGAGCCCGTCGGCGACCAGGCGCTCCGCCTCCGCGCGCGAGCCGACGCCCGGAAGCTCCGCGAGGTACCGGTCCAGCCGCGACCCGGCGGCCTCCTCCGGCACGCGCGCCTTCAGCGGGCGCCTCTCAGGGAACGGAATGCAGCCGGCGCGGCTCGCGGTCGGCGATCACGAGCGCGCCGAGCAGCACGGCGACGCCGACGACGATGAACGTGTCGGCCAGGTTGAACGCCGGCCAGAACGTCAAGTCCAGGAAATCGGTCACGTGCCCGAGACGGACGCGGTCGGCGAGGTTCGAGAGGCTCCCGCCGAGCACGAGCCCGAGCCCGACGGGCAGCACCGGATGCCGCGCCCCCGAGCGCGCGAAGAACACGAGCATCCACGCCACCGCGAGCCCGGTCAGCAGGATCACGAACGTCGTCGCCGTGGGGAAGAGCCCGAACGCGATCCCCGAGTTCTGGACGTGGTGGATCGAGAACGGCCCCGCCTCGGCGGTCTCCGCCCCGAGCCCCAGGCGCCGTCCGACGAGCTGCTTCGTGCCCTGGTCGGCGGCGACCGCGGCGCCTGCGACGAGGCCGAGCGCGACCCACTGCCGCGGCCCCGCGGCGAGCGACCGGCGCGCCGTCGAGATCGGGACGAGCGCGTTCGGCGTCGATCCGACGCGGACGTCGGCCAGCCGACGCGGCGCGTCGGGAACCGCCGGCTCGGACGCTGCCGGCCTCGGAGCGGCAGGTTCGGTCACGCGGCCCCGGCCCGCTCCAGCTCGCGCTGGCAGTCGATGTCGAGCTCGGCCCAGGGACGAGCCTCGAGGCGCTCGGCCGGGATCTCCTTGCCGCAACGCTCGCACGTGCCGTAGGTGCCCTCGTCGATGCGCTCGAGCGCCCGGTCGATCCGCGCGAGCAGGGTCTGCTCGCTGCCCTCGAGCGTGTACTCGAGCTCCCGATCGTAGGTGATGGTGGCGGCGTCGGCGAGGTGGTTGTCG
Source organism: Gaiellaceae bacterium (assembly GCA_035456465.1). Taxonomy (GTDB): domain Bacteria; phylum Actinomycetota; class Thermoleophilia; order Gaiellales; family Gaiellaceae; genus DATHTC01. The sequence continues at coordinate 11,111 of DATIDD010000011.1, read as the reverse complement.
AACGTCGTCTCCTCCCCGGTCTCCTCCTCGATCGAGCCCGGGTTCTCCCCGCGGAGATTCTCGATCGCTTCCAGCACACGCGCGCGCTCCTCCTCGAGGCGCACGCGGAAGTGCCCAACATCCAGCTCACGGTCGGTGCTCATCTCGGTGGTTCCTTTCCCAGTTCGGCCGAGGTCAGACGCCCCTCCAGCTCCTGGGCGTCGATCCCGGCCAGCTCCACGATCTTGTCACGCGTCGCGTGTCCCGAGACGAGCGTCACGGCACGCGCCGGCACCCCCAGCGTACGCGCCAGGAGCGCGAGGACGGCGTCGTTGGCGGCACCGCGCTCGGGCGGCGCCGCGACGCGAACCTTCCAGCCCTCGCCGTAGCGGCCGACGAGCGTGTCGCGCTTCGCCCCGGGCACGACCCGGAGCCGAAGCCGTGCGGAGGGCGTGGCCACGCACCGAACTGTACCGCCGCGTGGTGCCGCCACCCGCCGCGGCCGCGCCTCAGGCCGCTTCCCAGCGCCCGGGCGGCCCGACCGCGTCTTCGGCACCGTCGCCGCCGGCGTCGGCGTCCTCCACGGCGTCGAGGGCGGCGCGCAGGAGCGCGCGGACGCGGGCGGCCTCGCGCGCGAGGCGCTCGCGCTCGCCGGCAGCCTCGCGCGTGATCGCCCGCGCCTCGGCGTGCGCCTCGTCGACGACGAGCCCCGCTTCCCGCCTCGCCTGCGCGCGCAGCTCGCCGGCGGTGCGCTCCGCCGAGACGAGCGTGGTGCGGAGGAGCGCCTCGAGCTCCTTGTAGCGGACGAGCTCCGACTCGAGGTGCTCGACGCGGTCTGCCAGGTCGGCGCGCGAGCGCCACACGTCCTCGAAGCTGTCCGCGACGTCGAGCAGCACCTGCTCGACGGCCGAGCGGCGGTAGCCGAGCAGCCGGCGCGAGAAGCGAACGTGGCGGATCTCGACGGGCGTGAGGGCCATCGTCGCCTCCCTACAGCCCCGTCAGCACCCGAGTGGCGACCTCCTGCAGCACGAGCAGGACGATCACCGCCACCATCGGCGAGAGGTCGAGCGGCCCGACCTGCGGGACGATCCGCCGGAACAGGCGCAGGTAGGGGTCGCAGACGTCGTAGAGGAACCGCTGCACGCGGTTGAGCCACGGCGAGTACGGCAGCCGGATCCACGAGGTGAGGACGTAGGCCAGGATCAGCAGCACGTAGACGAACACGAACACGTCGACGAAGCTCGCGAGCGAGTCTCCGACGCTCGCGACGGCGGGATCGGCCAGCACGGCGGTGGCGGTGACGCCCATCGCGGGCGGGTTCGCCGTCACCGCCCCGAATCCTGGCCCGCGCTCAGAGCTGGTTGAAGAAGCCGCCGCGCTCGATGATCCGCGCACGCTCCTCGGCGGAGACCTCGACGTTGCGCGGCGTGAGCAGGAAGACCTTGTCGGCGACGCGCTGCATGCCGCCGTTGAGCGCGTAGGTGAGCCCGCTCGCGAAGTCGATGAGCCGCTTCGACAGCTCGGCGTCGGAGCTCTGGAGGTTGAGGATCACGGGGATCCCGTCCTTGAACTTGTCGGCGACCTGTTGCGCGTCGTTGAAGCTCCTCGGGATCACGAGGTGGACGCGGACGGAGGCGCTCGACGGGACGGCGTCGACGCTGCGCAGGCGCGGACGCTCCTGCTGCCGCTCGCGCGGCCGCTCGGCCGGACGCGGCTCGCGGGTGCGGTCGGCTGCCGAGACGTCGCCGCTGCTCGGGTCGGTCCAGTCGTCGAAGTCCTGGCCGCGGGCACGGCGCGGCGCGAGCCGGCGGACGTTCGGGCGCTCGCGGTAGCTCCGCTCGAGCTCCTCCTCGGTCACGTACCCGTCCTCGTCCCAGTCGTCGTCCTCCTCGGCGATCCCGAAGTAGACGAGCGTGCGGTTCCAGACGTCGGCGAAGCCCATGGCTACGGGGAATGGTAGTCCGCGTACAGAACGCTGCCCACACGGACGAGCGTCGCCCCCTCCTCGGCGGCGACGCGGTAGTCCTGCGAGGTGCCCATCGACAGCTCGCGCAGGCCGTGCCCCTCCGCGAGCTCCCGCAGGCGGCGAAACCACGGGCGCGACGCCTCGGGATCGCCCGCAGGCGGGGGCATCGTCATCAGCCCGCGCACCTCGCACGGAGCGGCGGCGAGGAAGGGCCCGAGCTCGGCCGGCGAGATCCCGGACTTCGTCGGCTCGCCCGAGAGGTTGACCTCCACGAGCGCGGGGATCGTGAGCCGCCGCGCCGCCGACTCGGACGACAGCGAATGGACGAGCTCGCACGCGGCGTTCACGACCTTGACCTTGTTCGACTGGAGGTGGCCGATGAAGTGCCAGCGGAACGCGTTGCCGTACGCGTCGTGCTTGGCCGCCAGGTCCTGCGCCCGGTTCTCCCCGACCACCTCGACGCCCGCCTCGGCGAGGACCCGCAGCTCCGCGACCGAGACGTACTTCGTCGCCGCCACGATCGTCACGCCCGGCCCCACCTCCGCGCGCACGCGCTCGAGGTTGGCGCGGACGGTGTCAGCCGAGAAGCCCGAGAACACCTTGCCGCCCGGTGACGCCGGCATCGCGCCGGTGGGAGAAGAAACGGCCGTCGCACGCGGTGCACGAGCCGAGCCGGTCGACCCGCGCGACGCCGGCCGCCCGCAGCGCGCGCTCGGCCGCGAGCGGCAGGTCGCCCTTTCCGTCGCGCACGACGCCGAGGCCGAACGCCGCCCGCAGCGGGCCGGCGACGTCCTCGCCCAGCTCGTAGCAGCACGGGCCGATCGCGGGGCCGACCGCGGCCGCGACCGTGCCTCCGAGCGCGGCCACCGCCGCGGGCACGACGCCGGCGAGCAGGCCGCGCCAGCCGGCGTGGACGACCGCGAGCGCCGGTCGGCTGCCCGCCACGCGTACGAGCGCGATCGGGACGCAGTCGGCCGTGAGCGCGCCGACCGGCAGCCCCCGCTCCTCCGTCCACAGCACGTCGCCCGTCCGCTCGCCGCGGCTCCCCGCGCGCGCGCGGACGACACCGGCGCCGTGAACCTGGCGGTTCAGCGCGAGCGCGTCGGGCTGCCCGTCGAGCGCCACGACGGCACGCCGGCGGTTCTCGTGGACGTGCTCGGGCCGGTCGTCCGTCATCAGGCCGAGGTTGAGCGAGCGGAACGCGCCTTCGGAGACGCCTCCGTCCCGCGTCGTGAACCCGACCGCGTACGGACCGGGGACGTCCCAGCGCATCACCGGGTGCCTGATCACCGGGTGCCTCCCGCGGGGCCTCCGGGCTCCCGGAGCCGACGCGCCTCGGCGAGCAGCCACTCGCGCCGGTTCAGCGACGGGTCGCCGACGACCTCGTGGAGCAGGCGCTCGAGCGTGCGGCCGAGCGCGGGCCCGGGCCGGTAGCCGAGCGCGATCAGGTCGTCGCCGCCGACGGCGAGGTCGGACAGCCGGTGCGGCTGCTCCCGCGCCGCGAGCACGAGCCGGCGGAAGGCGTCGAGCCGCTCGAGGTCCTCCTCGGCACTCGTCCCCTTGCTGCGGACGTCGGCGTCCTTGTGCGCGAGCAGGTCGAGCGCCAGCTCGTCGCCGTGCTTGGCCAGAAAGCGCCGCGCGCGGACCTCGTCGGGCATCCGCGGCGGGAAGAACATGTGCAGGCGGACGAGCCGGCGGACCTGGCGGCGCAGCGACGTCGGGTACCGGAGCCGCCCGAGCACCCGGTCGGCGAGCTCGGCGCCGAGCTCCTCGTGCGAGCGCTTCCCGAGGGCCGGGTTGGCGTAGTAGTGCGGGCGCCCGTCGTCCCCCACCCAGGCCGACTCCGGCTTGGCCAGGTCGTGGAGGAGCAGCGCGAGCCGCACGGCGAGCGGTGCGCCCGCGTCGGCCGCGGCCTGGACGGCCTCGAAGTGGTGCTCGTCGAGGGGCAGCTCGTGCCAGCGGCTGCCCTGGTCGAAGCCGATCGCAGCCTCGTACTCGGGCAGGACGACGGTCAGCACGCCCGTCTCGCGCCCGAGCCGCAGCGCCCGGGCCGGGTGCGCGCCCAGCAGCAGCTTCGACAGCTCGCCCATCCCGTCGGCTGCGAGGCCGCCGCCGATGCGCTCCGCGGAGACGATCGCCACCTGCGGCGCCCACTCCCGCATCTGGCGCAGCGTGTCCTCGTCCGGCGTGAACCCGAGCTGCGAGACGAAGCGCAGGCCCCGGACGATCCGCAGCGGATCCTCGCGGAAGCTCGTTGGGCTCGTCGTCCGGAGGACGCGCGCCTCGAGGTCCGCCTGCCCCCCGAGCGGGTCGAGCAGCTCCCCCGTCTCGAGGCGCTTCGCGATCGCGTTGACCGTGAAGTCGCGCCGCCGCATGTCCTCCTCGAGCGGGATCGACGCGTCGGCGACGATCTCGAAATCGTGGCGTCCCGGGCCGGTCGAGCGCTCGACGCGCGGCGGGGCGAACTCGATCCCGGCCGGTGCGAGCGCCCGGGCGGACCGGTCCCGCGGACGGAGGCGAACGCCGACGTGGCGTCCGGCCACCGTGAGGTCCTCGACCTTGCCGTGGGGCGCGAGCGCCGCCCGCAGCTCCTCGTGGCCGACGCCGGGGACGACGTAGTCCGTGTCCTTGTGCGGAATCCCGAGCAGCTCGTCCCGCACCGCGCCGCCGACCTCCCACGCGTCGAGGTCGAGGCTGCGCACGTAGTCGGACACGGAGCTCCAGCGGTCGGGCACGGCCCGCATTGTCGCCGCAGGGGTTCCGGCGCGGCCGGGCTGCGGGCGCCGGGCCCCGTCAGAGGTGCGCGATCGCCTCGATCTCCACCCGCGCGCCCGACGGCAGCGCCGCGATCTGGACGGTCGACCGCGCGGGCGGCCGGTCGCCCACGTGACGCGCGTAGACGACGTTCATCGCGCCGAAGTCGGCGAGATCGACGAGGAACACCGTGGTCTTCACGAGCCTGTCGAGCCCACTCCCGGCCTCGTCCAGGATCGCGGCGAGGTTCTGCATCACCTGCTCGGTCTGCTCCTCGATCCCCTCGCCGACCATCCCCGTCCCGCCCGGCGCGACGCCGAGCTGGCCGGCGACGAACACGAGCCCGCCGACGCGGATCGCCTGGTTGTACGGCGCGCCCTGGAACGGCGCGGGCGCCCGCTCGGTGCGGACGACGTCCTTCTCTGCCACCTCGGCTCCTTTCTACGTGGGGGAACCCATGGTCCCCCCACGAGCCCCCTCCGTCGTCGCCCGGCATCGGAGCGCCGGTGCTGCGCCTCCCGGCCGGCGATGCCGCCGCCCGGCGGCGACCCGCAGCGCACGGGACCTCATCTGGGTCCCAGCGCCTGCGCGAGCGCCAGTCCCAGCGTTTTGAAGATCGCGTCGAGCACGTGCTGCGTCTCGCGGCCCTCGAGCAGGCGCACGTGGACGGTCAGCCCGGCCGCGTCCGCGAACGCGTCGAGGAACCGCGCGACCGCGTCGGTCTCGAGCCCGCCGACACGTGCCTCCGAGAGGTCGACGTTCGACACGAGCAGCGGCCGTCCAGAGGCCTCGATCGAGACGTGCGCGAGCGCCTCGTCGGCCGGAACTGCGGCGAACCCGATCCCGGACGCCCCGTCGGCGCGCAGTGGGCCCGCGAGCGCCTCCCCGACGGCCCGCCCGGCATCGGCGACCTCCTGCAACGGCCCGCCCGGCGCGACCTCGAGCGCGAGCTCGAACCCGCCGTACTGCGCGGTCAGCCGCAGCAGGTGGTCGAGCGCGGGGATCCCCGTCTCGACGCTGGCGGCGCCGCCCGCGCCGGGCTGCACCCGCGCGCGCGTCCGCCCTCCGCCCTGCGTGCCCTCGACCGCGGCCATCGCGGTCCAGGCTAACGGACTCAGCTCTCGGTGCGCTCGATCCGCGCGCCCAGCGCGCGCAGACGCTCGTCGATCCGCTCGTAGCCCCGGTCGATCTCGCGGACGTTGCCGATCGTCGACACGCCGTCGGCGCAGAGCGCCGCGATCAGCATCGCCATGCCCGCGCGGATGTCGGGGCTCGCGAGGCGCTCGCCGTAGAGCTGGGCGGGGCCCGTGACGACGGCTCGGTGCGGGTCGCAGAGGATGATCCGCGCCCCCATCCCGACGAGCTTGTCGACGAAGAAGAGACGGTTCTCGAACATCTTCTCGAAGATCAGGATCGTCCCCCGCGCCTGCGTCGCGACCGCGAGCGCGATCGACGTGAGGTCGGCCGGGAACGCCGGCCAGGGGCCGTCCTCGATCTTCGGGATCTGGCCGCCCAGGTCGTCGCGGACGGCCAGCTCCTGGCCCGCCGGGACACGGACGGTCGACCCGTTCGTCTCCCAGCGGACGCCGAGCCGGTCGAAGTGGTGCTCGAGCGGGAGCAGATCCGCGGCCACCACCTCGTCGATCTCGACGTCCCCGCCGGTGACCGCGGCGAGGCCGATGAAGCTCGCCACCTCGATGTGGTCGGCACCGACGCGGTGCTCGCCGCCGTGGAGCGCCTGCACGCCGTGGACGCGCAGGACGTTCGACCCGACCCCCTCGATCCTCGCGCCGAGCCTGACGAGGAAGCGGCAGAGATCCTGGACGTGCGGCTCGCACGCGGCGTTGCCGATCACGGTCTCGCCGTCGGCGAGGACGGCCGCCATGATCGCGTTCTCCGTCCCCATCACGCTCGCCTCGTCGAGGAAGATGTCGCGCCCGCGGAGGCGGTCGACGCGCAGCTCGTAGCGCCGGCCGGTCTCGATCGCGACGCCGAGCTGCTCGAACGCGTGGATGTGCGTGTCGAGCCGGCGCCGCCCGATCACGTCACCTCCGGGCGGCGGCATCGTCGCGCGGCCCGTGCGGGCGAGCAGCGGCGCGGCGAGCAGGAACGAGGCCCGGATCCGCCGGCAGAGCTCCTCGTCGGGCTCCGACTTCGAAAGCTCCTCGCCGTGGATGCGCACCTCGTTCGGCCCGACCCACTCGGCCTCGGCCCCGAGATCGGCGATCAGCTCGACCATCGTCTCGACGTCGCGGATCCGCGGCACGTTGTGGAGGGTCACGGGCTCTGTCGAGAGCAGCGCCGCCGCGAGGATCGGCAGGGCGCCGTTCTTGTTCCCGGCGGCGCGGACACGGCCGCTGAGCGGCTGCCCGCCCTCGATGACGAAGGACTCCATCAGGGATGCGACTGCGATCTGGGCCATGACGGTAGCGGCCGCGGCGGAGCGCATCCGCGGCGGCGCGGCGGGCTATCGTACCCGTCGTGGTGGAAACCACACGAGCGCCGAATCGCGAGCAGGCGTGGGCAACGCTGACCCGGCACACGCAGAGCGAGCCGCTGCTCCGGCACGCCCTCGCGGTCGAGGCGTCGGTGCGCGCCTACGCCCGGAAATTCGGCGAGGACGAGGAGCTCTGGGGCGTCACCGCGCTCCTCCACGACTTCGACTGGGAGATGCACCCCACGCTCGACCAGCACCCGCAGGACGGCGCGCCGCTCCTGCGCGAGGAGGGCTACCCGGAGTGGATGATCCGGGCGATCCTCTCGCACGCCGAGCACCTCGACGTGCCGCGCGAGACGCTGCTCGAGCGGACGCTGTTCGCCTGCGACGAGCTGTCGGGGTTCGTCGTCGCATGCGGGTACGTGCGGCCCACGGGGATCGACGGGCTCGAGCCCAAGTCGGTGCGGAAGAAGCTGAAGCAGCCGTCGTTCGCCGCGGGCGTCAAGCGGGACGACGTGACCAAGGGTGCGGAGGAGCTCGGCGTCGACCTCGACGAGCACATCGCGTTCGTGATCGGGGCGCTCCAGCCGATCGCGTCCGAGCTCGGGCTCCGCACGGCTGCCGACGCCGCCTGATCCCGACCGCCGTCGGCTCGCCGGTCCGGCCGCGGCGCGGCGCTAGATCCCGGCCAGCAGCCGGTCGAGGTCCTCGTCGCTCGTCCAGTAGCCGCACGACACGCGGGCCAGGCCGGTACCGGGGAGGTCGCGGATGACGACGCCGCGGGCGGCGAGGCGCTCCGCGAGGGCGGCCGCGTCCTCGGCCGGGCGGAACGACACGAGCGTCGCCTGTCCCGGCTCGGTGACGACCTCGACGCGCTCGGCGAGCAGCTCGCGGCACCTCGCCGCCGTCGCGGCCGCGCGCTCGTAGCGCCAGGGCGGATGGACGTCGAGCGCCGCCGCGAGGCCCGCGAGCGACGGCACGGGGATCCAGCCGGTGTCGAAGCGCGAAGCGCCGGCCTGGGGCTCGAACGACGGTGCCTCCAGGTCGTAGGCGGTCTGGGAGAAGTAGGTCGGCGCCGTCAGGCGCAGCGAGTCGGGATCGGAGACGACGAGCGCCCCGGTGGCGTCCGGGCCGCACAGCCACTTCTGCGCCGAGACGGTGTAGAAGTCCGCGACCGACGCGTCGACCGGGACGGCGCCGGCGGCCTGCGCGCCGTCGACGAGCAGGGGGAGCGCCGTCGCCTCGCTCAGCTCGCGGACCGGAAGCAGGTTCCCCGTCTGCCACGAGACGTGCGAGAGCGCGAGCAGGCGCGTCCGCGGGCCGACCAGCGCGAGGATCTCCTCCGCGGCCGCCGCGGTGGGGAGCGCGCGCACCCGCGCGACGCGGATCCGCGCGCCGGACGCGACGAGCCCGCCGATCAGGCCGAAGTGCTCCGTGTCCGTCGTCACGATCTCGTCGCCGGGCGAGAAGGCCAGGCCGCGGAGGACGACGTTGACGGCCTCGGTCGTCGAGCCTGCGAGCGCGACACGGTCGGCCGGGGCACCGACGACGGCGGCGAGGCGCTCCCGGACGGAGGCGCGCAGCGCGAGCATCCCCTCGAAGTAGGCCTTGCCGGTCCTCCCCTCCTCCGCGTCGCGCCGCAGGCGCTCGACGATCGCGTCGCGCGTCGCGCCGGCCAGCGGCCCGAACGTCCCCGCGTTCAGGTACGCGACGTGCCGGAACACCGGATAGGCGGCACGCGCCTCGTCGAACGTCATCCGACGACCGCATCCACCGGCGCGTGGTCCGAGAGCAGCCGGCCGCCGACGCGCCGACGCGCAGGCGGCCAGACCGCCGCCCCGCCCAGGGGCAGGCCGCGCGCGAGCACGAAGTCGACGCTGGGGCCGCCGGTGCCCGTGAACCCCCACGTGTCGCCGAGCAGCTCGCGCAGCGTCCACGACCGGTCGAGCTGCCGGTTGAAGTCCCCCGCCAGGACGACCGGCTCCGCCGGGCCGGCCAGCGCGTCCGCCCACACCGCGGCGCGCAGGAGCTCGGCGTCGGCCAGGCGCGCGTCGGGGCGGTAGGCGGTCGCGTGCAGGTTCGCGACGAGCACGCTCGCGTCGCCGGCGAGGACGAGGCGGGCCGCGTGCGCCACGCGGCGCTCCTTCGCCCAGGCGAGCCGCGCCACGAGCGGCAGCCGCAGCCAGCGCGCCTGCGCGCGCCGGAAGCGCGCCTCGTTGAGCACGAGCTCGTGCGTGTCGAGCACCCGGTGGCCGCGTGCGACGAGGATCGCGTTCGCCTGGCCGCTGAACGCGGAGCGGACGAAGCCGGTGTGGAGGTCGGTCAGGCGCCGCCCGAGCTCGGCCGTGAGCGGCAGCGGGCCGAGCCGCGGCGCCTGCGCGACGGCCGCGACCACCTGCATCCCGCTCCAGCGCTCGAGCCGCCCGAGCGCCCACACCGGCAGCTCCTGGAGGCACACCACGTCGGGCGCGTCGGCGGTCGCCAGCGCGACCATCTCTCGCAGGTACGCACGACCCTCGGGCGGCACGGCGTTCCCGTGGAACACGTTCCAGGAGCGCACGAGGAGCGCCACGAGCGCGGACGCTACCGACGTAGGCTGCCGCCGTGCGCGTCGTCCTCGCCGACCCGCCGGGCTACACGCTCTTCTACGACCACGAGCTGGCGGCCGCACTCGCGCGGGCGGGCGCCGACGTCGAGCTCGTCTCGTCGCGCTTCCGCTTCGGGCGCGACTGGGAGCCGGACGGCTACCGGCGGTCGAACCTCTTCTACCCGCTGTCGTCGCGCCTCTTCCGGCGCTCGCGCCTGCGCGTCCCGGTGAAGCTCCTCGAGCATCCGCCCGGAATGCTGCGGCTGGCACGACGGCGGGCGGACATCGTCCACGTGCAGTGGCTCTCCGAGCCCCGGCTCGACCGGTACCTGCTGCGGCTCGCCGCGCCGGCGGTGTTCACGGCGCACGACCTCCTCCCGAGGCGGACGGCCGACCGGCTCGACCTGTGGCGTGAGCTCTGGGGCCGGTTCGAGCGCATCGTCGTCCACAGCGAGCGCGGCAAGGCGGCGCTCGCCGGTCACGGCGTGCCCGAGGAGAAGCTGCGCGTGATCCCGATCCCGGTGTTCCCGAGCGACCCGCCGCGGCGCGACGACGGGCGGACGCTCCTCTTCTTCGGCGTGATCCGGCCCTACCGCGGGCTCGGCGACGCGCTCGCCGCGCTCGATCGCGTGCCCGGCGCGCGGCTGATCGTCGCGGGTGACCCCGTCGAGCCGGTCGACGGGTACCGCGGACGGGGCGCGGGCCGCGTCGACTGGCGGCTCGGGTTCCTCCCCGACGAGGAGGTCGACCGGGCACACGGGGAGGCGACGGTCGCGCTGTTCCCCTACCGCCCGGAGATCGACCAGTCGGGGTCGCTGCTGCGCGCGCTGGGCGCCGGCCTGCCCGCGGTCGTCTACGACGTCGGCGGGCTCGCCGAGCCGGTGGCGCGGTTCGGCGCCGGCCGCGTGGTCGCGGCTGGGGACGTCGACGGGCTCGCGGCGGCGGCACGGGAGCTGCTGGACGACCCCGCGGCGCTCGAGGCCGCCCGGGAGGGCGCCCGCCGCGCGCGGGCCGAGCTGACGTGGGACGCGTCGGCGCGGGCGCACCTCGAGGTCTACGCCGAGGTGGTGCGGTGAGATTCGGCCGGCGACGGCGCTTCGGCGAGCTCATCCAGCGGCAGCTCGACTTCTTCGAGGAGGAGCAGGCCGGGCTGCTGCGCGACGTCAGCCAGGCCGAGCGCGCCTACGACGAGGCGCGCCGCGGCGAGGCCGAGGAGCGGTACGGCGACTACGTGGACATCGTCGAGACGGCGACGGAGCTGCTCGCCGGCATCCGCGATGCCTACGCGGCCACGCTCGACGAGGACACCGCGGCGGCATACGAGGACGCGTTCAACCGCGCGGTGGCACGGCGGTTGCCCCAGTTCGGACTGGAGCTGGGCGAGCGCT
>DATIDD010000010.1:0-2539 GCA_035456465.1 Gaiellaceae bacterium | reverse complement strand
GGGATCCGGATCTCCGAGCCGACGAGCCGCGCGCGGGTGGTCCTCCCGTCGAGCGTCGCCTCGATCGAGCGGACGTCGACGCCGGATCCCGCGTCGGTGACCCGCAGCCTGATCGGGTCTCCCTTCCGCACGCTGCGGCGGACGAGGGCAGCCTTGGGCGGCGCGACGTCGTTCGTCCAGAAGCGGAAGCGGAAGCTCCCCGCGCCTGCTGTGGTCGGGCTGTCGAACACGATGTCGTAGACGCCCGGCGCGGGCCGAAGCGCGCCGGCCGCGGGCACCGCGCTGCCGAACTCCTCCACGTACGGGTTCTGGTCGAGCGGGAGCGCGGTGTATCCCGTGAGCCTGTTCTCGTCGCCGCCGCGAACGACGCGGGGCTCCACGCGCGAGCCCTGACCCCGCTGGATCACGACGACGCCGAAGTTGGCGACGCCGCGCCCCACGCGCACGCGGAACACCTGCTCGGGCCCGTCCAGCCTCGCCGACACGGGCCCCCCGCGGGGCACCTCGGGGTAGCGGTACACGTCGACGAGCGACGGGCGCCCGCGCGTATCCCCCGCGTAGATGCCGGGGCGCAGGAGCGTGCGCGCACCCTCCACCACGAGCTTTGGCGCGGTGACGCGGCCCCAGAACGGAACGCGGCGCGTGAGACCGTCGCGCCGCAGGAGCACGTCCCCCGAGACCTCGCCCTCGCTCGCTCCCGCGGTGAGTGTGAGCGTCAGCTTGCCGGGCGCGCTGACCGAGGGCGTCACGGCGGCGTGCGTTCCCGGCGGGGCGCCGTCCGATGCGACGGAGGCCGCCCAGGGCTCGGCGCCCCCGCCTGCGTCGTCGATCGACACGGTCACTGCAAGGGTCGTGCCGGCCGACACGAGACCGAACGAGACGCCGGTCGGCGTAGCGGCGAGGAGCGGCTCGTCCGCGGCCGCGACGTCGACGAGGCCCGCCCCCGCCCGCGTCGGCGCGACCTCACCGTCGCCCCCGGAGAGCGGCCGCGCGGTCGCCGTCAGCGCCGCCTTCACCTGTGCGGGCGTCCACCCGGGATGCCGCTGCAGCAGCAGCGCGACCGCGCCCGACACGTGTGGCGCGGCCATGCTCGTGCCAGACGAGAGCTGCCAGCCTCCCGGGCTGGAGGAGAGGATCGACGTGCCGGGCGCGACGACGTCGGGCTTCAGCCGCAACGAGACCGGCGTGGGCCCGGCCGAGGAGAAGCTCGCCATCGACGGCGAGGCGCCGGACGTCGTCGCGCCGACCGTGATCGCCGCCGCCGAGCTCCCGGGGGAGCCGAGCGAGCCGCGCCCGAAGTCGTCGTAGTCGTTCCCGGCGGCCACGACGGGAACCACGCCCGCGGAGGCCGCTGCGTCGAGGGCGAGCGCGACGAGGTCGCGTGACGGCTCGATCTCGGGCTCGCCGAGCGAGAGGTTGATGACGTCCATGCCGTCGGCGACCGCCGCCTCGATCGCGGCGACGATCTCGGGGGCGTTGCCGTTGAGGCCGAGGCCGGACTCGGTCGGGATCGTCAGCGCCTTGTAGTTCCCGATGTACGCACGCGGCGCGACGCCACTGATGCGCAGGCCGTTCGCGAGCGTGTTCGCGTTGCCCGCGGCGATCCCGGCGACGTGGGTCGCATGGCCCGACTCGTCCGGATCGAACGGTCGCCCGGCGTACTTCCACGTCGCCTTCGGCGGCGGGAACGAGCGGGCGACGATCACCTTCGCGGTCGTGAAAGCCCTCTGGCCCTTCGGAAAGCCCGCCGGCATCGTGTAGCCGGTCGGGTCGAAGAACGCATGACGCTGGTCGACGCCGTCGTCGATGATCCCGATCTTGATCCCACCACCTGCGGTCGCCAGCTGCGAGCCGGTGAGCTCCCGGGCGCGGATCGTTGCCGCGTCCGGACCGGCGAGCGGGTGGTACGTCGTGTTCCCGAACACGTGGGAGACGCCGGGGAGCCGCGCAAGACGCGCGACGTCGGTCGGGGGGAGGACGATCGCGAGGCCGTTCGTGACGAGCCGGTAGCGCCAGTGGACGGACGCGCCCGGCACCGCCCGGCGAAGGGCGGCCACGAAGACTCGCTGCTCCGCCTCGAGATGCCGTGCAGCCGCGGGGCCGTGCGCCCGCGCGAGCGGCGGCGCGGTGAGCTCGACGACGACCTGGGTCGATTCCGGGGCACGCTGCTGGGCAGCGCCGGCCGTGCCGAACGCGGCAACTGCCGCGGCTGCGGCGAGGACGGCGAGGGAGGAGAGCGCGCGCGTCACCGGTGATTGAGACGCGGGACGGCGCCCGGAGTCGGCGGCGGCCAGCGCTATGCGGATGAGAGGACTTGAACCTCCACGCCCTTACGGGCACACGGACCTGAACCGTGCGCGTCTACCAATTCCGCCACATCCGCGCGGTTCCAGCTTACCGGCCTACGGGCGGGCAGATCCCTAAAGGCGTCGGCTTCGCCGCCGCAGACCGCCATGCGGGCAAACGGCGAGACGGGCCGTGCAAGGACGTGCTACCCCGCGAGCGCCTCGAGCACCTGCTCGGCGTGCTCGGCGGGCTT
>DATIDD010000009.1:0-53047 GCA_035456465.1 Gaiellaceae bacterium | reverse complement strand
GTGGAGCGCGTGGCGCTCGCGGCCGGCCACAAGGGGCTCGCGGTGGACTGGGTGGACGTCGACCCGCGCGACCGCTCGCCCGTGCGGGCGGTATCCGGCCAGGCCCTCGTGCCGGTGGTCGAGGCGGACGGGCAGGTGCTCGCGGACTCGCCGGTGATCCTCGCGTGGCTCGAGGAGCGGTACCCGGACCCGCCGCTGTATCCGGTCGACCCCGCCCGCCGCGCCGAGGTCGAGACGTTCCTCGACTGGTTCAACAAGCTCTGGAAACGGCCGCCCAACCTCCTCGCCGCCGAGCTGGAGCAGGCCGAGCCGGACGCCGCGCGTGTGGCGGAGCTCGGCGGTCGCCTCGCGGCCTCGCTCGACCGCTTCGAGGCGCTCCTGGCGGGCCGCGAGCACCTCCTCGGCGCGTTCGGCGTCGCGGACGTGACCGCGTTCCCGTTCCTCAAGTTCGGCCTCTTCGGCCTGCCCGACGGCGACGACGAGCTGTTCCACCGCGTCCTCGTCGACCATCTCGGGGTGGCGCGCCACCCGCGGCTCGCGGCGTGGGTCGAGCGCGTCGACGCGCGGCCGCGCGCCTAGTGGGCGAACAACGGCCCGACGCCCATCTTCCTCGCCACGAGATTCGCGGTGAGGACGAGGTGGTCGCGGAGGGCCGCCTCCGCTCCGGCGGGATCGTGGGCGGCGCAGGCGTCGAGGATCCGCTGGTGCTCGCCGCGGCGGCGCTCCAGCGACCGGCCGGCGCGGAGCGACGCGATGCGGTAGCGCTCGCTGTTCTCCCACAGCGGCCTGATCAGTCGCGGCAGCCAGTTCGACCCCGAGGCGGCGTAGAGCGCGAAGTGGAACTCGGCGTGGAGGCTGCGGCCGCCGGTCGGGTCGCCGTTCCGGTATGCCTGCAGGTGATCGTCGAGCAGGCGCTGCGCGACCGCGACGTCGCCGTCGCGGAAGCGCTCGGCCGCGTGCCGGACGGCCAGGCTCTCGAGCGCCAGGCGCGCCTCGTACGTGTCGCGGAGGTCCTCGACGGTCAGCTGCGCGACACGGGCGCCTCGATGGGGGACGTGCTCCGCGAGTCCGAGCCGCTCGAGCTCGCGTATCGCCTCGCGAATGGGCATCGGGCTCATCTCCAGCGCCTTCGCGAGCGCCTCCAGCCGGAGCGGCGCCCCCGGCGCGAGCTCGCCGCTCAGGATCGCCTCCTGCAGGTCCGCGACCGCGCGCTCCGCCAGCGTCCGGTGCCTCGGTCCCGATGCGACGACCACTGGTCGGGCAGTTTGACACCTGCGCGAGATTTGATCAAAGATCGCAACGCGTGATCGACCGCGTGTGCATCGTCGGTGCCGGCGCCATCGGCAGCCTCTACGCCGGACACCTCGCGCAGGTCTGCGACGTGTGGGTGCTGACGCGGCGGCCGGAGCATGCCGCCGCGCTGAACGAGCACGGGCTCCGCGTCAGCGGCCGCAGCGACATCCACGCGCGCGTCGCGGCCACGGCGGACGCCGCCACGGTTCCGCCGTTCGACCTCGGGATCGTCGCGACGAAGGCGACCGAGCTCGACACGGCGGCGTCACGGCTCGACGGAGGCTTCCCGGACGCGCTGCTCGTGACCGTGCAGAACGGGCTCGGCGCGGAGGCGATCGTCCGCAGCCACGGGCGCTGGCCGCTCGTGTCCGGGGTCACCTTCATGAGCGGCACGCGTCATTCGGACACGCACGTCGAGTACATCCTCGACACCCCCACCTGGCTCGGCCCGTACGAGGGGACGCCGTTCGCGCGCGTCGAGGAGGTCGCCGACCTGCTCGTGGAGTCGGGCCTCGAGGCCGAGGCGCTCCCCGACCTGCGTCCTGCCCAGTGGTCGAAGCTGATCTTCAACGCCGCCGTGAACTCGGTCGCGGCGCTGACCGGGCTGCCGCACGACCCGCACTTCGCGGCCGAGGACGAGCCCGGGGACCTCGGGCACCTCCTCCGCGACCTCGTCGACGAGGGCAAGGCCGTCGCCGCCGCGGCCGGCGTCGAGCTCCACGACGACCCGTGGGAGATGAACGTGCTGGCGACCCGGCGCGGCCACTGGCACTACCCGTCGATGCTCGAGGACGTGGACGCGCGGAGGGCGACGGAGGTCGACCTGATCACGGGCGCGATCGTCCGCGAGGGCGACCGGCTCGGGGTCGACGTGCCCCTGCACCGGGCGATGTACCGGCTGATCAAGGCGAAGGAGGCCTCGTGGAAGGCGGAAGCAACCCCAACACCCGAAGGGAGACGGCGATGAGGCGGAAGACGGGATGGGCGGCGCTCGCGGCGCTCGTCGCGGTGGTCGCGCTCGTCGCGGCCGGCTGCGGCGGCGACGACGAGGAGGGCGCGGCGACCGGCGGCGCGACGGAGACCGGCGGCGCCGGCACCACGGCGGAGAGCGGGCCGATCACGATCGGGTGGGCGTACGACTCGAAGGGGCAGATGGCACCCTTCGACGGGCCGGCGCTCGCGGCCGCGAAGATCCGGGTCGACGAGCTCAACGCCGGCGGCGGCGTCGACGGCCGCGATCTCCGGATCGAGACGTGCGATACGCAGAACAACGACCCGGCGAAGGCGAAGGCGTGCGCGACGTCGCTGCTCGACGGCGGCGCCGACATCATGTTCGTGACCTGCGACGTCGACTTCGCGACGCCCGTCGTCCAGGAGGCGATCGGCCAGGGCAAGCTGGCGGTCGCGCCGTGCATCGGCACCGACCAGATGGGGCCGAAGCGCTTCGGCGAGCAGGGCAAGCTGGCGTTCAGCTTCGGCAACGTGGCGCAGGACGAGGGCTCCGCGATGGCCGAGTTCGCGTACGGGCAGGGCTGGCGCAGCGCCGCGCTCGCCACGAACACGCTGCTCGTCTACTTCAAGAACGTCGTCCAGGCGTTCGAGCAGCGGTTCACGGAGCTCGGCGGCACGATCGCCGCCCGCGAGAGCTACGCGACCGGCGCGAACAACGTGAACGCGGCCGTCAGCCGTCTCAACTCGGCCAAGGCCGACGTGATCGTGACCTCGACGGCGTTCGGGGAGCTGCCCGCGCTCGTGTCGGGCATCCGCTCGCTCGGGAACAAGACGCCGATCCTCAACTCGTGGGCCGGCGACGGCACCTACTGGGTGACGAAGAACCCGCCCGTGACGGACTACTACGCCGTCACGTACGCGTCCGTCTTCGGCGACGACCCGAGCGCGGACGTGAAGGAGATGATCCAGGCGCTCACCGACGCGGGCTCGCCGCCGGGCACGGGCGGCTTCCTCGGCGGCGCGGCCGCGATCGACGGCGTGGTCGAGGCGATCAAGCGCGCCGGCGGCTCGACGGAGGGAGCGACGCTCGCCGACGAGATGGAGCAGTTCAAGGACGTCGAGACGATCTCGGGCAACGTCAACTTCTCGCCCGAGCTCCACACGGTGTTCGGCCGCGAGTACCGCGTGATCGAGATCGAGAACAACAAGGGCAAGTACCTCGAGGGCGTCACGGCCAAGGTCGTCCCGACGCTGTAGGCATGGCCGAGGCCGCGCCCGCGGAACCGGCTGGGAGGCCCGGGGACACCCTCCGGGCCTCCTCCGTGTCGCGCTCGTTCGCGGGCGTGCAGGCTCTCGACGAGGTCACGCTCGAGCTGCACCGGCACGAGGTCGTCGGGCTGATCGGCCCGAACGGCGCCGGCAAGTCGACGCTCGTGAACGTCCTCAGCGGCTTCGACGCGCCCACGACCGGCACCGTCGAGCTCGCCGGCCGCGACGTCACGGGGTGGCCCGCGCACCGGCGCGCACGGGCGGGGCTGGCGCGGACGTTCCAGCACAGCCGCTCGTTCCCGGCCCTGTCGGTGCGGGAGAACGTGGAGGTGGCCGCGCTCGGGGCCGGCGCGCGCGGGCGGGAGGCGCGGCGGCGGGCGGGCGGGCTGCTCGGGCTGCTCGCCCTCGAGGCCGTCGCCGACGCGCCCGCCGGGACGCTCGCGCACGGGGACGAGCGGCGGCTCGGCGTCGCGCGGGCCCTCGCGACCGAGCCGCGGTTCGTGCTCATGGACGAGCCTGCGGCGGGCCTGCCCGAGCCCGAGGTGCCCGACTTCGCCGCAGTCGTGCGCGGCGTCCGCGACGAGCATGGTGCGGGCGTGCTCCTGATCGACCACAACATGGCGCTCGTGATGGCGGTCTGCGACCGGATCCAGGTGCTCGACCAGGGGCGGACGCTCGCCGAGGGCACCCCGGACGAGGTGCGGTCGAACCTCGACGTGACCGCGGCGTACCTCGGCGAGAGCGCGGTCCGCGAGGAGGACGCGTCGTGACGCCGTTGCTCGAGCTCGACCGGCTGGAGGTGCGCTACGGCACGGTCGCGGCAGTCCGGGACCTGTCGCTGGAGGTCGCGGAGGGCGAGATCGTCGGCCTGATCGGGCCCAACGGCGCCGGCAAGTCGACGACGCTGCACGCGATCGTCGGCCTCGTCCCGACCGCCGGCGGCGACGTCCGCGTGGCGGGCTCGTCGATCCGCGGCCGCTCCCCCGAGGACGTCGCCCGGTCGGGCATCGGGCTCGTTCCCGAGGGGCGGCGGGTGTTCCCCGACTTCAGCGTCGAGGAGAACCTCCGCCTCGGCCTCGCCGCGAGGGGCAGGGACGGAGCCGACGCCGCGCTCGCCGAGGTCTACGACCGCTTCCCGGTCCTCGCTGAGCATCGGCGCCGCCCCGCCGGAGCACTCTCGGGCGGTCAGCAGCAGCAGCTGGCGATCGGCCGCGCGCTCGTCGCCGGGCCGCGGCTGCTGCTGCTCGACGAGCCGTCGCTCGGCCTCGCGCCCACGGTCGTCGACCTCGTCTTCGACCTGCTCGCGGGCATTCGCGACCGCGGCGTGACGATCCTGCTCGTGGAGCAGCGGGCGCAGCGGACGGTCGCCTTCGCCGACCGGACGTACGTGATCGCGAACGGCGCCCTGCGCGCCACCCTCGGCCCGGCGGACGCCGATGCGACCGACACGCTCGTCGCCGCCTACCTCGCATGACGCCGCTCGCCGCCGTCGACGCGCAGACGCTGGTCGACGCGGTCGGCCTCGGCGCCGTCTACGCGCTGATGGCGGTGGGGATCGGGCTCGTCTTCGGCGTGCTCCGGCTCGTCAACTTCGCCTACGGGCAGCTCGTGATGGCCGGCGCGTACACGCTCGCGTTCACCTCCGGCTGGCCCACGGCCGCGAGCATCGCCGCGTGCTTCGCGGTCGTGATCGCGCTCTCGGCGGCGATGGACCTCGCCGTGTTCCGCCCGCTCCGCGGCCAGTCGCCGGCGGTGATGCTCGTGACGACGTTCGCGCTCGCCTTCCTGCTCCAGAGCATCGCGCTGATCGTCGACGTGCGCGACGACACGATCGGCGAGCCCGCCACCGCGCTGAGCTCGCTGAACGAGGCCGTCGCTCTCGGAGACGTCGACGTGAGGAAGGTCACGCTCGTCGCGATCGCCGTCGCGGGCGTGTCGCTCGCGCTGCTCGCGCTCCTGCTCGCGCGGACGAGCATCGGGCTGCACATGCGCGCGGCCGCGGCGGACTTCCGGACCGCGCGCCTGCTCGGCGTCCGCGCCGACCGCGTGATCGGCTACGCCGTGTTCCTCTCGGCCGTCCTCGCCGCGCTCGTGGCGGTGATCCTGACGGTGCGCACGCCGCTCGTGACGCCCGACTTCGCGCTGAAGGAGACGATCGTCGTCCTCGTGGGGGTCGTCGTCGGCGGGATCGACCGCCTGTGGACGGCGACGCTCGGCGGCTTCGCGATCGGGTTCGCCACCGGCGTGATCAACGGCGCGCTCCCGACCGACAAGACCGTGTTCCTCCCCTCGGCGGTGTTCGCCCTCGTGATCGTCGTGCTGCTGCTGCGACCGGAGGGGCTGTTCGCCCGGCGCGGCGCGACCGCGGTCGAGCGCGTATGAGGCGGCTGGAGCCGGCCGTGGAGCTGTTGGGGCCGGCGCTGCTCGTCGCCGCCGCCGGGATCCTCGCGACGCTCGTCTCGCGCTCGACCGAGGTGTACGTGCTGGACGCGATCGTCTCGGCCGCGATCGTCGTCGCGATCTACGCGTTCGTCGGCAACTCGGGCGTGCTCTCCTTCGGGCAGATCAGCTTCGTCGCGGTCGGCGCGTTCGCCGCCGGCGTGCTCACCGTCCCGCTCGAGCTGAAGGGGGCGGTGCTGCCCGACCTCTTCCCGCTCCTGCGCGACCATACGATCTCCAGCCTCGCCTCGCTGGCGGTCGCGGCAGCGATCGGCGGCGTCTTCGCCGCGCTCGTGGGGCTGCCGCTGATGCGCCTCTCCGGGCTCGCGGCCGGGATCGCGACGTTCGCCGTGCTCGAGATCACGCACAATCTCCTCCGCGAGTGGACGACGATCGGGCCGGGGGCGACGACGCTCTCGCTCGTCCCGGAGACGACGGGCGCGCTGCAGGCGACGCTCGGCACCCTCGCCGTCGTCGTCGCCGCGTACGCGTACCAGCGCAGCCGCCCGGGACGGATGCTGCGCGCCTCCCGCGAGAATCCGGCTGCGGCGCAGGCGGCCGGAATCAACGTCCACCGCGAGCGGCTGGTGGCCTTCACCCTGTCCGGCGCGCTCTGCGGCTTCGCCGGCGGCCTCTACGTCCACATGCTCGGGTCGATCACGACCGAGCAGGTCTACCTCGAGCTCACGTTCGTGACGCTGGCGATGCTCGTCGTGGGCGGCATCACGAGCCTGTGGGGCGCGGTCGTCGGCGCCCTGGCCGTCAGCGCGCTCGACTCGTTCCTCGG
Organism: Gaiellaceae bacterium; assembly: GCA_035456465.1. GTDB lineage: Bacteria > Actinomycetota > Thermoleophilia > Gaiellales > Gaiellaceae > DATHTC01. The sequence goes on along the minus strand of DATIDD010000009.1, from coordinate 46,308 downwards.
CGAGGCGGAGCAGGGAGTCCACCTCGGCTTCACGCTCGACGTCCCCGCCGGGACGCGGCTCGTGGTCGTCAGCGCGCTGATGGCGCTCGTGCTCGTGCTGCGGCCCTCCGGCCTCACCGGCGGACGCGAGCTCAGGCTGCGTAGAGTCCCCAGGCCGTGAGGGTCTGCATCGTCGGGTGCGGGGCGGTCGGGTCGCTGTTCGCGGCGCACCTGTCGCTGCTCGACGACGTCGAGACCTGGGCGTTCGACGTCGCGCAGGAGCACGTCGACGCGATCAACGCCGACGGGCTGCGGCTCTCGGGTGCCGGCGAGCTGACCGGCCGCCCGCGCGCGACGACCGATCCCGCCGAGGTGCCGCCGTGCGACTTCGGGATCGTCGCGACGAAGGCGATGCACACGGGCGCCGCGATCGAGGCGGTCGCCGGCGCGTTTCGCGACGGCTGCGTGGCCTCGGTGCAGAACGGGATCGGCAACGAGGAGGCGATCGCCGAGCACGTCGCGCGCGTGATCCGCGGCACGACCTTCCCCGCGGGGCGGATCCTCGCGCCGGGCCACGTGCAGTGGGACGTTCGCGGCGCCACGACGCTGGGGCCGTTCGAGCCGAGCCCCGCGCCGCTCGCCGAGGTCGAGCGGCTCGCGGACGCGTGCACGCGGGCGGGGATGCCGACGGAGGCGGTCGCCGACGCGCGCGGGCCGCAATGGCGCAAGGTGATCTTCAACGCGGCCACGAACCCCGTCGGCGCCCTCACCGGGCTGACGCACGGACGCGTCTGCGAGGACCCGCCGCTGCGCGCGCTCGTGTCCGGCCTGGTCGGCGAGGGGAAGGCCGTCGCGGCGGCGCAGGGGATCGTCCTCGACGCGGATCCCGAGGACCTGATCGACCACGCGGCGAGGCCGGACGTCGCGTACGACCACAAGGCCTCGATGCTCCAGGACGTCGAGGCGCGCCGGCAGACCGAGATCGACTACCTGAACGGAGGGATCGTGCGGTTCGGACGGGAGCTCGGGGTGGCGACGCCCCTGAACGAGACGATCACCGCGCTCGTGCACGGGGTGGAGCGCTCGTGGCGATAGGAGAGGCGGAGCGGCGCTACGCGGGCGTGCGGGCGGCGCTCGAGCGGGACGGCCTCGACGCCGCGGTCGTCTGCGGCTCCGAGTACACGGGCTTCGAGGGAGCGGTCACCTACCTCAGCGGCTTCACGATCGTGCACCGCTACGCGTACGTCGTCGTCCCGCGCGAGGGCGACCCGGCGATCGTGTTCCCCGCCGAGGCGCGCTACGTCGGCGAGCACGGGACGACGTGGATCGAGGAGCAGGTCTTCGCCGACCGCCCCGGCGACTGGCTCGCCGACCGCCTGCGCGGGCAGCGGGTCGGCGTCTACGGGCTCGACTACGTGATGACGGTGCGCGACTACCGCGCGCTCGAGGGTGCGGCGGAGCTCGTGCCGTGGGACGTGGAGTTCGACCTCGCGCGCGCGGTGAAGTCCGAGGCCGAGCTCGAGTCCGTCCGCGAGTCGGTCCGGATCAACACCGAGGGCTTCCACGTGTTCCGCCAGGCGTACGCGCCGGGACGCACCGCGGCGGAGGTCATGGCCCCGGCCGAGCGCTACTTCGTCGAGCAGGGCTGCGGCCGGCTGACGATGAACATGGTGCTCGCCGGGCCGGAGTTCCTGCTCGCGCGCACGGACGTGCCGCTCGGCGAGTTCGTGCTGCCCTCGCTCGAGGTCGCGGGGCCGGGCGGGCACTGGGTGGAGGTGTCCCGGGCGCTCGGGTCTCCGGGCGAGGAGGAGCGTCGGATGCTGGAGGCCTACGAGGAGTACTTCGACGCGGCGCGCGTGGCGATGCGGCCGGGAGCGACGGCGCACGACGTCCACCGGGCCGTCGCGCGGGGGTTCACCGAGCGGGGCTGGCACCTCGGCCACGTCACCGGGCACTCGATCGGGATGACGATGATCGAGCACCCGAAGGTCGGCGAGGGCGTGGAGACGGAGCTCGCCGAGGGGATGGTGTTCTCCATGCACCCGCACGCGATCGCCGCCGACGGACGGACGTGCCTGTACATGCAGGACACCTGGCTCGTGACCGCCGGCGGCGGGGAGCCGATGGCGGGGCTGCCGATGCAGGTCTTCCGCTAGCCCCGGGCCCGGGCTACAGCTGCCAGTCGCCGCCGCGCAGCACCGGCATCTCCGTGCCGTCCCGCGCGACGCCGCTCACCTCGACCTCGTCCGACCCGATCATGAAGTCGACGTGGATGCCGCTGCGGTTGACGCGGTCGCGGTCCTCGTCGCCGACCGTCCCGAGGTAGGCCGACCCGAGGGCCACGTGGCTCGCCGCGTTCTCGTCGAGCAACGTGTCGTAGAAGACGGTGCCGAGGGGACCGATGCGGCCGCCGCGGTCGACGAGCGCGACCTCGCCGAGCCGTGACGCCCCGTCGTCGTGCGCCGCGCGCGCCCGCAGCGTCTCGGCGCCCTCGTCGGCGTCGATGCCGACGGCACGGCCGTTCTCGAACCGCACGACGAGGCCGCGGACGAGCGCGCCGCCCTTCAGCACGAGCGGCTTCGTCGAGGCGACGACGCCGTCGACGCGTGCCGGGTCGGGCGCGGTGTAGATCTCCTCCGTCGGGACGTTCGCGGCGAAGACGATCCCGTCGACGGTCGTCGACTCCCCGCTGTCCCACGTGGAGCTGGGGAGGAGGCCGACGGTGAGGTCCGTGCCCGGGCCGCGGAAGCGGAGCGCGTCGAAGCGGCGCTCGTTGAGCTCCCGCTCGACGCGTGCGAGCTCGTCGAAGCGGCGGCGCCAGGCCGCGACGGGGTCGTCCTCGTCCAGCCGGCAGACGTGGACGATCTCGTCCCACAGCCGCGCGAGCGCCGCGTCCGGCTCGAGCTCGGGGTGGACGACGCTCGCCCACGACGGCGTCGGGCAGGGCGAGCCCGTCCAGTTGGTCGTGTTGTCGTCGATGACGCGGAAGTACTCCTCGATGAACGGGAGCGGCTCGCGGGCGACGAGCCGGGGATCCAGGTCGGCGACGACGCCGAGCGGGGCCGTCGGCGACAGCGCGATCCGCGCGCACCGCTGCTCCCCGAGCTGGAGCACGCGCTCGCGCGTCCATGTCGGCACGAAGTCGAGCGTGTCGGGGTCGGCGTGCTCGATCCGGGCCCGGCGCACCCAGGGGTCGAACCAGTTGACGTCGACGAAGCGTGCGCCGCGGCGGTACGCGGCGGCCGCGAGCGCATGGACGAGCTCGCGCTTCTCGAAGTCGGCGCGGACCTCGACGATCTGCCCCGGCTGCACGTTCGCGCCGAAGCCGACGATCAGCTCCGCGTACCGCTCACGGACCGCGGGATCGACGCCGGCCCCGACGCTAGGCGACGTCGGCGTGGATGCGTCCACCGGCCTCCTTGAGTCGCCCTCCCGGGCGGCCCGCGCGGGCGGCGACGATCTCGCCGAGGATCGACAGGGCCGTCTCCGCAGGGGTGGAGGCGCCGATGTCGAGGCCGGACGGGCCGGCGATCCGGTCGATCGCCTCCTCGTCGACCCCGGCCTCCAGCAGCCGCTCGCGCCGTGCCTCCTGCGCGCGGCGCGAGCCGAGCGCGCCGACGTAGAAGGCCTCGGTCGCCAGCGCGCCGGCGAGCGCCGGCACGTCGAAGCGCTCCTCGTGCGTGAGCACGACGACGGCCGTCGCATGGTCGACCTCCGCCTCCGCCAGGGCCTCCTCGGGCCAGGCCACGAGTAGCCGCTCCGCGCTCGGGATCCGCTCCCTCGTCGCGAACTTGCCGCGCGGGTCGGCGACGACGGTGCGCCAGCCGAGGTCGGACGCGAGGCGGCAGAGCGCCTCGGCGGTGTCGACCGCGCCGACGACGAGCACGCGGGGCGGCGGGCCGACGAGGTCGGCGAACACGGTCGTGCCGTCCACGTCGAGGAGCTTGCTGCGGCCGCTCCGGACGAGCTCGTGCGTCAGCCCCTCGAGCGCCGCGGGCCCGTCGCCGAGGCGTTCCCCGCCTTCGAGCGTGAGCAGGTTCGCGCCCACCTGCGGGCCGTCGAGGACGACGTAGCGCACCCCGTGCTCGCCCGCCTCCTCGGCCCGGATCGCCCGCTCGAGCAGCGCCGGGTCGGCGGCCTCGACCCAGACGTCGATCTCGCCGCCGCAGGGGAGGCCGACGCCGAAGGCGACGTCGTCCTCGATGCCGTAGGTGAGGCGTCTCGGCGCGGCGCCGTCGAGCACCTCGCGGCCGACGCCGTAGACCTCGTTCTCGACGCAGCCGCCCGAGACGGAGCCCGCGAGCTCCCCGCCCGACGAGATCAGCAGCTTGGCCCCGACCGGCCGGGGCGCCGAGCGGCGCGTGTCGACGACCGTCGCGAGCGCGACCCGGTCGCCGGCCTCCACGAACCGCCGCAGCTCGGTGGCGATCTCGCGCACGCCGGAATCGTATCGGCGGACGTCCGTCCTCCAGCGTCCCGGCTACCCTTCGGGGGCGATGACCGAGCACCACCCCCACCCGAGGATCCAGAAGCTTCGCGAGCGCAAGCACCAGCACAAGCAGCGCTCGAAGCCCTATCGCATCGGGTTCGGCGTCGCCGGGGGGACGCTCGTGCTCGGCGGCCTCGTGCTCAGCCTGCCGTTCGTACCCGGTCCCGGCTTCCTGCTGCTTCTGGTCGGGCTGGGGATGCTCGCGCTCGAGTTCGACCGGGTCGAGCGCCTGGTCGAGCGCCTCGTCCACCGCTTCGACGACCTCGAGGCGTCGGCAAAGGCCGCCTCGCCGGTGCAGAAGGCGGCCGTCGGCACGCTGGCCGTCGTGGGCGCGGCCGCGGCGATCGCGGCGGCGGTCGCGTGGGACATCCCCTTCGCGCCCGTGTGACGCGCGGGTGAGCCGGCCGCCGCGGTGAGCGCGTCGGCGAGCGCAGCCGCGAAGCAGCGTGTCGACCCGGTGGCCGGAGGGCTTACGCGTGGGTGCAGCCGCAGATGCGCTCGCCGAGCTCGCGGCGCTCGCGCGGGAGCCCGCAGCCCGGGCACAGCGGCGGGAGAACCTGGAGCGTGACGAGCACCGACCGCATCAGCGATGCCGCGAAGGCGCAGTAGATCGCGAGAAGGGTGAGGCTCATGCCGCTCCTATCGGTCAAAGCTAGCGAAACCTGAGTCCTCCGACTAGGGGGTCTCCGAATGTGCCGCCGACGAGGCCCGGCGTGGCCCACCTGCCTTCGCCGGACGGCGTCGGGGTAGACTCCGGTCGTGAGCTGGGTCTTCCTCGCCTTGCTCGCGGCGGCGATCGCCGTGCTCGCCGCGGCGGAATGGCCGCGCCTCGAGCACCGGTTCGGCTCCGACGCCCGCCGCCGACGCGACCGGGAGCGCCGGAAGGCGAACCTGCGCCTGCTGCGCACGGAGCGGACGGAGTCGGAGGAGTTCGCCGCCAGCGTCGAGCGGGACCTGTCGCAGCTCCCGACGATCGACGACGAGCGCCGCTAGCGGACGACGAAGGTCGCGCTGAGGCGCGCGGTGTTCGGGAGGATGGCGGGGACGTTCTCCATGTTCCGCGTCTCCTGGTAGTCCGACACCTGGAGCGAGAGGCGGTGACGGCCCCGTCCGACGCCCTCGAGCGAGAGCCGCAGCCGGCCCGCGACGAGGCGGGCCGCCCGCTCGGCGCCGTCGATCCGCGCGTGCACGGTTGCCGGGTCGACGCCTGCGCCCGCGTCCCTCGCCGCCACGAGCAGGGTGCCGCCGCGCCGGACCGTGCGGGTGAGGAGCCGCAGGTGGGGCGGCCTCGTGTCGTCGACCCAGAAGCGGAACGAGAAGCGGCCGGCGTCGGCGCGCGTCGGCGAGTCGAAGACGACGTCGTACGAGCCGGCCGCGGGGAGCACCGCACCGGAGACGAGGGCCGGGTCGAGGAACTCCGCGAGGTACGGGTTGAGGTTGAGCGGCAGCGACGTGTACCCGACCTGCGCGCTCTCGTCGCCCGCCCGGACGACGCGCGGCTCGACGCGGACGCCGCGGCCGCGTGACACGACGGCGACGCCGAAGTTCGCCGCCCGGCGCGCGAGCCGCACCCGGAACACCTGCTCGGGCCCGGCGAGCGTCCGGCCCCCGTCCGCGCCCGTCGGGTAGCGGTACGACGACACGCGCGCCGGCCGCCCGGACGTGTTGCCGCGGTAGCTGCCGGTCTTCGCCAGCGTCCGGGACGGCGCGGCGAGCGTCGGCACGGTGAGGCCGACCCAGAACGGGATCCGCCTGGTGTCCGCGCCGCGCGAGAGGACGATCCAGCCCGTGCGCTCGCCGTCGACGGCGGCCGCGGGGGCGATCGCCTCGACGTCGAGGCGCCCGGGCACGTCCACCGTGGCCGGCAGCCGCAGGACGTCGTCCCCACCGGACCGGGCCACGAGCCACGTCCCGGCGCCGCCGCCGGCGTCGGCGACGTCGATCGAGAGGGCCGCCCGCGCGCCCGGGCGCAGCAGCCCGAGCGAGACCGCGCTCGGCGAGGCGAAGACGAGCGGCGCGTCGGCGCGCGCGAGATCGACGCGACCGCCGCCGACCCGCGTCGCCGGTGCCTCGGCGCTCCCCACGGAGACCGGCGCACCGGTGAGCACGAGCGCCGAGCGCAGCTGCTGCACGGTCCAGGTCGGGTGCTGCGCCCGCAGGAGCGCGACGCCGCCGCTCACGTGCGGCGCGGCCATGCTCGTGCCCGACAGCTCCGCCCAGCCGCCGTCCCGCTGGGGGACGGAGGAGAGGATGGCGACGCCCGGTGCCGCGACGTCCGGCTTGAGCCGCAGCGACAGCGGCGTCGGCCCTCCCGACGAGAAGGCGGCGACGACGTCCGCGCGACCCGACTCGGTCGTGGTGACGGCGGCGACCGTGATCGCCTTGGCCGCGGTTCCCGGGGAGCCGATGGAGCCGTCCCCGAACTCGTCGAAGTCGTTCCCCGCCGCGACGACCGGGACGACACCCGCGTCGGCGGCCGCGTCGAGCGCCTGCGTGACGATGTCGCGCGAGGGCTCCGTCTCGGGCTCGCCGATCGAGAGGTTGATCACGTCCATGCCGTCCCGGACCGCCGCCTCGATCCCCGCGGCGATCTCGGGCGAGTTCCCGTCGAGCCCCACGCCCGAGGCAGTGGGGACGGTGAGCACCTTGTAGTTGCCGAGCCACGCGCCGGGGGCGACGCCGGAGATCGTCGTGCGCGCAGCCGCGGGGAAGACGCCGCGGACGCCGGCGGCGATCCCCGCGACGTGGGTGGCGTGCCCCGACTCCTCCGCGTCGAACGGCTTCGTCGCGTTCCGCCACGCGGGGGAGCGCGGCGCGAACGCGCGCGCGACGATCACCTTCGGCGTGGTGAACGCACGCTGTCCCTTGGGGAAGCCGGCCGGATAGGAGAGGCCCGTCGGGTTGAAGAACGGGTGCGTCTGGTCGATCCCGTCGTCGATGATCCCGATCTTGATCCCGGCGCCGGCGACGGCGGGCGACGCTCCCCACAGGGCCGGCGCGCCGATCTGCGCGGGACTGCGCTCGAGGCGCGCGTGGTAGCGGACGACGGGGTCGACGCGCACGACGCCGGGAATCCCCCGGAGCGCGGCGAGCTGCGTCCGCGGCAGGACCACCGACATCGCGTTCAGCACGACCTGCAGCCGCCGGCGCACGTGCGCCCCGGGAAGCCGCCGCTCGATCGCCGACTCCGCGCGCGCCTGCCGCGCCTCGACCGCGCGCAGGTACGACGACGCCGTCGGCGCGCGCAGGTCGAGCCGGCGACTGCGGGCGGCGGCCGTCAGCGCCCGGCTCGAGGCCATCGCGCGTGCGACGGGCGGCCCCTCGAGCGTGACGAGGACCTCGACGTCGCGGCTCGAGGCCCGCGCCGGCGACGACGCGGCGCCCACGACGACGGCGAGCAGCACGAGGATGAGCAGACCCCTGGGCAAGGCCTGCGCATGGTACGCGGCGCCGGCCGATATCGGATCGGCTCCGAGCGGGCGCGGCTACACGGCGCGGCTACGGCGCGGCTACACGGCGCGGCTACACGGCGCGGCTACACTGGGCGCGCCGCGCGGATGTGGCGGAATTGGTAGACGCGCACGGTTCAGGTCCGTGTGGGGGAAACCCCGTGGAGGTTCAAGTCCTCTCATCCGCATCGGACGTTCGGCAGGAGGTCGGCGGTGGATCCGGAGCCCAGGCAGAGTCGCTTCATCCGGCTGCTGGAGTTCCTCCACCTGCGGCGGCGGCCGCCTGACATCGGCGTCCGCGAGCCGCGTCGGCCGAGTCCGTCCGTGTCGGGCGGCAGCGTCGCGCTCGAGCCGCCGGACGGCGACGACAGCTGAGCGAGACCGCCGCGCGCAGCGGCGCGCGCTCCGCTAGCAGCGCCGGATACGGGCGCAGGCGCGCTCGATCGCGACCACGCGGTGCCGTCCGCCGCCCGCCGAGACGACCACGCCGGTGAGCCGGCCGTTCGCCGCCAGCACCGGCGCGCCGAGCGCCAGCTCGTCGACCGGCGCGCGCACGACGGCGCGCTTGCCCGACACCGATGCGACCGTCCCGTCTGCGGGCTCCGCGTCCGGGCCCGCCGGGACAACGACGGCGGGGGCCTGCGCGGTCAGGCGCTCCGTCAGGCGCGTGCGCTGCCACAGCGGCTTCGCGACCGCTCCCTCGACCGAGACGACGGCGATCCCGCTGTCCCGGTGCACGGCCCAGACCCGGCCGGTGCGCACGTCGTTGCCCCGGAGGAGCGAGACGTCCCGCTCGCCTGCGCGCAGCGACCTCGCGACGACCGTCCGCGCGGTGACGAGGTACGAGCGGCCTCCGGCCGTCCACCCGACGAACGCCGAGCCGACGGCACCGTCGCCGGCCTCGATCCTGAGGACGCTCCGCTGCGCCGTCGTCGCCAGCGCGTGCATCGCCGCGCGCGGATCGGCCCGCGGCGTCGCGGCGGCGACCGCGCCGGCGGAGCCCTCGGCCGCGCCCGAGCTGCCGTCGCTCCCGTGGTCGAGCGCCGACTGGACGAGCACGACGGCGACCGCCGCGGCGCCTGCGTACGCGGTCGCGGCGAGCAGGGCGCCCCAACGCCGTCGCAGCCGCGGCGACGGGCTCGAGCGGGCGGGCGCGACCGCCATGGCCACAAGGTACCCCGCTCAGCCGCGGAAAAACAGTCAGGCTGCGAGCTGGCCGAGCACGCGATCCGCGTGGCCGTCCGGCTTGACGCCGTACATCGCCGCCAGCACCGTGCCGTCCTCCCCGATCACGAACGTCGAGCGGTTGATCCCGAGGTACGTCTTGCCGTAGAGCTTCCGCTCTCCCCAGACGCCGTACGCGTCGGCGACGGCGTGATCCGTGTCCGCCAGCAGCGTGAACGGGAGCCCGTACTTCTCCTTGAACGTGCGGTGCGACGCCGCGTCGTCGGGGCTGACGCCGAGGACGACCGCGTCGAGCCCCTCGAAGTCGCTCCACGCGTCCCGGATGCCGCACGCCTGCGCCGTGCACCCCGGCGTGTCGTCCTTGGGATAGAAGTAGAGGACGACCCGCTTGCCGCGCAGGTCCGACAGCTTCACGGTCGAGCCGTCGTCGGCGGGGAGCTCGAACTCGGGGGCGGGGGTGCCGGCTTCGATCACGCGGGACCTCTCTCGGTAGGGTGCGCGGGCGATGCTAGACGCGCACCGGTTGCTCGCGTGGTCGCTGATCGCCGTCTGCGTCGCTGCGGGCACGACGTCCGCGCTCGCCCACCGCCGAGGCCGTTCGCCCGGCGTGCTCGTGCGCCAGCTGCTCGCGCTCGCACAGACGCTGCTCGTGGCGCAGATCGCGCTCGGGCTGCTGCTGCTGTCCGACGACCGGCGCGCGCCGGACGACCTCCACTACCTCTACGGCACGCTCGCGCTCTGCGCGGCGCTGAGCCCGTGGGTCTACGCGCCTCGCGAGCCGCGACGGCGCCTGCTGTGGTTCTCGGTGGCGACGCTGCTGGCGGCGGCGCTCGCCGTGCGCGCGGCGATGACGGGTCTATGAGGCGCCTCTGGGGCCGGATCAACCCGACCGTCCGGGGCCTCGCGATCGTCGCCGTGGTCGCGATCTTGATCGTGATCCTGCAGCTGCAGGCGACGCTCGTCGCGCTCGGCGTCCTGCTTCGGATCGCCTTCTTCATCGCGATCGCGGTCGTGCTCTACCTGCTCTGGCGCGACCGCCTCCGATGGGAGATCGAGACCTGGGGCAGTCGTGCGAAGTGGGTCTTCTACGGCGCGGGCGCGCTCGCGCTCGCCGACCTCGGCGTCTACTTCTGGCGGGGCGCGACGGGCCTCGACGCGGTCGCGTTCCTCGTCGTGCTCGCCGTCTGCGTGTTCGCGATGGTAAGGACCTGGAGAGACCAGCGCACATATGGCTATTGACGTGGACGCACAGTTGCTAATCGCAGGCGGCGGGCTCACGTCCGCCCGGGCCGTGGAGGCCTACCGCGAGGCGGGCGGGGAGGGACGGGTCTTGCTCGTCACGGCCGACCGCCACCCGCCCTACCATCGCCCGCCGCTGTCGAAGCGGTACCTCCGCGGCGAGGCGGACGCCGACAGCGTGTTCGTGAAGCCGGAGTCCTTCTGGGCGGACAACGACGTCGAGCTCCTGCTCGAGCGCCGGGTCGAGCGCGTCGACCCGGGCGGTCACTCCGTCACGCTCGACGACGGGACGCTGCTCCGCTACGGGAAGCTGCTCGTCGCGACCGGCTCGCGCCCTCTGCGCCTGCCGGTGCCGGGCGCGGAGCTGGAAGGCGTGCGCGTGCTGCGGACGCTCGACGACTCGACGGCGCTGAAGGAGGCCGCGGCAGCCGCCGACCCCGCGGTCGTCGTCGGCGCGAGCTTCATCGGCTCCGAGGTGTCGGCCTCGCTGACGCAGCTCGGGGTCGCCGTCTCGCTCGTCCACCGGGGCTCGGGGCCGTTCGACCTGCTGGGCTGCCCGGAGCTGACCGCGTACCTCGTCGAGCTCTTCCGCGAGCGGGGAGTGGAGCTCGTGCTCGGCGACGTCGTCGCCCGCTTCACCGGCAACGGGCACGTGGAGGCCGCCGAGACCGAGGGCGGGCGGCGGCTCGAGGCGTCCCTCGTCGTGCAGGGCGTGGGCGTGGCGCCGAACACGGAGCTGCTCGTCGGCAGCGGCGTGGGCGTCGACAACGGCGTGCTCGTCGACGAGCGGTTCGCATCGGACGCGCCCGACGTATACGCGGCCGGGGACGTCGCGAACGTCCTCGACCCGAGGACGCACCGTCGGCGGCGGGTCGAGCACTGGTCGAACGCGAACTTCCAGGGAGCCGAGGTCGGCAAGGTGCTCGCCGGCGCGGACGGGTCGGCGGACACGATCCCCACGTTCTTCTCGGAGGTGTTCGGGCTCACCTTCCGCGTCGTCGCGGAGACGCCCGCTGACGCGGAGGTCGAGCTGCGCGGGGCGTTCGCCGACCGCGCGGCAACCGCGCTGTTCCGGGACGGCGGCCGGATCGTGGGCGCGATCCTCGTCGGCCGGAGCGACGAGGAGCTCGAGCGCGTGCGGGACGCGGTGCGCGAGGGCGCGCGCGACGTCGAGGGCTAGGGCCGCCCGGCGGCGACGCGCGACGGGGCGCCGTCGAGGGCGTCGAGGCAGGCGCGGATCTCCGCCGACTGGCCGACGAAGATCGGCGTGTCGCGCTCGGTGTAGGCGCTCGCCTCGCTCTCGCGCAGCGTCAGCATCAGGTGCATGAAGTCCGCCGGCTCCTCGCACTCGAACGCGGTCATGAACTCCTGGTCGTCGATGCCGAAGGAGTAGGTGGTGTGGTTCTGGATCGTCTTGAACCGCGCCCCGATCTCGATGTGCTCGTCCATCGCACGCTGCCGGTGCTCCTGCGTGAGCGCGTACCAGGGTCGCACCTTCACGAACGGGTACACGACGAGGTAGGGGTGCCCGCGCGGCACGATCCTGCGCGCGCGCCGGGCCGACGTGTACTGCGAAGCCTTCGTCGTCGCGAGGTACGAGTAGGGCGTCTCCAGCCAGCCGGCGAGCGCGGTGCCGTTGAGCGCGGCGCCGAGGTCGCCGAGGTCGGTGTACCGGTCGGTGATCTTCCAGAGGAAGAAGTCGCAGTCGCCGCGGACACCGGTGACGGAGTACGCGCGCAGCGACTCGATCCGCCCGGCGAAGTCCTCGACGACCTCCGCGAACGCGTCCTTGTGCGCCGCCCGCTCCTCGACCGGCAGGCGCCGCCACGCCGGGTCGACGCGGTAGAACGTGTACGCGACGTACTGCCCCTCCATCGGGCCCTATCGTACGCACGCGCCGTTGACGCGGCGCCCGGCTAGCGGAGCTGGAACGAGCGGCCCCGCGCGCTGCGGGGCGCGCCGACGTTCACGGTCGTGCGCGCGGTGACCTCGAAGCGGAAGCGCCCGACACGGTTGCGCGGCAGCCTGATCCGGACGCGCTTGGCGACGCCGCCGACGGTGCGCCCCTTGGCCTGGCCGGCGACGATCCCGTTCGTGCGGACGAGCCGGACGACGTAGGCCGCGTCGAGGTCGGTGTGAAGCTCGATCGACGCGGCGAACGGGTCGGCGACCCGCTTCAGCGTCACCCGCGGCGTCAGCTTCAGCGACGGGCACTTCGCGAGGATCCCGCGGCGCGACTCCGCGACGGCCTGGCGCACGGTGGCCACGGCCGCGCGCGGCGAGCCGTCGATCGCGTACAGGCCCGACTGCCAGGCGGCGCGTGGCTTCTCGTCGGCGATGTGGAACAGGAACAGCCCGCGGACGTTCGGCTGGCAGTAGACGAGCTCGGCGGCCTGGCGGTAGTAGGCCGCCTGGGTCGCCTCGTCGACGGGTCGCGTGGTCGCCGGCTCGGTGCCCTCGTAGAGCTGCGTCTTGTCGGCCGGGATCTCGGTCTCGACGCCGTACTCGTCGTAGAGGATCGGCAGCGTCGACCCGCGCTGGCCGGTGCCGTCGAAGGCGCGGCCGAGCAGCCCGACGAGCTTGTCGTAGTCGGCGAGGCCGATCGACGTCGAGCGGGGGTGGGCCGAGTCGCGCGGCGCCTGGCTCGAGCTGTCGCCGTACGGGTGGATCGCGAGGCCGTCCATGATCGGGGTCGTGCGGCCGCTCGAGCGGTAGGCCGCGCCGAGGTCGAGGATGAAGGCGCTCGGGGAGTGCGTGTGTCGTGAGAGCGCCGGGTTGTCCGACCCGCGTGGCGAGAGGCCCAGACCCCACACGACCGTCTTCGGCGCCGCGGCCTTGATCGCGTCGTAGCTCTCGGCCATCAGCGGCAGGAAAGCCGCCGCGGCGGCGTTCGAGCCGTCGAGCGCGAACTGCGGCAGCCAGAAGCGGTTGATGTTCGGCTCGTTGCCGATGATCAGCTCGGCGAAGCCGGCCTTCGCGACCGCGGCCGCGAACGAGGCGAACTCCGCGCGCGCCTCGGGGGTCAGCGGCGTCACGCTCGAGCCGAACGGGTAGACGGAGAGCACCACGCGGATCCCGGCGAGCTTCCCGGCCTGTGCGGCGTTCCTGAGCGCCTCGAGCTCGCCCTCGGGCGGGGCGGAGAGGCCCGGCCGCCACTGGACGGTCACCCGGACGGCGTCGAGGCCGGCGAGCCTCGCGAGGTTCATCTCCGTCGTCGCCGCGGCCAGCGTCGGCTGCTTGACCGAGTCCTCGGCCGCGCCGAACTCGAGCGTGGGACCGCCGGCGGACGCGGGCGTCGCGGCGGCGAGCGCGAGCACCGCGGCGGCGGCGACCACGACTGCGACCCCTCTCATGCGCCGAGCCTAGCCGCAGAACGTTCGGGATTCGTTAGGCGGCTACGCTGGCGCCGCGATGGCCGCGGAGCACGTCGAGCAGCAGCTGCAAGGCCTTCCCGCGAAGCCGGGCGTCTACCTCTTCCGCGACGCGAAGGGCGAGGTGCTGTACGTCGGCAAGGCGAAGTCGCTGCGGCCGCGGGTGCGCTCGTACTTCCGGCGGACGCGCGACTCGCGCGCCCAGATCGCACAGCTCCCCGGGCGCGTCGCGGACGTCGAGGTGATCGTCACGGGGACGGAGGCGGAGGCGCTCCACCTGGAGCAGAACCTCGTCAAGCGGCACCGCCCGCCGTTCAACATCCGACTGCGCGACGACAAGTCGTTCCCGTACATCGCCGTGACCGTCGAGGACGAGTACCCGCGCGTGATGTTCACGCGGGAGCGGCACCGGCGGGGCGTCTGGTACTTCGGCCCGTACGCGAACGCGAAGAAGGTGCGAGAGACGCTCGACGTGCTCAACCGCGTCTTCCAGTTCCGGCCGTGCGAGGGGCCCAAGCCGGGCCGGCACTCGGGGATCCCGTGCCTCGACTACCACATCGAGCGGTGCAAGGCGCCGTGCGTCGGCTACATCTCGCGCGAGGACTACCGCGCGATCATCGACGGCGTCGTGGAGTTCCTCGCGGGCGAGTCGGGGCCGATCCTGCGCGAGCTCGAGGGGCGGATGCGCGAGGCCGCGCGCGAGGAGCGGTTCGAGGAGGCGGCGCGGTTCCGCAACCGGCTCAAGTCGGTGCAGCACCTCGCGGAGCGCCAGGCCGCCGACCGCCGCTCCGTCGGCACCGTCGACGTGCTCGGGATCGCCGCCGAGGGCGACCGCGCCGCCGTGCAGGTGTTCCCGCTCCGCGGCGGCAAGCTCGTCGACCGGCACAGCTTCCACCTCGAGAACGTCGCCGGCCAGGACCTGACGACGGTGCTCGAGGCCTTCTGCGTCGAGTACTACGGCTCCGCGCCGAGCGTGCCGCCTCAGCTCGTCGTCCCGCGGGACGCCGGCGATCTGTCCGCGCTGGAAGCCTTCCTGTCGGAGCGCCGCGGCGCGCGCGTCGAGGTGCGGGCGGCGGAGCGTGGCGAGAAGCGCCGGCTGCAGGGGCTCGCGACGGAGAACGCGCGCCTCGCGCTGTCCTCGGAGGCGGCGGCGGCCGAGCAGACGCGCCTGCGCCGTGTGCGCGCCCTCGAGGAGCTCCGCGAGGCCCTGAACCTCGAGAGCCTGCCGCTCCGGATCGAGTGCTTCGACATCTCGAACATCCAGGGCGAGGAGGTCGTCGGCTCGATGGTGGTGTTCCAGGACGCCCAGCCGAAGAAGGCGCACTACCGCAAGTTCGGCGTGCGGGGGGTCGAGGGGCAGGACGACTTCGCCTCGATGGAGGAGGTCGTCGAGCGCCGGTTCGCCCGGCTCCGCGACGTCGCCGCCGCCGACTACGACGAGTCGTTCTCGGCGCTGCCGAACCTCGTCGTGATCGACGGCGGCAAGGGGCAGCTGGCCGCGGCGCTCGCGGCGATGCAGCGCTTCGACCTCCCTCGCGTGGCCGTGATCGCCCTGGCGAAGCGCGACGAGGAGGTGTTCCTCCCCGGCCGCCCCGATCCCGTCCGCCTCGACCGCAGCTCGCCCGGCCTGCAGCTGCTGCAGCGAGTCCGCGACGAGGCCCACCGCTTCGCCGTCGGCTTCCACCGGCAGCGGCGCGAGCGGCGCGGGTTCGAGTCGATCTTCGACACGCTCGAGGGCGTCGGCCCAGCCCGGCGACGCGCGCTCATCGCGCACTTCGGGTCGGTCGAGGGCGTCCTCGCCGCGTCGGCGGACGAGCTCGAGGGTGTGCCGGGCGTGCCGCCGAAGACGGCGCGGTCGATCTACGCGCAGTTGCACAAGGCCGGTCGTGGATGAGGGCCGGTCGCGGATGACGGCCGGTCGCGGATGAGGGCAGCCGCGGCGGCGCTCGTGGCGGTCGCCCTCGTCACGGCCGGATGCGGCGGCGGCGACGCCGAGGACGCGGCGGGGGCGGCGGTCGCGCCCGTCGCCGGCGTGCCCGCGCCGGCGGTCGGGCGTGCCCTGGTCGCGTTCGTGGGGGCGGCGGGCGAGGGGGACGCCGACGCGACGTGGGCGCTGCTGAGCCCCGAGACCCGTGCGAGCATGGGGCCGACGCTGCCCGAGTTCCGCCGCGGGGTCGCCGCCGACCTCGAGCAGGGGCTCGGAGACCTCGCCGGGCGCGCCGAGGTCGTCCTGGCACGGCGCGTCGGCCGCTGGGGCCTGGCGGCCGTCGCCGGAGAGCGCGTCGTCGAGGGCGAGCGCGAGCACTACGCCTACGCGGCGGCGTTCCGGCTCGTCCGGGGCGAGTGGCGCGTCGAGCTCGGCGGCGCGGTCGCGGCGCTGCTCGAGCCGGGGCCGCTCGACGAGACCGACGCCGAGCCGGAGATCGGCGTCAAGCTCGACGCCTCGGGACCGCTGAAGCAGGCGCTGATGTGGCTCGACGACCGTCCGCAGGCGGTTCGCCGCCGCGACGAGGGGCCGTTCAGCGCCCGGCTGTCGGGCCGCGTGGACCGGCCGCTCGCGCCCGGGTTCCACACCGCGGTGGCGCTCGCGACCACGCCGGACACGGCGGCGGCCGCGGCCTGGCCGTTCGAGGTGCGGGGCTAACGCGAGCCGCCGGAGCGGTCGCGCGCGCCGCTACTGCCTGTCGCTCGCGCCCGTCGCCGCGGCGTGGCCGTCCTGCGAGGTGCCCTCCGCCTGCAGGAACGGGTACCGGTAGTCGCGCGGCGGGACGAAGGTCTCCTTGATCGTGCGCGGGCTCGCCCAGCGGATCAGGTTCCACATCGAGCCGGCCTTGTCGTTCGTGCCCGAGGCGCGCGCGCCGCCGAACGGCTGCTGACCCACGACCGCGCCGGTCGGCTTGTCGTTGACGTAGAAGTTGCCCGCCGCGTACTCGAGCGCGCGGTCGGCCTCCTCGATCGCCCCGCGGTCGCGGGCGAACACCGCGCCGGTGAGCCCGTACGGCGCGGTCTCGTCGACGAGCTCGAGCGTGTCCTGCCACGCGTCGTCGGGGTAGACGAACGTGGTCACGATCGGCCCGAACAGCTCCTCTCGCATCAGCTCCATCTTCGGGTCGCGGGTCACGACGACGGTCGGCTCGACGAAGAAGCCCTCGCTGTCGTCGACGGTGCCGCCGACGAGGATCTCGGTGTCGGGAGCGTTCCGCGCCAGCTCGATCGCCTCGCGGTGGCCGGCCAGCGCCTTCGCGTCGATGACGGCGCCCATGAAGTTGGAGAAGTCGCCGACGTCCCCCATCCGGATCGAGCCGACCTCGTCCGCGAGCCGCTCGCGCAGCGCGGGCCACATCGACTCGGGGATGTACAGGCGCGACGCCGCCGAGCACTTCTGGCCCTGGTACTCGAACGAGCCGCGCACGATCGCGGCCGCAACCGCGTCGACGTCGGCCGTGCGGTGGGCGACGATGAAGTCCTTGCCGCCCGTCTCGCCCACGATGCGCGGGTAGTTCCGGTACCGGTCGATCGAGTTGCCGATCGTCTTCCACATCGCGTGGAACACCGGCGTCGAGCCCGTGAAGTGGACGCCCGCGAGCTCGGGCGACGCCAGCGCGGGGTCGCCGATCTCGGCGCCCGACCCGTAGACGAGGTTGACCACGCCGTCGGGGAGTCCGGCTTCGCGGAGGAGCTGCATGAGGAACCACGCCGAGTACGCGGCCGTCGACGCGGGCTTCCACACGACGGTGTTGCCCATCAGCGCCGGGCTCGCGGGGAGGTTGCCCGCGATCGCCGTGAAGTTGAACGGCGTGACCGCGAAGACGAAGCCCTCGAGCGGCCGGTACTCCATCCGGTTCCACATGCCGGGGGCGGAGCTCGGCTGCTCCTCGTAGATGCGCGTCATGAACTCGACGTTGAAGCGCCAGAAGTCGGTCAGCTCGCAGGCGGCGTCGATCTCGGCCTGGTGCGCCGTCTTCGACTGGCCGAGCATCGTCGCCGCGTTCAGCACCTGGCGCCACGGGCCGGCGAGGAGCTCGGCCGCGCGGAGGAAGACGGCGGCGCGCTCCTCCCACGGCGTCCGCGACCAGTCCTCCCAGGCGGCGGCGGCCGCGGCGATCGCGCGCTCGACCTCGGCGCCGCCGCCCTGGTGGACGTCGGCGAGCACGTGGTGGCGGCGGTGCGGCATCACGGCCTCGACGGTGCGCCCCGTGCGCACCTCCTCGCCGCCGATCACGCAGGCGAGGTCGAGCCGCTCGGCTTCCATGCTCGCGAGCTGTGCCTGCAGCTCGGCGCGCTCCGGAGAGCCGGGCTCGTACCCCTTGACCGGCTCGTTGTGCGGCGCCGGCGGCCGCGAGATCGCGTGGAGTGCCATCCGTCCGCGATTCTACGAGAGCGCCGATGGGGAAGGTGGACGCCTACCGCGAGGAGCTCCGCGCTGTCGAGGCGTGGGAGCCGTGGCTGAACGCCCGGTCGAACCTGCCGGGGCCGCGGGCGAACCTGGAGCTCGTCGCCGCCGTCGGCGAGGAGGCCGACGAGCCGACGGCGCTGCGGCTGGCGGCCTCGGGCGGCGAGTTCCTCGTCGTGTGCGGAATCGTCGCGCTCGGCCGCCTCGGCGTGCTCGAGCCCGTTCGGGAGGCGGCGAACGACGACCGGTGGCGGGTCCGGGAGGCCGCGGCGATGGCGCTCCAGCGGCTCGGCGACGACGATCCCGGCCGGCTCGCCGAGGTCGCGCGGGAGTGGTCTGCCGGCACGCCGCGCGACGCGCGCTGCGCCGCCGCCGCGGTGGCCGAGCCGCGCCTGCTCCGGACGGGAGCGGCCGTCGGCGCGGCGCTCTCGGTGCTCGAGCGCGCCACGGCGACGCTGGCCGCGAGCCACGACCCCGTGCTCGCCAAGGGCCTCTCGTACGCCTGGAGCGTCGTCGCGGCGGCCGACCTCGACCGGGTGCGGCCGGCCATGGAGCGGCACCTGCGCTCGGAGGACGAGGTCGTGCGTCGCGCGCTCCGCGCGAATCTGCAGAAGGCGCGGCTGCGCCGGCTCGACCCCGACTGGACGGCACGATGGGAGCGATGACCCGCCCGCGCGTCACCCACCTCCGTTACGAAGCGGCGGACTGGGGCGTCGGCGAGCTCTGGCTCGTGGACGGCCGGCCGGTCGAGGTCGCGCACCCGCGGCCCGGCGGGGCGGCGCGAGGCCACGACCCGCATCCGCTCGGCGACCGGCTGCGCGACTGGTTCGCCGGCTCGCGCGACGACTTCCTCGACGTCGAGCTCGAGCTCGACTGGTGCACGCCGTTCCAGCGGGCGGCACTGGAGGCGCTGCGTCGGGTGCCGTACGGCGAGGTCGTCACCTACGGGGAGCTCGCGGCGATCGCGGGCCGCCCGGGCGCGGCGCGCGCGGCGGGCACCGTGTGCGCGACGAACCGCTTCGCCGTGATCGTCCCGTGCCACCGGGTCGTCGGCGCCGGCGGGCTCGGCGGCTACGGCTCGCTCGGCGCCGAGTACAAGCGACGACTGCTGGGGCTCGAAGGTGTCGCTCTCTGACGCGCTGCGAGAGGAGCTCGCGGCGATCGACCCCCGCGGGGAGTGCGACCGGCTCGCGGAGCTCTCGGGCCTCTTCCACACCGCCGGGAGCGTCCACCTCCGGGGCCGCGGGGAGCTCGCGCTCCACCTCGACCTCGCGGCCTCGGCGGTCGCCCGGCGGGCCTTCGCGCTGCTCCGCTCCTTCGGCGTCGAGTCGGAGATCCGCACCTACCGCCGCCGCGCGTTCGAGCGCGGCACGCGCTACCAGCTGCACGTCCCGGGGGACGAGCCCGCGCTCGCGGTGCTGCGCGACGCGGGCGTCCTCGACGAGGCGCTCGCGCCGCTGCCGCTGCCTCCACCGCGGGTCGTGGCGCGTGCCTGCTGCCGCGGCGCGTACGTGCGGGGCGCGCTGCTCGGGGCAGGGTCGCTGACGGGCCCGCCGGCCCTCCATCTCGAGATCCGGCAGTCCGCGGCGGCGGGAGCGCGGCTGCTGGCAGAGCTGGCGCCGCTCGCGGTCGCCGACCGCGGCCGGCACGCCGTCGCCTACGCGAAGGGCCGCGGCGCGGTCGAGGACACCCTCGCGCTGGCGGGGGCCGCGGGCCTCGTGCTCGGGCTGGAGGAGGGCGCGGTGATGGGGGAGACGCGGGCGCGGGCGAACCGGCTGGCGAACGCGGATCACGCGAACCTCGTGCGGACGAGCCGTGCGGCGCACCTGCAGCTCCGCGCCGTGCGCCGGCTCGCCGATCGCGGCGAGCTCGACGGCCTGCCCGGTCCCCTGCGCGAGGCGGCCGAGCTCCGGCTCAAGCACCCTGCCGCGTCGCTCGCCGAGCTGGCGCGGCGGTGCGACCCGCCGGCGACGAAGGCGTCGTTGCACCGGCGGCTCCGTCGCGTGGTCGAGCTCTCGGAGATGTAGAACGTAGGCCGATCTTTATTCGCCACGGAGGCCAACAACCTGCCGCGTAACTGCCCTGGTTTCGCACCGCGCCGATGCGCGATACTTCCACCGCGGCGGGTTCCGTGCTCGTCGGGCGCCGGATTCAGACCCCGTCCGTCGCCACGGTCCTGAGCGCGGAGAAACCGGTGGGAGAGATCGTCCTCGGAGCTCTCCCGCCGGGCCCGCCGTGTTTCGCCTGGCCCCTGGGGCGCCCTCGATCCGCAGCGACTACTGAGTCCCGGCGAAGGGGCCTTGGCTAGAGTCGCCGCGGAGATCGAAGCGAACCGAGACCAGGAGATCCGATGGCTGTCCGCGTAGGCATCAACGGCTTTGGCCGCATCGGCCGGAACTTCTTCCGCGCCGCCGTGGAGCAGGGCGCCGACGTCGAGATCGTGGCCGCGAACGACCTCGGCGACGCGAAGACGATGGCGCACCTGCTGAAGTACGACTCGAACCTCGGCCCGCTCGAGGGCGACGTGGAGCTCGGGGAGGGCGTGATCCACGCGGCCGGGAAGGAGCTGCGGCTGCTGTCGGAGCAGGACCCGTCGAGCCTGCCGTGGGCGGATCTCGGCGTCGACGTCGTGATCGAGTCGACGGGCTTCTTCACGAAGCGGGAGGGCGCGCAGAAGCACCTGGACGCCGGCGCGAAGAAGGTGGTGATCTCGGCGCCTGCGACGGAGCCGGACATCACCGTCGTCCTCGGCGTGAACGATGACCAGTACGACGCGGACGCGCATCACATCGTCTCGAACGCGTCCTGCACGACGAACTGCGTGGCGCCGATGGCGAAGGTGCTGCACGAGACCTTCGGCATCGAGCAGGGCTTCATGACCACGATCCACGCGTACACGAACGACCAGCGAATCCTCGACCTCCCGCACAAGGACCTCCGCCGGGCGCGCGCCGCCGCGATCAACCTGATCCCGACCTCGACCGGCGCGGCCCGTGCGATCGGCGTCGTGCTGCCCGACCTGAAGGGCAAGGTCGACGGGATGTCGATGCGGGCGCCGGTGCCGACGGGCTCGGTCACCGACCTCGTCTGCCGGCTCGGTCGCGAGACGACCGCCGAGGAGGTCAACGAGGCCTTCCGCGCTGCCGCGTCGTCGGGGCCGCTCGCGCCGTACCTCCGGTACACCGAGGACGAGCTCGTCTCGTCCGACATCATGCGCTCGCCGGACTCCTGCATCTTCGACAGCAAGCTGACGATGGCGAACGGCTCGATGGCGAAGGTGTTCGGCTGGTACGACAACGAGTGGGGCTACAGCTGCCGCCTGGTCGACCTGGTCGCGCTCCTCTAGTGCACCGCCCGCGCTCCGTCCGGGAGGCCGACGTCCGCGGCCGGCGCGTGCTCGTCCGCGCCGACCTCAACGTCCCGCTCGAGGACGGCAAGGTCGCCGACGACACGCGCATCCGGGCCGCGGTTCCGACGCTCCGGTGGTTGCTCGACCAGGGCGCGGCGGAAGTTGCGGTCTGCTCGCACCTAGGCCGGCCGAAGACCGAGGAGGACCGTGCGCGCTACTCGATGCGCCCCGTCGAGGAGGAGCTCCGCCGGCACCTCGACGACGAGCGCCTCGTCGTGCTCGAGAACACCCGCTTCGATCCTGGGGAGACGAAGAACGACGAGCGCTTCGCGCGGGAGCTGGCGGACGACCGCGACCTCTACGTCGACGACGCCTTCGGCTCGGCGCACCGGGCGCATGCCTCGACCGAGGCGGTCGCGCACCTCCTGCCCGCGTACGCCGGCTTCCTCCTCGAGCAGGAGCTCGACCACCTCGGGCGGCTCCTCGGGGACGTGGCGCGGCCGTTCGTGCTCGTCGCGGGCGGCGCGAAGGTGGAGGACAAGCTCGGCGTCCTCCAGCACCTGGGGGGACGCGCCGACACCGTGCTCGTCGGCGGCAAGATGGCCGAGGAGCTCCGGGACGAGAACCCGCTCGACTATCCCGCCGTGCTCCCCACCGACGTCGTCGCCGCGGAGGCCTTCGAGCCCGGGGCGGCGACGCGGGTGGCCCCGTACGACGACGTGCCGTCCGGCTGGCTCGGCCTCGACATCGGGCCCGAGACGCGCGCGCGATTCGCCGAGGAGCTCTCGCGCGCGCGGACGATCTTCTGGAACGGGCCGATGGGCGTGTTCGAGTGGGAGGCGTTCGCCGAGGGGACGAAGGCGGTCGCCGAGGCCGTGGCCGCGAACGGGGCCGCGTACTCCGTGGTCGGCGGCGGCGACTCGGTCCGCGCCGTGAACGAGCTCGGGCTCGCGGATCGCATCTCGTGGATCTCGACCGGCGGCGGCGCCTCGCTCGAGCTGCTCGAGGGCAAGGAGCTGCCGGGCGTGACCGCGATCCCGGAGGCCTGAGCCGATGCTGATCGCGGGCAACTGGAAGATGTTCAAGGGGCCGCGGGACACCCGCGCGTTCGTCGAGGCGTTCCGGCCGCCGGACGGCGTGGACGTCGTCGTCTGCCCGCCGGCCGTGTCGCTCGCGGCGGCCGTCGAGGGCGGCCTCACCGTGTACGCGCAGAACGCGCACTGGGAGGCCGAGGGCGCGTACACCGGCGAGCTCGCGCCGGAGATGCTCGTCGAGCTGGGCGTGCACGGGACGCTCGTCGGGCACTCGGAGCGGCGCCAGCTGTTCGGCGAGACCGACGAGATGGTCGCGCGGCGCGCGCGCCACGCGCTCGCGGCGGGGCTCGGCGTGATCGCGTGCGTCGGGGAGACGCTCGAGCAGCGCGAGTCGGGCGACACCGAGCTCGTGCTGAAGATCCAGGTCGAGGCGATCGCCTACGCGTGCGCGGGCGGCGAGTACGTGATCGCCTACGAGCCCGTCTGGGCGATCGGGACCGGCCGGACGGCCACGCCCGAGCTGGCGCAGCAGGCGCACGAGTTCGTCAAGTCGATCGCCGACGTCCCCGTGGTCTACGGGGGCTCCGTCAAGCCGGAGAACGCGGCCGAGCTGCTCTCCCAGCCGGCCGTCGACGGCGCGCTCGTCGGCGGCGCCTCGCTCGACCCCGCGTCGTTCGCGACGATCTGCGAGGAAGCGGCGCGCGTCGCGGCGTCGGCGTGACGCGCTACCCGCTCGTCACGCTCGTCATCCTCGACGGCTGGGGCTGCGCGCCGGCGGGGCCCGGCAACGCAGTCGAGCTCGCGGCCACGCCCGTGTTCGACCGCCTCTGGCGCGAGTACCCGCACACGACCCTGAAGGCGAGCGGGGAGGCGGTCGGGCTCCCGGAGGGGCAGATGGGCAACTCCGAGGTCGGCCACCTGACGATCGGCTCCGGGCGGGTGATCGACATGGACCTGCAGCGCGTGAACCGGGCGATCGAGAGCGGCGCGTTCTTCGAGAACGAGGCCCTCCGCGGTGCCTTCGCGCGGGCTCGCGAGCGGGGCGCGTCGGTGCACCTGCTGGGGCTCGTCTCCAAGGGCGGCGTGCACTCGCATCTCGACCACTTCCGCGCACTGCTCGAGCTCGCGCGGCGCGAGGGGCTGGAGGACCGGGTCTGGATCCACGCGTTCACCGACGGCCGCGACGTCTCGCCGACGGCCGCCGTCCACGACATCGCCGAGCTCCCCCTCGACGAGATCGCCGACGTGACGGGGCGGTACTGGGCGATGGACCGGGACAAGCGCTGGGACCGCACCGACCGGGCGCTGGCGGCGATCCTCGACGGCGTGGGCGCGACGGGGACGGATCCGGCGTCCGACCTGCAGCGGAGCTACGACGCGGGCGTCACCGACGAGTTCGTCGAGCCGATCGTGTACGCGCAGGTGCCGCGCCTCGGCCCCGACGACGCGGCGATCTTCGTCAACTTCCGGCCCGACCGCGCGAGGCAGCTGACCGAGCGGCTGCTGGCCCGCGGCTTCGACGTCACCACGATGACCCGCTACCGCGACGACTTCGCCTGTCCCGTCGCCTTCCCCGAGCAGGTCGTCCGCGCCACGCTCGCCGAGGTGCTGTCGGAGCACGGCGCGCGGCAGCTGCACATGGCGGAGACGGAGAAGTACGCGCATGTCACGTACTTCTTCAACGGTGGCGACGAGCACCGGTGGAGCGGGGAGGAGCGCCAGCTGATCCCGTCCCCACGGGAGGTCGCGACGTACGACCAGAAGCCCGAGATGTCTGCTCCGGAGGTCACGGAGCGGTTCGCCGGCGAGATCGGGAGCGGCTACGCGTTCGCCGTGATCAACTTCGCCAACCCGGACATGGTCGGCCACTCCGGCGTGATCCCGGCGGCGGTGCGGGCGGTGGAGACGGTGGACGGATGCCTCGGCCGGGTCGCCGACGCGGTCCAGGCCGCCGGGGGCGTCTGCCTCGTCACCGCCGACCACGGCAACGCCGAGGAGCTGATCGCCGCCGACGGCGGGCCCCAGACGGCGCACACCACGAACCCGGTGCCGCTGGTGGTGACCGATCCGGACGCGTCGCTACGGGACGGAGGCGAGCTCGCCGACCTCGCGCCGACCGTGCTCACGTACCTCGGCTTCGACATCCCGGCCGAGATGACCGGTCGGAGCCTGGTCAACCCGTCCTAGACCCGTCTATACTGCGGCGCCTTGTCACTCGCCCAGCCTGACTTCGGCGTCCTGCGGAAGGCGCAGCGGGGAGACGAGCGAGCCTTCTCGCTCATCGTCCGTGCGTACGAGGTCCCCGTCTTCAACTACGTGATGCGGCTCGTCGGCGGTGACCGGTCGCTCGCCGAGGACCTGACGCAGGAGGTGTTCGTCCGCGTCTACCAGGGGCTGCCGAGCTTCTCGCTGCGATCGAAGTTCACGACCTGGCTGTTCCAGGTGACGAAGAACCGCGTGCTCGACGAGCTCCGCGCGAGCGAGCGCCGCCCCCGCAACCTGGTCGCGCTCGAGGACGCGCCTCCGCTCGAGGTCGTCGACGCGCCGTTCGAGCGGCTCGAGGCGATCGACGCCGTCTGGCGCGCCGTCGAGCACCTCAACGTCGACCTGAAGATGGCGCTGCTCCTCCGCGACGTCGTCGGGATGTCGTACACGGAGATCGCGGACTCGCTGGAGATCACGCTCGCGACCGTCAAGTGGCGGATCTACAAGGCGCGCGAGGAGGTCCAGCTCGCGCTCGCGCGCGAGGGCATCACCTTCGGCGAGAGGACGGCCAGGACGGCCGCCGCGGGCGCGTCCGAGCCCGAGCTCGTCTAGCTCCGCGCCGAGAGGCAGCAAGTTTTCGGGCCGCATTCGCTCCTGCAGGGAGAACCGGTGCAACGCACCCTCCCGAAAGGATTGATGCGATGAAGAAGTCTGCGCTCGTGCCGGCGCTCGCGGCCGCAGCGCTCGCGCTGCCCGCGACCGCCGCGGCCGGACGCACCGTCTCCGGCGTCGTCGTGGCCAAGGACCCGGCCCGAGCCGCCGCGGTCGTCGCGCTCCGCGGAGGCGAGGCGAGGACGATCCGGCTGACCGGACGGCGGCTCGCGGCGCTGCGCCTGGGCGCCCGCGTCTCCGCCCGGGCGACGTGGCTCTCGGACGGAACCCTCCGGGCCGGGTCGCTCCGCGTCTCCGGCCGCTCCGGGCGCGCGCGCCTGCGGGCCGTCGTGATCCGGTCCGAGTCGGTGCGTGGACGTCTGCTCGTCTCGGCCGGCGGAACCGTGCTCACGATTCGCACGCGCGCGTCGGCCCGCAGGACGGCGTCCCGCGGCCATCGCCCCGGCGACGCCATCGTCGCCACGGTCGCGCTCTCCGGCTCCGCCGCCACGGCGACCGGAACGGTGACGATCGGGCACGTCGCGGCGGTGAGGCTCGAAGGGATCCTCACCGAGCTCTCGCCGACCGCGATCAGGCTGCTCGTCGCCCGGGCCGGTTTCGTCACCGTCGCGGTCCCGGCCGGGACGGCCCTCCCTGCGGGGCTGAAGGTGTTCGACCCCGTCGAGCTGAGGGTCGCGATCCGCGCCGACGGCTCGTTCACGCTGCTCGCGATCGCCGACGACGACGCTGCGGCGGTCGAGGACGACGACGAGGACGATGACGACGAGGTCGAGGTGAAGGGCAAGGTCACCGCGCTCGGCGCCGGGTCGATCACGGTCGCCCCTCGCAGCGGCCGCGCCCCGGTGACGTGCTCGCTGCGCGCGGGGACGACGCTGCGGGGCGTCACGGTCGGCGACCTCGTCGAGATGAAGTGCGTGTCCTCGGGCGCGTCGCTCGTGCTCGTGCGCCTGAAGCTCGAGGACGAGCACGCCGACGAGGGCGACCACCGCGACGACGACCACGGGGGCGACCACGGGGACGACGACGACGGCGACCACGGGGGCGGCGGCGGCCACGGGGACGACGACGGGAACGACGACGACTAGCGACGCCGCGAGCCGCGAAGAGGCCGGCGTGCACCTCGCCGGCCTCTTCGACCGGCACAGCCGCATGGTGTACGCGGTCTGCCGGTTCCTGCTCGGCGACCCGGTGGAGGCCGAGGACGCCGCGCAGCAGACGTACCTGTCCGCGTACGGCGCGCTGCTCGCCGGCCACGGCCCGCGCGACGAGGCGGCGTGGCTCGGCACGATCGCGAGGAACGAGTGCCGGGCCCGCCTGCGTCGCCATGCGCGCGAGCCGTTTTCGCTGACCGATGCGGACTCGCCCGGACCGGACGTCGACGAGGAGGCGCGGCGGCGCGAGCGGACGCGGATCCTGGTCGCCGCGCTCGCGGGCCTCCCCGAGAGGCAGCGCGAGGCGGTCGTCCTGCGTGACCTGTACGGCCTCCGTTACGCCGAGGTCGCCGCCGCGCTCGGGACGTCGCTCCCGGCCGTCGAGACGCTCCTGTTCCGGGCTCGGCGGAAGCTCCGCGCGTCGCTCCGGCCGCGCCTCGCGGGCGGCGTGCTCGCCGTGCCGCTCGCGTTGCGCGAATCCCTGACCGAGGCCGTTCCCGGCTTCGTGCAGGGCTCGAGCGCCGGCGCGCAGGCGGCCGTCGGTGCGGGGATCCTGGCGAAGCTCGCCTCCGGTCCCGCGGCTGCGAAGCTGGCGGCCGGCACGGCCGCCGTCGGCGTGGTCGCCGCGGGTGGGGCCGAGCTTCGCCGCGGCCCGCCCCACCGCGGGCCGGCGCCCGCGAGAGCCGCGCCCGTCGCGCCCGTCCCCGAGCCCTCCGTCGCGCCGTCGGCGACGGGGCGCGCGGCGGTCGTCGTCGAGCCGATCGCGATCCGCGAGAGGCAAGGCCGAACCTCGCGGATCCGCGACGACGAGGCGACGGGTGCGACGCAGCGCGAGCGGTCCTCGGACGACGAGCGGGCTTCGAATCGCGGTCGCAGCCGCCCCGACGACGCCGCGTCGGGCGCGCCGGCCGTCGTACCGGCCGTCGACGCCGACGTGGAGCACGAGGCCGAGCCGGACGAGCGCGAAGAGCACGAGGACCGGAGCGGCGACGAAGGCGATCGGTCCGGGCGGCGCGCTCAGTCGGACGACGAGGGGCACGACTCGTCGGGCTCCGAGTCGTCGGAGACGGATTCGGCCGACCCGGACTCGGATGCTGACGCGGACTCCTCCGGCTCTTCCGGCTCGGGGTCGTCCGGGCCCGGCGCAGGCTCCGCCAGCTCGGGGTCGAGCGAGTCGTCGGACCCGCAGCCGGACGACTAGGGGGCGCCCGCCGGTCGGGCGTGCGCGCGCAGCCAGTCCGACAGGTTGCGCGCAGTCTCCTCGGGCGTCGCGCCCGGCTGCGGCGGTGGAATCGTCGTGGGCTGCGCGGCCGGCGGGCTCGCGGGGGGATTCTCGCCGTCGTCGCGCGCGGCGAGGTACGCGCTCGAGACGAGCAAAGCCGCGACCGCCGGGACCGGCAGCAGCAGCAGCGCCGCTCGCCGCCGACGCCGGCGGGTCGCGACCACCGCGGTCGGCGCCTCGGCCGCCGCGCGCTCGACGGGAGCGCCGCCGGAGAGCTCGGCCCGCAGCTCGGCGGCGGACGGCCGGTGCTCCGGCCTGGCGGCGAGGGCACGCATCACCGCCTCCTCGACCGCCGGGGGCACGTCGGGCCGGAGGTCGCGCACCGGCCGGACCGGCTCCTGCGCACGGTCGCCGAGCTCGGCGAGCGACGAGATCTCCCGCGGCGGCCGGCCCGTGAGCAGCTCGTACAGCACCGCGGCGAGCGAGTACACGTCGGCGGCAGGGCCGACCTGCTCGCCGCGCGCCTGCTCGGGCGCGAGGTATGCGGCGGTGCCGAGGACCGTCCCGGCCTCGGTCAGCCCGCTCAGCTCGATCGCGCGGGCGATCCCGAAATCGCCGATCTTGAGCGTGCCGTCACGGCGAACGAGCAGGTTTCCCGGCTTCACGTCCCGATGGACGAGGCCCGACGCGTGCGCGTGCTCGAGCCCCGTGAGCGCCTGCGCCGCCAGCTCGACCGCCTCCCGCGCGGGCAGGCGCCCGCGCCTGCGCGCCAGCTCCCCGACCGTCTCGCCGTCGACGTACTCCATCACGAGGTACGGGAGGCCGCGCTCCTCGCCGGCGTCGTAGACCGCGACGACGTGGGGGTGCGCGAGGCGCGCGGCGAGGCGTCCCTCCCGCAGGAACCGCTCGCGCAGCTCCGGGTCGTCGGCGAGGTGCTCGGCCAGCACCTTCACGGCCACGAGCCGGTCGAGCTCGACGTCCCGCGCGAGGTCGACCCGCGCCATCCCGCCTTCGCCGAGGCGGCGCTCGACGCGGTAGCGCCCGGCGACGGCGGCGGCGGTCAGTCCGCGTCCTTCCATCCCTTGTGCTTGCCCTTCTTGCCGTGCTTGTCCTTGCCCTTCGCCTTGCGCTTGCCCGGCGTGTCGGGCTCGCCGTCGTCGCTCGCGGCGGGCTGCGCGGCCGGCGGGGGCGGGCAGTTGACCGCGTCGACGAGCCCGCGCGCCGTCGTCAGTAGCCCGGCGCGGAACGACGGCGGGACGTCCCCGGCGTCGACCGCCGCGACCGCCTGCGCCCGGAGCGCGTCGGCCTCGTGGGCGGCGCCGCACAGGTCGCCCGCGGCGAGCTTCGCCGCGACCGCGTCGGAGCGCGCGGCCAGCCGCCCGGCGACGGCCGCGCCGAGGGCGGGCCGCTCCGGCTGCGTCGGCGCCTCGCCACCGCCGCAACCGGCGAGCGCGACGACCAGCGGAAGGAGCAGGGCCCTAGGCCGTGGCGTGCGCATCCTCCTCGGCGGCGAGCGTCAGCGTGCCGGCCTGGGCCTCCTTGAGGTGGCGGCGCTGGATCGGGAGCTGCCAGCTCACGAGCGACCGGATCTCGCGGTTTCCGACCTGCTTGTTCATCTGCCCGAGGACGGCCCAGTGGCCGACCTCGCCGGCCTCGGCCATCGTGAGGAACTCGAAGCCGTCGAGCCCGTCGGAGCCGCGCTCGAGGTAGTCCTTCATCATCGCCTGCGCCTTGCCGCGCGTCTCGCGCGCCTTCTTCAGCACGGCGCCCTTCTTGCCCTGCAGCCTCCCGGCCACCTCGGTCGCGCGCGTCTCCGCCTCCGCGGCCTCCTTGCGCATCTGCTTGAGCCCCTTCGCGAGCGCCTTCTGCTTCGGCTCCAGGAGCTTCTCGACGCGCTCCGTCGCGCCCTGTGCCGCCATCGCGAGCCCGATGACCTCCGCGAGTTTCTCCTCCAGGTGCGTCAGCTCTGCCAACTCGCCGTCCTCCCTCGTCGTCGTGGCCGGATTCAGTGACCGAGCGCGAGGCGGGCCGCGAGCGACTCCGGAAGCCCGTGCTCGCGGAGCTCGCGCTGCGTCTCCGACACCGAGTATTCGACGCGGCGGAAAGCGGCAAACCTCCGCTCCAGGTCGAGCAGCAGCCACGCCGCCCGCGGATCCCCGTCGCGCGGCTGTCCGACGGAGCCCGGGTTCAGCAGCAGCCGGGGCCCGTCGAGCCGCACCTCCCGGCCCGCCCGCGCCGGGCCGCCGTCGACGCGCGCGCCCTCGAGCGCGAGCGCGAGCGCGACGTGGCTGTGTCCCACGAGCAGCAGCGGCTCGGGGGCCGCCTCGAAGGACGCGAGCGCCGCCTGGGTCGTCAGGACGTACTCCCACACCGGGTCGCGGGCGCTCGCGTGGAAGAGCGCGACGCCGTACCGCCGCGCCTCCGGCCGGAGCCCGGACAGGAACGCCCGCGCCTCGCCGTCGAGCGCCGCCGCCGTCCAGCGCGCCGCGGCGGCCGCCTCGAGGTTGAACTCGCCGAGGTCGACGCCCGCGGCGCCGAGCGCGACGAGATCGTGGTTGCCGACGAGGCACACCCTCGCCGTGTCGCGCACGCGGACGCAGCACTCGTTCGGACGGGGGCCGTACC
The DNA here is from genome assembly GCA_035456465.1 of Gaiellaceae bacterium. Taxonomy (GTDB): domain Bacteria; phylum Actinomycetota; class Thermoleophilia; order Gaiellales; family Gaiellaceae; genus DATHTC01. The sequence continues at coordinate 15,945 of DATIDD010000009.1, read as the reverse complement.
CGACGGTGTCGCCCAGGCACCAGACCTCGTCGACGCCCTCCGCCTCGGCGGACGCGAGGACGGCCTCGAGCGCGGCGAGGTTAGCGTGGACGTCCGAGATGACGGCGACGCGGGTGGGCATCGGGATCGCAACGCTACTCGCGTGGCTGGCGGGCGCGGCGCTGCTGTGGCGCACGGCGGTTCCGGGCGACCTCGTCCGGCCGTCGCTCTCGGCCTCGGCGCTGTTCCCGGCGCCGCTGCTGGAGCGCACGGCGGACTACGCGCGGGGTGCGCGGGTGCTGTGGCTCGCCGGCGCGCTCGTCCAGCTCCTGACCCTGGTGGCCCTCGTGCCGCTCGGGCCCCGCCTCGTGCCACGGCTGCGCGGGCCTGCAGTCGCGCGCGGAGTCCAGCTCCTCCTCGTCGTGCTCGCGGCGACGTGGCTCGCGCGGCTGCCGGTCGCGGTCGCGGCCCAGTGGTGGCGCCGGCGGTACGGGCTGTCGGACGCCGGGTACGTCCGCTCGCTCGTGCTCGGCCCGTGGCTCGAGCTCGTCGGGTCGGCGCTCGTCGCCTGCGCCGCCCTCGCCGTGGGGATGCTGCTCGCGCGGCGTCTCGGCCGCCGCTGGTGGCTCGCGGGGGCGCCCGCCCTCGTCGCCGTCGGCGCGGGCGTCGTCGTACTCCAGCCGCTCCTCCTCGCGCCCAAGCTCGAGCCGCTCCGCGACGGGCGCCTCGCGGCGGAGATCCGCGCGCTCGGGGACGAGCTCGGCGTCGCCGTCGACCGCGTCGAGGTCCGCCGCGCGAGCGAGCGGACGACACGCGCGAACGCGGAGGTCTACGGCCTCGGGGCGACGCGCACCGTCGTCCTCTGGGACACGCTCCTCGACGGTCGCTACCCGTTCGCGGAGATCCGCTTCCTCGCCGCGCACGAGCTCGCTCACGTCGAGGCGCGCCACGTCTGGAAGGGGCTCGGCTGGCTGGTACTCCTCGCCGTGCCGTGCGTGTGGTTGCTCTCGCGCGTCGTTCGCCTCGAGGACCCGGCCGAGGTCCCGCGGGCGGTGCTGGCCGTCGTCCTGATCCAGCTCGCGATCGTGCCGCTGACGAACGCCGTGTCGCGCCGGTACGAGGCGGAGGCCGACTGGATCGCCCTCCGCGCCACGCACGACCCAGGCGCCGCCGAGGCGACGTTCAGGCGCTTCGTCCGCACCAACCTGACCCAGCCGGACCCGCCGGCGTGGGCGCGGGTCGTCCTCGGGACGCACCCGACGACGCTGGAGCGGATCGAGACCGCTAGGAGCCCGGCGCTTCGGGCAGGTTCCTGATCGCCTCGCGGCTCGACCACTTCGACCAGGCGTCCTGCATCGCCGCGATCAGCTCGTCGGCGAAGCGCGGCGACATGTTGACGCGTGCGACCACGGCGCCCGGGATCTCGCCCTCCTCGACCTCGTGCTCGATCCGCGCGAACGTGATCGTGAACTCGTAGTCCGAGAAGCTCACGTTGGCGAAGTTCGCGTAGACGCCGGCGAGGTGCTTCTCCGGATCGAGGTGCAGGTTGAGGTGGCGCTCCTGGGGCTCCTCGTCCACGCCTCTACCATACTCGCCCGTGGAGGAGCCCGCCGCCGCCGCACCGGACGCCGCCGCAGGTGCGCCCGCGACCGCGCTCGCGCGGCTCGAGGCGCTACTGGCGGACGCCGCCGGGGCGCCCGTCGAGCTCGAACGGCCCGCCAATCCCGACCACGGTGACCTCGCCACCAACGTCGCACTGCGCCTGGCCAAGGGGCGGCGCACCTCGCCGCGGGAGCTGGCGGGCGCGATCGCCGAGGCGGCCGAGGGCCTCGACGCGGTCGAGCGCGCCGAGGTCGCCGGGCCCGGGTTCGTCAACCTCTGGCTCGCCCCGACCTGGTTCGGGGAGGCCCTCGGGGAGGTTCTCGAGCGCGGTGACGCGTACGGCGGCGACTGGGCGACGGTGCGCGAGCGGATCCAGGTCGAGCTGGTGTCGGCGAACCCGACCGGCCCGATCACGGTCGCCTCCGCGCGGAACGGCGCCTACGGCGACGCCGTCGCGCGGCTGCTGGCGTTCGGCGGCCACGAGGTCGAGCGCGAGTACTACTACAACGACGCCGGCGCCCAGATGGACCGCTTCCGCGAGTCGGTCGAGGCGGTGCGCCGCGGCGAGGAGCCTCCTCCGGACGGGTACCACGGCGACTACGTCCGCGAGCTCGCCGAGCTTCCCGGGGACCCCGTGCCGCCGATGCTCGAGCGCATCGAGGCGACGCTGGAGCGCTTCCGCATCCACTTCGACTCGTGGGCGCGCCAGAGCGAGCTGGCGGAGCGCCTGCCCGACATCGTGCCCCGGCTGGACACGTACGAGGGGGACGGGGCGATCTGGGCGCGCTCGTCGGCGTACGGGGACGACGAGGACCGCGTCCTGCTCCGGTCGGACGGCGGCGTGCCGACCTACCGCGCCGCCGACGTCGCCTACCTCGTCGACAAGCTCGACCGCGGCTTCGACCGCGCGATCTACGTCCTCGGCGCCGACCACCACGGCACGCGGAACTGGTACGCCGCGATCGCGCGCATGCTCGGCGCCGACCCGTCTCGTGTCGAGGTGCTGCTCTACCAGCTCGTCCACCTGAAGAGCGGGGGCGAGCAGAAGAAGATCTCGAAGCGGCGGGGCGACGTCGTCTTCCTCGACGAGTTCCTGGACGAGGTCGGCGTCGACGCCGCGCGCTGGTTCCTCGTCAACCGCGGGCCGGACCGCACGATCGAGATCGACGTCGACCTGGCAGCCGAGAAGACGCAGAAGAACCCCGTCTACTACGTCCAGTACGCGCACGCGCGGATCGCAGGGATCCTCCGGAACGCCGGCGGCGCGGCGGTCTCCGCCGAGGCGCCGGCGAGGCTCGAGCCGGAGGAGCGGGAGCTCGTGAAGCGGCTCGTGGAGTTCCCCTCGGTCGCGCGGGAGGCGGCCGAGCGGCGGGGCCCGCAGGCGGTGCCCGAGTACGCGATCCAGGTCGCCGACGACTTCCACCGCTTCTACCACGAGCACCGCGTGCTCGAGAGCGACGAGCGCGCGTTCCGGCTCGCGCTCTGCCGGGCGGCGCGGACGGTGATCGCCCGCTGCCTCGACCTCGTCGGGGTCGAGGCGCCCGAGCGGATGTGACCGCTAGATCGGGAACGTCGCGCGGATGCGGGTGCCGCGGCCGCGCGGGCTCTCGAGCTCGAACCGGCCGCCGAGCGCCTCGGTCCGGTCGACGAGGCCGCGGAGGCCCGAGCCGCCCGCGACGGTCGCGCCGCCGCCCCCGTCGTCCGCGACCTCGACCGTCACGTGCGCGTTCGTGTGGGCGACCGCCACGCGCACGTGCGAGGCGCCTGCGTACTTCGCCGCATTCGCGATCGCCTCGAGCGCCAGGTAGTACGCCGCCACCTCCACCTGCTCGGGCAGCCGCTCGTCCGGGACGTCGAGCTCGACCGGCAGGGGCGCGCGGGAGGTCGCGGCGAACAGCGCCGGACGGAGCCCGCAGTCTGCGAGCGCCACCGGGTGGAGACCGCGCGCGAGCTCGCGGAGGTCCTCGTTCGCCTGCGTCACCTCGGCGAGCGCCTGGTCGACGAGGGAGAGCGCCGCCTCGTGGTCCTCGCCGAGCTTCCCGCGCAGCAGCCGGAGGAGCAGCGTCACGCTGACGAGCCGCTGCTGGGCCCCGTCGTGGAGGTTGCGGCCGAGCCGCGCGCGCTCGGCGTCCCCGGCCTCGACGATCCGTGCGCGCGAGCCGAGCACCTCGTCCCACGCGTGCGCGCTCGACACGGCGAGGGCGAGGAGCTCGGCGAACTCCATGAGACGCGCCTCGGTCTCCGGCGGGAGCGTGCCCTCCTCGCGTCCGTTGGCGACGACGACCGCGCCCCAGAGCGCGCCCGACACCTGGACGGGCGCTGCGATCAGCGTGTAGAGGCCGGCCGCGCGCATCGCCGCGGCCGCCCCGCCCTCGACGCCGGTGTAGTCGTCGATCCGCTGCGGCTCCCCGGTGCGGTACACGCGGGACACCGTGCCGTCGTCGGAGAGCGGGAAGGAGGCGCCGACCGGAACCGCCCGCGGCGTGCCGACGTCGGCGCGGCCGACGATGGTGACCGTGTCCGCCTCGGCGTCGATCCGCACCACTGCGCCGGAGCTCGCGCCGACGGCCCGGGCCGCCTCCTCCGAGACGAGGGCGTAGACGCGCTCGGGCGGCTCGGCCGCGGCGACGGCGGTCGCCACGCGCCGCAGCGCGGCCTGCTCGGCGAGCAGCCGCTCGGAGCCACTCCGCAGGTCGACTCCCGCCACCGGCGCACCGTAGCTCGCGCCGGGCGGCGCGAACAGTGCGGCTGACCGCACTCGTCCCCCTTGACGACGTCCATCGGTAAGCTTACACTTACGTAAGTGACAACTTACGAAAGGGCGATGGACGCGCTGGGCGACTCGACGAGGAGGGCGATCCTCGAGCGGCTGCGCGACGGCGCGAAGGCCGTCGGCGAGCTCGCGGACGGCCTCCCGGTGAGTCGGCCTGCGGTCTCGCAGCACCTGCGGGTGCTCGAGGCGGCGGGGCTCGTCTCCGCCCGCAGGGAGGGCACGCGGCGCCTGTACCGGCTCGAGCCGGGCGGGCTGGACGAGGTGCGCGCGGCCCTCGACGCATTCTGGAGCGACGCGCTCGCGGCCTTCGTGGCTGCGGCGGAGAAGGAGGAGCGATGAGCGCAGAGACGGCGACGCTGGCGGTCCGGAAGGTCGTGCGCGTCAACCTGCCACTCGAGCGGGCGTTCGAGCTGTACACCGCGAAGATCGCCTCCTGGTGGCCGACGCGGACGCACTCGATCAACGAGGACGCGGTCGTCGACGTCGTCCTCGAGGGGCGCGAGGGCGGCCGGATGTTCGAGCGGACGGCGGCCGGCGAGGAAGCCGACTGGGGCCGCGTCCGCGCGTGGGAGCCGCCGAGCCGGCTCGTGCTCGACTGGTTCGTCAACCCGACGAACCCGCCGACGGAGATCGAGGTGCGGTTCACGCAGGAGGGAGACGCGACGCGCGTCGAGCTCGAGCACCGCGGCTGGGAGGCGTACGGGGCGCGGGCACGCGACTCGTACGAGGCCTACAACGGCGGCTGGGACACGGTCCTCGGCAAGTTCGAGGAGGCCGCCGCAGCCTGAGCGACCGCGTCGCGCCCGGCCCGACGTGGCGGAGAGGCGCCGCGCCGCGGGACGTAGCATCGGGGCCCGTGCGGTGGAACCTGGCCGTCGCGGGCCTCGCGGCCTCCTGGGGCTTCATCTCCGTGATCGTCGCGGGCGTCGACCTCGACGCGCGCGTGCTCGTGGAATGGCGGCTCGCGCTCGCGGCGCTGGCGGTGGCGGCGCTGCTGCTCGCTGCGCGCCGCGCGGAGCTGCTGCGGCCGCCTCCGCGGGCGTGGCGCGTGCTCGTCGTCGGTGCCCTGCTGGCGGCCCACTGGCTCCTGTTCTTCGAGACGATCAAGCGGGCGTCCGTCGCGGTCGCCGTGCTCACGGTGTACACGGCGCCGATCTTCCTCGCGGCGCTCGCGCCGATGTTCCTCCCCGAGCACCGGAGCAGGGTCGCGCTCGTCGCGCTCGCCCCGGCGGCGGCCGGCCTCGTGCTGATGGCGCTCGCCGGCGACGAGGGCGGCGCCGTCGCGCCCGCGGCGGTTGCGCTCGGCCTGGGCGCGGCGGTCACGTACGCCGCGCTCGTGATCGCGACGAAGCGGCTGACGCTGTCGGTCGAGCCCGCGACGATCGCGTTCTGGAACTACGCCGCCGCGGCCGTGTGCCTGCTGCCGTTCCTCGGCGGTGGGAGCCGCGTGCTCCCGCACGGCGCCGAGGTGCTGTGGGTCGCCGTCCTGGGGATCGTCTTCACGGCGCTCTCCGGCCTCCTGTACATCTGGCTGCTCCGGCGCGTGACCGCCCAGGCGATCGGGATCCTGGCCTACCTCGAGCCGGTCTCGGCGGCGCTGCTCGCGTGGGCGATCCTCGGCGAGGAGCTCGGCGCGGCGGTCGTCGTCGGCGGCGCGCTCGTCGTCGCGGCAGGCCTCCTCGTGGTCGTGGCGGAGCCGGACGAGGCCTCTCCCGTGGAGGCACCGCCCGTCCGGCCGCTTCCCTCCGCCGGCGCCGGCGAGTAGGATCGAGCTTCGAGGGGCGGCGTTGCAGCGGTCGCCCCTCGGCTTGTCTAGGATCGCGCTCCGATGGCCACTGCGGCCCCTCCGGACCGGAACCTCGCGCTCGAGCTCGTCCGCGTGACGGAGGCGGCGGCTCTCGGCGCCGGCCGCTGGATCGGCCGCGGCGAGAAGGAGAGCGCCGACCAGGCGGCCGTCGACGCGATGCGCGCGATGCTCGACACCGTCCAGATGGACGGCGTCGTCGTCATCGGCGAGGGCGAGAAGGACGAGGCGCCGATGCTGTTCAACGGCGAGCGCGTCGGCTCCGGCAGCGGCCCCGAGGTCGACGTCGCCGTCGACCCGCTCGAGGGCACGCGGCTGACCGCCCTCGGCCAGCCGAACGCGATCGCGGTGATCGCGCTCGCGGAGCGCGGCTCGATGTTCTTCCCCGGCGCGGCGGTGTACATGGACAAGATCGCAGTGGGGCCCGACGCCGCCGACGCGATCGAGATCGGCGCCGCTCCCGCGGAGAACGTGCGCCGCGTGGCCGAGGCGAAGGGGAAGACCCCCCGCGAGGTGAACGTCGTCGTGCTCGAGCGCGACCGGCACGAGCGGCTGATCGCCGACCTGCGCGAGGCGGGGGCGCGCGTCAACCTGATCCGCGACGGCGACGTGGCGCCATCGATCGCGGCCGCGCACGGCGGCAGCGACGTCGACCTGCTGATGGGCATCGGCGGCACGCCCGAGGGCGTCATCTCGGCGGCCGCGATCAAGTGCCTCGGCGGGGCGCTCCAGGGGCGGCTGTGGCCGCGGAACGACGACGAGCGCCGGGAGCTCGCGGCCGCCGGCTACGACGTCGACAAGGTGCTCACGACGGACGACCTCGTCGCCGGCGCCGACGTGTTCGTCGCGGCCACGGGGGTGACGAGCGGGGCGCTGCTCCGCGGCGTGCGCTACACGCACGACGGCGCGTTCACCGACTCGCTGGTGATGCGCAGCCGCTCGGGCACCGTCCGCAAGATCGAGGCCGAGCACGCGCTCGAGAAGCTGGCCCGCTTCACGGGCCGCGAGTACCGCTAGGGCGGACACGTCCGGGGGCTGGCCCCGGACGTGTCCCGAACCGACTAGGCGATTGCCGCCGTCTCCATCTCCGGCGCGTACGTCCCGGTGCGCGCGGCGCTGTTCATCTTCGCGCGGTGGTAGTACGCGCGCTGCGCCGCCTCGACGTTCTCCGGCTTGCCGAGCCACGCCTTGAGCGCCGGCGCCTGCAGCGCCCGCCCGTACGAGAACGACAGCTGCCACGGATGCGAGCCGCGCGCGTTCATCGCGCTCAGGTGCGCGGTCGCGTCCTCGTCGGTCTGGCCGCCCGACAGGAAGACGATGCCGGGCACGGCCGCGGGGACGTGCCGGTAGAAGACCTCGAGCGTCCGCTCCGCCACCTCGTCGGTGCCTGCGCGGCCGGGTGCCTCGTAGCCGGAGAGCACCATGTTCGGCTTCAGGAGCGTCCCCCGCAGCTCGACACGCTGGTCGTGGAGCTCCGTGTACACGGCTTGGAGCACCCGGCCGGTCGCCGTCGCGGCCTCGTCGATCCCGTGCGTGCCGTCCATCAGCACCTCCGGCTCGACGATCGGGACGAGCCCCGCCTCCTGGCAGAGCGCCGCGTACCGCGCGAGCGCGTGCGCGTTCGTCCACACGCAGTACTCGCTCGGGCGGCGGGCGTCGATCGAGTACGTCGCGCGCCACTTCGCGAAGCGCGCGCCGAGACCGCGGTACTCCTCGAGCCGCGCCCGGAGCCCGTCCAGCCCCTCGGTGATCGTCTCGCCCTCGGCGAGCGCGAGCGGCTTGGCGCCCTTGTCCACCTTGATCCCCGGGATCACGCCGCGGCTCTCGAGCAGCCGCGGGAACGGCGTCCCGTCGGCCGCGCTCTGGCGGATCGTCTCGTCGAACAGGATCACGCCCGAGATGTACTCCTCCGCGCCCGGGGTCGTGAACAGCAGCTCGCGGTACGCGCGCCGGTTCTCCTCCGTCGACTCGACGCCGATCGAGTCGAAGCGCTTCTTGATCGTGCCGTCGCTCTCGTCCGCGGCCAGGATGCCCTTGCCGTCGGCGACGATCGCGCGCGCGGTCGATTCGAGCTCGTGTAGGTCCATCGTCCCTCCCTGGTGCAGCCTGGGGTCCCGGGACGAAGTATCGCCCAATCGCCGCAGCGGACGACCGCTACGGCATCAGGGAGACGGTCTTCAGGATCGCCGAGACGATCGCGCCGCTGAACGCGAGCCACGCCGCGAGGACGCCGGCGGTGATGATCGCGAGGACGACGCCGTACTCGGCCATTGTCTGGCCCTGCTCGTCTCTGAGATGCGGTGCGGGCACAGCTCCCTCCTGATGGTTGGGCAAACGGCTTGGGCAACGGCCCGACGCGGTCCCCGCCGGTTCCCGGATGGTCGGCCGTCGACGGGGCCTGCACCAGCCCCGGACGAGGGATTTCCGGGTATCCTCGGCACCGTCCTGCGGGCGTAGCTCAGTTGGTAGAGCATCAGCTTCCCAAGCTGAGGGTCGTGGGTTCGAGCCCCATCGCCCGCTTCAACCGAACCACGCCGAAGACCCGCTCCGTGCAGCGGGTTTTCCCGTTCTATGGCTGCTCTCGTTGTCCGCTCAAGACCGACGGAAGCCGCCGCAGTTCGGGCTGGGCCGCCCGTGCGGCTTAGCGTCCGTTTAGCGCGGATGACGGTCGGCGCCTAGCGCCGGGTCGGACGCTGACGTCATGCCGGTCGCGTGGGGCGGTCGGGTGACAGAGGGAGGACGGGATGTTCAGGAGCACCAGGCGGAGGCTCCGGCTGCGGCGCTGCCTCATTGTCGCCTTCGCTGCGGCGGCGCTCGCCGTGCCGGGCGCCCAGGCGGTCGCGGGCGCCGGCTCCGCGTCAAGCGAGACCGACATGCTTCCGGGCGAGACGTCGAGTGCGTTCTGGCCCCACGAGACGGGTGTCGCCGTCGGCACGTCGGAGACGTACGTGGATCTGCGGGACGACGGCTCCTACTACGACCCGTCGATCGGGCGGCGCGTCTCTCGCGCCGGTTAGCAGTCCGCCCGGGACGTGCCGGCGCGAATTCGGGGAGCGCGTTTGCGTCGCCGTCTCGCAGCGCGTCCGACGCATTGACAAATGTGTGGAGAACTACCGATGAGATCCGGGCGCCGGGGAGACATCGTTCCACGGGATTGGGCAGAGCGGTGGTCGCGTCCCATCGCCCGGGAAGCGGGCCGCGGAGGGGCCGCATCTCCGAGGTCCACAACCACCGCTCTAGCCCGATCTCCTCGACCGAGCACCGAGGCCGCGCTGGGCCGCGCCTCAGACCGGCTCGGAGGCGGGGTCGAGCGCGCGGTCGTCACGCCGCCGCCGCGTTCCCGGCCGCGTCGCGAGCACCGACCCGGCGAGCACGAGCGCGAACCCTGCGGCCATGCCCGCCGTGAACCGCTCGCCGAGGACCGCGACCCCGAGGACGGCCGCGACGGCCGGGTTCACGTACGTGATCACGGTGGCGCGGACGGGGCCGATCTCCGCGATGAGAGCGAAGAAGCACACGAACGCGACCGCGGTGCAGACGACGGCGAGCCCGACGACGGATGCGATCGCCCGCCCCGAGGGCACCTCCCCCGGGAGGCTGAACGCGGCGATCGGGAGGTAGACGACGGCGGTGACCGCGAGCGACGCGGCGATCACGCCCAGCGCCGGGAGCCCGGCGAGGTAGCGCTGCAGGATGACGGGGCCGACCGCGTAGCAGGCCGCCACGAGGGCGAGCTCGCTCAGCGGCAGGACGCCCGCGCCCTCGAGGTTGAGCCCGACGATCGCGGCCACGCCCACGACGCCGAGCGCCAGCCCGACGGCGCTCGGGAGCCCGAGCCGCTCGCGGTCGCCGGTCGTCCGAGCGATCACGGCGGCCACGAGCGGCACCGCCGCGATCAGGAGCGCCGCCAGCGAGCTCGAAACGCGCTGCTCGGCCGCGCCGAGCAGGACCCAGGGGATCGCGATCTCGATCGCCGCGAACGCGAGCAGCGGCGCCCAGTGGCGCGCCAGCGGCCGGAGCTCCTCCCGGGCGGCGGCGAGCGGCAGGAGCAGCAGCGCCCCGATGCCGGTGCGGGCAAGCACGAGCGCGGCCGGGCTCAGGTCGCGGACGGCGACGCGGATCAGCAGGTACGGCACGCCCCAGATCACGCACATCGCCGCGAACAGGAGCAGGCCGCGCCGGGTCATCGTCCCACGCTAGGCATCCGCGCGCGCCTGCGCCAGCAGGATCGGTCGTCGGGGCGATCAACGCGCCGAATCACCCTGCGGCCTCCTCGCCATCGTGCCGGCGAGGGCCGCGGCCGCGTTCACCAGGCCGACGTGCGAGAAGGCCTGCGGGAAGTTGCCGACGAGCCGCTTCGCCTCGGGGTCGTACTCCTCCGCCAGCAGCCCGAGATCCGTCCGCAGGGCGAGGAGCCGCCCGAACAGCGCCTCCGCCTCGTCGCGCCGGCCGACGCGGACGAGCGCGTCCGCGAGCCAGAAGCTGCAGGCGAGGAACGCTCCCTCGCCGGGTGGAAGGCCGTCGACCGCCTGCGCCTCGTCGGTCGCCGGGTAGCGCTGCACGAGGCCGTCGTGCATCAAGTCACGGCGAACGGCCTCGACGGTGCCGACGACGCGCGGGTCGTCGGGCGGCAGGAACCCGACGACCGGGATCAGCAGCAGGCTCGCGTCGAGCAGCGAGGATCCGTACGACTGCACGAAGGCGTTGCGGTCGGCGTCGAACCCCTCGCGGCAGGCCTCGGCGTGAATCTCGTGTGCGAGCCGCCGCCAGCGGTCGGCCGGGCCGTCGCGGCCGTGCGCCTCGACCGCCCGGGCGGCGCGGTCGAACGCGACCCAGGCCATGACCTTCGAGTGCGTGAAGTGACGCGGCGGGCCCCGGACCTCCCAGATCCCCGCATCCGGCTCGCGCCAACGTGACTCCAGCGCCTCGAGCAGCGCGCGCTGCAGCTCCCAGGCCTCCGTCTCGGCCGGGATGCCGGCCTCTCGCGCCTGGTGGAGCATGTCCATCAGCTCTCCGTAGACGTCGAGCTGGCGCTGCTCGTGCGCGCGGTTGCCGACGCGGACGGGGCTCGAGCCCTCATATCCCGGGAGCCACGGCAGCTCGAGTTCGGGGAGGCGGCGCTCGCCCGCCGGCCCGTACATGATCTGGAGGTCGCGCGGGTCGCCCGCGACCGCCCGCAGCAGCCAGTCGCGCCACGCCTCCGCCTCCTTCTTGAACCCCGACTCGAGCAGCGCGTGGAGGGTGAAGGTCGCGTCGCGGACCCAGCAGTAGCGGTAGTCCCAGTTGCGCACGCCTCCGAGCCGCTCCGGGAGGGAGGTCGTTGCGGCCGCGACGATCCCGCCGGTCGGAGCGTAGGTGAGCGCCTTCAGCGTCACGAGCGAGCGGACGACTGCGTCCCGGTGGGGCCCTCCGACGCGGCACCGGTCGGCCCACGCGTGCCAGAACGAGTCCGTGTCCGCGAGCGCCCGGGCGACGTCGATCGGGTCGGGCAGCGCCTCCGCGGACGGGAACCAGGTGAGCACGAACGGCACCCGCTCGCCCTCGGGAACGACGAGCTCGGAGACGAGCGTCCCCTCGCGCGAGCGCGCCTCGACGGGTGCGGGGGTGTGCAGGACGACGGCGTCGGGGCCGCCGATCGCGGCGACGGCGCCGTCGAGGGGCCGGAGCCACGGCGTGATCGAGCCGTAGTCGAAGCGGAGGACGATCGTCGAGCGGATCCGTGGGCGGCCGCGGACGCCCTCCACGATCCGGACGAGGTCGGGCTTGCGCTCGCGCGGCGGCATGAAGTCGACGATCCGCACGGTGCCGTCGTGTGCCTCGAGCTCGGTCTCCAGCACCAGCGTGTCGCCGCGGTAGCGCCGGCTCGTCCGGCGCACGCCCGTCGCGGGCGCGATCGTCCAGTGGCCGTAGCGCTCGTCGCCGAGGAGGGCGGCGAAGCAGGCGCCCGAGTCGAAGCGCGGCAGGCACAGCCAATCGATCGCGCCGAGGCGCGAGACGAGCGCCGCCGTCTGCGTGTCACCGATCAGCCCGTAGTCCTCGATCGGCGGCGACACCGCCGCAAACCCTTGCATACGCGGTCGAAGGTCGCGGGTTTTCCCCGACGCGGCGGGACGGGGCCAAGGGCACGCTCTGGCGATGGCGGCGGGGACGGTCTACGGGATCGCGTGGCGCGAGGGCGAGGGACAGACGTTCGTCGGGCAGCTGGAGCTGGCCGGCGACGCGCTGGCGCTTCGCGGTGCGACCACCAACGGCGGCGGCTCCGTCCGCTACGTGCCGTACGCCGGCATCGCCGAGGTGCGGATCGGCCGCAGCCCGCGCGAGCTCGTGAACGGCACCCGCACCGTCGTCCTGGAACGGCGCGACGAGGAGCCCGTGTTCGTGGCGGCGCTCGAGGGCTTCGGCACCGCGTTCGAGCTCGCCGACGCGGTCGCGGGGCTCGTCGGCCGCGCGGCGGCGGTCGGGCCGCGGGTGCTCGTGGTCGTTCCGATCAAGCCGGAGGCGCGGGAGCGCGCGGCCGCGTTGATCGGCGCCGGACCGCCGTTCGAGCTCGAGGGCGCCGAGCTGACGCGGCACGACGTCTTCCTGACCGACCGCGAGGCCGTGTTCGTGTTCGAGGGCGAGGGGGCGTCCGCCCTGCTGGCACGCCTCCCGCGGACGCCGGGGGCGTGGCGCGCCGCGCTCGCCTGGAAGGACGTGGTCGACGGGCGGCCGCGCGTCGCCGAGGAGGCGTACACCTGGGCGGGCCCCCCCGAGTAGGGTCGCCTGCGTGCAGCCCGGCGTCGCCTACTGGCTCGAGGAGGCGCCGCCCGCGCCGCCGGCGCCGGCACTGACGCGGGAGACGGACGCCGACGTCGCGATCGTCGGCGGCGGCTACACCGGCCTCTGGACGGCGCTGGCGCTGCGGGCGCGCGCGCCCGGCCTGCGCGTCGTGCTGCTCGAGGCGGGGCGCTGCGGGACCGGTCCGAGCGGACTCAACGGCGGCTTCCTCCACGGCTACTGGTCGCGCCTGCCGCTGCTGCGGGAGCGGCTCGGCGACGAGGCGGCGCTGCGCCTCGCCCGCGCGTCCGAGGGCTCGGTGATCGCCGTCCGCGCGCTGGGCGACGACGTCGGCCTCGTCGAGGGCGGCCTGCTGAAGGTCTCCGCGGCGCCGGCGCAGGACGCCGCGCTCGACGCGCTCGTCCGGGCCGCCGACGAGCTCGGCGTCCCGGAGGAGGCGGTGGCGCTGACGCGCGACGAGGTCGCGGCACGGTGCGCGTCGCCGGTGTTCCGGCGCGGCGTGCTCGTCCGTCACGGCGCGACCGTGCAGCCCGCGCGGCTGGCCCGCGCGCTGCGCCGTCGCGTCGAGGAGGCGGGAGTGGAGATCCACGAGTGCTCGCCCGTCCGCACGGCCCGCGGCGGGCTCGTCCGGACGGACGGAGGCTCCGTCCGCGCGCCGGAGGTCGTCGTCGCCGTGAACGCGTGGGCCGCGCGCTGGCGCCCGCTCGCGCGGCGGCTGACGGCGTTCGGCAGCGCCTGTGTCGTGACCGAGCCGGTGCCGGCGCTGCTCGAAGAGCTCCGCTGGACCGGGGGCGAGGCGATCGTCGACGGCCGCATGTTCGTCCACTACTTCCGCACCACCGGCGACGGGCGCGTGTTGATGGGGAGCGGGGGCGGGGAGATCGCCCGCGGCGGGCGGATCGACGACCGGCTCTTCGCCGGGCCGGCGGCGATCGGCCGCGCCGAGACCGGGCTGCGGGCGCTCCTCCCGTCGCTCTCGGAGGTGCGGGTCACGCACGGCTGGGGCGGGCCGATCGACGTCTCGTCGGATCAGCTGCCGTTCGTGGGCACGCTGGCCGAACGCGGAACGGCGGCGCGTATCCACTACGCCGCTGGCTACTCCGGCAGCGGCGTCGGCCCCAGCTGGCTCGCCGCCCAGGCGCTCGCGTCGCTCGTCGTCCGCGCCGACGACGCGTGGGCGCGGCTGCCGCTCGTCCGACCACTGCCGCGGGCGCTGCCGCCCGAGCCGGCGAAGGGCGCCGGCGGGGCGGTGGTCCGCCGCGCGCTGCTCGCCGTCGAGGACGCGGAGCAGGCCGGCCGCCGACCGCGGGCGGCCGACCGCGCCGTCGCCGGGCTGCCGCGCCTGCTCGGGGTGCCGCTCGGGCGCCGCTAGCGCGTAACCGTCCGGGCACCTCCGCCGTTGTTGGTCTGGACGAACGCGAGTCCGTCCGCGAGCGACAACGACGCGAAGGGAGACACCTTGTACATCCCCGGAATCATCGTCCTGATCCTGGTCGTCCTGCTCCTCATCTGGCTCCTCTGACGGGGCCGCAGTACGACCTCAGGTGCGGCTCCTGTCGCGGAGCACCCGGATCTCCGCCACCTCGACGAAACCGAGCTCGCGCAGGATCGGCCGCGACTGCGCGCCCGCCTGGGTGACCAGCGCGGGCGCGCCGCGCCGCACGCCCTCGTCCCACCGAGCCCTCACGAGCGCCCGGTAGGCGCCGCGGCCGCGCGCGTGCGGCACCGTCGCGCCGCTGTTGAGGACGACGCCGACCGGAGCGAAGGTGGCCCGGGCGCTCGCCACCGGGTCGCCGTCGACGAAGGCGAGGTAGAGCGCCGAAGCGGGGGACGCGAGCAGCTGCTCGAACTGCCCCGGGTCGCGCTCGCGCATCGCCGCCCGGTCCTGCTCGGGGACGCCGAAGGCCTCCCGGGCGAGCTCCTGCGAGGCGACGTAGTCGTCGAGCGTCGTCACCGGGCGCACCTCGACGCCGTCCGGCACGGGCGGCGGCTCCTCCGTCAGCACCATCCCGACCACGTGCGGCTCCGGGTCGTCCTCGAAGCCGAGCGCGACGAGGCGGGCGTGGAGGTCGGCGGGCGTGGCCGACTGCGCGACCTCCCACTGGCACGCGAGCGGACGGTCGAGACGGTCGAGCAGGCCGCGGACCTCGGCGACGGCGGCCTCGACGTCCTCGCCCAGGCGCAGGTGCTGGACGACCGTCGACCACGGGCTCTGCGACGGCCCCATCCAGATCACGAACCGGGGGTCCTCGAGCCGCCGTTCGCCGGCGCCGAGCGGCGTGAACGTGTTGGAGTGCTCGGCGAGGTCGAGGAGCGCGCGCGGAACCGCCGTCTGCGGGCGCGTCACCGCGGCCACGCGTCGGCGAGGCGCCTGCGGGTCTCCGCCAGGTGCTCCGGGATCACCTTCACGTCGCCGAGCACCGGCATGAAGTTCGTGTCGCCGTTCCACCGCGGCACGACGTGCAGATGGACGTGGTCGACGATGCCCGCCCCCGCGACCCGGCCGAGGTTCCACCCGAGGTTGAACCCGTCGGGCGCGTAGACGACGCGCAGCGCCGCGAGCGCGCCGACCGCGAGCGCGTGGATCTCGGCCGCCTCGCCGGCGTCGAGCTCGGCGAGCTCGCCGACGTGCCGGTCGGGCGCGACCATCAGATGGCCCGACGAGTACGGGTACCGGTTCAGGAGCACGAACCCGCGCTCGCCGCGGTGGACGACGAGCCGGTCGGTGTCGTCGCCGTCGCGGGCGAGGCAGAACACGCAGCCCTCCTGCTCGTCCGCGGCCTGCACGTACTCGAGCCGCCAGGGCGCCCACAGCTGCCTCGTCACCCGCGGAGCCTACCCCCGGCGTTGACAGCCCCGGCGCGGAGGAGGACGATCGCTGCGCGGTGCGAGGGGTCGTGATAGCGGTCGCGCTGGCGGCGGCGCTCGGATGCGCCCCGCCGGCCCTCGCCGCCGACCCCGTGGTGGTCGTGGACGACGCCGGCGACAACGAGGACGCGCCGGACCTCGT
>DATIDD010000008.1:0-40534 GCA_035456465.1 Gaiellaceae bacterium | reverse complement strand
GCTGTCGCCACCGCGGGGCCACGGCCGCGCGGTGGTGTCGTCCAGCTTGGCTCAGATCACCAGGTGCGGCATCGGTAGAACGCCCAGCCGCTGCTTCCCCGTCCCACGCGCCATCAGCCGGTGCGTCGGATGATCGCCGCGGACCGACCGCCGGCCCGGTCGCCACCGCCGCCGTTCAGCCTCGCGCGGCGCCGGCCGACCCGGCCTCATCCCTGCCGTCGCGCGGCTGCGCCGCCCCACCGTCGATCGCGGGCGCGTCCGCGCCGCCGAGGCAGTCGACGAAGTCGTTCGTGAAGTAGCGGCTGCCGCTCGCGCTCGGCGCGATGTGCTCGTCGCCCTCGCCGGCCGCTGCCTGGCCGACCTGCTCTGGGACCGTCATTCCCGACCATCTCCCCGCGCTGTGTCGCCTTGCGATCCCAAGGATCCGTCGTTCGCGTCCGGCGGGCATCGTGCGTGGTCGGCAGATCGCGTCCGTAGATCGGCGCACGACGGCGCGACGCCCGGGTCGCGCCGCGGCTAGCGGTCGGCGTCGTCCCGGCGGTCGCGGCGCTCGATGACGAGCGACGCGCCCACGCCGATCACCAGGCCGCCGAGCAGCAGCAGCCACCAGTAGTCGGCGAGGCCGAGCGCCATGATGAGGACGTTCCAGAACAGGGCGCCGGCGACGACCAGCGCGGCGAACGCGAGCAGCCGCTTGAGGATGCCCCGCACCTGATCGGTCTCCCCGGGGAAGTGCAACGCGTGCCGCGGACCGTCCTTCACGCGCGCTCCCCCCACCGCCTCACCACGCGTCGTCGCCGAGGAGCTTCACTGCGGGCGGCGCCGCGAGCGGCGCCTTCGCCGCCGCGCGGGGCGCGCAGAGGCCGAACGACGAGCGCGTCGTCCGCCCGCACTGCGGGCAGCGCGTCCTCTGGGCGACCATGGGCGGACACTACAGGGGCGGCCGTGCGCGGGTCGGTGTCTCTTGTCAGACGACGAAGCGCTCGGGATGACGCGCGAACTCGCCGGCGCACGTGATCGTGCAGAAGAAGTAGGCGGTGCCGTCCACCGTCAGGCGGCCGGCGCAGTGCTCTTGGTCGACGGCCATCCGGCACACCGGGTCGATCGCCAGCCGGCCGTGCGCGGGCTCGCCCTGGCGCACGGCGGCGAAGAGCTCGACGGGCTCGCGGACGTTGCGCAGCGTCTGGCGGCCGCGCGGCTCGTAGAAGACGCCGTCGAGGTCTGGCGCGAGCGCCGCGGTGTGGCCGGTCAGCAGGACCTCGCCGCCCGTCGCGACGGCCGACACGCGCGCGGCGAGGTTGACGGCCGCGCCGAAGTAGTCGCCGTCGCGCTCGACGGCTGCGCCGTGGTGCAGGCCGACGCGGACCGCCGGGGCGCCGTGGCTGCGCATCAGCTCGTGCGTGATGCGCAGGCCGAGCTGCACGGCGGGACCGGGCTCGGGCACGCGCAGCATCAGCGCGTCGCCGATCGTCTTCAGGTGCGTGCCGCCAGACGCCGGCAGCTCGGCCTTGACCGCGTCGCAGAACTCGGCCACCACGCTCGCGGCCTCCTCGTCGCCGTGGGCCTCGGTCAGCGCCGTGAAGCCGGCGATGTCGGCGAACAGGAACGTCGCTGCGGGGGGTTCGGACATGCTCAGCGTGGCGCGACGACGTCGCGGATCGTCGTGGACAGCAGCTCGAGGCCGTCCGCGCGGTCCATGCCCTGGGCGCGCGCGTGCTCGTCGGCGCCGTGGACCAGCGCGTAGAAGACCGTCACGAGCCAGTCGGCCGGCAGGTCGCTGCGGAACACGCCCTCGCGCTGCCCGCGCTCGAGCAGTGCGCGCGTGCGAGCCATCAGCGGCGCGTGCGCGCGGTGCAGATGCCCGGACGGCACGTGCTCCGCCGCGACGCGCGCCAGCGCGTCCTGGCGGGCGAGCTGGCTCCACGACGTCGCGAGCATTCGCTCGAGCGCCTCGTCGGCCGGCCCGGCGTCGGGGTCGGCCGCCTCGACGGCCGCGAGCGAGGCGCCGATCACTCGCCCCACGGCCGCCTCGACGACGTCGCCCAGGGTCCGGAAGTGCGCGTAGAGCGTGGGTCGAGAGACGCCAGCCTCGCTCGCGATCGCCGCCATGCTGAGCGTGCCGCGCTCGGCGAGCAGCCGCTCCGTGGCGTCGAGGATCGCCGCCGCGTTGCGCTCGGCGATCGCGCGGCGGTGATCGACGGCTGGCTCGGCCATGGGAACGTCACCGTAGCTAGTGGAGCGAGACCCGCGCACCGCCCGCCGGCCGCACGGATGGCACCGTCAGCAGCGCGGCCACGGCGAGCAGGGCGGCCATCGCGGCCGCGACGAGGAAGCCGTCGCCGTAGCCGTCGGCGATCCCGGCGGCCGTCCCGCTGCTCGCGCTCGCCGCTGCGACCGACCCGAGCACGGCGACGCCCAGCGCGGCACCGATCTCGTGGCCGGTCGTCAGCAGCCCGGAGGCCAGGCCGGCCTGCTCGTGGCCGACGTCGTGCATCGCGGTGACCGACACCGAGACGAAGGTCAGCCCGATCCCGAAGCCGAGCGCGACGAAGCCGGGGAGCAGCTCGGTCGCGTACGTCGCATCGGTGGGGGCGCCGGTCAGCAGCAGCGCGCCCGTCGCGCCGAGCAGCAGCCCGGCCGCCATGACGATCCGCGTGCCGAGGTGCGACAGCAGATGCGACGCCACGTGCGCGGCGGCGAGGATCACGAGCGCGAGCGGCAGGAACGCCAGCCCGGTCTCGAGCGCGGAGGCGTCCAGCACCTCCTGGAGGAAGAGCGTGTTGAGGAAGAACGTCCCGACGAGGATGCCCGTGGCGCCGAGCATGACCGTCGTGCTGGAGATCAGCGACCGCACGCGCCACGTCGCCGGCGGCAGGAGCGGGTTGCGCGCCGCGCGCTCGATCGCGGCGAAGGCGGCCAGCAGCGCGGCGGCGATCGACAGCGCGATCAGCGTGCGCGCCGAGGTCCAGCCGTGGTCCGCGGTGCCCTGGATCGCGTAGACGAGCGCGAGCAGGCCGGCCATCACGGTGCCGGCGCCCGGGAGGTCGAGCTGCGCGCGGGGGGCGCGAGGCGCGGCGGGGGCCGGGACGGCGCGGGTGAGGCTCAGGCCGACGGCGAGGCCGACGGGGACGTTGATGAAGAAGATCCACTCCCAGCCGACGTGCTCGGTGAGCAGGCCGCCCACGAGCGGGCCGATCGCCAGCGCGAGCGCGGACACGCCGGCCCAGATCCCGATCGCCATGCCCCGCTGCTCTGGCGGGAACGTCGCGGAGATGATCGACAGCGTCGCCGGGTTCATCAGCGCCGCGCCGACGCCCTGCAGCACGCGCGCGCCGATGAGGAGCTCGCTCGACTCGGCGATCCCGCACAGGAACGAGGCGCCGGTGAAGACGACGATGCCGATCACGAACACGCGCCGGCGGCCGACCATGTCGGCGACCTTGCCGCCGGTGAGCATCAGCGCGGCGAAGCTCAGCGCGTAGCCGGTGACGATCCACTCGAGCTCCGAGAGCCCGATCCCGAGGTCGGCCTGGATCGTGGGCAGCGCCACGTTCACGACCGTGTTGTCGAGCATGATCATGAAGAGGCCGAAGGCGACTGCCGCGAGCGTCCACCACTTCCTCGTCTCCGGCGCGAAGATCGATGCTTTCACGATTGCTTCCTCCTGCCGTGTCGCTCTCGAGGTTAGTGGGCGCTAACATACCGGCCGGCCGAGGCGCCTGGAGTACGGTTGGCCACACCTTTGCGCGAGTTCGTCTGGACCCCCGACGCGGAGCGCCTCGAGCGCGCGAACCTGACCCGCCTGATGCGGCGGCTCGGCGTCGAGCGCTACGCGGACCTGCATCGCATCTCGATCGAGGAGCCGGAGCGGTTCTGGCCCGAGCTCATCGACGACCTCGGGCTCGAGTTCTCGCGCCCGTGGGAGCGCGTGCTCGACGTCTCCCGCGGCGTCGAGTGGGCGACCTGGTTCGCCGGCGGCCGCCTGAGCCTTGCCCGGAACTGCCTCCATCGCTGGGCGGAGCGCGCTCCGGAGGCGCCCGCGGCCGTGTTCCTCGGCGAGGACGGGAGCCGGCGCGAGCAGACGTTCGCGGAGCTGTCGCGGGAGACGACGCAGCTCGCCGAGGCGCTGCTGGAGCTGGGCGTCGTGCCGGGCGACCGGGTCGCGATCTTCATGCCGATGTGCCCGGCCGTCGCGGCGGCCTCGCACGCGTGTGCGCACGTCGGCGCGGTGCAGGTGCCGGTCTTCTCCGGCTTCGCCGCACCAGCCGTCCTCCAGCGTCTGCAGGCGTCGGAGGCGAAGGTGGTGATCTGCGCCGACCGGTCGCTGCGCCGCGGGCGCCCGCAGGAGATGCGCGCGACGCTCGACGAGGCGCTGCGCGACGCGCCGTCGGTGGAGCACGTCGTCGAGTGGCGGCGAGAGTCGCTCGACTGGCCGGAGCTCGTGACGCGACAGCCCGGGACGCTCGCGCCGCTGGAGGTGGACTCCGAGCACCCGTATCTCCTCACCTACACGTCCGGGACGACGGGGCAGCCGAAGGGCGTGCTGCACGTGCAGGGCGGGTTCCTCGTCTCGATCGCGCGGGAGGTCGCCTACCAGACCGACGTCCATCCCGGCGACCGCATCCACTTCGCCACCGACATGGGCTGGATCATGGGCCCGTGGACGGTGGTCGGCGGCGGCGCGGTGGGTGCCGCGATCGTCTTCGCCGAGGGCGCGCCCGACTGGCCGGCCGACCGGCTGTGGCGGACGGTCGCGGAGGAGCGCGTGACCATGCTCGGCGTCTCGCCCACCCTCGTCCGCGCCTTGATCCCGGGCGGCGAGCCGCGCGCGGACACGTCGTCGTTGCTCGCGATCGCGACGACGGGCGAGCCGTGGAACCCGGATCCGTACCGCTGGCTGCACGAGCGCGTCGGCCGCGGTCGGGTGCCGATCGTGAACCTGTCGGGCGGGACCGAGGTCGGCGCGTGCTTCCTCTCGGTCGCGATCACCGAGCCGATCAAGCCGGTGTCGCTCGGCTTCCCGGCGCTCGGCGCGGACGTGGACGTCGTCGACGCGGAGGGCCGGCCCGTCCGCGGCGAGGTCGGAGAGCTCGTCTGCCGGCGCCCGTGGCCGGGGATGACCCGCGGGCTCTGGCGCGACCCGGAGCGGTACCTCGACGCGTACTGGCGGCGCTTCCCGGGGGTGTGGACGCACGGCGACTGGGCGTCGATCGACGACGACGGCTACTGGTACCTGCACGGCCGCTCCGACGACACGCTCAACATCGCCGGGAAGCGCATCGGGCCGGCGGAGCTCGAGTCCGCCGCGATCGCGCACGGCGGCGTCGCCGAGGCGGCCGCGATCGGCGTCCCCCACGCCGTGAAGGGCGAGGTGGCGTGGATCTTCTGCGTGCCGAGTCCCGGGGAGACCCCGACCGAGGAGGAGGTCGCGGCGACGGTGTCGGGTGCGCTCGGGAAGGCGTTCAGGCCCGAGCGGATCGTGTTCGTCGCCGCGCTGCCGAAGACGAGGTCGGCGAAGATCGTCCGCCGCGCCGTGCGGGCGCGTGCGCTGGGCCGCGATCCGGGCGACCTGTCGTCGCTGGAGAACCCGGAATCGCTCGACGACATCGCGCGGGCCGCCGGCGTCTCCTGAGCCGGCGCGGCCCCGCGGTGAAGCGCATCCGGCGCGCTCGGCGGCGCGGGCGCGCCGGGGACAGTCCCTAGGACTGTCCCCGGACAGGGCCACATCGTGACGAGTGTGTGCCAGTCGATCCACATGCCTCGACATGCACAAGCTCCCTTCCTACCGTGGAGCCATGGCACGAACCCCGCGGCACTTCCTCCCCGACGGCACATACCACGTGACGACACGCGCCGTCGGCGGCGAGCAGGCGTTCCGGGACGACGACGACCGCCGGTACTTCCTCGCCCTGCTCGTCCGCGCGGCCCGGCGGTTCGCGTGGCACCTCGACACCTTCTGCCTGATGACGACGCACTACCACCTGCTGCTCAGCTGCACCCGCGAGGGGCTGTCGGACGGGTTCCGCTCCCTCAACGGCGCCTACGCCCGCGCCTTCAACATCCGCTACGGGCGCCACGGCCACCTGTTCGGCGACCGCTTCGCGTCGCGACTCGTCGAGTCGGAGGATCATCTCGACGCCGCTCGCCGGTACATCCTCCTGAACCCGGTGACGGCGGGGCTGTGCGCCGCACCGGCGGACTGGCCCTGGAGCCGCAGCCGGTACGGGCGCGAGCTCGGCTGACGCGTATCCTCCCCCCATGGCCTCCGCCCGCGGCACCGCGCTCGTGACCGGCGCCGGACGCGGGATCGGAGCGCGCGTCGCGCGGGAGCTCGCCGCCGACGGCTGGCGCGTCGTCGTCACGGCGAGGACGCGCGAGCAGGTCGCCTCGGTCGCCGAGGAGACGGGTGGGCTCGCCGTCGTGGGCGACGTGTCCACGGAGGCGGACGTCGAGCGGATGGTGGAGGAGGCCGGCGCGGTCGACCTGCTCGTCGCGAACGCCGGCATCTCGCTGCGCGAGCAGGGGGCCTGGGACTCGCCGGTGGCGGACTGGTGGCGCGTGTTCGAGGTCAACGTGCTGGGCGTCCACCTCTGCTGCCGCGCGGTGATCCCTGGGATGCTGGAGCGCGGGGGCGGCCGCATCGTCATCACCGGGAGCGGGGCCGCCTACCTGCCGGGCGTGTCGAACACGGCTTACGGGGCGAGCAAGGCCGCGGTCGTGCGCTACGCCGAGACGCTCGCGACGCAGCTCGCCGGCCGGATCCCGGTCTTCCCGATCTCCCCGGGCCTCGTCCGCACGGCGATGACGCAGGAGGCGTTCTCGGACGACGCGCCGTGGACGCCGCCCGAGCTCGCCCCGCGCCTCGTCCGAGAGCTCGCGTCGGGTCGCTTCGACGCCCTCTCGGGCCGGTACATCCACGCCGAGCACGACCCGGTCGACGAGCTCGAGCAGCGCGTCGAGCGGATCCTCGCCGAGGACCTGAACGCGATCAGGCTTCGGCGCGAGCCGCGCTAGCCGCGATCAGCCACGCGGGACGATCCAGGTCTCGCGGGCGCGGCCGAGGAGCCGGCCGTCCTCGCCGTAGAGCGCCGTCGCCGCGAACAGCTTGCGCCCGTCCTCCCCGAGCGGCCGTGCGACGACCACGCACCGCTCCCCCACGCGGGGCAGCCCGACCACCTCCGCCGCGATGCGGCCCAGGACGAAGACGCCGCGGCCCGCCCAGCCGACGGCGATCGCCCCGGGACAGTCGAGCGCCGCCCACACGAGCTCGGGCGCAACCTCGGCGGGCACCCAGGGCGCGGCGACGACGTCGAGCCCGTCGACCGGCGCCGCGAAGATCCGCAGGCCGTCCTCGCGCTCCGGCCCGCAGACGTAGCACGTCGGGAAGGCGTGCTCCTCGAAACCGGGGTACCGGCGGGAGGCCTCCTCGGCCGCCGCGAACGGGACGGGCGGCGGGGGCTCGGCGTCGACGGTCGTCACGTGCCCTTCGGCGACGACGGTGTCGCCGTCCCACAGGCGCGACCCGTCCCATCGGAGCAGACGCCCGAGCGGCGGCGGCGCCCGCAGCGTCACCTCGGCCGCCTGCGCGCCCAGCAGGCCCGCGACGATCCCGGCGGTGTAGCCGCCGTTGCCGGACCCCGGCGGGCCGTTGAAGCGCGGGTCGATGGTCGCCATCCGATGAAGCCTATGTTTTAGACTCCGAGTCGGAAACCATGCGGCTCGCCCTCGCCCAGATCAACACCGTCGTCGGCGACCTCGACGGCAACCGCGCGCGGATCCTTCGCGGGCTCGACGAGGCGCGCGCGGCGGGCGCCGACCTCGTCCTCTTCCCGGAGCTCGCCGTCACCGGCTACCCGCCCGAAGACCTGCTGCTGCGTCCCGGGTTCGTGCGGGCGGCGGCCGCGTCGGTGCGCGCCATCGCAACCGAGTGCCGCGACGTCGCCGCGCTCGTGGGCGGGCCCCACTTCGACCGCGACCTGCACAACGCCTGCTTCGTCCTCGCCGACGGCGAGATCAAGGCCGTCTACCGGAAGCGGTTCCTGCCGAACTACGGCGTCTTCGACGAGGACCGCTACTTCGCGCCGGGGAACGACCTGTTCCTACTCCGGCTCGGCGACACGCTCGTCGGGACGACGGTGTGCGAGGACGTGTGGCAGCCCGGACCGCCCGCAACCGACCTCGCCCTCGCCGGCGCCGAGCTGCTCGCGAACGTGTCGGCCTCGCCGTTCCACGTCGGCAAGGAGCGCGAGCGTGAGGAGATGCTCGTCACGCGCGCGCGGGACAACGCCTGCTACCTCGCTTTCTGCAACGCCGTTGGCGGCCAGGACGAGCTGCTCTTCGACGGCCACTCGTGCGTGATCGACGACGAGGGACGGGTGCTCGCGCGGGCCCCGGGATTCGAGGAGGCGCTGCTCGTCGTCGACGTCGACCCGTCGGAGGTCATCGGCCGGCGCCTGACGGACGTGCGACGTCGCGCGCTCGCCCGGGAGCGCGGAGGGGCGCCCCAGGCGGTGACCTTCGACCTCGGCGAGGTGCGGCCCCAGGCGGAGCGGGTCGAGCCGGAGCTCGCCGAGCCGCCTGACGAGCTCGAGCAGATGCGCCGCGCGCTCGAGCTCGCGCTCGGCGACTACGCCGAGAAGAACGGGTTCCGCGAGGTGGTCGTCGCCGTGTCGGGAGGGATCGACTCGGCGCTCACCGCGGCGCTCGCCGCCGAGGCGCTCGGCCCGGGGCGCGTCCACTGCGTCTCGATGCCGTCGCGGTACTCCTCGGAGGGGACGCGAACCGACGCACGAAGGCTGGCGGAGTCGCTGGGGACCTCGTTCCTCGAGCTGCCGATCTGGCCGGTGTACGAGGCGTTCGAGGCGGCGCTGGCCGAGCCCTTCGCGGGCCGCGAGCCCGACCTGACGGAGGAGAACGTCCAGGCGCGGATCCGCGGCGTGATGCTGATGGCGCTCTCGAACAAGTTCGGCTGGCTCGTCGTCGCGACCGGGAACAAGTCCGAGCTCTCGGTCGGGTACGCGACGCTCTACGGCGACATGGCCGGTGGTTACGCGCTGCTCAAGGACGTGTACAAGACCGACGTGTTCCGGCTGTCGCGGCACCTGAACGAGCGCGCCGGCCGGGAGCTGATCCCGGCCTCGATCATCGAGCGTCCGCCGAGCGCCGAGCTGCGCGAGGGCCAGCTCGACGAGGACTCGCTCCCGCCGTACGCGAAGCTCGACGCGCTCCTCAAGCTCTACGTCGAGGAGGACCGCTCGCGCGAGGAGCTGCTCGCGGACGGGCTCGAGGCCGACGTGGTCGACCGCGCGCTCGCGCTCGTGGACCGCGCCGAGTACAAGCGCCGCCAGGCGCCGCCCGGGCCGAAGCTCCATCCGAAGGCGTTCGGGCGCGACCGGCGCACGCCGATCACGAATCGCTGGCGCGACTAGCCGCCCGTCAGTCGTTGCCGTCGAGCGGCGTGGACGGCGGGCCGTCGCGGAGCACCTGCGCGACGAGGTCGGGCAGCCGCGCCGGCGACAGCGTCACCTCGGCCGCACGGAGCTCCTCGAGCGTCCACCAGCGGATGCCGTGCACGTACTCGGAGGCGAGCTGCTCGGGCGTGAACCGCGGCGCTGGCTCGAAGGCGGGCACGCGGACGAGGTAGCACAGCTCGCGCTGCCCGTCCCAGCGCACGCCCGGCACGTCCCATTCGTGCAGGCGCGCCCACACCGGCGGGCCGAGCTCGAACGACTCGAGGCCGGCCTCCTCGGCCAGCTCGCGCCGGAGCGCGTGCTCGTCCGACTCGCCGGGGTCGACGCCCCCGCCGGGCGTCGCCCAGAAGCCGCCGGCGGGAAAGCGGAACTCGACGAGCAGCACGCGGTCGGCGGGGTCGACCACGAGCGCGCGCACGCCGGCGCGGATGCGCGGCGCGTCCAGCCAGTCCCGCAGCGCCCGAAACCAGCGCAGGCGCTCCGCGTAGGGCACCGCCGCATTCGCGGGCGAGGTGGACGGGAGCACGAAGAGCGCGGTGTCCCCGAGCCGGCGCTGCTGGAGCCCCAGCTCGGGTCGCTCGCCGAACGCGCCGCGGTAGGCCTCCTTGCCGACGAAGGCGATCACGCGGGGGCGCAGCTCGTCGGCCAGCGCCTGCAACCGAGCCGCCGACCCCGCAAAGTCGCCCTTCCGGAGGTCGCCCGAGCCGGGAGTCGTGCGAGAGGCCGCGTTGGTCAGGCC
This sequence comes from Gaiellaceae bacterium, assembly GCA_035456465.1. Taxonomy (GTDB): domain Bacteria; phylum Actinomycetota; class Thermoleophilia; order Gaiellales; family Gaiellaceae; genus DATHTC01. The sequence continues at coordinate 30,325 of DATIDD010000008.1, read as the reverse complement.
GTAGCCGCGCTCGAGCAAGGCGAACTGGTCGCGCGGCTCGAGCTGCGTCGGCGTGAAGCCCGCCTCGTGCAGCAGCCGCCAGAAGTCGTTCCGCGGGTTCGCGAAGTGCGCCGCGGCGGCCGCCGACACGCGGCCGGGGTTGATCCCGCAGAAGACGGCCCGCAGACCAGCGGCGAGGACGTCGGGAACCGCGCTCGGCGACGGGGTCTGGTCGCGCGGCGCGGCCACGGGCGGAATGCTAGGCGGCTTCGGCCTCCGGCTCGCGCACGTCGAGCCGCTCCTCGAACAGGAGCCGGACGGCCTCGCCCGTGAGCGGCGGCAGCTGCGCGTCCCGCCGGTCGAGCGTCACGATCCTGACGGCGTCCTCCGACGCCCCGTAGCACCGGGCGTAGCACTCGGCCTCGGAGAGCGTCCGTAGCCGCACCGGCGCAGCGTATGTGCCGGACCGGACACCAGCCGCTACGGTCACCCCGTGGCCGCCGGGGAGCAGCGCACCGCGTACGCCGTGACGCTGCAGCGGGACGGCAGGCTGGCGGCCGAGGGCAACGATCCGGTGCGGTACGACGCCGAGTGGACGCCCGAGCACCTGCTGCTCGCGGCGCTCGCCCGCTGCTCCCTCGCGGCGCTCCGCCACCACGCGACGCGCCGCTCGCTCGACCTCGCAGGCGGGGCCCTCGCGTCCGGGACGGTCGGCCGGCGCGAGGACGGGTCCTGGGGCTTCCTCGAGCTCGAGTGCCGCCCCGACGTCGAGCTCCGGCCGGAGCCGGCGCCGGACGAGCTGCTCGACCTGCTCGCGAAGGCGGAGCGCGGCTGCTTCGTCGGCGGGTCGCTGCGGCCGTCGCCGATCTACGCCTGGACCGTGAACGGCCGCGAGATACAGGCGCATTCCCGCTAGGCTCGCCGCCGTGGACGCGTCGAGGCTGGCCGAGCTGCGCCGCTGGGCGGCGAGCCTCGAGCGGGCGGGGGCCCCCGAGCTGCGCGCCGCGGGGCGGGCGATCAGGACGCTGTGCGAGGAGAACGAGGCGCTCGCCCGTCGCCTCGACGCGCTCGGGTCCCCGGCGGATGACGACACGGACGAGACAGACGAGGCGGATCAGCGGGACGACGACGACCGCGACGAGCCGGCGGGGTCACGGGACGATCAGCCACGGGGCGATCAGTCACGGGGCGATCAGTCACGGGGCGATCAGTCGTCCCTGCGCAGCCGGCTTGCCGGGAAGCGCCTGCCCTGGCGCCTGACGCTGCTCGTGCTCGCGGTCGCGGTCGCGCTCACCGGCCTCGTCGCGCTCGCGGCCGCGGCGACCCGGCCGGAGATCCGCGCGGGCGGCCCCGCCGACGGCGCCGTCGTGGGCGCGACCTCGGCCGCCCGGCTCGCCGTCTGGGCGGAGGCGACCGCGAGCGAGCAGACGTGGACACTCGACGGCCGCACCGTCGTGCCCGCACGGACGGGAACGCGCCTCGTGCTGCAGCCGAAGGGCCTCGCCGACGGCGAGCACACCGTCGTGATCCGCACCGGCGGGGGGCTGCTGCGCTCGGCCTCGCGGACGTTCCGCTTCGCGGTCGACACGGCGGCGCCGACGCTGCGGCTCGACGCGCCCGCGACGGTCCGGCCGGGTGCGCCCCTCCTGCTCGACGGCACGATCGAGCCCGGGGCTCGGGCCCTCGTCGGCACGCGCACGGTCGAGGTCGGCTCCGACGGGCGGTTCGAGTACCGCTCGGACGCGCCCCCACCGGCGCGGCTCGTGCTCACGGCGACGGACGCGGCCGGTAACACGAGCCGCTGGCGCGTGCCGGTGACGATCGTCCCCCGGCGCCCGAGGCAGCCGCTCCGCGCGGTGCACGTGACCGCGTACGCCTGGGCCGACGCCGGGCTCCGCGAGGGCGTCCTCGACCTCGTCCGCACCCGCAGGATCAACGCGGTCGAGCTCGACCTGAAGGACGAGTCCGGCGAGATCGGCTGGAACGCGCCGGTTCCGCTGGCGCGTCGCATCGGCGCGAGCCGCAAGATCTACGACCTCGGCGCGGCCGTGCGACAGCTCCACGGCCTCGGCGTGCGCGTGATCGGCCGCTTGGTCTGCTTCCGCGACCCGATCCACGCGAGGGCCGCCTGGGACGCCGGCCGAAGGGCCGAGGTCGTGCAGACGCCGGGCGGCGGGCCCTACGCCGGCTACGGCGGGTTCACGAACGTCGCGAACGCCGCCGTGCGCCGGTACCAGATCGACGTCGCCGTCGCGGCTGCGAAGCTGGGCGTCGACGAGGTCCTCTACGACTACGTCCGCCGCCCCGACGGGCCGCTGTCGTCGATGCGCTTCGCCGGGCTCCGGGGCACCCCGGAGCAGGCGATCGTCGAGTTCCTGCGGGAGAGCCGCGCCGCCCTCGCCGGCACGAAGGCGCTCGTGGGCGCGTCCGTGTTCGGCGTCGCCGCGACGCGTCCGAAGGAGGTCGCCCAGGACATCCCGCGCATGGCGCGACAGGTCGACTACATCGCCCCGATGGTGTATCCGTCCCACTGGGCGCCGGGGGAGTACGACGTCGCCGACCCGAACGGGAGCCCGTACGAGATCACGCACCGCTCCCTCGGCGACTTCGTCCGCCTGGCCCGCGGCACTGGCGCCCGGATCGTCCCGTGGCTGCAGGACTTCTCCCTCGGACGGACGTACGGCCCGGTCGAGGTCGCGGCGCAGATCCGGGCGGCTCGCGATGCCGGCGCCGACGAGTTCCTGCTCTGGGATCCCGCCGTCGACTACACCGCCGACGCGCTCGCGACCGACGCCGGGCTGCCCGCGCTCGGGGTGACGACGGCCGCGCCGACCGACGCGCCGGGCCCGGTGCGGCTCCCGGACGCCACGCCGAAGCAGCAGCAGCCCGCCGCCCCGGCGGCACGCGGGTCGGGCCCGAGCTCCGGGCTCCCGGCCAACGAGCTGGGCGAGATCCCGGTCGTGATGCACCACATGGTCCGCGGCGACCGCGTCGGCGAGTACGACCAGACGCCGGCCGAGTTCCGGGCGGAGCTCGAGCTGCTGTGGCGTCGCGGCTACGCGCCGATCCGCGCGTCCGAGCTCGCCGCCGGTCGCATCGACGTCCCGGCGGGCAGGACGCCCGTCGTCATGACCTTCGACGACGCGACCCGCTACCAGCTCGCGCTCGACGCGAGGGGCGGGATCCGGGCGGACACGGCCGTCGGGATGATGCTCGCGTTCGCGAAGACGCACCCCGGCTTCGCGCCGGCCGGGACGTTCTACGTCAACCGCGCCCCCTTCGGCGGCGGCACGGAGGCGCGGACGCTGCTGCGCTGGCTCACGACGCACGGCTTCGAGGTCGGCAACCACACGCACGACCACGTCCCGCTCGCCCCGCTCGGCGCCGCCGAGGCACAGCGCCAGCTCGCCCGCGGCGCCCGCGTGATCGAGGATCTGCTCCCCGGCTACGAGATCGCGACGATGGCCCTGCCGCTCGGGTCGATGCCGAAGCCGGCGCGCCTTGCCGTCCGCGGCGCGTGGGAGGGCACGGAGTACGGGCCCTACGCCGTCCTGCTCGTCGGCGCGAGCCCGGCCCCCTCGCCGTTCTCGACCGCCTTCGACCGCCGTGCGATCCCGCGCATCCGGACGTCCCACGCCGACTGGTCCGGCGCGGCCGACTACGCGTTCGCCTACTGGATGCGCGAGCTGCAGCGGCACCCCGCACGCCGCTTCGTCTCCGACGGCGACCCCGAGCGGATCACGGTCCCATCGGCGAGGCTGGACGAGGTCGCCGCTCGGTTCCGGTCGCGGGCGACGGCGCGCCGCTAACGTCGGCATCGTGGCGACGGCGACACTCGACGTCGAGGCCGTGCGCGCACGCTTCTCGGCGCTGCGCGGGCCGCTCGCGTTCTTCGACGGGCCCGGCGGCACGCAGGTCCCCGACGAGGTCGTCGAGGCGATCGCGCGCTACCTGCGCGAGTCGAACGCGAACACCGGCGGCAGCTTCGCCACGAGCCGCGCCACCGAGCGGCTGACGACGGACGCGCGGCTCGCAGCCGCGGGCTTCCTCGGCTGCGCCGCGGAGGAGATCGTGTTCGGCGCGAACATGACCACGCTCAACTTCGCGCTGACGCGAACGCTCGGACGCGAGCTGCGACCCGGCGACGAGATCCTGGCGACCAAGCTCGACCATGACGCGAACGTGGCGCCGTGGCTGCACCTCGCGGACGACCTCGGCCTGCGCGTGCAGCTCGTGGACGCCCTCGACGACACGACGCTCGACCTCGCCGACCTCGAGCGACGCCTCACCGACCGCACGCGCGTGGTCGCGTTTCCCTGGGCGTCGAACGCCGTCGGCACCGTGCAGGACGCGGCACGGATCGTGGGCCTCGCGCACGACGCGGGCGCGCTCGCGTGGGTCGACGCCGTCCACTACGCCCCGCACCGCCCGATCGACGTCGCCGCCGTCGGCGCGGACGTGCTCCTCTGCTCCCCGTACAAGTTCTTCGGTCCCCACCTCGGGATCGCGTTCGGCCGCCGCGAGCTGCTCGAGCGCTGGCGCCCGTACAAGGTGCGTCCCGCGCCCGAGGCTCCGCCCGGGGCGCGGTACGAGACGGGGACGCTGCCGTTCGAGCAGCTCGCCGGGCTCGTCGCCGCCGTCGACTACGTGCGCTCCGTCGGGTGGGGCGCGATTGCCGCGCACGAGCGGGCGCTCGGCCGGCGCTTCCTCGCCGGGCTGCCCACCGGCTGCACGCTCCACGGCCTCCCGACGATGGAGGGCCGCGTCCCGACGTTCGCGCTCACCGTCGACGGACACGCGCCGGAGGCGGTGGCGACCCGTCTCGGCGAGCAGGGATTCGCCGTCTGGCACGGCGACTACTACGCGGTCGAGGTGATGCGCCGGCTCGGGCTCGAGCCGGACGGTGCCGTCCGCGTCGGAATCGTCCACTACAACACCGCGGACGAGGTCGACGGGCTCCTCGCCGCGCTCGCGGCGCTGTGAAGCTGCTCGTCCTCGGCGGGACGAAGTTCCTCGGCCGGGCCGTGGTCGAGGAGGCGCTCGCCCGCGGCCACGAGGTCTCGATCTTCACCCGCGGCGAGACGAACCCCGAGCTGTTCCCGCAGGTCGAGCGGCTGCGCGGCGACCGCGACGGCGACCTCGCGGCGCTGGAGGCGCGGACGTGGGACGGCGTCGTCGACACCTCCGGGTACGTCCCGCGCGTCGTCGCGGCGTCGGCGGAGCTGCTGCGCGACGCCGGCTTCTACGTGTTCGTGTCGTCGATCTCCGTCTACCCGTTCCCGCTCGCGCCCGGGTACGACGAGACCACCGCGGTGCAGCGGCTCGGGAGACGCGACAGCGAGAGCATCCAGTCCGACTACGGCCCGCTCAAGGCCGCCTGCGAGCAGGTCGTCGAGGGGATCTTCGCGGATCGCGCGGCGATGCTCCGGTTCGGGCTGATCGTCGGGCCGCACGACCCGACCGACCGGTTCACGTACTGGGCCGACCGCATCGGACGCGGCGGCGAGATCCTCGCGCCGGGGCCGCCGGAGCGGCCGTGGCAGTTCGTCGACGTCCGCGACGGCGCCGCGTTCGCGCTGGACGTCGCGGAGCGGCGGCTGCCGGGCCCGTTCGTGGTGACGAACCGGTCTTCGCCGGGCGAGGTGCTCGCGGGCGCCGACGTCGTGTGGGTCGACGACGCGTTCCTCGTGGAGCGCGGCGTCGGCGAGTGGATGGAGCTGCCGCTCTGGGTCGCGGACGGAGGCGAGATCGGCGCGCTGCACCAGGCCGACACCTCGCGCGCGGGGGCGGCCGGCCTCCGGCGGCGTCCCGTCGCCGAGACGGTCGCCGACACGCTGGCGTGGTCGCGCACGCGGCAGGGCCGCGGGCCCGGCACGGCGGCAATGGGCGGCGCCGAGGGCGTCGGCCTCGCCTCCGAGCGGGAGCGGGAGCTGCTCGCCGCCTGGCACGCGCGCCGCTAGCGCGGCGCCCAGGACACCGTCGTCACGCTCTCTCGGTCGGGCAGCAGCAGCCGCCGTCCGCCGCCGTCGGCCTCCACCTGCCAGAGGCGGTACCGGGCCGTCGTGCTGGACTGGCTCGAGAGGAACGCGACGCGCTCGCCGTCGGGCGACCATTCCGGCCGCGCGTCGGTCGACGGTGCGACCGAGAGCGGGCGGCGGTCGGCGCCGCCGACGGCCGCGGTCCAGAGGTCGCCGTCGAGGGCGAACACGAAGCGCCGGCCGTCGGGCGACCAGTCGGGCGCGATCCCGGCGCCGCGGAATCGCTTCAGCGAGCCGTCGGGAGCCATGGTGTGGATCCCGGATCGAACACCCGCGCGCGACGCGGCAAACGACCAGGCGATCCGTGCCCCGTTCGGCGCCCAGTCCGGCTCCGCGTCCTGGCCGCGGTTCCAGGTCAGGCGGCGCAGCCCGCGCCCGTCGACGCCCACGACGAAGATGTCCGTCGCATAGCCGGGCACGGTGCGCGCGAACGCGAGCCTGCGGCCGTCGGGCGACCACGCCGGCTGGATGTCGATCGTCGGGCTCGTGGTGACGCGCCGCAGGCCCGTGCCGTCCGCGTTCATCGTCCACAGGCCGTCGCCGCGGACTGAGCTGAAGGCGAGGCGCGTCCCGTCGGGCGACCACGCGGGCCAGCTGCCGCCCCGCCCGTTCGCGACCGGTGCCTGGACGCCGCCGTCGAGCGTCCAGAGCGCGTCGTCCGAGGCGAAGGCGATCGGCCCGTTCTCGACGGTCACGGCGGGACGTGCGACGGCGAGGAGGAAGGCTGCGAGGAGGAGCCCTGGCACGTCGGCGACGGTAGCCCCGGCGTGTGAGGACTCCGGCGGCGGCCGGTAAGGATTTCGCCGGGACGAAGCTCGCGACGAGGCTCGCGCGAAGCCGACTATTCGCGATCGAGCTGTGCGCGCAGCCCCTTCGCCGCCATGCGGGCGGTCTGCTCGATCCGTTTCGCGCGCGTCTCCGGACGCTTTGCGCTTGCGACCCACCAGAGGATCGCCTTCCGCGAGGACGCGCTGAAGCCGTTCCAGTGCTCGCGGGCCGAGGCGTCGGCATCGAGCGCGGCGGCCAGCTCGGGCGGCTCCTCGAGTCGCTCGACGGCGTCGAGCGCCGTCCACGAGCCGTTCGCCTTGGCGACCTCGACGGCCGCGACGCCGGCCGGGGCGAGCAGTCCCTCGCTCTCGAGCCGCGCCACGCGTTCCTTGTTCGACGTCGACCACGTGCTCCGTGGCCTGCGCGGCGCGAAGAGCTGCAGGCTCCGCCGCTCGTCGAGCCGGTTCACCGTGCTGTCGATCCAACCGAAGCAGAGCGCCTCCTCGACCGCCTCCTCGTAGCTCGGGCTCGTCCCGTCGCTCGTCTTCTTGTGGAGGACGAGCCAGATCGCGTCGCGCTGCAGGTGACGCTCGGACAGCCACCGCCGCCATGCGGCACGGTCCGAGACCTCGACGATCTCGCGCCCGTCCGCGTGCCGCTCCACGAGCGCCAGCCTACGCGCGCCGAGGGCCACGGCCGCCGACCGCGCGAGCTCCGAGAACAGTCGGTTCGCGTCAGCCCGTCACAGCCGGCTTCCGGACGATCAGGTCGAACACGTGCCAGTGCTTGGGACCCAGGAACGACATCCCGTCCTCCTCGGTCTCGTCGAGGACGACGACGTCGAGCCCGTCCAGGAGCGGCTCGATCTCCGCCCGCTCGTGGAACCGCATGTCGGGCCGGCCGGCCCAGGTGTCGTGGGTGCCGAACAGGTTCACGACGAGGTACCCGCCCGGGTTCACGCGGTCTCGTGCATGAGCCCAGAAGCGGTCGAACGCCTCCGGCGCGAGGAACGGCAACGTGTAGCCGGCGTACAGCAGGTCGAACGGCGGCAGCTCGGTGTCCTCCACCGGCGTGGAGCGGATCTCGAGGCCGTCGGCGAGCCCGGCGGGCACGCGCGGGCGGAGCACCTCCGCCGCCTGCGGAGTCGCATCGATCGCCAGCACCCGCCACCCCGCGGCGAGCAGCGCGAGCGTCTCCTCCCCGTCGCCGAACCCCACCTCGACGGCCTGCGCCGGCCTGACGCCCGCGTCGCGCACGACCTGCACGCCCCGGACGAACGGCGGGCGGAGCTCCCGGCCGAGCGTGTGCCGGTAGTAGTCCGCCCAGCTCGCGTCCGGGGGCGCCGCCGAAGCGGGGTCGGGGTCGTCGGCCATCGTTCGAGCCTCCTGCTGGCGAGAGCGCATCGTAGGGGCCGCCGGCTCAGCCCGCGCCGCCGTGGCGCGCCGCCGCGCGCGCCCACCGCGGGTCGTCGCGGCGGATCCGGTCCGGGCTCACGCCTCGCGCCTCGGCCAGGTCGAGCACGAGCAGGTGGAATCGCACCACGTCGACCACCGGGTGGCGTGTCGGCACCAGCGTGACGTGGCAGCCCAGCTCCTCCAGCGCGCCGACCGCGTCGCGCGCACGCTCGGCCGCACGCCCCACCCCCTCGAGCACGAAGCAGCGGACCGACCCGTCCACCGCGGCGAGGTAGCCGTGGAGCAGCTGCTCCGTCTCGTATGCCTCGCACGCGACGAAGCAGCCCTCCCGGAGCTTGAGCGCGACCTCCTGCGCCGTCGGCCAGTCGGCTCCCGCGCCGGCGACGAGCCACCGCTCGTGCGCCGTGACCGGGAAGCGCTCGCCGTCGAGCACGTCCTGCACCGCGTCGGGGAGCCAGCCGATGTCCTCGCCGCGCAGCGCCGCCAGCGCCGCGACCGCGCACGTGTAGCTGGCGGTGTGGCACCAGCTCTCCTCCACCTCGGGCGTCGCGACGACGACGTGGTCGCACGCGCTCGCGATCGGGCTCTCCGCCTTCGCGGTGACGAGCCAACGCTGCCCGTCGAACTCCCGCACCGCCTCGAGCGTCAGCGCGGTGTCGCCCTCGTGCGACACGGCGACGAGGACGTCCGCGTCGGGCTGCGACAGCACGAGCTCGAGCGCCTGGAGGGCCTGCCCGCCCGTTTGCGCGGCGTGGAAGGACGTGCCGCAGCCGGTGTAGACGGTCGGCTCGTCCGGCAGCACGAGCCCGGTCGGGACCCGCGCCAGCCAGGCCGGCTGCGCGTACACCGCCCTGCGAGTCTGCTCCATGGACGCGTCTATACCATGGCGCGCGATGGCGACCTTCGAGCGCACCACGCTGGCGAACGGCGTCCGCGTGCTCACCGCGCCGATGGCGCACGCGCAGTCGGTCTCGTGCTTCTTGTTCTACGCCGCCGGCTCTCGCTACGAGACGAAGCAGACGAACGGCATCGCCCATTTCGCCGAGCACATGTTCTTCAAGGGCACCCAGCGCCGCCCGCGCAGCCGCGACATCACCGGCGAGATCGACGCCATCGGCGGCGAGTTCAACGCCTTCACGGGCAAGGAGTACACGGGCTACTACGTCAAGTGCGCCGCGGAGCAGCGCGACGTCGCGCTCGACGTGCTCGTCGACATGCTCCGCCACTCCAAGTTCGAGCCCGAGGAGATCGAGCGCGAGAAGGGCGTGATCGTCGAGGAGATGAACATGTACTTCGACACGCCGCGGGACTACATCGGCGGCGTGTACGACCAGCTCCTGTACGGCGACCAGCCGCTCGGCTGGGACATCATCGGCACGAAGGACACCGTGCGGGGCGCCACGCGGGAGACCTTCCTCGAGTACGTCGACCGCTGGTACCGGCCGGAGCGCATGGTCGTCGGCATCGGCGGCCAGGTCGGGGAGGGCCTGCTCGAGCGGCTCGAGGAGCTGCTCGGGGATGTCCCACCGGCGGAGACGCCGACGCCGGCTCCCGTCGAGATCGCCTCGAACGGGTCGCCGCAGGTGCTCGTCCACTCGAAACAGTCCGACCAGGCGCACCTGATCCTCGGCGTGCGCTCGTACCCGCTGGGGCACCCCGACCGCTACGCGCTCCAGCTGCTGACGACCGTGCTCGGCGGCGGCATGTCCTCGCGCCTGTTCACGGAGGTGCGCGAGCGCCGCGGCCTCGCCTACTACGTCTTCGGCACGAACAACAGCTACACGGACGCAGGCTCCCTCTACGCGCAGGCCGGCGTCGACATCAACCGCACCGACGAGGCCGTGGAGACGATCGTCGCCGAGCTCCGCAAGATCGCCGCCGAGCCGGTGCCGGCCGACGAGCTCGAGAAGGCGCGGAACTCGGCGAAGGGGCGGTTCGTGCTCCAGCTCGAGAGCCCGCACGGGACGATCATGTTCGGCCTCCGGCGCGAGGTGCTCGAGGGCGAGGCGGTGGAGCCGTCCGAGGTCATCGCCGGGCTCGACGCCGTCACCGCGGAGGACGTGCAGCGGGTGGCGCAGGACGTGATCGGGCGGAACGCGCTCAACCTCGCGCTGATCGGGCCGTTCGACGACGGCGACCGCTTCGGCGCGCTCCTGGGCTGAGCGAACGCCGCATCTGGACGCGCTTCCGGCACGACCGGGTCGCCGTCGCCGCCCTCGGGTGGCTCGTCCTGCTGCTGATCGTGCTCGCAGCCGGCCCGCCGCTGCTGGAGCGGGTGCTCGGGCACGGGCCGAACGACCCGTTCCCGTACGCCGTCGGCCCCGACCTCCGACCCGTGGGGCCGCTGGCACGGGTGCCGGACGTCAACAACTACGTCGAGGGGCTCCCCCCAGAGGAGACCACGGTCTTCGTCCTCGGCGCCGACGGACCGCTGGGCCGCGACCTGTTCCTCCGCCTCCTGGCGGGCGGGCTCGTCTCTCTCCAGGTGGCCCTCGGCGCGACCCTGCTCGCGCTCCTCCTCGGCGTCGTCGTCGGCTCGGTCGCCGCGTGGTGGGGCGGCTGGGTGGACGGCGTCCTCTCGAGGCTGACCGAGTTCGTGATGGCGTTTCCGTTCATCCTCGTGATGATCGCGATCGGGTCGCGCTCCGACGCGTTCCTCGACCCGTACACCGTCGGGGGGCTGCTCGCGCCCGGCGCCCTCTCGCTCGTCGTGATCATCGGCGCGTTCACCTGGTTCTACCCCGCGCGCATCGTGCGGGCGCAGGTGCTCGGTCTCCGCCGCCGCGAGTTCGTCGAGGCCTCGCGGATGGTCGGTGCGCGCGACTGGCGGATCCTGCGCACGGGCGTGCTGCCGCACCTGCTGCCCACGCTCGTTGCGTACGGGACGCTCATGCTCGCGGCGAACATCCTGCTCGAGGCGGGGATCAGCTTCCTGGGCGTCGGGATCGAGGCGCCGACGCCCAGCTGGGGGAACCTGCTCGCGGCGAACTGGGGCTCGCTCCTCTCCGTCGTCCCGCAGCCGCCGCAGCCGACGCCGCCGCTGCCGACGATCGCGCCGTGCGCGGCGATCTTCGCGACGGTGCTGGCGTTCAACCTCGTCGGCGAGGGACTCCGCGAGGCCGCCGACGCACGGGGAACGCGCTGATGCTCCGCTTCGTCGCGCACCGGCTCCTGGCGGCTGCCGCGGTCCTGTTCGCGGTCAGCGCGGCGACGTTCGCGCTCTACTACGCCGTCCCGAACGACCCCGGCTACTTCCTCACGGGGACGGTGAACATCGATCCGGCGGAGCTCGCGAAGGCCCGCGAGACGCTCGGGGTCGACCAGCCAGTATGGCGCCAGTACGTCGCGTTCCTCAGTCGGCTCTCTCAGGGAGACCTGGGCATCTCCTGGAGCCTCAGCTCCGACCCGGTGACCGGCCGATTCGTGCGGGTGCCGGTGTCGGGCGTCGTCCTCGACGCGGCGCGGGTGACGACCTCGCTCGCGATCGGCGGGGCGGTGGTGCTGATGCTGCTCGCGGCGCCGCTCGGCGCGCTCGCGGCGTCGCGGCGCGGCACCTGGGTCGACCGCGCGCTCCTCGCGGTCGCCGTCGCTGCGGTCTCGACTCATCCGATCGTCGTCGGGCTCGTGCTCCGGCTCTTCGCCGCCGACCGCCTCGGCCTCGCTCCCCCGGGCGGCTACTGCTCCCTCGCGTCCAAGCCGCGCAACCCCGACCTTGCGGGCCTGGATCCGGCGCGCCGCGAGCTCCTCGGCGACTGCTCGGGCCCGGTCGCCTGGGCATCGCATCTCGCGCTGCCGTGGCTGACGTTCGGTCTCGTCTTCCTCGCGCTCTACCTCCGGACCGTGCGCGCCGGGATGCTCGACCAACTCGGCGAGGACTACGTCCGGACCGCCCGCGCGAAGGGGGCACCGGAGGCGAGGGTGCTGCGCCAGGCGTTCCGGAACGCGATGGCGCCGGTCGTGACGATGCTGGGGATGGACGTCGCGCTGGCGCTCGGCGCGGCGATCTACGTGGAGACGGCCTTCGGCCTGCCGGGGCTCGGGCGCTTGGCGCTCGTGGCGTTCTCCGGCGAGCCCAGCTACGACCTGCCGGTGATCGTCGCGGTGATCCTCGTCGTGGCGACCACGATCGTGGTCGTGAACCTGATCGTCGACCTCGTCGTGGTCGCGGCCGACCCGCGACTGCGCATCGACGCGTCGCTCGGCTCCGCGCGACGCTAGCGCGGCGACGCCGCCCGGGAGCGGGACGCCGGCCCGGGCACCGGAAACGTGGGGTGCCGAACGGGGAAGACGTTCCCCTGCTCGGCTGACAGACGCTCGTCCCCGGTCGGTGGGCCAGTTAGCACCTGGTTCCGGCGCCACCCGTCAGGGTGCTTTCGACCCGGACGCTCGCTCTGACGGGCGTTTCCTACCACGCCGGCCGGACGATTCCTACAAGCCGACCGTCTGGACCACGCGCCGGCCCAGTGCACGCGAGGCGGCTGCGTCGATCGTGCTGGAGTGGAACGTGAGCACGACGACGACAACGGGGCCGCGGGCCGTGTAGGCGATTCCGGCCGTGTGCAGCAGCTTCGACGTCCACCCCTCCTTGCGCGCGAGCGGGAGCCGGCTGTACGGGCGCAGCAGGCCCGCGTTCTCGCCCTCCGCCGCGGAGAGCAGCAGCCCCAGCGCCAGCCGCGCCTCGTGGCGCGAGAGCCCGGTTCGCCGGGCGGCGAGGCCGTTCCCGAGCGAGGCGCCGTGGAGCTCGACGAGGATCCGGCCGAGGTCGTGGGCGGTCGTGCGCCGGAAGGTGAGCACGGGGAGCGGCCTCGGGGCGTCGCCGAGCGGCCGCGTCGGCCCCGAGTCGAGGCGGTAGTTGCCGGTGAACCAGGACGAGCGAGCGCCGAGGCGCTGCAGCGTGCGGTTGACGACGGCCGTGCCGCCGGCCTCGGAGCCGCCCAGCAGGACGAGCAGCCGGTTCGACGCGAGGTTCGACGACCAGGTCGCGAGGTCGCGGACGAGCGGCCACGCCTTCGAGCGCTCCGGCCGCGGCCCGAACCGGTCGAGCGCCGCCACGAGCACGCCGAGCTTCACCGTCGACGCCGCCGGGAAGCTCGCGTCGGAGTTCCAGCCCGCGGTCGCTCCCGTGCGCAGGTCGTGCACCCACAGGCCGGCCCAGCCCGGATAGGAGCGGCCGAGCGCGGCGAGGCGCCCCGTGAGCACGCGGTCGCGGCGGCGCTCGCGCGCGAGCCGGTGGCCCGACTGCGGCAGAAGCCACGCGTCGCGCGCCTCGTCGCGCCGCACCACGCGCGCGCCCGCCGCGAACCGGACGCGGACGTCGTAGCGGCCCGGCGGCCGCCGCACGCGAAACGCCACCGTGCGGCCGCGAACCACCCCCGCCGCGACGCGGGCGTCGCCGAGGTAGAGCGCCGCGTGCGTCGCCCCGGCGGGCACGGCCGCGACGACACGGCCGAAGAACGCCTCCGAGGTCTTCGGGTTGCGAAGCTCGCCCGCCGCGGCCGGCGCGGCGAGCGCCAGCGCCGAGACGGAGGCCGCGGTCAGGAGACGCGGTGCAGCACCCACACGCTCGGCTCCCAGTACTCACCGAGGTCGGCCTCACGGTCGACGGAGAGCGTCGCCAGGCCCTCCGGGAACACGTACTCGCCCGACTCCGGGTACCGCAACCCGGTCCACGACTCCCACTCAGCCACCGTGCCGGTGATGCGCAGCGACCGCGGCTCCGCCTTCAGCACCTCGCCGCCGGCGCGGACGTGCGTCCGCAGCCACGGGTCGAACGGCAGCCCGTCGTCGCGCGTCCAGGCGGCGTAGCGCCCGATCGGCGCGAGCGGGTAGCGCTCCTTCAGGCTCGGGCGCAGCGGCGCGAGGAGCAGCCCGATCGCGTTCCGCCGGGCGAGCCCGCCCAGCTCGGCGAGGAACCGCTCGGCCAGGCCGGCGCCGCGTCGCGCCGGGAGCACCTCCGCGGCGAGCGCGCACAACGCGTCGCTCCCCGGCCGCTCGAAGCCGGCCTCGACGGCGCCGTCGATCCCGGCCGGTAGCCCCGCGGCCGTCCCGTCCCACGCGATCGGCACGGAGTGGAGCTCGCCCACGACCTGATCCCCGTCGTCGACGACGGCCGCCTGGAAGTCGGGAAACTCCTCGTCCAGCCGACCCCAGTAGCGGTTGAGCACGTCCCCGTGCAGGTTGTACTCGGGCCAGATCTCGCGCGAGTCGACATGCCCCTGCAGATCGGGCCGGTCCCGCGCGGACAGGGCGCGCACCTACTCCTCCGAGCGCTCGGTGTCCGCCCGGTGCTGGATCTCCTCGACGACGGCCGGGTCGGCGAGGGTGGTCGTGTCGCCGAGCGGCCGGTGCTCGGCCACGTCGCGCAGCAGCCGGCGCATGATCTTGCCCGAGCGGGTCTTCGGCAGCTCGGGCGTGAAGACGATGTTGGCGGGCTTCGCGATCGGGCCGATCTTGTGCGAGACGTGGTCGCGGAGCTCGGCCAGCTTGTCGACCGAGGCATCGACGCCGCCCTTGAGCGTCACGTAGGCCACGATCGCCTGCCCGGTCTGCGCGTCGTGCCGGCCGATCACCGCCGCCTCCGCCACCTGCGGGTGGTCGACGAGCGCGGACTCGACCTCGATCGTCGAGATCCGGTGGCCCGAGACGTTCATCACGTCGTCGACGCGGCCGAGCAGCCAGTAGTCGCCGTCCGCGTCGACCCGCGCCCCGTCGCCCGCGAAGTACGCGCCGTCGAAGCGCGACCAGTACGTCTCGCGGTAGCGCTCCTCGTCCTTGTAGATCCCGCGCAGCATCGCCGGCCACGGGCGCTTCAGCACGAGGTAGCCGCCGCCTTCCTCGATCTCGTTGCCCCGGTCGTCCACGACCCCGGCGACGACACCCGGGAACGGCTTCGTCGCCGATCCGGGCTTCAGCGTCGTGATCCCCGGAAGCGGCGTGATCATGATCATCCCGGTCTCGGTCTGCCACCACGTGTCGACCACCGGCGTGCGGTCGAGCCCGATGTGCTCGCGGTACCAGACCCATGCCTCCGGGTTGATCGGCTCGCCGACGGTGCCGAGCAGGCGGAGCGAGGAGAGGTCGTGCTTGCGCGCGTGCTCCGGGCCCCACTTCATGTGCGCCCGGATCGCGGTCGGCGCCGTGTACAGGATCGTGACGCCGTAGCGCGCGACGATCTCCCACCAGCGGTCCTTGTCGGGAAAGTCGGGCACGCCCTCGTAGAGGACGCTGGTGGCGCCATTGCAGAGCGGCCCGTAGACGATGTAGCTGTGGCCGGTGACCCAGCCGACGTCGGCGGCGCACCAGTAGACGTCCTCGTCGCGCTTCAGGTCGAAGACGTAGTGGTGTGTCGACGCGACGCCGACGAGGTAGCCGCCGGTCGTGTGCGCGATCCCCTTCGGCTTCGCGGTCGTCCCCGACGTGTAGAGGAGGTAGAGCAGGTCCTCCGAGTCCATCGGCTCCGGCGGGCACTCCGACTCGTCCGTCGCGAGCTCGTGCCACCAGTGGTCGCGGCCCTCCTGCATCGGGACGTCGTTGCCGGTGCGTCGCAGGACGACGGACGCCCGCACCGACGGCGCCCGCCCCAGCGCCTCGTCCGCGGTCCGCTTCAGCGGCACGGTCGTGCCGCGGCGCCAGGCCTCGTCCTGCGTGATCAGCACCTCGCACTCCATGTCGTGCAGCCGGTCGGAGAGCGCGTCGGCGGAGAAGCCGCCGAAGACGACGGTGTGCGGAGCGCCGAGCCGCGCACAGGCGAGCATCGCGATGGGGGTCTCCGGGACCATCCCCATGTAGATCCCGACGGGGGTGCCCTTGCCGACGCCGAGCGCCTTCAGCGCGTTGGCCAGCTTCGTCACCTCGCGGTGCAGGTCGGCGTAGGTGACGTCACGGCGCTCGCCCTCGGGCTCGCCCTCCCAGTGGTAGGCGACCCTGTCGCCCCTCCCGGCCTCGAGGTGCCGGTCGAGGCAGTTGTAGGCGATGTTGAGCGTGCCGCCGACGTACCACTTCGCGTACGGCGGCTCCCAGTCGAGCAGCCGCTCCCACGGCTCGAACCAGGTGACGCGCTCGCGGCCCTCGCGTTCCCAGAAGGCGTCCGCATCCTCGTCGTGGATCCCGGGCTGCGCGTTCGCCTGCGCCGCGAAGGCGGGCGGCGGCTCGTACCGGCGCTCCTCGAGGAACAGCGTGTCGATCGCGCGCTCGCGCCCCTGGCCCGCGTCGGCTCCCGCCGAGCGGAGCTCGGCTCCGCCGCCTCCCGCCGCCGCTGAGCGCGCCGTGCTCTCCGGGCCCGTATCACCCATGCTGTTCCCTCCGGCCCGACGCGCTCGGCGACGGCCGAGGAGCGCGAGCCCGGGTCGTTGTGCGGAACGCTCTCACGGCTCGAGGTCGTAGGGGAAGTCGGTGAGGTTCTCGCAGCCGTCCTCGGTGACGAGCACGAGGTCCTCGAGCCGGCAGCCGCCCACGCCCTGCCGGTAGAGGCCCGGCTCGACCGCGAGCACGTCCCCGGCCACGAGGGCCTGTCCGTTCCGGCTGAGCCCCGGCTCCTCGTGGACCTCGAGCCCGACGCCGTGCCCGAGCGAGTGGTAGAAGCCCTCGAGGAGCACCTCGCCCGGCTGCTTCGACAGCTGCGTCGGATAGCCGTGCTCCTGGAACACCTCGCACGCGACGCGGTGCACCTCGCGGCCCTCGACGCCGGCGCGGATCGCCGCCAGCGACCGCTGCAGCGCCTCGTACGAGAGCCGCTGCCACTCGCGCGCCTCGTCGCTCGGCTCGCCGACGACGAACGTCCGGGTCATGTCCGCCCAGCAGCCGGTCTCGCGGTCGAACGGGAACAGGTCGGCGACCACGGTCTCGCCGGGAGCGATCGGGCCGGAGCCCTCGTCGTGGCCGATCGCGCTCTGCGCGCCGTGGCTGACGATGATCGCCTCCGCGCCGGCCCCGTGCTCCGCGAAGGCGCGCTCCACCTCGGCCTTGACCCGCTCGCAGGTGAGCGCCTCGCCGTCGAGCACGAGCGTGCCGTCCCCGCGGCCCGCCTCGCGCAGCATCCGCGCGACCGTCGCCATCCCCGCCTGCGCGGCCGCCTGGGCGCGACGGATCCCCGCGAGCTCGTGCGCGTTCTTCACCCGCCGACGCGCGTCGAACAGGCCCTGGTCGGGCGTGACCTCGAGGCCCTGCGAGCGCAGGAGATCGGCGAGGGCGAGCGGGAACGTCCCCGGCACCACTGCGCTCCCGATCCCGAGGTCGCGGGACATCCGCAGCATCAGCTCGTACTGCGCCTCCGTCGTGCCCACGCCGCCGAGGACGAGCTCGTCCCACCCGTACTCCTCCAGCGGGTGCAGCTCGGCGTCGAGCCCGGCCTCCTCCAGACGCGGGAACTCGAGCGTCGGGGCGAGCACGTGCCGCCGGCCGTCGTGCTCCGCGTACCCGATCGGGTCGCCGAGGGCGAGCGGCACCTCGTGGCGCAGCTCCTTCGAGCGCACCGTGTCGGCGAACATCAGGACGTCGGCCACGGACGGGCATCGTAATGCGTCGTCGTCCCCGGTGCGGGTCGCGACGTCGGCGCTCCCGACGGGAGGCCGGCGAGCGCCCGGAGCCCCGGGCGCCCGCCTGTCGCTCCTCCCCACGAGGAGCGGTTCCTCGCGGCGCCCTACGGCGCGACGCACCCGTGCGCGATCGCCGTCAGCTTCGCGCCGAGGGCCGGCCGCTCGGCGTGGCCGGCGTCCCAGGCGGCGTTCTTCGCCTGGCCGTAGCTCGTGCCGAAGCAGTCCTGGATCGCGCTGCCATAGCCGTTGCCGGCGGACGCGGACGCCGGGGCGACGAGCAGCGCCGCGGCGGCGGTGACGAAGGCGAGCCTCTTCTTCATGGTCCCTCCTTGATTGGACATAAGTTGGACGATAGTTCCACGCCCACGGTGACTTTGTCAAGTTTTTGTCGAAGGAGGAGGCCGCTTGAGGGGCGCCTGGCGTACCCGGACTAGACTCCGGGCGAGGTGGAAGACGCCCTTTCCCGCGCTCACGCCCTCGTCGCCGCCTACGACGACGAGCTCGCCCGCGAGCTGCCTCCGGCGATCGACGTCTTCGACGCCCACACGCACCTCGGCACCGACATCGACGGAATGGTCGGTCGGCGCGAGGAGCTGCTGGACGTCTTCGACCGCTACGGCGTCTCCGGCGGGTTCGTGTTCTGCCTCGACGAGCCCGACCGCGACCCCGCCTTCCGGGCGGCGAACGACCGGACGCTCGCGCACGCCGAGGACGCCGGCGGGCGCCTCGTCCCGTTCGTGCGGCTCGACCTCGCGGGCCCCGACCCGATCGCCGAGGCGGTCCGGTGCCTCGACCGCGGCGCGGCCGGGATCAAGCTCCACCCCCGGGCGCAGAAGTTCATGCTCACCGACGAGCGCCTGGCGCCGGTGTTCGCGCTCGCGGAGGCGCGGCGCGTCCCGATCCTGATCCACGGCGGCCGCGGGCTGCCGCCGATCGCGGACGACCTCGCGCGCCTGATCGAGCGCTATCCGGAGACGCAGCTGATCGTGGCGCACGCCGGGATCGCGGACATGGCCGGGCTCGCCGGGCGGCTGGGCCGCAAGGCCGGCGTCTTCTTCGACACCTCCGTGTGGAGCCCGCTCGACCTGCTCGACCTGTTCCGCCTCGTCGCTCCCGAGCAGGTCGTGTACGCGTCCGACTATCCGTACGGGAGCCAGCCGTCGATGCTCCTGAACACCGTCCGGACGGCAAAGCGCTCGGGCTACTCCGAGACGCAGCTGCGCGAGCTCCTGGCGGGCAACGCCAAACGGATCCTCGCGGGCGAGCCGCCGGTCGAGCCGACGCGCCCGACCGGCGCCGAGAGCTTCGCCCAGCCGCTCACGTTCGCGCGCATCCACCAGTACCTGTCGATGGCGACGCCGCTGATCTGGACGCGCCAGCCCGACACCGTAGGCGTCCTCGGGCTGGCGCTGAACGCGACCGAGGAGCGCAACGGCTACCGGCGCGAGACGGAGCAGATCCGCGAGCTGCTGCTCGCCGCGCGCGACGTCTGGCGGACGCTCCCGGACGTGGACGACGAGGCGGAGCTGATCCAGACCGGGCGCGCGGCGTCGCGCCTCATCCACCTCGCCGACATCCTCGCGGTGACCGCCGCTCCATGACGACCCGGTGACGGCCGCGACCCGGTGACGCCGACGACGCTGCACGTCAACGGCGAGACGCACGAGCTCGACGCGCCGGTGGGGCGGTCGCTCGCGTCGGTGCTGCGCGACGACCTCGGCCTCACCGGCACCAAGGTCGCGTGCGGCGAGGGCCACTGCGGCGCGTGCACCGTGCAGCTCGACGGCGTGCCCGTGCTCGCGTGCATCACGCTCGCCCACACTGTCGGCGAGCGCGAGGTGACGACGATCGAGGGGCTGCGCGACCACCCGCTGGTCGACGCGTTCGTCCGCCACGACGCGCTCCAGTGCGGCTTCTGCACGCCGGGCCAGATCGTCTCGGCGGCGGCGCTCGTGGCCTCGAACCCGAGCCCGAGCCGCGAGGAGATCCGGCATGCGATGGCGGGGAACCTCTGCCGCTGCGGCGCGTACCGGGGAATCGAGGAGGCGATCGCCTCATGGCGCGCCTGATCCGCACGGAGAAGGAGATCGAGGGGCGCTACACCGAGACCTGGGTGGTGGTCGAGGAGGACGCGGTCGACCCGTGGCCGCCGGGCCCGGGCGCCGTCGTCGGGCGTCCCGCGCCGCGCCTCGACGGCCACGAGCGGGCGCGGGGCGAAGCGCGCTACACGGCCGACGTCCGGCTCCCCGGGATGCTCCACGCGGCGCTCCTCGGCAGCCCGCACGCGCGTGCGCGCGTCGCACGGATCGACCTCTCGCACGCGGCGGCGGCGCCCGGCGTCCGCGCCGTCATCGGCCCGGCGGACACGGAGTGGCTCACGGACGAGCCGGCGTACGAGGGGCACGCCGTGGCAGCGGTGGCCGCCGACAGCGAGGGGCAGGCACGCGCGGCGCTCGAGCTCGTCAACGTCGAGTGGGAGACGCTCGAGCCCCTGCTCGACCCGGACGAGGCGGTGCGGCGCGCGTCGTTCGTCGGGCGCCCGCGGCGCTACGAGCGCGGCGACCTCGAGGCGGGGCTCGCGGCCGCGGAGGTCGTCGTCGAGGCCGAGTACCGGACGCAGACGCTGCTCCACAACCCGCTCGAGACGCACCAGGCGGTCTGCGAGTGGCGCGGCGACGGGATCGACGTCTACGTCTCGACACAGGCGGTCTGGGGCGTCCGCGACGAGGTCGCCGAGGCCTTCGGGCTGCCGGCGGACAAGGTCCGCGTCGTGTGCGAGTTCATGGGCGGCGGCTTCGGCGCGAAGGGCGTCGCCGGGCCGCAGACGCTGCTCGCCGCGGAGCTCGCTCGCCGGACGGGACGGCCGGTGCGCTGCGCGATGTCGCGACGCGAGGAGAACGTCATCGGGGGCAACCGCAACGCGACGATCCAGCGGGTCGTCGCCGGCGCGGCCGCCGACGGCACGCTGACGGCGCTCGCCGGCGAGTTCGTCTGCTCGCTCGGGTGGGACGGCTGGCTCCCGTCCACGGCGGGCCCGATGCAGCTGCTCTACGCGTGCGAGAACGTGCGCACGACGGAGTACGGCGCGCGGCTCAACCTGCCGCCGATGGATGCCTTCCGCGCGCCGGGGTTCGTCGAGGGGACGTGGTCGCTCGAGTGCCTGCTCGACCGGCTCGCGGCCGCCCTCGACCTCGACCCGCTCGAGCTGCGGCGCCGCAACCACAGCGAGGCCGACCCGGTGAACGGGCGCCCGTTCTCCTCGAAGCACCTGCTCGAGTGCTACCGCCGCGTCGAGCCGCACTGGCAGCGGCGTCACGAGGTGCGTGCGCGCTCGGACGCGGTCTGGAAGCGCGGTGTCGGCGTCTCCAGCCAGGTCTGGTACGGCGGCGGCGGGCCGCCCTCGTACGCGTGGGTGCGGCTCGGTTCCGACGGCCGGGCGAACGTCGTCACGGCGATGCAGGACATCGGCACCGGCACGCGGACGGCGATGGCGCAGATCGCGGCAGAGGAGCTCGGGCTCGCGCTCGAGCAGGTGGCGGTGCAGGTCGGCGACACAGCGCGAGGGCCGTACGCCACGCTGTCCGGCGGCTCGTCGACCCTCCCCTCGATGGGCCCGGCCGTGCGTGCCGCCGCCGCCGACGCGGCGCGGCAGGTGCTGGAGCTGGCGGCGCAGCGCTTCGACGTCGGGGAAGACGCGCTGTCGCTGAAGGGTGGTCGGATCGTGTCCGGGGACGGCGACTCGTGGCCGCTGGAGGAGATCGTGGGACTGCTCGCCGACGGGCAGATCCTCGGCAAGGGGGCCCGCGGCCCGAACCCGACCGGGATGCGTGTGCTGACGTGGGGCGTGCAGCTGGCCGAGGTCGCGGTCGACGTCGAGACCGGCGAGGTCGCGGTCGAGCGCGTGGTCGCGATCCACGACGTGGGTCGCATCGTCAACCCGCTCGGCGCGCGCAGCCAGGTCGAGGGCGGGATCGTGCAGGCGCTCGGCCACACGCTCTCCGAGGTGCGGCTCGACGACCCGCGGGACGGCAGGGTGCTGACGCGGACGTTCGACGCCTACAAGGTCCCGACGATCGCCGACGTGCCGGAGATCGTCTGCGAGTTCGTCGACGTCCCGGACGAGCACCTCACCAACCTCGGCTCGAAGGGGCTGGGCGAGCCGCCGATCATTCCGACCGCCCCGGCGATCGCGAACGCGATCCGCGACGCCACCGGCGCCGAGGTGACGTCGCTGCCGATCACCCGCGAGGAGCTCCTGCGCGCGCTGAGGGAGGCGCGCGAGCGGGAGCACGCGAAGGTTGCAGCTCCTTCGGCCTAGCTCCGTCGCCGAGGCGGTGGCCGCGCTCGGCGACGGCGCGCGTCCGCTCGCAGGCGGCACCGACCTCGTCCCGCTCGTCCGGGAGCGGCTCGTCGCGGCCGAGACGCTGGTGGACGTCGGCGGCGTCGTCCCGCGCGGCGTGGGACTTAGTGGCTCAGAGCCACGAAGTCCCCTCCGCATCGGCGCAGGGACGACGCTGGCGGCGCTGGAGGCCGACGACGATGTCCCTGCGGCGCTGCGCGAGGCGTGCCGGCTCGCCGCGTCGCCGCAGCTCCGCAACGTGGGCACGATCGGCGGGAACCTGCTGCAGGCGACCCGCTGCTGGTACTGGCGCCTCGACTACCCGTGCCGGCTCCACGGCGGCGAGACCTGCCACGCGCGCGCCGGCGCCCACCGCGAGCACGCGATCTTCGCCAACGACTTCTGCGCGTCGGCGCACCCGTCCGATCCCGCCGCCGCGCTGCTCGCGCTCGGCGCGACCGTTCGCACCGAACGGCGCGAGCTCCGCATCGACGAGCTCTACCGGCTGCCGGACGCCTCCGACCGCGACGTGGTCACGCTCGCCTCCGACGAGCTGATCCTCGAGCTCGACGTGCCTCGCCCCGACGCGAGCGTGTACCTGAAGGCGATGGACCGGAAGCGGTGGGCGTTCGCGCTCGTCGGGGTGGCCGCGGCGCGCGTCGGGGCCCAGACGCGGCTCGGGCTCGCTGGCGTCGCGCCCGTGCCGTGGCTGCTCGACGGCGAGACGGCGCTGGACGGAGCCACCCCGCTGCCCGGCACCGCGTACAAGCTCGAGCTCGCGCGGGCGCTCGTCCGCCGCGCGCTCGCCGCGCTCTAACACCGCCGGTACGATCGCCTCCCGATGCGGGCGCTCGCGATCGTCCTCGCCGTGCTGTCGCTCGCCGCCGCGGGCTGCGGCGTCGGCGACGAGTCGGCGACGCCGACGGCCACCGGCCCGGCCGAGACCGGCGCCGGCACGGGCGCCACGACCCCGGGCTGCGACGACGTGCCCGCGCCGGAGTCGAGGGCCGAGGGCGCCCGGACCGCCCCGGACACGACCCTCGACGGCCAGACCTACCGCGCGGTCGTGACGACGAACTGCGGCACGTTCACGATCACGCTCGACCAGCAGGCCTCGCCGAAGGCGGTCGCCTCGTTCGTCGCGCTCGCCGAGGCGCGGTTCTTCGACGAGACGGTCTTCCACCGCATCGTCCCCGGGTTCGTGATCCAGGGCGGCGACCCGACCGCGACCGGCACCGGCGGGCCGGGCTACTCGACCGTCGACGAGCCGGCGTCGTCGACGACGTACACGTTCGGCACGGTGGCCATGGCCAAGGCGCCGACCGAGCCGGCGGGGACGGCGGGGAGCCAGTTCTTCGTCGTCACCGCCGACGACGCCGGACTGCCGCCGGACTACGCGGTGATCGGGACCGTCACCGACGGCGTCGACGTCGTGAGCCGGATCGGCACGCTCGGCGACCCGCAGACCGAGCAGCCGACGCAGCCGGTCGTGATCGAGTCGATCGCCATCGAACGCTCGGGGTGAGCCGCGACTGCGTGAGCCGCGACTGCGTGAGCCGCGCCTGATGGTCGCGGCGGTCGTGCTCGCTGCAGGGGCGTCGAGCCGGTACGGCAGCGACCCGCCCAAGCAGTCCGTGTTCCTCCCGGAGGTGCTCCGCCGCGTTCGCGCGACTCGGTCGCTCGGGGACGTCGTCGTGGTGGCGGGCGCGCATGAGCTCGACGTCGACGCGACCGTGGTGCCCTGCGCCGACTGGGAGCGCGGGCCCGGAGCGTCGCTCCGCTGCGGCCTGGGCGCGCTCGCGGACGAGGCCGAAGCCGCCGTCGTCGTGCTCGCGGACGGGCCGGAGCTCTCGCCGGAGGCGGTCGACCGCGTGGTCGCCGCCTGGCGTCAGCGCGGCGCGGCGGTCGTGGCGGCGTCGTACGGCGGCGAGCGCGGGCATCCGGTCCTGCTCGCCCGCGAAGCATGGGGGCGGGTGCCGGACGCCGGCGCCCGCGCGCTCGAGCCGCTCCTCGTCCCGTGCGACGACCTCGGGCCGCCGGGAGACGTCGACCACCCGCGCTAGGGTGAACGGGACGGCCGTGATCGCGCTCGTCCGCCCATCCGACCAGACGCGCGAGGACTCGCCGCTCGCGCGCGCCCGCCTGGCGCGCCAGCTGACCGTCGAGGAGGCGGCCCGACGCGCAGGCCTCGAGCCCGAGCGGATCGAGTGGCTGGAGCAGGGACGCGTCTACCGCTTCCCGAGCGCCGACGAGGCGGTCGCGACCCTCCTCGTGTACGCGGCCTCGCTCGGGATCGAGCATCGCGAGGCGCGCGAGCTCGCGGGACTGCCCGTCACGCCGAGGGTGCTCGAGCGCCCGACGCGCCGGCGCCTGCTCGGGCTCGCGGCGCTCGTCGCGGCCGTCGCCGCGCTGGCGGCAGCGCTGCGGCTGCCGGCGATGGGCGGCGACGAGGAGGCGAGCCGCGCGGCCGCGATCGCCGCCGTCGAGGCCACGCTGCCGCCGCCGTGGCAGGTGCAGGTGGAGGTGCTGAACGGGGGCGGCGACATCGACTGGACGCGGCGGGTCGCGAGCAAGATCGGCGCGCTCGCGTACACGGTGAAGCGGGTCGGCCGCGCCGACCGCTTCGACTACCAGGAGACCGCCGTGTACTACGAGCCGGGCGGCCTGCCCCTCGCGCGGCGGCTCTCGCGCGCGCTCGGCGTCCGGACGCGCCCGCTTCCCGGCGGGACGAACCCGCGACGGCTGGTCGTGATCGTCGGCCCGCAGCGCGGCCCGGGGCTCTAGCGGCAGCGCTAGAGGGCGATCCGCAGGTTCGCGAGCTTCTCCTTCAGCTCCGGCGGCATCGGCTCGTCCGCCGTCGCCTGGCGCACGAACATCCGCAGCTCGGCCTCGAACCGGTAGCGCCGCGCGCAGTACGCGCACGTGCCCAGGTGCGCCTCGGCCTCCGCCCGTTCCCCCTCCGTGAGCTCGCGGTCGAGGTACGGCTGGAGGAGCTCTTCGCACTTGTCGCAGTCGGCGATCACGTCACGGCCTCCTCGGCCAGCTGTTTCTTGAGGATCCGGCGGCCGCGATGCAGCCGCGACATCACCGTCCCGATCGGGATGTCGAGGATCTGAGCAGCGTCCTGGTAGCTGAAGTCTCCGAGGTCGACGAGGACGATCACGTCGCGGAAGTCGTGCGGGACGTGCGCGAGCGCCGACACGATGTTGTCCTGCGAGAGGCGCTGGTCGACGCGCTCCTCCGCGGTGATCGGCCCGCCGTTCTCCTCGAGCCGGTCGACGAGGTAGTAGTCGCCCGCCTCGAGCGGCTGCATGTCGGGCGTCCGCTGCTGCCGACGGCCGCGATCGATGTTGAGGTTCGTGAGGATCCGGAGGAGCCACGCCCGCAAGTTCGTCCCCGGCTGGAAGGAGCGCCAGGACCGGAACGCCCGCGCATAGGTCTCCTGCATCAGGTCCTCGGCCTCCTCGCGGGAGCCGACGAGATGCCGTGCCACTCGGTACACCTGATCCGCGAGCGCAAGCGCGTCCTCCTCGAACCGCACGCGGTCGCGTGCTTCGGTTGCGATCCGGCGTGCATCGGTGTCGCTCATGGCCGGGCGACCCTAGCAGCCGTCTCGTTCCAGTCGTCGAAACGTCGCGACGAGGCAGACGATTCCCGTTCGCCGGCCGCGGGTAGCCACCGGAGCATGGACGGATACGACGTGTTCACGAGCGACGGCGCCAGGGTCGGGACCGTCGCGGGGAGGCACGGCGACGCGCTGGTGGTCGAGACGGGGACGATCCTCACGTCCCGGCACCTGCTGCCGCTCGCGTTCGCGGAGGTGGACGAGGACGCGGCCGTCGTGCGCTCGACGCTGGCGAAGGAGCTCGTCGTCGACTCGCCGAAGCTCGACGGCGACGAGGTCGACGACGCGGCGGTGGCGTCGCACTACGGGCTCGTCGGCACCGAGCACGGGGCGCCGACCGAGGGCGCCGGAGCGGTGAGTCCGGACGACCCGGCGCGGTCGGCCGACCAGCAGGCGCTGCGTGACGGCGTCGAGCCGGCGGAGCTGGAACGGGCACGGATCCGCGAGGAGCTCGAGGATCCGGGCTGGACGCCGGGCCCCAGCGGCGGCCCGATCGTCGGCCGCGGCGTCAACGAGGACTAGACGACGGCCGTCTCGCGGAAGCCGGCGCGGGCGAGGGCGTCGACGAGGGCCTCGCGGGAGGTGCGCTCGTCGTCCCACGAGAGCATCACCTGACCCATCAGGGTCGCGTTCGCCGCCTCGAGCCCCTCGTGCCCGCGGAGCGCGACCGCGAGCCGCTGGACGCAGCGCTCGCAGCGGATCCCGGTCACCTGCAGCGTGGCGCTCTGACGGGCCATCACGCCGATCGTAGCGTCCGCTCGACGAGGTCGGCCGCAGCCCCGGCGGCCCCCACCTCGCGTTGCCGGTCGGCCTCGCACCCGTCGGGATCGAGCACGGCGAGCAGCCCGGAGGACCCCAGCCGCTCGGCTGCCGGGGCGACCAGCTCGAGCAGCTCGCGCGCGAGCTCGGATGCAGCCGCGCGACGCTCGCGGTCCGGGGCGACCAGCTCCGCGGCCGGCCCGAAGCGGGCCGCCGCCCAGCGGTTCTGCTGGTAGAGCCCGCGCGAGGCGGCGTCCGGGCGCACGCGGGGCGCCTCGGCCGCCGTGGCCGCGAGCGCCTGGACGAGCGCGACGAAGGCGCCGGTGTGCTCGACGGCGGTGGGCTGGTCCGGCATCCGCACCTCGAGCGTCCCGTACCGCGGGTGCGGCCGGACGTCCCACCAGAAGGAGGTGTAGTCCGCCGGGAGCCGCAGCTCCCCCAGCCGCTCGACGTACGCCTCCCAGTCCGCGTACGAAGGGAAGGCCGGCGGAGCTCCGGCGCGCGGCAGCTCCGCGAGGATCGGGGCGCGATTCGAGACGAAGCCGTTGTCCCGGCCCGCGAGGAAAGGCGAGTTCGCCGACAGCGCCAGCACCACGGGCAACCACGGGAGCACGAACTCGAGCGTCGCCATGCAGGCCTCGCCGTCGGGCATGCCGACGTGGACGTGGAGGCCGTTCACCGCCTGGCGCTTCGCGCTGGGGCCGGCGTAGGCGAGCATCTCGCGGTAGCGGTCCTCCGGCACGATCTCGAGCGACTCGGGCTCGGCCGTCGGATGGGCCCCGGCGGCGGCGACGGCGAGCCCGGCGCCGCGCGCGGCCCCGTGTGCGGCCGTGCGCAGCGCCCGCATCGTGGCCAGCGCCTCGTCGGCATTCGCGCAGATGTCGCTCGCGAGCTCGACGACCGACGCGTGCAGCTCGGTCTTCAGGCGGCCGGGGAGCGCGTCGTCCTCGACGCCGGCGAGGATCGTCGTCACCGAGGGGGACGGCTGGAGCGTCTCCCCGTCGAGGATCATCACCTCCTCCTCGACCCCGAGCGAGAGCGCCGAGCTCTCGCCCCAGTGGCTTTCGATCATCAGTGGCTCTCGATCACCGCTCGCGCGCCGTCATCGCCTGACGCCGTGCACCGGGCGGCCCGCCGCCTCCCACGCGTAGTACGACGCGCTCGGGCCGAACACCGGCTCGTACTCGACGACGTGCGGGTTGCGCCCGACGGCCTTGGCGCGGCCGGCATGCCGGAGGAGGTTCGGGTCGTCGCGCTCCTCCCAGACGAGGATGAGGTGCGCAGCCGTCATGTACTCGGCGACGAACGTGCAGCCGTCGGCGGGGCAGGGGAACGGGTCGGTGGAGACGCAGAACCATCCGGCGTGGTCGGCGTCGGAGTCGTCGACCCACAGCTCCTCGTCCTCGAGCAGCTCCTCGTCGTGGAGGACGGCGCGTCCGGGCTCCAGGCGGGCGGGCTCCACGCGCGACACGGTAGCCGGGTCGCGGCCGCCTTCGCCGGGGCCGCCGTAGACTCGCGGCATCGAGCACGCACGCCTCCTCGAGCTGCTCGCGACCGCCTCCGAGCGGACGCCGACGGTGACGGCGACGGTCCGCCGCTGGCACGACGAGGCGCGGACGTGGGCACTGCTCCGCGAGCGCGGCGTCGCGGAACCACCGTCGGTCACGCTCCCGGAGGGCGTCGGCTGGGAAGGAGCGCCGCGGGAGTCGCGGGCGCGGACGCGGCTGTGGCTGCGCCGGCCCGACCGCCTGCGCTGGGAGGTCGAGCACGAGGTCGACGGCGTCGCCGGCGGCATCACCGTCGGCGTCAAGGCCGGCGCCCGCTACTGGCTGCGCCACGGCTTCCACGACTGGGTGGACACCAACGAGGACCGTCCGGGCGGCGGCTGGACGTGGACACAGGAGGAGCTGCTCGTCGAGCCGGCACCGCTGCTCGGCGAGCTGACGCTTGAGGTCGGGAACGAGACGGTCGCGCACGGCCGGCCCGCCGTCCGCGCGCGGGGCCGCCCGCGCCCGTTGACGCCGAGACTGACGGACGTCCTCGGCCCGGTCGCGGACGAGTGCGAGCTACTCGTCGACCCGGCCACCGGCCTCGTCCTGTACCTCGGCGTCCGCGCGGGCGGCGGGACGGTGACCGCGCTGGAGCTGGTGGAGCTCACGGTCGGCGAGCCGCTCCCGGACGAGCTCTTCGAGCCGCTCGCCTGATGGCCGTCGTGCTCGTCGACGCCGAGAACGTCCGCCGCTCGTTGTGGCCCAACCTCGCGCCGGACGAGCTCGTCGCGCGATGCGCCGCGTGGGCGGCGCGGGAAGGGCACGAGGCGGTCGTCGTCTTCGACGGCACCGCGCCCGGCGGAGCCGTGTCGGCGGGCGGGAGCGCCGACGACTGGATCGCGGCGCGGGCGGCCGAGCTCCGGGAAGCGCGCACGCCGTTCGTCGTCGTCAGCTCCGACCGTGGGCTGCGCGCTCGGATCCGCGGTGCGGAGCGGCTCGTCGGCGGCGGCGCGTTCGCCCGCACGCTGACGGCCGACGACGTTTAGCCGGGAGGAGCAGCGGAAGCATCCCCGCGATGCCCGCGGAGCTCGGCTTCCACCTCTCCTCGGAGGAGCATTCGCCGAACGATCTCGTCCGCTACGCCCGCGAGGCGGAGCGGGCCGGCTTCACGTTCGCGCTCGTCTCCGACCACTTCCACCCGTGGGTCGACGCCCAGGGCGAGAGCCCGTTCGTCTGGAGCGTGATCGGCGGCATCGCCCAGGCGACCGAGCGGCTCAGGGTGGGGACGGGCGTGACGTGCCCGCTGATCCGCATCCATCCGGCGATCGTCGCGCAGGCCGCGGCGACGAGCGCGGTGATGCTCGAGGGGCGGTTCTTCCTCGGGGTCGGCACGGGCGAGAACCTGAACGAGCACGTCCTCGCGGACAAGTGGCCGGCGCCGGACGAGCGCCTGGAGCTGCTGGAGGAGGCGGTCGCGCTGATCCGCTGCCTCTGGGACGGCGGCCTGCAGACCTTCCGCGGCGACCACTACCTCGTCGAGCAGGCCCGGATCTACACGCTCCCCGAGCAGCCGATCGAGATCGCGGTCGCAGCCGCGGCGCCGCAGGCTGCGGAGCTCGCCGGGAGGATCGGCGACGCGCTCTTCTCGACCGCGCCGGACGAGGCGCTCGTCGACGGCTACCGGGCGGCGGGCGGCGGCGGGCCGACGTACGGCAAGGTGACGCTCGTCTACGACGAGGACGCAGGCCGCGCGAGACGGACGCTCCACGAGGTGTTCCCGAACACGGGGGCGCCGGGCGAGCTGACGACGGAGCTCGCCCTCCCGAGGCAGTTCGAGCAGGTGGCGGAGCTGCTGACGCCGGAGCAGCTGGCCGAGAAGGTGCCGTGCGGGCCCGATCCCGAGCCCGTCGTCGAGCAGTGCCGCACCTACCTCGACGCGGGCTTCACCCACCTGTACTTCCACCAGGTCGGGCCCGACCAGGAGGGGTTCTTCCGCTTCTGGGAGCGCGAGCTGCGCCCGCGGCTCGAGCGGCTCCCCGCGGCGGCGTAAGCGACGAAGGAGGCGACCATGCCCGGCAAGGACCACGGCCCGAGCATCAAGGACCCGGAGCTGTACGAGGAGCTCCGCGAGGAGGGGAACAGCAAGGAGAAGGCCGCGAGGATCGCGAACGAGGCGGCGGCGGAGGGGCGCTCGGAGGTCGGGCGCCGGGGCGGCGAGCACGGCTCGTACGAGGACTGGACGGTCGACGAGCTCCAGGAGCGCGCCGCCGAGATCGGGATCGAGGGCCGCTCCGAGCTGACGAAGCGCGAGCTGATCGACGCGCTCCGCAACCACTAGCGCCACTCCACAGGCGTGGGCGGCCGCCGCCCGGGGCGGCC
>DATIDD010000007.1:0-9150 GCA_035456465.1 Gaiellaceae bacterium | reverse complement strand
CGCTTCGGGCCGATCCGGTTCCCGCACTGGGACATGGCGATCGGCACCGGTGAGCACGCGGCGGACGCAATCGCAGGCGTCGCCGGCGAGCTCGACCGGCTGCCCTACTGGTGGACGGACATCGGTCCACGCACGTTCGCGGAGGTGGGGTGGGCGGAGGCCGCCGTGGCATGGGCCGAGGACGAGGGTCTGCACGTCGGGCGGAACGCAGGCGGCGAGCCGGTCGCGGCGCTCGTCGTCGACGAGCCGCGCCGCCTCCGCGAGGCGCGCGCGCTGCTCGGGTACTAATTCGCGCCGGTGAGCGCCGCCTCCGAGCTGCCGTCGCTCCGCCTCGACGCCACGCGCGAGGAGGCGCTCGCGCGTGCCGCGGCGATCGTGGCCGGCGCGTGGCAGAGCTTCGACCGGGCCCGACCCGGCCAGCCGCGTGTCGACGAGGGTCTGCGCGAGCTGCTCCGTGCGGCCCTGCCGGAGACCGGCTCGAGCGTCCTCGCGGTGCTCGACGACGCCGCGCAGCTGCTCGACGTCTCGATCGCGCAGCCGCGCCCGCGCTTCTTTGCCTTCGTCGGCTCGTCGGGTCTCGAGATCGGCGTGCTCGGCGACCTTCTCGCCTCGTGCTTCGACGTCAACCTCGCCGTCTGGGCGGGCGCAGCCTCCGAGGTCGAGGACCAGGCGGTGCGCTGGGTGAGCGAGTTCGTGGGCTATCCGGCCGCCGCGGGTGCGTTCACGAGCGGTGGCACGATCTCCAACGTCACGGCGCTCGCCGCCGCGCGTGAGCGGGCGCTTCCCGGCTCTCGCCGGGACGGGATGGCGGGCGCGCGTGCCGCGCTCTACTGCTCGCGCGAGGCGCACTACTCGGTCGTCCGCGCGGCCGAGCTCCTCGGGATCGGCTCCGACCGGGTGCGGGCGCTCGAGATCGACGGCTCACGCCGCCTCCGTGCCAGCGCCGTCGCGGACGCGATCGACGCCGACCGCGCCGCGGGCGTCACGCCCGTGGCCGTCGTCGCGACCGCCGGCACGACCCTGACGGGCGCCGTCGACCCGATCGACGCGCTTGCCGACGTCTGCGCCGCGCGGGACGTGTGGCTGCACGTGGACGGCGCCTACGGGGTCGCAGCCGCGTCGACGCCGTCGGCCGGGCACCTCTTCGCAGGGCTCGAGCGCGCGGACTCGGTGACGCTCGACGCGCACAAGTGGCTCTATCTCCCGAAGGCCTGCGGGGTCGTCCTCGTCCGGCGCCACGAGGACCTCCACGGCGCGCTCGCGCACGAGGAGGACTACATCCCGCACGAGCGTCCCGAGCACCACATGGTGGACATCACGCTCGAGTACTCACGCCCCTTTCGCGCGCTCAAGCTCTGGCTCGCGTTCCGCGCGCACGGGGCGGAGGCGATTCGCGCCGCGATCGAGCGCAACCTCGGCCAGGCGCGCCTTCTCTACGACGAGGTCGCGAAACGCGACGAGCTCGAGCACCTCTGCGACGTGCCCCAGCTCTCGATCGTCCCGTTCCGCCACGTGCCAGCGGGAATGCCTGCGACGGAGCTCGACGAGCACAACGCGTCGCTCGTCGAGGCGCTCCAGCGCCAGGGCGACGTCTGGGTCGCGCCCGCGCGCGTCGACGGCGCCGTCTGCCTGCGCCCGTGCGTCGTCAACTACCGCACGACCGACGACGATGTGCGCGCCTTCGTCGACCTCACGCTCGAGGTCGGGGCCTCGCTCTAGCGCTTCTTCTTCGCGCCCTTGCCGGTCTTGCGGCCCGCCGCACCGGGGCGGTCGGATGCGGGCTTCGTGCGTCCCGGCATCCCCGCGCCGCCGTATTCCATCCGCCGGCGGAGCTGGCGGTTCGTCGCCTCGGGGGTCTCGGCCTCCTGGCCGACCGCTGCCATGTAGGCGCGCCGCTCCGACGGCGTCAGCAGGTTGAGCATCCGCTGCGCCTGCTCCGGCGTCTTCGGCTCCCCGAACGTCGTCATCTTCCGCATCGCCGCCGCGAGCTCGGGGTTCTCCCGCTCGAGGGCGGCGAGCGACGCCTTCTGGAACCACTTCTTGAAGAGCGGCACCTTCGACAGGAACGTCACCACCGGACGCAGGTACTTGCCGCCCTTGATCCGCCCGAGCAGCACGAAGACGCCCAGCAGCAACGCGACGCCGAGCAGCACGAAAATGGGAATCCAGGCCCAGAACGGCATGCGCGCGATCATAGCCTGGGTGTCGGCGTCGGCCGGAGCCCGGGCCTAGAGTGCGCGCGTGAGCACGCGGACGCGGACGGGCCTCGTCGGCCTCGGGATCGGGCTCGCGCTCGCCGACTCGTCCGTCGTCACGCTGGCGCTGCCGGACATCCTGCGGCAGTTCGACGTCGAGATCCCGACCGTCGCGTGGGTGCTCACGTCGTACAACCTCTGGCTCGCGCTCGCAGCCGTCCCGGCGGCGTACGTCGCGCGACGACGCCCGGTCCCGGCGTTCGCGGCGGGGACGCTCGTCTTCGCCGCGGCGTCCCTCGCCTGCGCGCTCGCGCCGTCGTTCGGTGTCCTCGTCGGGGCAAGGTGCGTCCAGGCCGTCGGCGGCGCGCTCGTCGTCTGCGCCGCGCTCGACCTGCTCACGGAGATCGAGGGATCCGACACGCGCGCGGTGCGGACCTGGGCGGCCGCCGGGATCCTGGGTGCCGCGCTCGGGCCTGCGATCGGGGGAATCCTCACCGAGACGCTCGGCTGGGAGTCGATCTTCCTCGCGCAGGCGCCGCTCGCTCTGCTCACGCTCGCAGCCGCGTTCCGGCTGCGCGTCCGTCCGATCGTCGAGCCGGCTGGGCGCCCGAGCATCCCCGCGAACCTCGCGCTGCTCCTCCTCTCCGGGGCGCTCACGGCCGCGCTCTTCCTGCTCGTGCTGCTGCTCGTCGACGGCTGGCGAATGGATCCGGCGGTTGCCGGGATCGTCGTGACCGTGATGCCGCTCGCGGCCATCGCGACGGCGGCCGTCGCGGACCGGCTGGGCAACACCGTGACGCGCGCCGCGACCGGTGTCGTCCTCGTGACGGGCGGGCTGACGGCGCTCGGCGTCCTTCCCGGCTCGGCGTGGTGGTGGACGGTCGTGCCACAGATCCTGGTCGGGGCGGGCCTCGGGCTCGCGCTCTCCGCGCTGACGGAGCGGGCGCTCCACGGCCGCTCGCCGCAGGCCGTGCACGGAGGCTGGACGATCGCCGCGCGCCACGCGGGGGTGGTGCTGGGACTGCTCCTCCTGACCCCGGTGTTCACCACGGCGCTCGACCGGAACGAGGATCGCGCGCTGCGAGCGGGCGCCGCGGCGGTGCTCGACAGCCGCATTCCGCCGCTCGAGAAGCTCGGGGTCGCGCAGGACGTCCTGGCGATCGTCCGCGCCTCCGACCGCGAGGTCCCCGACGTCCGTGGTGCCTTCGCCGACCGGCCCGACACCCCGGAGTACCGCGGCCTCGAGGACGAGCTCGTCTCGCAGCTCGACCGGGCCGTGACCGCCGCGTTCTCCCGTCCGTTCCTGCTCGCCGCGCTGCTCGCGCTCGTTGCCCTCGTGCCGATCGTGGTCTCGCGCAAGGCGGTGAGCGTGTGAGGGCGCTGCCCCTGGTCGTCGCGGTCGCGGTCGCCTGCGCGCTCGTCGGCGCCTACGTCGCGCTCGGCGGCACGTCGTACGAGCCGAGCCCGGTGGCGAACCCCTGCGCGCCGCGGCCTCCGCGCCCGACGGACGGCACGGGTGAGCGGGTCGAGGTCGTCCTCCTCGCCGCCGCCGACGGCACGGCGTGCCGGCTGGGCGTCTCGCGCGAGGAGCTCGTGCTCGCGCTGCGCAGCGTCGACGACCTCGACGCGCTGGCACGCAAGGAGGGGAAGTCCCGGGACGAGCTCGAGGAGGCGCTCCGCGCCGGCCTCGTCCGTGCGGTGGACGAGGGGGAGAGCCAGGGCCTGATCGGCGGCACCACCGCCGACGGGCTTCGCTTCGCGGCCGACCACCTCCCGCTCGGCCTCCTGCTCTCGATCCTGCGAGGCGCGTCGTCGCTCCTGGGATGAGAGCGTCGGCCGGCAGCGGGGTCGCGCGATGACGGGCGGGCGCCGCCGGATCCTCTTCGGGGCCCTCGGGCTTGCGGTCGTCATCGTCACGTTCGTCGTCGTCCTGCCGAAGATCGCGAACTACGGCGACGTCTGGGGAGTCGTCAAGACGCTCGACACGGCCTGGCTGCTGGCGCTGCTCGCGGCGGTCGTCGTCAACATCGTCACGTTCGCGCCCCCGTGGATGATCGCCCTGCCAGGGCTACGGTTCCGGCAGGCGCTGCCCTTCACGCAGGCGTCCACCGCCTTCACGTACATCGCGCCCGGCGGCGGCATCGTCGGGATGGCCGGCTCGTACGGCCTCCTCCGCACGTGGGGCTTCGGCTCCAGCGAGGTCGCGCGCGCGGTGACGCTCACGGGCGTCTGGAACCAGCTGGCGAACCTCCTCCTGCCGGTCGTGGCCGTGCTGCTCCTCTCGATCGAGAACCAGAGCGATGCGTTCCTCTCGACGGTCGCCGTCGTCGGGGCGGTGGTCTTCGGCGTCGTGGTGTGTCTCCTCGCGCTCGTGCTGTGGAGCGACGGGCTCGCGCGCGGCGTGGGGGAGGCTGTCGAGAGCGCGGCGAACCGGCTGCGGCACGTCGTCCGCAAGCGGCCGGTCGCCGGCTGGCCGGAGCGGCTCGTCGCGTTCCGGCGCTCGACGGTCGATCTCATCCGGCGACGCTGGGCTTGGCTCACGCTCGCAGCGCTCCTGGGCAACATCACCGTCTTCGTCGTGCTGCTCGTCTGCCTCCGTGCGGTCGGGATCGGCGCGAGCGAGGTCACGTGGGTGGAGGCGTTCGCGGGCTGGTCGCTCGCGCGGGCGCTGCAGCTGATCCCGCTGACGCCCGGGGGCGTCGGGCCCGTCGAGCTCGGGATGACGGGGATCCTCGTGGGCTTCGGCGGCTCCAACGTGGAGGTCGTCGCCGCGGTGCTGCTCTACCGCGCGTTCACGATCCTGCCGACGCTGCTCCTCGGCCTCGCGACGATCGCCGCTTGGCGCTGGCTCGGCCCGGGCCGGACACGGGAAGGAGTCGACGTGCCCGCGGGGAATCCGCCGGGCGGGTGAAGGAGCAGAGCCACAAGGACGAGATGTCAGCCGCGCTGCGCGGCGATTTCGCCCGCCTCCGCGACCGCGGCGTCGCGCCGACGCTCGCGCCGCGCGAGGGCGAGAGGAGACAGCCCGCGGCGATCGACCCGAGCGACCCGGACCCGCCGGAGGCGTCCGAGCCCCCGGCCGGGCGACCTCCCGAAGCCGAGGAGCCGGTGACGGAGCCCGGCTTCTTCGCGCGGATGCTCGGCCGCTAGCCGTACGGGAACCCGCACCCGGACGCCCGCAGACCGCGGCTAGCGTGGCGGTTCGTGCGTGCCGTTCGGCATCTGACGCGCCTCCTCTGGGGCGACGACCTCGACGACGCGCTGCGGCCCGTCCTCGGCGTGACGCTCGTCGGCTCGGCGGCGGGGTCCGCGACGTGGAGCTTCCTGGCGATCTGGGCCGTCGAGGAGCTCGGCGCGAAGACGGCGCTGCCGTTCGCGTTCCTCGTCGGAGCCGTGCTCTCCGGGCTCAGCGGCTTTGCGGGCGGCTATCTCTCCGACCGGATCGGCCGGCGCCGTGTGATCCTGATCGGCAACGGGATCATGGTCGGCTATCCGCTGCTGCTGCTCGCGCTCTCGGACGCGAAGTGGGCGGGGCTGGCTGCGCTCGCGTTCGCCGGCGTGTTCGGCTCGCTCGGCGGTTCCGTGTCGCAGGCGATGGTCGCGGACCTCGTCGCGCCGGAGCGCCGCCAGGCTGCGTTCGCCTCCGTCCGCGTCGCCGCGAACATGGGCGTGGTGATCGGGCCGCCGCTCGGCGGGCTCCTGCTGGTGCTCGGCTCGTGGTCGGCGCTCTTCCCGTGCGTCGCCGTGCTGTCGGGCATCGCCTGGTTCGTCGCGTACCGATACCTGCCGCACCGCGGCGAGTTCGCGCCCGAAGGGCCGCCCGAGCGCGGCTCGCTGTCGGTGATCCTCGCCGACCGGCGCTTTCTGATCTTCCTCGGCTCGGCCGTGTTCGCCTGGTTGACGTACGTGGCCTACGAGGTGGTGTTGCCCGTCTCGCTCGTCGACGGGTACGGCTACCAGCCGTCCGCGTGGGGCTTTCTCGTCTGGGTCAACCCGCTCCTCGTCGCGCTCTTCCAGGTGCGGCTGACGCGTGCCGCGGGGGTGATCCCTGCGGCCCCGAAGCTCGTGCTGGCCCTGCTCGTGATGGGGCTGCCGTATCTCCTGCTCGTCTTCACGAACGCCCTCTGGGCGATCCTCTTCGTCATCGTCGTCTTCGTGATCGGAGAGATGCTCTGGGTGCCGACGTCGCAGGCGGTCGTCGCGCAGCTCGCGCCGGCGGACATCCGAGGCGCGTACATGGGTGCGTTCGGCAGCGCGCCCGCGATCGGCTTCGCGCTGGCGCCGCTGATCGGGCTCCAGGTCCGGAACAGCTTCGGGGACGAGGCGACGTGGGCGATGTTCGCGGCGATCGGCGTCGTCGCGGCGGTGCTCGGCGGGCTCGCTCTCGCTGGTCTCGACCGGCGGGCACGGCGCGGTACGTCTGCTGTACTGGAGGCGTGAGGCAGGAGGAGCGCGAGGCGCTGCTGCGGGAGGACGTCCCGCGCGTCCAGACCGCGCGCGAGCGACGGCAGCTCGAAGGCGTGGCGGAGGATCTTCGCTCGAGCCCGCTCCGCGGCCGGCCGCTCCCGCTCCGCCTCCGGAACTTCCGACCGGCGGCCGAGGGATATCTCGCGTCGCTCGGCGGGCCGCTGCCGTACATGGTCAGGCTCCGCGAGATCGAGGCGATGACGGCGGAGCACGAACGGGCGCTCGCGGCCGAGCGCGACCGGCTCGCGGCGGAGGCGCCCGAGCGGTTCGACGACGCCTGGCGCGCGCTCGTCGGCGCCTGGAGCTTCGACGAGGTCAACGACCTCATCGCACGCCACAATCGCTGGTACCCCGCCGAGTCGCGCCTGCCGATGGATCCTCGACGTCGCGACTACGCGCTCGTCAACGGGCGCGACTACCGGCTGCGGCCGCTCGACGCCGCCTGGGCGCTCGAGCTCTTCGCCGTGACCGCCTGATCAGGCCGGTCGCAGACGCGGAGTGCCCCGGACGGCGGCGACGAGCGTCAGCGCGCAGAGCGCACCGCAGGCGAGGTATGGGACTGCGTCGCCGAACGCCTCGGCGAGCGCACCACCGACCGCAGGCCCGGTTACGGCGCCGAGCGCCCAGGCGGTGTTCGTCAGCCCGAAACCGATGCCCTGCGGCAAGCCGGCACGTTGTGCACGGTCGGCGACGAGCGCCATCCCCGGCGTGTAGAAGCCGCCGTACGTGATGGACGCCGCGACCACGAGCGCGGCGACCACGAGCGGCTCGACCGCGAAGGCGATCGCGATCGAGACGCCGATCGACGTTGCGAGGCCCACGCGAACCGGGAGCAGCCGGCCCCGCCGGTCGGAGACGCGGCCGACGACGGGGTTGACCACGACCTCGACCACGCCCGCGACGAAGAACACGCCGGCGATCGCGAGCGCCTCGTAGCCGGCGTCGTCGAGGCGCAGCGGCACGAGCACGTCGAGGGTGCCGAAGAAGAGGGCCGGAAGGGTGTTGAGCCACAGCCCGCCGACGAAGGCGCGATCGCCGATCGCCCGCCGCAGCGCGCTCGGCCGGCGCTCCTCGCGCGGCGGCGCCTCGACCGCGAGCAGCAGCGCCGCGAGCCCCGCCGCCACGAGCGCGATCACCGCGAACGCCGGCCTGATCCCGACGAGGTCGGCCACGCCGCCGAACATCGGTCCCACGACGAAGCCGAACACGGCGAGCCCGAACACCATCCCGAGCGCCTGGCCGCGCCGTGCGGTCTCGACGCTGACGGCGACCCAGGCGAGCGCACCCGCCCAGGTGGTGGCACTCGACAGCCCCTGGACGAAGCGGGCGAGGCCGAGGGCGACGGGGTCGCCGGCGAGCGCGAAGGCGAGGCTCGCCGCGGCCAGCACGGCCAGTCCGGCGACGACGCCTCGCTTCGGGCCGATCCGGCCGACGAGGAGGCCGCCCGGGATCCCGCCGAGCAACGCGCCGCCGCCGTACGCGCCGAGGAGCAGGCCCGCCTCGAGCTTCGTCAGGTCGTAGTCGTCGGCGAAGCCGGGGAGCAGCGGGATGATCGCGCCGAAGAGCAGCGCGTCGAGGAACACGATCGACCCCGTGATCGCGACGATCCGGCGCACCCGCCGAGGATATGCGGGAGAGCCCGCTGTCCCGACTCGGGTCGGACAGCCAACGAGGTGCTCACCGCCGCGGACACGGCAGAGCGGCAGCCGCCACATCGCGAGGCAGCAGTTGCGACCGCGACAGCGGGCGCCTTCAGGGATCTGCCCCGGCGCAGGCGGGGGATCGAGCGGCAGGAAACCGCTTCTGCGGTTTCCTGCTTGCGAGCAAAGAAACGCACCGAGTCGGTGTCGCCTCCGTCCAACTCACCCGATCGACCTTCGCCGAAGCGATTGCCGGGCGGGAGAGCCTTCAACCTCGGGCGCTCCGTGCTCGGTGCACTCGGAAACCTAACGACTCATTCGCGTGCCGTCAAGCCGATCAGGACGTAATACCTCGCAAATTGCGGCATTCCTCGTTTCAACCCGACTATTGCGTTTTCGGGGAGTCGAGGGAGGAGAAATGCGCGCAGAAATGCACCGAGTCCGGTGCTCCTTCGTCCGGCCTTCCGACTGACCTCCGCCGAAGCGATTGCCTGTCGGAGAGCCATCAACCTCCGGCGCTCCGTCCTCGGTGCACCCGGGACACTAGGGCCTCTCGACGGGCGCGTCAAGCGACTTCGGGAGTCGATTCGCGCTCTTTGCGAAATTTTCTTTACAAACCGCACATAGTTGCGTCGAGCACTCTGTGCTCTACGTGGGCGGGACCAAGGATTCGCCGAGCCGGGTGCGCTTTCGTCCACTTCCCCGGCTGACCTTCCGCTTCCGCGTACGGCCTCCCGGGAGAGCTTCGTCCTACTCGCGTCCCGTGCTCGGCGCAGCGGCAATCTACGCTCTGCCACGCACCCCTGCAAGGGGATCTGTCGAACGAAAGGCCGCAAATTGCGAACGAG
>DATIDD010000006.1:0-2445 GCA_035456465.1 Gaiellaceae bacterium | reverse complement strand
ATCTGCCGCGCGCCGAGCCGCGCCGCCTCGCCCGCGAGCGCCGAGGACGGGCAAACGACCGCCTCGGCGCGGCGAAGGACGGCCCGCGCAAGCCTCGGCGCCCGCCGGGCCAGCTCGACGTCGGTGCCCCACAGCTGGACGACGAACGGTCTCCGGGTCGCCATCGCCGCGACGCCCGACGGCAGCCAGTGCGCGTGAACGAGATCCGCGTCGCGCGCCGCCCGCCGCGCAGCCCGCGCGTAGGCCGCCATGAACGGCGGCACGAGCGCAGCCCGCCACGGGCGACGCCTCAGGTTTCCGACGATCCCGGCGCCGTACGCGAGCCCGAAGTCCCGGAAGGAGGCTGGCGAAACGACCTCGATCTCCGTCCCGGCCTCGCGCAGGTGCTCCACGGCGTCCGCGACGAACCGTCCCGCCGTGTCCGCCGTCGACCGCGGATACGACGTCGCGAGGACGACGACCTTCACGCGGCGGTGAGCCGCCGGCCGAAGACGACCGGGAGGGCGAGCGCGAGCATGGCGAGCGCGTAGAAGTACGACTGCTGCATCGTCAGGTAGAAGGCGTTCGCGGCCATGACGCCGAGGATCGCGGCGGTGAGACCCCATGCCAGGGGCCGAACGCGCGCGGCGAGCGGGTCGCGCATCGCAGCAAGCGCCTTCCCCAGGCGGTGGCCGGCGTGCAGCCGGCGGAAGAGCCACCAGATGAAGACCGCGAAGAGCGCGGCGCCGACGATGCCGGTCTCGATCACGAGCGCTGCGTAGAACGAGTGCGGCCCCCAGTTCGTGAGCCCGGTGACGGCCTCGTAGTAGACGGAGAACGTGTTCAGGCCCAGGCCGAAGAGCGCGTGGCCCTCGAGGGCCGGCCGCACGAGCTCGTAGACCTGGAAGTGGGTCGCCGTCGACCCCGACTCCGTGTCGAGGCGCGAGCGGACGACCGTCTCGAAGAAGTCCACCCGGCGGGAGACGACCACGGCGAGCGCGAGCGCGAGGCCGCCGAGCGGCACGAGCACGGCCGCCGAGAAGAACTTCCGACCGTACGGGAAGAGCAGCACCAGCACGCCGACGAAGAGCCCCAGGAGGCCGCTGCGCGAGAGGGTCGCGAGCTCCACGAGGAGCAGGAACGGCAGCAGGAGCATGAGCGGCACGCGGAAGGGATGGCCCCGCTCGAGCCGCAGGTAGATCGGCGTGAGGATCAGCAGCGGCAGGAGCAGGACGATCCCGAGGTGGTTCGGGTCGTTCGTCAGCGCGTTCGGCCGGTAGACGTCGGCACCCTCGACGGCGCCGTAGAAGTTGATCGGGCGCGCCTCCCCGAGCAGCGGCCCGAGCAGCGTCTGGTCGAGGTCGCGTCCCGTCTCGGCGAAGGCCAGCTGGGCGACGCCGTAGACGCCGTTGAGCGCGATCCCGGCGCAGAGGGCGCCGAGCGCGAGCCAGTAGACGCGGAGCGGCCGGCGGGCGAGGTACGCGATGCCCACGGCCGCGAAGCTGAACGTGATCGCGAACCGGGCCAGCCCTTTCGCGAACTGGGACGCGGCCTGCTCGGTCTCGATGTTGTAGAAGCCCGCGAGGTACACGACGAGGAAGCCGGCCGCGAAGAGCAGCAGGATGGCGACGGTGCGGTGGATGCGCCGCGGCCAGGCGCCGAGGCGCTCGAGCGCGAAGGAGCAGACGAAGAGCACGGCGAGGATCCCTGCGACGCCGATCGTGCCGGCGAGCTCCCACTGGATCTTCTCGAAGCTGACGCAGAAGAGCGTGGCGAGGAAGAGGAACGACGTCGTGCGGCGGAGGATCACGCGAGGCTCCTGACGAGGGCGGCGAGCTCTTGCGAGCGAGTGCGGCGGGAGAGTCGCTCCTTCAGGTCGGGCGAGAGCGGGTTGCCGTTCAGCCGGCCGCTCCGGAGGTCCGTCGCGAGCTGCTCGAGCGCGGCGCGCAGCCCCTCGACGTCGTCCGGCGCGACCACCTTGCCGGCGCCGGTCTCGCGGAGGAGGTCGGCGGCGGCACCGTCCGGCGGGACCGCGGCGAGGATCGGCCGCTCGGCCGCGAGGTACTCGAAGACCTTCGCGGAGAGCACGGCGCGGCCCCGGCCGCCGGACTCGGGGATGAGCAGGAGCAGCGCCTCGGAGTCCTTCTGGATCGCGAGCACCTCGCGTCTGGGCAGGTAGGGGTGGACCTCGAGCCGGTCGCCGAGGCCGAGGCCCTCGGCCCACTCGCGATCGGCTGCGCGGAAGTCCCCGACGAAGCGGAGGACGGCGTCCACATCGGAGCCGGCGAGCGCCTCGAGGATCGGCCGCGGGCTGCGACGCCCGAAGAAGCTGCCGGTGTGCGTGATGCGAAGCCGCGGTGAGGCGTGGTACTCGAGCCCGGCGAAGTCCTCGAAGTCGCAGCCGTTCGCGATCGTCTCGACCCGCTTCGCGCCGAGGGCGCGAAGCTCGTCGGCGATCGGGTCCGA
>DATIDD010000005.1:0-137744 GCA_035456465.1 Gaiellaceae bacterium | reverse complement strand
GCGATGATCGTCGTCTTGCCGCAGCCGCCGAAGCCGGGGCCGCTCGCACACACATAACGGCGGGTGCGGTCGTCGCGCGGCCGCGCTACCAGGGTGCCGCCGCAGTGCGAGCAGCGCAGCAGACGCGTCAGCAGGTAGCGGCGGCCGGCGCGGTTCGTGCGTCGGTCGGGATCGCCCAGCTTCGCCCGCAGCTGCTGCGTCTCCCGCTGCGTGATGATCGCCGGCCACTCCGCCTTCGCCACGATCTCGCCGTGGTGCTCGCGCTGGCCGCTGATCCGCGCCGACATCAGCATCCGGCGCAGCGTCTGCGGCGTCCATGCCTTGTCGCTCGCCGAACTAATGCCGCGCGCGTTCAGGTCGAGACAGATCGAACGCAGCGAGTCACCTGCCAGGACGCGGCGGGCGCAATCGCGAATCACCTCCGCTTCCTCCGGGCGCACGGTGCGCTTGTC
This sequence comes from Gaiellaceae bacterium, assembly GCA_035456465.1. GTDB lineage: Bacteria > Actinomycetota > Thermoleophilia > Gaiellales > Gaiellaceae > DATHTC01. The sequence goes on along the minus strand of DATIDD010000005.1, from coordinate 137,292 downwards.
CAGCTCGTAGCCGTAGGGGCGGCTCCCGCCGCCCGAGACCCTGCCCGCCGTAGCGAGTTCCTCGTGCTTACGCCGGATGCGCCGGCTCTTGTCGTCGCTCTCCTTGCGCGCCACCGCACCCTGAATCCGGGCGATCAGCTGCCCCTCATGCGTCGAGAGGTCGACGTCGCCGCTCACAGTCGCCAGCCTCGTTTTCGTCCGCTGGCACAGGTCGATGAAGTCCTCCAGCTCGCGCGGATGCCGGTGCAGTCGGTCGGCGTGGTAGACGACCACCGCCTCCACCGCGCCCGCCTCGACGTCGTCCAGCATCCGCAGGTACTCCGGCCGCCGCTTGCCGCTGTAGGCGCTGATGTCCGAGTCGACATACCGCTCCACCACCCTCCAGCCGCGTCGACACGCCAACTCCTCGCAATCCGCGAGCTGCCGGCTGATCGCGAGGTTATCGCCCTCCCGATCCGACGAGATACGCGCATACACAGCTGTCCGTATCACTCATGAGACTCTACGCAGCTCAGGGGACATTTGCAAACACTCGCATGCGCGAGCATCCTCTTCCTCGAGAGCGAGCTCGGTCATGAACGATGGTTGGAGCTCGAACCGCTGCTCCGGCCGCTGCACGCGGCGGTGGCGTTCAGCCTCGTCCCACGCGCGGCCGGCGCGACCGCCTCACCGAATCGCGAACGCCTTCCGAAAAGGGGCGGCATCGACGGGAGTACGGTGCGAGCGTGCACGGAGCGAAGGACTTGCTGGCCGCCTACGACGCGCAGCTGCGCGCCCACGTCCCCGACCCGCTGCCCGACGGCGCGACCGTCGAGCGGGACGGGCCGCTGCTGCGCTTCCTCGGGCTCCTCGGCCGCGGCTTCGTCCTCTACCGCGACCTCGGCGGGCTCGAGGGCGCTGCGCTCGACGAGCTGATCGCGCGCCAGGTGCGCGTCTTCGGCGAGCGCGGCGAGCGGTTCGAGTGGAAGCTGCACGGGCACGACCGTCCGCCGGACCTGCCCGAGCGGCTGCGCACGGCCGGTTTCGTCCCAGAGGACGAGGAGACCGTCGTGATCGCGCCCGTCGGCGCGCTCGCACACCCTCCGGAGGTTCCCAGAGGCGTGTCGCTGCGGGAGGTGACCGCGCGGCGCGACCTCGACCGCATCGCCGCGCTCGAACGGGCCGCCTGGGGGCGGGGCGAGGACGGCGGCTGGCTCGCCGAGAGCCTCGAGGCGGAGCGGTCGGCCGACCCCGAGGGCCTGAGCATCGTCGTCGCGGAGGCGCGCGCCGAGGTCGTCTGCGCGGGCTGGGTCCGGTTCGAGCGCGGCACGGACTTCGCGACGCTGTGGGGCGGCGCCACGCTGCCGGAGTGGCGGGGGCGGGGGATCTACCGCGCGACCGTCGCCTACCGGGCGAACCTCGCCGCCGGGCGCGGCTTCCGCTTCCTCGAGGTCGACGCCTCGGACGACAGCCGGCCGATCCTCGAGCGCCTCGGCTTCACGGCGGTGACGACGACGACGCCGTACGTCTGGTCGCCGCCGCTGCCGTAGCATCCGCGCCGTGGACGAGGTGCGGCCGGGGGTGTGGCACTGGCAGGCTCCGCATCCGGACTGGGTGCCGGAAGCGGACTGGAGTCGCGAGGTCTCGTCCTACGCGATCGACGACGGCGAGCGCTTGCTGCTCTTCGACCCGCTGGCGGTGCCGGCCGAGCTCGAGGAGCTCGCCGCCCGGCGCGAGACGGCGATCGTGCTGACGTGCCCGTGGCACCGCCGCGGCGCTCCGGAGCTCGCGGAGCGGCTCGGCGTGCCGATCCACGTGCCGCCGCCGGACGAGGGCGACCCGGATCCCGTGCGCGGGCACGTGTTCAGGGCGGGCGACCGGCTGCCGGTCGGGGTCGCGGCGCTCCCGGGGATGGAGCCGAACGACCTCGTGCTCTGGGTCGGCCGCCGGCGCGCGATCGTCGTCGGCGACGCACTCATCGACCGTGGCCGCGGCTTCGAGTTCCCGGTCGACTGGGCGAACAAGGGCGTCCCGCCCGAGGAGATCCTCGCGGGTCTGCGCCCGCTGCTCGAGCTGCCGATCGAGCTCGTCCTCCCGACGCACGGCGCGCCCACCGACCGAGCCGCCCTCGAGCGCGCGCTCGCCTGAGCCGGATCCCGGCGCCGCAGCCGTCCGTCAGCCGCCGACGAGCTCCCCGAACCGGGGGTCGTCGCGGATCGCGTCGAAGTCCGAGTCGCCCTTCGCGTACTCGCGGAACCGCGCGTCGAGCGCGATCGCCTGCCGCAGGTGCCCGATCGCGTCCTCCGTGCGTCCGACGAGCGCCTCGCAACAGGCGACGTTGTAGATCGGCATCGGGTACTGCGGATTCGCTGCGATCACCTCGCGCCCGCGCTCCGCCACGGTCGCGTAGTCGCCCGCGTCATACGCCGGCCGGAGCTGCGCCCAGACCTCGTAGCCGGTGACGGCGTACGGCTCGCCCGGCTGCCCGCCGACCGCGAGGATCGTGGTTCCCGGCTCCTCGGCGAACGCCGTGCGCTTCACCCCCGGCTGGGCGAACACGAACGTCCCGGCGGGCGCCTCCGTTCGTTCGCCGTCCAGCTCGAACACGGCGCGTCCCTGCGTCACGAGGTAGAGCTCCTCGTTCTCGTCCGCCTCGTCGTGCTCGTTGATGATCCGGTCACCGGCCTCGCGGCCCGTCCACGCGTTGACACCGAACGCCGTGATCCCGAAGTGGTGCCGGACGGGCCGCCAGGGACAGCGGCCGTCGCTGACCTCGCCGATCTCGTCGAGGTGCGCTACCGCGTAACGGCTCATGGGACCTCCTGCAGGTCGGTTCTCGCACCGGAGCGGCCGCGTCCGAGGCTACCGGCTGCGAGGGCTCGGCCCCCTGCTCGGGCCGGCGTTCGCCGCGACGAACGCTGCGAGCCGCTCGAGCGCCGGCTCGAGCTCGAGCGGCTCCATGCCCTCCTCCCACCAGACGCCGTTGACGCGCAGGCCGCCGGCGTCGCGGTCACGCTCGACGTCGATGCGCCCGACGATCCGGTCGCCGTGGAGGATCGGCAGCACGTAGTAGCCGTACTGCCGCTTCGCCTTCGGCACGTACATCTCGAGCCGGTAGAAGAACCCGAACAGGGCCTCGGCCCGCGCCCGGTCGTGCACGAGCCGGTCGAACGGCGAGAGGAAGGTGACACGGTTCGGGACGGGCTCGTCCGAGATCTCGGGGTGTGCGTGCAACGTGCCTCGCTCCAGCCAGACGCCGAGCGAGCGCCGCCGCCGGTTCCGGATCAGGCGCTCGGCCTCGCGCCACGGGATCGTCTCGGTGTCCGGGTACACGCGCTCGGCGAGATCCCATAGCCGTTGCCGCCCGACCCGGCTCGCGACGGCGACGTCGCCTCGCCCCTGGAGGATCTCGAGCATCAGCCTGACCTGGCGCGTGCCCCACCAGCGGTGCGGGTCGGTCTCCGGCAGCAGGTCGGCCCTGAGGTCGCGCGAGAGCATCGGCCCGTGCCGCTCGAGCTCGCGCAGCACGTAGCGGCGGAAGCGGGCGTTCGCCTCCAGGAAGTCGCGCACCCACGCGTTCCCCGTCCGCCGCCGGCGCCGCATGCGCGCGCGGACGAGCGGCAGGTCCTCGATCGGCCAGATGAACGCGTCCCACTCGAACAGCGTCCGTTCCTCCCAGATCAGCCGGTCGAGCTCGGCGACGTCGAAGCTGCCGAGCCGGCTGAAGGGCACGAGGTGCTGCGGCGGCGCGACCGTCGAGATCGGGTCCATCTGCAGGAACCCGAGGTGGCGCACGAGGTCGAGCAGGTTCCTCACGCCGCCGTCGAGCGCCTGGGCGCGGATCGCGATCCGGCGGGCGCTCGGCAGGCTCACGGCGGTCGACCGCATGCGCCGTACTCTTACGACCACCGCTGCGGCCTGCCAGACTGTCCGCGTGCCGGAGGCCCCGCTCCGGATGAGCAAGAACGGCCTCGTCGTCGACGGCGAGGGCTGGTTCGTCGTGAACGCACGCGAGTCGCGGTGGCGTGACGAGGGCCCGCTGGGGTCGTACTGCACGTTCGAGGGGAAGCGGCGGTTCCCGCAGCTGGGGATCAACGTCAGCGTCCTGGAGCCGGGGGAGCGGATCGGGATGTACCACCGCGAGAACGCCCAGGAGGCGTTCCTCGTCCTGGCCGGCGAGTGCACGCTGATCGTCGAAGGCGACGAGCGGCGGCTGGCCACGTGGGACTTCTTCCACTGCGCGCCGCGGACCGAGCACATCATCGTGGCCGCCGGTGACCAGTCGGCGGTTGTGCTGGCCGTCGGCGCCCGCGGCCGGGGCGTCGGCGGTGGGATCGTCTACGCCGTGTCCGACGTCGCGGCCCGGTACGGGGCCGGCGTCGCGCGCGAGACCACCGATCCCGCGGTCGCCTACGCGGACGTTCGCAGGGCGCTCCCGAGGTCGAGGTTCGTGAAGTACCAGGCCGGCTGGCTTCCCGACGGCGGGAGCGAGTGAGGGGCGTGCCGGGGACGAGGCCGACGGGATGAAGGCCAACCGGTCGATGCCGTCGGCGGTGGTGATCCCGGTGCTCGTCTACCCGGACGTCCGCGAGGCGGTGGACTGGCTGAGCGGGGCCTTCGGGTTCGTCGAACGCGTCCGGATCGGCGAGAGCCACCGCTCGCAGTTGCGCTTCGGCGACGGCGCGGTGATCGTCGCGGACGTCCGCCACGAGCGGCGGCCGCCGGGTCCCGGCGAGGTGACCCACTCGGTCGTCGTGCGCGTGGACGACGTGAACGCCCATTGCGAGCGCGCCAGGGCGCACGGCGCGCGGATCGTGATGGAGCCCGTCGACTTCGAGTACGGCGAGCGGCAGTACACGGCCGAGGACCCGGCGGGCCATCAGTGGACGTTCTCCGAGACGCTCGCCGACGTCGCTCCCGAGGCGTGGGGCGGCGAGCTCGTCGCGCCGGACTAGGCGGTCGCGCGGCCTCATCGCCGGTGATGCGGAAGGGTCGGCGCTTCGCGGTCACCCCTCGTCGCGGAGCGGGTGGCGGGCCCAGAAGTCCGCGAGCGCCGCGGCGATCGCAGGCGGGTTCTCCACCTGCATGAAGTGTGTCGTGCCGGGGACGACGACGCCCTCGGCGTTCGGCAGCCAGTCCAGCAGCAGGTGATAGGTCTCCGCGAAGCGCGGGTGGAGGGAGACGCTCCCGCCGCCGAGGACGACCAGCGCGGGCTGCGTGATCAGCCCGATCTCGGCCGCATCGAGCCCGGACTCGAGCGCCTCCGGGAGATCGACGTCGAAGCAGGTCGCAGCATCGCTCACCGCCTGCTCGACGGCTCCCGGCAGGACGTCTCCGAGGTGCTCGCGGTACGCCGGCCACCGCAGTCGCAGGAACTCGTCCACGGCCACGTGTGCGCCTGCCTCCCGGTAGCGCGCGACGGCGCGCTCCAGCGCCTCCCGGTACAGATGCGCGCTGTCGCCGACCACGAGCCCCGCCTCCAACAGGCTCAGCGTTCCGACGGCCTCCGGCGCATCCAGGGCGAGCCGGAGTGCGACGGTGCCGCCGAACGAGTGCCCGACGACGTGCGCACGTCGCACGCCCAGGTGCGTCAGCACCCGCCCGCAGTCGGCGGCCTGGTCGGCCAGGCGGACCGTTCCGGCGGCGGGGCTGCTGCCGACGTAGCCGCGGCGGTGATAGCTGATCAGCCGGTAGCGATCCGCGAGGGAACGCTCCGCCAGCAGCGGTCGAAACGCGTCGGCGACGAAGGCGCCGTGGATGCAGACCACGGGCTCGCCGTCGCCGGCGTCCTCGTATGCCAGCGCGATCCCGTCGACCACCGCTCGCTCCACGCGATCCGCCTCCCCGTGCCCGGCGTCGGCCGCACGCCCGACGTCTCACACCGAGGAGCATCATGACGTGGTCGTCCGCCCCTGCGCCGGCGCCACGTAGAGTCGCCGCGTGAGCTTCGACGTCGCGGCGGACGCCTACGACCGCTTCATGGGACGCCACTCCGTGCGGCTGGCGCCCGCCCTCGCCGACTTCGCCGGCGTCCGCACGGGGCAGTCGGCGCTCGACGTCGGCTGCGGGCCCGGCGCGCTGACCGCCGAGCTCGTCCGCCGGCTCGGCGCCGATGCGGTCGCAGCCGTCGACCCGTCCGACGCGTTCGTCGCTGCGGCGCATGCGCGGCACCCGGGCGTCGACGTCCGTCGGTCGGGCGCGGAGGCGCTGCCCTACGGCGACGGCGCGTTCGACGTCGCGCTGGCGCAGCTCGTGGTGCACTTCATGGCGGATCCGGTGGCGGGGCTCGCGGAGATGAGGCGCGTGACGCGTGCGGACGGGGTCGTCGCGGCGTGCGTCTGGGACTTCGCGGGCGAGCGGGCACCGCTGTCGCCGTTCTGGCGCGCGGCCCGCGAGCTCGATCCCGGCGTCGAGGACGAGTCGGGCCTCGCCGGTGCGCGTGCCGGCCACCTCGCCGAGCTGCTCGCGGCGGCGGGGCTCCGCCGCGTCGAGGAGGACGCGCTGTCGGCGGCGGTCGAGTACGCGAGCTTCGACGACTGGTGGGAGCCGTTCACGCTCGGCGTCGGGCCGGCGGGCTCCTACGCGCGATCCCTCGGCGCAGCAGAGCTGGCGACCCTCCGCGAGCGTTGCCGCGAGCTGCTGCCGGAGGCGCCGTTCACGCTCACCATGGCCGCCTGGGCGGCACGGGGCCGCGCATGAGCCGGCCGAGGCTGACTCAGAGCGCCTTCCAGAAGTAGGTCGTGTCGCACGGCCGCCCGTCCGGGTAGAGGGCGAAGTTCGGGATCACCCCGACGGTCGTCCAGCCGAGTCGGTCGTAGAGGCGCGCGGCGTCGCCGCCGGTCACCGCGTCGAGCACGAGCAGCGTCTTGCCCTCCGCCCGCGCCTCCGCCTCGGCTGCGTCCATCAGCAGGCGCGCGATCCCGCGCCTCCGTGCCTCGCGGTGGACGAGAAGCTTCGCGATCTCGCCGCGGTGCGGCTGGTTGGGCGGCAGCGCGAGGATCACCTGCACCGTGCCGACGAGGTCGCCGTCGTCGAACGCGGCGAGGATCAGCCGACGGCCCTGCTCGGCCTCGGCCGCGAAGCCCTCGAACGCGCGGCGCGCGTCCTCGTGCGAGAACGGCTCCATGTAGCTCACCGAGGCGCCGCCGGCGACGCAGTCGGCGAGCACGCGGGCGAGCCCGTCGAGCTGCTTCCGGAGCTCGGCCGGCTCGAGGCGACGGATCTCGATCTGCCCGTCCACGGCGTCCCGAACTATCGCGACGCCCGTCCCGCATTCGCAACCGTTCGCATTGGTGCGACGGTCGTCGCGGCCCTTGAGGCGGCGCGCGCGCGTGCTCGTCGCCGTCGACGTGCTCGTGAACAGCGCAGGCGGCGACCAAGAGCCGACGTATCCCGAGAACGAGGACTGGCGCTCGACCCCTCGAGCTCGACCTCGTCTCGGTGATGGAGTCGACCCGGCACGCCCTTCCGTTCCTCGCGGCCGCGCGACGACTCCCACTCCGGTCACGTCCTCGTGCTCGCGGGCGGGGAGGAGCCGCGCCTCCTCTGAGGCGGCCGGGCCGTGCCGTGCGCGCCCCCAGCCGTCAGCGCCCGCTCTCCCACCTGATCTCGCCGTCGACCAGCGCCGAGGTCCGACCGAGCCCGAGCGCGCGGGCGACGGCTTCGGACGCCGCGTTCCCGGGCCGGATGTGCGCGGTCACGACGGCGATCCCCCTCGCGTGGAGCCACGACGTCATCGCCGACGCCGCCTCGCGGGCGTAGCCGCGGCCCCGGAACTTCGAGCCGACGACCCACGCGAGGTCCGCGACTCCCGACTCGACCGCGACCGTCGCCTGCACGTAGCCGACCGCACGGCCCGAGCTGCGCTCTCGGAGGATCCAGTTGAACCAGCGTGCGCTGCCGTCCGCGGATCGCCCGCGTGCCTGATGCTCGTACCGTCGCTGCAGCTCCTGCAGGTCCGGGGGCCGGCCGCCGACGTACCGGTGCAGCGCCGGATCGTCGAGCACCGCGACCATCTCCGTCGCGTGCGCCGGCGTGAGGGGCTCGAGCAGGAGCCGCGGCGTCGCGAGCGCCGCGGACGGCTCGGTTACGAAGGGGAGCACGGTGCCCACCCTAGTGCCGCCCCGGTCTCCGGGAGGCCGCCGCGGCGGGCAGGGGTCGGTACTTCCCCCCGAGGAGACCGCGCAGGAACCACCGATGTGGCGCAGGGCCTCGTGCAGCCAGGCTCAGCCTGGAGGGTAAGGCGCCCGTCGCGCGTCGTTTGGCTGGTCCGACCGGCGGCGCGCGGCCGGCGCGGCGGCTGTGAAACCGGACACTGCGATCGCTGTCGACCCCGAATCGGCCGCTGCCGAGGTCACGGTGGCGTCCTACTTCGCGGCCTTCGCGCCCGCGCCGGACTGGGACGACCTGGTGTCGTGGCCTCCGGACGTCTTCGCGCTGACGAACCTCGTGCTCGACCACACCGAGGGGTACCGCTTCGTCGTCGCGCCGCCGCCGGGGCGCCGCTGGCCGCCGCTGCCGGACTGGGGCGCGCAGGTCCAGCTCGCGGCGGAGGGCTGGAGGAGCGCGGCCGGTGAGCCGTCGGCACAGGCGCCGGAGCTCGTCCGCCGCTGCTGGGACGTCGTCACGCGCCTCCGGGACGTCCCGCTGGCGCGGATCCGGAGCGGTGACGCGTGGGAGCTGGACGAGGCGCTCCTGACGCTCCACTCCACGGCGGACGAGGCGTGCGCGCACGTCGCCTCCGCCGGGACGTCGGCGTCCGAGCAGTCCTTCGAAGCGCGCGCGTGGCGGCTGCTGCAGGCGCGGGGCTCGCTGTCGCGGCTCTCGCCGGCCCGCGTTCGCATCGTCCCGAAGACCCACTTCACGCTCCGGGGGATCACGATCCGCTCGCTCTCCCGGTACGTGGCGCTCTGCTACGAGTCCGTCGACGTCCGGTGGAGGAGCATCGAGTCGCGGCCGTCGGAGGACCGGCCCGACTACACCATCGTCCTCGTCCCGTGGCCGCTGGACGTGCGGGCCTCCGACTTCCGGCCCGCGCCGCCGGACGTCCTCGCGAACATGGACCGCGACCGCTTCGGCTTCTTCGAGTTCGCGCCCGAGTCGCCGCTGGACACCGAGCTCCTCGGCGCGCTGCTGGAGACGGCCGTCGACGACGCGGGCAGGGTGGACACCGTCGTCCTCCCGGAGGGCGCCGTCTCCCCGGAGGAGATCCGCGGCCTCGAGGACACGCTCGCGGAGCACGGCGCGACGTTCCTGATCGCCGGCGTGCGGCAGCCGCCCGCCGGCCACTGCTTCGGCCGGAACTACCTCCACTTCGGCGTGCGCAGCTCCGCGGGCTGGGACCGCTACGAGCAGGACAAGCACCACCGCTGGTTCCTCGACGCCGGTCAGATCCGCCAATACCACCTGACGCGGTCGCTGGACCCGAGGAAGCTCTGGTGGGAAGCGATCGACGTCCGCGAGCGGACGCTCCACGTGATCGACGTGGGAGGCGGCGTGACCACCGCTCCGCTCGTGTGCGAGGACCTGGCCCGGCTGGACGAGGTCGCGGACCTCGTGCGGCGCATCGGCCCGAGCCTCGTCGTCGCGCTGCTGCTCGACGGGCCCCAGCTCGCCTCCCGCTGGCCGTGCCGCTACGCCAGTATCCTCGCGGACGAGCCGGGATCGGCCGTCCTGACGCTCACGTCCTCGGGCATGGCGGCGCGCTCGCGACCGCCGGGGAAGTCGCGCTCACGCGTGGTCGCGCACTGGAACGGCCCGACCGACGGGCCCCGCGAGATCGAGCTCGCACCGCGAGCCGCGGCCGTCCTCCTGACCGCTGCGGTCGAGGGGCGAACCTTGTGGACGGCCGACGGTCGCTGCCACCGGAACGTGCCCGGTCTGACGCTCTCCGGCGTCCACCAGCTCCGCCCGCGCGGACGCAGCGGGACGACGATCGCCCGCCGCCCCGCCGGCCCGGGCCGGGCTACTGCGTCTGGGCCATCCGGATCTGGTTCCCCGACGGGTCGCGGAACCCCGCGTCGATCCCGTAGGGCTGCTCGGTCGGCTCCTGCGAGAACTCGACGCCGCGGCTCTTGAGGTCCGCGTAGCTCGCGCGGATGTCGTCCGTGGAGAAGAACAGGCCGCCGGCGGCCCCCTTGGCGACGAGCGCGTTGAGCTGGTCACGCGTCTCCTCGTCGAACACGGGGGGGCCGGGCACCGCCATCAGCGTGAGTGCCACGTCGTCCTGCCCGGGCACGCCGACGCTGAGCCAGCGGAAGTTGCCCATCTCCGGCACCGTCACGTCCTCGCGGAGCTCCATCCCGAGCTTGTCCGTGTAGAAGGCGAGGGCCTCGTCCTGGTCGTGCACCCAGACGTTCACGTGGGTGAGCTGCTTGAGCATTGCGTCCTCCTGTCGTCGAACGGTCGACGCCGACGCTAGCCGTGCCCGGCGCCCGTGTCTTCTCGAAACCTGCTGGATCACGCCGATGGAGGCGTCACGGACAGCCGCTATGGTGGAAGGACACCACGGGCGAATAGCGACGGCGCGCTGCGCTTTCCTTATCCGTCAGGACGGAGCGCACGCATGGCGCACGGCATCGTCACCTCGCTCGACCGGGCAGACCGATTCCGTGTCCATCAAGGCGATCACGCCGGCGAGGCGGACACGACGACGCAGGAGGAGAGCGCGCGATGAAGGGCTCCGAGAAGCCGAAGAAGCTCGCCAAGAAGCAGCCCCAGAAGACACTCAAGCAACGGCGGAGCGAGAAGCGCGCTGCGCCGAAGAAGTACGGCCCCAGCTAGCGACAGGAAGGAAAGTCGATGGCCTCGAGCTCGAAGAAGCGCCAGACGTTCGCGAAGATGAACCGAGAGCGGGCACTCGCCGAGCGGCGTGCCCGCAAGCAGGAGCGGAAGCAGGACCGGAAGCAGGCCGCGGCGGAGCGCGCCGCGGAGCCGCTCGGCCAGACCGACCAGAACGACCAGATCGAGCAGAGCGAGCAGAACGAGGCTTGATCGCTTCTCCGCCCCGAGCTAGGTTCGGGCGCGGAGCACATGAGGCATCTCGGGCTCGCCGTCACCGACCAGGAGCGGTCGCGCCGCTGCCGAGCCGCGAGGCGGTGCTCGCGTTCCGCGACCGGCTCGCCGCGGACGGCGTCCCGATCGTCGAGGAGTGGGACGAGCGCGACTACGTCAGCGTGAAGTGCCGCGACCCCGACGGCTCCGTGGTGGACGCCGCCTGGGAGTTGTGACGGACGCTGCCGGACCGCCGCTGCGAGGATTCCCGTAACGCGCTCGGTGCCTTCCCCGACGGCAGGGCCGTCTCCAGGTGCGACCGTCCCCCCTTTCCGAGAGGAGGCAGCCATGTGGAAGCTCGCGCTTACGGCACTCGCCGTGCTCGTGGCGACCGCGGCGGCGCCGGCGGCGGCGGGGCCCTCGCAGACGACCAAGGCGGCGACCGTCAACTTCAGGATGGTCGAATGGGACATCCTGCCGCTGACGGCGACGAAGACAGAGGCGACCAGCGTCACCTTCGTCGTGCGCAACGCCGGCAAGCTCCAGCACGAGTTCGTCGTCCTCAAGACGGCGAAGGCGGCCGGCAGCCTCGCGGCTCGCGGGGCCGCAGAAGCGCCGGAGACGGGAGCGGTCGGCGAGATCGAGGAGCTGAAGCCGGGCCAGACGAAGCGGCTCGCGCTCACGCTGCGCAAGGGGCACTACTCGCTGCTCTGCAACCTGGCGCGTCACTACAACAGGGGCCAGTTCGTGGACTTCTACGTGAGGTAACAGGGAGCGAATCCCCGTCGGGGGGCAGCTCCAGGAAGGACAGTGAATTCCCGGTTGACGCGGCCCCGTTCCCACGGGACGATCGGCGCGGTTCGAGAGGAGGTCGGGATGGCGAGAGGCGCCCTGGCACGAAAGCCGCTGCCGAGGCCGGTCCGCCGCGACCGCGAGGCGCTCGCAGCCGCGCGACGGGCACGGCCCGCGGTGCCGAAGTTCGCCGACGCGCCGTACCACCGGCGCGGAGCACGCGGCCGCTAGGTGGCGTCCGCCGGCGCGCCGGAGACCGCCGGTCAGCGGGCCTCGGTGCGTGCGCGCATCGCGGCCGCGGCGCCGTGGGTCGTTCGCGTCGCCGTCGGTCTGACGCTGCTGCACCTGCTCGACGACGGGTTCCGTCACGGCTTCGCGGAGGTGCTGCTGCCGGCGGCGGCGGCCGTCGCGATCGCGCTCGGCTTCCCGCTGCTGCGACCCGGGCTCCAGGCGTGGGTCGCATTCGTCTACGGGGCGGTCGCCGCGCTCGACGCCGGCGTCCACGTGAGCCACCTGAGCCGCGGCGGCGCGTTCGGCCTCGCCGACCTGACGGGCTTCCTCCACGCGGCGGGCGGGATCGCGCTGCTCGTCGTCGCGGCCGCCATCGCCTTGCGCCCGAAGGAGCGGCGCCCGCCGGGCCGTCGCTGGCTCGTCCGGATCGGCGCCGTCGTCGGGACGCTCGCGACCGTGCTGTTCCTCGTGTACCCGCTGTTCCTCGCGTCGTACGCCGTGCACAAGCCGAGCGTCCGCGTCGACGACGCGACGCTCGGGGTGCCGCACGAGGAGGTCACGCTGCACACCTCGGACGGGCTCGACCTCGCCGCGTCGTACGTCCCGTCGCGGAACGGTGCCGCCGTCGTGCTGGTGCACGGCGCCGGCGGCGACCGCGCGGGGTCGATCGCATCGCGAGCGCGGATGCTCGCCCGCCACGGGTACGGAGTGCTCCTCTACGACGCGCGCGGCTGCGGCAACAGCGACGGGCGCCCGGAGAACCTCGCCTGGACGTGGCCGCGCGACGTCCGCGCCGCCCTCGACTACGTGGCCTCGAGGCCCGACGTCGAGGCGGGGAAGATCGGCGCGCTCGGCCTCTCGAGCGGCGCCGAGACGCTGCTCGAGGCGGCCGCCGACGACCGTCGCATCGCCGCCGTCGTGGCCGAGGGCGCACAGGCGCACACGTTCGCCGAGGCGCGGGCGCTCCCGGGCGGCGATGGCGTCGAGGCCGTGCTCGTCCTCGGTCCGGCCGTCGCCGCCTACGCGGCCCTCTCGCTCCAGCTGCCGCCCGAGCCGATCCAGGAGCAGCTCCCGCGGATCGCGCCCCGGCCGGTGTTCCTGATCGCCGCCGACACGAGCTACGAGCACGCGGCGACGGAGCTCTACCGCGACGCCGCGACCGGACCGGTCGAGCTGTGGTGGCCCGAGGACACGCCGCACACCGGAGGCCTGAAGGCGCACCCGCGCGAGTACGAGCAGCGCGTGATCGCCTTCCTCGACGACGCTCTCCTGTGACCTTGTGGCTCTGAGCCACGAACTCGGTTCGCGCTAGGGTCCCATCCCGTGGCGCAGGTGCTCCGCGACGTCGCCCCCGGGCTGTGGGTCTGGCGCCTGACGCACCCGGACTGGGCTCCGGGAGTCGGCTGGGACCCGCTCGTGACCTCGACGTGCGTCGAGACCGGCGGGGAGGTCGCGCTCCTCGACCCGCTCGCCCCGCCCGGCGAGGCCGACGAGGTCTGGGCGCGGCTCGACGCGCGCCCGCCCACGCTCGTCGTGATCCTCAAGCCGGACCACGTCCGCGACGTCGACGTGTTCGTCCGCCGGTACGGCGCGCGTGCGTTCGGCCCGTACCTGTTCTGGCGGGAGAACATCCCGGAGACGGAGCTCGAGGGGATCCAGCCGGGCAGCGAGCTCCCCGGCGGCCTCGTCGCGCTCTACGACGGCCGCGGGCGCAACGAGACGCCCCTGTGGCTCCCGGAGCAGCGGGCGCTCGTGTTCGCTGACGCGCTGACGGCGCCGCGCGGCGAGCTGCTCGTGTGGGCGACGCCCTGGCACGAGGAGCGGGCGCTCCCCGCGCTCAGGGCGCTCCTCGAGCTCCCGTTCGAGCACGTGATCGTCTCGCACGGCGAGCCGGTGCACGACCGGGCGGCGTACGAGCGCGCGCTGGAGCTCCCTCCCTGGAGCGGCGAGAGCTAGTGGCTCAGAGCCACTAGCTCGCCTCGCGCTCGTTGAACTCGAAGTGGACGTGGTCGCCGTGGGGCGTCACGTCCAGCTCGACGTTCGTCAGCACCTCCGACGCCGTCTCGTCCAGGAACACCCGTGCGCCGGCCGACTCGACGACATCGTCCTCGTCCTTCGGCGCCTCCGAGAAGTCGAGCTCGATCGAGACCTCGTTGCCGTCCTCCTCGGCGGTGATGCGGAGGCCCGAGCCCCCGGGGAGGTCGTTCGAGGTGACGATGTCCTTGATCGCGTCGGCTGCTGCGGTCGTGAGCGTGAGCATCCGGCTCCTTTCGTCGGGAGCGGCCCACCGTAGCGGGCCGGACGGTGTGGCAGGCCGTACCCCGTGCGGCCGGTCGACACACTGGTCGCGGTCGTCCCGGCGGGCGCATGATCGTGGCGTGAACGTCGTGGCGGAGAGGCTGACGGTGGCCGAGTGGCTCGAGCGGTATCGGGCCGCGTGGGAACACGCCGACGACGGCTCGTCGATCGAGGAGCTCTTCACCGAAGAGGCCTCGTACCGGAGCAGCCCGTTCCGCTCGCCGCACCTCGGGCACGAGGGCATCCGCGCCTACTGGCGCACCGCGACGCGGACGCAGGGTGACGTGCAGGTCTCGATGGGACGGCCGGTCGTCGACGGCGACCGCGTCGTCGTCGAGTGGTGGGCGACGCTCAGCGACGAGGAGCACGAGTACACGCTCCCCGGCGCCCTCGTCCTCCGCTTCGACGACGACGGCCGCGTGGCCGACCTCCGCGAGTACTGGCACCTGGAGCCGGGGACCCGCGAGCCGCACGACGGCTGGGGCCGCTAGGGCAGTTCACCTCGTGGCGTGGGGCCACGAGTCGAGTCGCGGCCTGGACGGCGCCCCGTGTGGCGCGGCGTCGTCCTGCGCCGAGACGCTACGCGCCGCGCGCGTGGGCCGGATGGTCCGGGCGCGACGTCAGCTCGTACAGGTGCCCGTCGGGCGCGCGGAAGTGCGCCCACCGGTTGCCGCCGCCGCCGTCGTGCACCGGGCCGACGAACTCGACTCCCTCCGCCTCGAGCTCGCGCCGCGCACCGTCGACGTCGTCGACGAGGAGGCCGACGAGCGGCGCCTCGCGACGCGGCGGGTCGTCGCCCTCCGGGCCGAGCACCTCCAGGCGGTCGCCGTTCGGCAGGTCGAAGACGGCGAGCCCGGGCTCGTCGACCCACGGCTCCACGCCCGTGAGGCGGGCGAGGAACGCGCGCATCTCGCCGAAGGCGGTCGTGCGGGTGCCGAGCCAGACGAGGCCCTTGACGTCCACCCCGCGAGCGTAGTCGAGGTCATCCCTGAGGACGACACGAGATCGCCTCACCGGCCGATTCCCCGGCGTCGCCGCACCCGTAGATTCGAATCGTCCGATCCGAACGAACCCGGAGAACTGACGTGAAGAGACGCTTCTGGATCCTCAGCATCGCCCTGGCACTCCTCCTCCTCGCCCTGCTCGGGTGGACGGTCGAGGGGATCCGCTGGGCGACGACGGGTTCGCGTCAGCGGCGCCCCCGCCTCTCTCCGGCGGTCTAGGGCTCGCGGGCGCGACGCCCGCTCGACGCCCGAAGGGGACCGAGAGGGGACGCGATGCCGGCCTCGGCTGCGCACGTCGCCGCGTTGCGGCGGGCGGAGGCTCGATCGGCCCCCGCCCGCCGACCCCCCGTCAGACGACCCAGGCGATCAGCAGCACGAGCGCGGTGAAGGCCGCCGCGGCGCCCGCGATCGCGGCCCAGCCGCGCGACAGTCCGCGCCTCGCCGACAGTTCCTCGTCGGTCACGGTCGCATCGGGCGCCTGCCCCAGCGCATGGTCGTCGCGCGACTCCATCGCGAGCCTTTGTGGCCGGCCGGGCGGTCGCGAAACCTCTCAGCCCTCGACGGCGGCTGCGAACACGGCCTGGCGGAACCGGTCCCGGGCCGGCTCGTCCGCGAGCGCGAACACCGCGACCGCGCGGCCGCCCGCCCAGGACGCCGAGACGTAGTCCCCGAGCATCCGTCCCAGGCCTGTCTGCGCGATCCACGGCAGTCGGATCGCCCTCGGCGTCAGCCGCAGCGGCGGCGTCCAGGTGCGGCCGCCGTCCTCCGACCGCACGAGCCACACGTCGACCGCACGGCACTCGTCCGGGGGGCAGTCCCCGGGCTGCGCGATCGTGTGGTAGACGATCGCGAGGCGGGCGCGTCGGCCGGCCCGCGTCGGGTCGACGGCGAGGCCGGGGACGAAGGCGTCGACGCCCTCCCTCGTGCCGACGGGAACGCGGGCGGGCGCCGACCACGTCAGGCCGTCCCCCGAGGACGCGAGCACGAGCTCGTTGGCGCCGCACTCGGGCCGGTGACGGCAGTCCTGCCACGCGGTCCAGACGCGGCCTGAGGCGTCGACCTCGACGGAGGCGAACGGCGGCGCGCGCACGCCGGACACCTCCTCCGAGAGGAGCTGCGCGACCGGGGCGGCGGGCTCGAAGCTCGCGCCTCCGTCCCGCGAGCGCATCGCCAGCATCCCGTCGCTCCCGGCGTCCGCGAACACGCCGAAGAGCGAGAACAGCACCACCAGCGTCCCGTCCGGCAGCACGGCCGGCTGCGCGCCGTTGAGGATCCCGCGCACGCCGACGCCCGCCCGCGATCCGACCGGCGCCGACCACGTGCGGCCGCCGTCGGTCGAGCGGATCACCGCGATCTGCCCGGCCGCGACGTCGAGGTACGCGACGTAGCACCGTCCGCGGAACGGGCTGCGGGCGCCGTTGTCGCACGTCGCCCACTGCTTGTCGATCGCCTCGTCTCCCGCCGTCAGCGCCGTCACGGGCAGCTCCCAGCGCGTGCCGTCGAGGGAGCGGCTGACCATCAGCGTCGTGCCGGCCTGCGTGACGCCGAGCGTGACGACGATCCACGTCCGGTGCGCCGCGTCCCATGCCACCACGGGATCGCTGGCGACGTCGCTCGTGCCGGCCGGCGTCGAGAAGAGCGTCAGGCCCGGGAGGAAGCCGGCGCGCCACGTCGTCCCCGCGTCGGTCGAGGTCGCCCAGCCGATCGCCGCGGCGCCGCCCTGGACGTGGCGGCCGGACTGGAAGGCGACGACGACGGTCCGCCCGGCCGCCATCGAGTCGGGCTCGACCTGCGTCTCGTGCTGGGCCGACGCATCGGTGCTCGTGTCGCGCGAGAGCTGGCGGACGACGAGCTCGCAGTCGGGGGCGACGGCGTCCACGAGCTCGGCGGCGACGAGGTCCCGGCCGGGGCCGCAACGGACCTGGTCGGGCGCGCCGTCGAGCGCGGCGACGATCCGGTCGGGGCCGGCGCCGCCGAGGAGCAGGTCGGCGTCGTCCCCGCCGTGGAGGAAGTCCGGGCCGCGGCGCCCGTCGACGAGGTCCCGCCCGGCGCGTCCGTAGGCGGCGTCGCGGCCGGCGGTGCCGAGGAGCCGGTCGGCGCCGTCGCTCCCGCGGAGGATCGCCGCGGCGGCGGGCGCGGGCGCAGCGGCCGCGACCAGGATCGCGACCGTTGCAACGAGAACGCGCACGACCGAAGAGTACGGCCTGCCGCACCTCGGAACGGGTACCCCCACGATGTCGCCCACCGCCTCGGCGCGCGATGCTGTGGGTGCGATTCCTTTCCTTTCCGGCCCGGCGCCCGTGACCGCGGTCGGCACCCGGTCTCGGGATCGGGCCGCCGATCGAGGCCACGGGCGCCGGGTTCTTCCGGCGCCCGTTCGGAGCGGCAGCGCGCCGGCTGTTCCGGCGCTCGGGGCAGGAGCGCCGTGCGCCGGTCGGGCTAGTCGTCGCCGCCGGAGCCCGAGACCGCCTTCGTCTTCACCGTCTCGCAGTTCACGTGGACGTCCTGCTCGTTCGCGTTGAGCCACACCGTGTCGTTCCCCGGCCCGCAGTCGATGCGGTCGACCTGGTCGTCGTTCGCGAGCGCATGGAGGACGTCGTCGCCGGAGCCGCCGTTCTCGGTGTCGGCGCCGCGCCCGGGCCAGATCCGGTCGTTGCCGTCGCCGCCGTTCACGACGTCGTCGCCGGGACGGCCGCGGAGGACGTCGTTGCTGTCGCCGCCGTCGACCGTGTCGTCGCCGTAGCCCGCCCAGACGCGGTCGGCGCCGTCGCCGGCGTTGACCGTGTCGTTCCCGCCCCGCGCGGAGATCCGGTCGGCCGACGGCGTCCCGTTGATCACGTCCGCGCGCGGGGTTCCGACGATCCGGACGAATCCGTGCGCCGCCGCCACCGCGACGACCGCGAGCGCGAGCCCGGTGACGAGGGCGAGTGCGAGTGCGTTCCGCTTCATCGATCCTGGCCTCCTGTGATGGACGACCGCATGCTCGTCGGGCTCCGTCAGCCGCCGGTACGCCGCACGTAAGGCGCCCGTAAAACGTCAGGCGGACACGAGCGGCCCGTCCGCGGGAGCGCCGGCCGCGACGGGCAGCCGCAGCTCGAACCGCGTCAGCCGGCCGGGGTCGCTCGCCGCCGAGACGGAGCCGCCCATCCCCTCGGCGAGCTGCTGCACGATCGCGAGCCCGAGCCCGGTGCCGACCGGCCGCTCGCGCCCGTAGCGCTCGTGGAGGTAGAAGCGCTCGAACGCCCGCGGCAGCTCCTCGGGGCGGAGCCCCGGGCCGGTGTCCTCGACGGCGAGCAGCCCCGGCTCTGCCACGACCCGCACGCTGCCGCCGGGCGGCGTCAGACGGAGCGCGTTCTCCACGAGGTTGGAGGCGACCTGCAGGATCCGGTCGCCGTCGCCGACGGCCGGCGCGGTCCCGTCCGCCACCGCCTCGAGCTCGACGCCGAAGGCGCTCGCCGCCGGCTCGTAGCGCCGCACGGCCTCGCGGGCCGCGACCGCCAGGTCGACGAGCTCGCGGCGGATGCCGAACTCGCTCCGGTTCAGCCGCCCGAGGTCGAGCAGGTCGCCGACGAGCCGCTCCAGGCGGGAGGCCTCGAGGGCGATCGTCTCGGCGGCCTCCTCGACCGGCACCGCGTCCTCCGCGAGTCCCTCCGCGTAGCCGCGGATGGCCGTGAGCGGCGTCTTCAGCTCGTGGCTGACCGAGAGCAGGAAGCTCCGCTCCGCCTCGCGGGCACGCGCGAGCTGCACGGAGGTCTCGTTGAAGGACTCGGCGAGCAGCCGCAGCTCGCGCGCCCCCTCGACCGGCACCCGGGGCGCCTCTCCGTCGGCGAGGCGGCGGCTCGCGTGCGCCACGCGGACGACCGGCCGTGCCACGGCGCGGGCGAGCAGGAACGCGGCGGCCGCGGCGAGCAGCGCCGCGGCGGCGGCGCCGATCAGCAGCGCCCGCACGTGGGGACGCCACGACGAGGCGACGAGGTCCGTCGGCCGCAGCAGGATGAGCGCCTTCCCCCCGACGAGCCGCGCGGCGTAGAAGAAGCGGGTGCCGTCGACCGTGACCGTCCCGCCGAGCGACGTCCCGCGGCGGAGCTCGGCGGCACGGTCCGCGGGGAGGTACGGCGACGAGCCGTCGAGCGGCGCCTTCACGACGCGCTCGCCCTGGCGCGCGAGGAACGGCCGGAGGCTCCGGAGGCCGCGGAACGGCAGCAGCGAGACCCGCTCGCGCTCGGCGAGCAGGTCGGCCTGGGCGGCCACGTCGCGGAGCGTGTTCCGCTCGACCGCGCGGCGCGACAGGTATGCGCCGACGCCGAACGCCACGGCGACCGACAGCGCCGCCACCGCGGCGATCGCGACGAACAGACGTGTCCGCAGGCTCACGCCCGCCTCGTTGCCGCGACCGCCCGCCTCACGGCCGGACGGCCTTGTACCCGGCCCCACGGACGGTGCGGAACAGCCCGGGCCGGCCGAGCTTCCGACGCAGCTGCGCGACGTGCACGTCCACCGTCCGCGTGCCGCCGGCGAACGTCATCCCCCACACGCGGTCGAGCAGCTGCTCGCGGCCGAACACGATCCCCGGATGGGCGAGCAGGAAGGCGAGGAGGTCGAACTCCTTCGCCGTCAGCTCCACCGTCTCGCCTGCGACCGTCACCTCGCGGGCCTCGCGACGCACCACGACGTCGCCGAGCGCGAGCTCGACCGGCACGGCCGCGGGCTCGGTGCGCCTGAGCACGGCCTTGATGCGCGCCGCGAGCTCGCGCGGCGAGAACGGCTTCGTCACGTAGTCGTCCGCACCGACCTCGAGCCCGGCGACGCGGTCGGGCTCCTCGTCGCGCGCCGTCAGCATCACGATCGGCACCTGCGACCGCGCGCGCATCCGCCGGCAGACGTCGAAGCCGTCGATCCCGGGGAGGCCGACGTCGAGGACGACCATTCCCACAGGGTGCCGGTCGAGCTCGTCGAGTGCCTCCTCGCCCGAGCGCACCCAGCGCACGCCGTAGCCGTTGCGGGCGAGGTAGCTGCTGAGGAGGCGGCCGATGCTCGCCTCGTCCTCGACCAGGAGGATCGTCGGCCGCGGTGAGCTCACCGGCGCCGGCGCGGTCATCGGGTGGCGCGAACGACCCCGGCCGGCGCGGCGCCGTCTCTGACGACGAGCGCGTTCATGCCGCGGCGCAGGCGCGTCAGCGCGACCGGCCGCCCGGCGAGCGTCACGTCGGCGCCGGGCGCCACCGGCACGGTGACCACGGTGCCGTCGCGCTCGAGCAGCGTCAGGGAGTCGGCGGCGACGGATCGGATCCGCCCGCGGTCGAGGCGGTAGTCGTGGAGCGCGCCGCCGTCGCGCACGATCACCTCGGCGCGCACCATCTTCGGGCCGAAGAAGTACGCCGCGAGCCCGTTGGGCAGGGCGAGCCCCGGCTGGACCACGAACAGGACCGCGTTCAGCGCGAGCAGCGCGGCGATCGCGCCGACCGCGAGTCTGGCCTTGCCCGTCACGCCCCGGATTGTCGCCGCTCGACGGGGCCGGCGCGTTAGGTCGACGTAAAACGCTCGACGAGGCGAAAGCGCTCGGCGACCATCTGCGTCCGGTCGTCGATCGTGAACGCCGGTTCGCCGATCGACGCGCGGAACTCGTCGCCGTGCCAGAAGCGCTCGTGGGCGGCGCGCCAGTCGGCCACCGACTCGAAGCCCTCGCCCTCGTCGCGGGCGAACTGCTCGTCGACGTCGCCGACGCGCACGACGGCGACCTCGGTCGTCTCGATCACGCCGACCGGACGCTCGTGCGAGTCGACGACGACGGAGCGGCCGCCGAGTTGCGGCAGCGGCGAGCCCTCGAGCTCGTACTCGCGCACGAGGCTGGCCGTCGCCGTCTTCTCGCCGGACAGGATCGCCGCCACGAGCTTGTCGCGCACGGGGCCCGGGAAGGCGAACTCGGCCACGGGCATCCCGTCGATCGTCCGCACGGCCGCAAGTGTACGGACGCCCGTACCGGCGAACGCCTGCTGACCGGCTTCGCGACGCGCGTCGCGGCCGTCACCATCGACGAGTGCGACGCAGCGCTCTCTCCCCCATGGTGCCGCGCGTCGCGCGCGAGCGCCGCGGCCGATCGCTCTCCTCCCCGGAGCCGCCGCGGCGCCCGCGCTCCTCCTGATCCTGCTCGGGGCCGACGGCGCACCGCGGCAGGCGGAGCTCGTGATCGTCGCCGTTCGCGACGGCGAGGCCGGCGGCCGCGCCGCAGGTCGTCTCGATCCTCGTCGACGGCACCGCTGCGACCGCGCTCCGGGCAGTCGCGTCGCGTTCCGACGTGACCAACTAACAGACTGTCGCTTGCCGGTTCGCAGGGCCACATCGCTCGTTCCGGCAGTCGAGGACACGCTGCGCCGGCCGAGCAAGGCGCGTCGAAACCGACATGGCAACAATCTGTTACCTGGCGCGTCCCGCGTCGGGGAGGGCGGGCTCGCGGACGGATGGTGTGGTGTGATGCCGCCGTGCACGGCGCGCCTGACGCCTTCGCCGAGTTCAAGGCGGCTGCGGAGCGATACATCGAGGTCGTCGAGTCGGCGGGCGAGCCGGCCCCACGGAAGGCGAGACGGCAGGCGCGCACCGAGACGCTGCTCGCCGATCTCGCCGACGCGCTCTCGACGCTCTACAACCGAGCGTTGCGTCTACCCGACGAGTGGGACGACGCCTGGACGTTTCCGGGCGAGACCGACACCTTCACCCAAGCGGACGCCGAGCGGCAACGTCCCGTCTACGGCGCGCTCGCGGCGGCGTTCCGGGGCGTCGACTTCTACTCGACCGTGGTGGCGTTCGGCACGGACGAGGGGGAGCCGTACGGACACCTCCTCTCCGACGACCTCGGTGACGTCTACTGGGATCTCCAGGAGGGGTTCGACCTGCTCAGAGCGGGTGCCTCCGACGGCGAGGCGGCGTGGAGGTGGCGCTGGACCTTCTGGCACCACTGGGCAGAGCACGCGCTCGACGCACTCCGCATCGTTCACGCGAGGATCGCCCCGGAACGACGTTGATCGGGAGCGAGGACTGACCGGGCGCGGCCTCCCCGGCCCTCCCGAGGCCGGCCGCCCGACCGCGAAGATCATCCCGTCTCGCGCAGGAAGCGGGCGATGCGGGCCCCGACCTCCTCGCCGGCGTCCTCCTGCACCATGTGGCCCGCGTCGGCGACGAGCTCGGCGGGGCCGGCGCCCGGAATCAGCTCGGCCACGCGGTCGGCGACGGCCGGCGGGAAGATCGGATCGGCGTCGCCGAACAGGACGAGCGTCGGCCGCTCCCACCGCTCCATCGCCTCGCGCACGCGCAGCATCGCCGGCACCGACGGGTGGTCGGGCTCCGCCGGCACGAGCTCCGGGAACGCGAGCACGCCCGCCTTCGACTCGCCGTCGGGAAAGGGCGCGTCGTAGGCGGCGAGGACGTCGCCGTCGACCGGCCTCGCGCACGAGATCCGCACCAGGCGCGACGGCTGGAGCTCCGGGCCAACGGCGCGGACGAGCTCGCGGAAGCGGAGCCAGACGTCGGGCATCCGCCCGGCGCCGAGCCCGGTGTTGAGCACGACGAGGCGGTCGACGCGCTCGGGGCGCTCCGCCGCGATCCGCATCCCGATCGGCCCGCCCCAGTCCTGCACGACGATCGTCAGCGCGGAGAGCTCGAGCGCGTCGACGAGCCCGAGCAGCGACGCGACGTGCCGGTCGTAGGAGTACCAGCCCTGCTCGACGGGCTTGTCCGAGCGCCCGAAGCCGAGGTAGTCGGGTGCGATCACGCGGGCGACGCGGGCCACGGGCGGCAGCACCTTCCGGTAGAGGTACGACCAGGTGGGCTCGCCGTGGAGGAGCAGCACCGGGTCGCCCGCCCCCTCGTCGAGATAGGCGAGGCGCAGTCCCTCGTGGTCGTGCCACCGCGGCTCCCAGGGGTAGCCCGGGAGCCCCTCGAAGCGCTCGGGTGGCGTGCGGTGGACCCGCACTAGGCGCGGACGACGAAGAACGCGATCGCCGCGTACTGGCACAGCGCGGCGCCGATCGTCAGCGCGTGGAACAGCTCGTGGTAGCCGAAGACGTGCGGCACCGGGTCGGGGCGCTTCCGCGCGTAGATCACCGCGCCGACCGTGTAGAACGCGCCCCCGGCGGCGAGCAGCAGCGTCCCGGCGAGGCCGATCTCGCCGAGGATCTTCGGGAACGCCGCGATCCCGGTCCAGCCGATCGCGAGCCCGATCCCGGCTGCCACCCACGGCGGCGCGTCGACCCACGCCAGCTTGAGCACGATCGCGACGGCGGCACCGGCCCACACGATCGAGAGCACCGACCAGCGCCACGCGCCCTCGAGCACGAGCAGCCCGACCGGCGTGTACGTGCCTGCGATGAGGAGGAAGATGGCCGCGTGGTCGGCGCGGCGCATCAGCCGTCGCGCGCGCGTCGGCCAGAAGACGCGGTGGTACAGGGCGCTCGTTCCCAGCATCGCCGCGACGCAGGTCGCGAACACGGCGGCGGCGACCGTCGGGACGCCTTCCGGCGCCGACCAGACGAACGGCACCGCGGCCACGACCGCCGCGGGAAACGCCCACAGGTGCAGGACGCCACGCAGCTTGGGGCGGAGGTCGTCGATCCCGCGATCTTACGGCGCGAACGGCCGCTGCGCGAGGGCGTACGCGGTCATCAGCAGGCCGACGACGCCGGAGACGAGGAACGCGAGCTCGGTTCCGCCGACTTCCACGAGCCAGCCCGCGAGCAGGCCGCCCACCGGTGCGAGGCCTGCGAACGCGAACAGGAACAGCGACACGACCCGGCCGCGCAGGTGGTCCGGCGCGGTCAGCTGCAGGATCGAGTTGGAGTTGGCGGTCCAGAGCGTGAACGCGACGCCCGTGACGAAGAGCAGCACCGCCGCGGGCGGTGCGGAGGAGACCGGCGCGAGCAGCAGCAGCGCGACCGAGAACCCCGCCGTCCCGGCCATGAGCGCCTTCCAGCTCGCCCGGCCCAGCGACGCCGCCAGCAGCGCCCCCGTGAGGGCGCCGCCGCCGAACGCCGCCGAGAGGAAGCCGAACACCTCCGGTCCCGCGTCCAGCGTCTGCGACGCGAGCAGGGGCAGGATCACGTGGAAGTTGAACCCGACGGTCGAGACGACCGCGACCGTCGCGAGCACGGCGCGGACGGCCGGCGTCCGGCGAACGTACGCGAACAGCTCCCGCACGCCTCCGAGGAAGGTCGGCCGCGAGGTGCGCACGAGCGGGACCAGCTCCTCGGGGCGCATCATCAGCAGGCCGACGAGCACGCCGACGAAGCTGACCGTGTTGATCGCGAAGCAGACGCCGACCCCGGCGGTGGCGATCAGCCCGCCGGCGATCGCGGGGCCGACGACACGTGCCGCGTTGAACAGCGACGAGTTGAGCGCGATCGCGTTCGGCAGCTCCTCCCGGCCGACCATCTGGTAGGTGAGCGCGTGGCGGCCCGGCCCGTCGAACACGAGCCCGATGCCGCCGGCCAGGGCCAGCGCGTACACCGCCCAGACCGCCTCCGCGCCCGAGAGCGCCAGCACGGCCAGCGCGGCCGAGACGGCCATCTGCCAGGCCTGCGTGGCGATCACGAGCCGCCGGTTGTCCAGGCGGTCGGCGAGGACGCCGGCATAGAGGCCGAAGATCGTGAACGGGACGAAGCGGCAGAAGGCGAGGAAGCCGACGGCGACGGCCGAGTTCGTGAGCTCGACGACGTACCAGGCGAGCGCCACGTTCTGCATCCACGTGCCCGCGAGCGAGACGATCTGGCCGGAGAAGAACAGGCGGTAGTTGCGGTGCTTGCGGAGGCTGGCGAACGTCCTCGCGTTGATCGCGAGCAGTGCGGCGGTCATCTCAGTCGCCGGCCTCGAGCAGCCGGGCGAGTGGCTCGATCGCGGCGTCGACGCGCGCCAGGTCGTCGGGGGGCAGCTCCTGCAGGCGCGCCGCGAGCCAGGCCGTCCGGCGAGTGCGCACCTTCCGCAGCACCGCCTCGCCCTCGTCGGTCAGGCGCAGGACGTGACGCCGGCGGTCGGCCGGATCCGGATCGCGGCGGACGAGGCCGAGGGCCTGCAGCCGGTCGATGTGCCCGGACATGCCCGCGGGCGACATCCGCTCCTGTGCGGCCAGGGTCGCGGCGGAGACGCCCGGCTGCGCCTTGATCGTCGAGAGCAGGGTCGCCTGCCCGCCGCTCACCCCGAGGTCTGCGACCTCGCGGCGCAGCTCGCGGGCAAGCTTGAGCAGCACGGGGCGAAGCCGCCTCGCAACCTCAACTTCGTTGATCGTCAACATCATTAATCAATGTACCTGACTGCGCGGCTGGCCGGGTGGTGCGCGCGCCACCCCTGGCGCGTGCTCGGGGCCTGGATCGTGCTCGTCGCCGTCTCCGCCGCGGCGGTCGCGCTCGCGCTCCCGGACGTGCTCGACAGCGAGGCGCGCGTGCCGCAGTCGGCGCAGACCGACTCGCAGCGCGTCCGCGAGCTGCTCGAGGAGCGCATGCCGGGCGTGCTGCGTCAGGACGTCGAGCTGCTCGTGCTCCGCGACGCCGACGTCGCCGGCGCGGTGCGGGCGCTCCGGGACGCGGGCGCCGTCCCGCTCCCGGAGCAGGCGACGATCCGGCGCGACCGGAGCGCGGCGCTCCTGCCGTTCCGCCTCGGCGGGACGAGCATCGGGGACCTGCTGCCGGTCGTCGACCGGCTGGACGCCGAGGTCTACGGCGGCGCGATCGTCGACCGCGACTTCCGCGCGGTGTCCCAGAGCGACCTGCGCCGCGGCGAGGCGTTCGGCGTCGCCGCGGCCCTCGTGATCCTCGTGCTCGTGTTCGGCTCGCTCGTCGCCGCCGTCGTCCCGCTCGTGCTCGCCGGTGTCGCGATCGCCGTCTCGCTCGGGATCGTCACGCTCGTGGGCCAGGCCGCGACGCTCTCGATCTTCGTGACGAACATCGTCTCCGGGATGGGCCTCGCGCTGGGGATCGACTACGCGCTCTTCGTCGTCTCGCGCTACCGGGAAGAGCGCCTGCGCGGCCGTGGCCCGGCGGCCGCCGTCGAGGAGACCGGCGCGACCGCGGCGCGGGCGGTCACCTTCAGCGGCGTCGCGGTCGCCGTCGCGCTGTCGTCGATGCTGTTCCCGCCCGACGCGGTGCTGCGGAGCCTGGGCGCGGGGGCGTCGATCGTCGCGGTCGTCTCGGTCGCCGGCGCGCTGACGCTGCTCCCGGCGCTGCTCGGCCTGCTCGGCGACCGCGTCGACGCGGTCCGGATCCCGTTCGCCGGCGGGACGGGGGAGGCGGAGGGGCGCTTCTGGTCGTGGGCCGCGCGGGCGGTGATGCGCCGTCCGGTGCCGGCGCTCGTGCTCTCCGCCGGGCTCCTCGTCGCGTGCGCCCTGCCGGTGCTCGGGCTCGAGACCGGCTCGAGCGGCGTCTCGACGCTGCCCGACCGGACGCCGGCGAAGCAGGGGTTCACGCTGCTCGAGCGGACGTTCTCGATCGGGCGCGAGAGCCCGGTCAGGATCGTCGTGGAGGGTGACGCGGGCGCCGCGGTCGCCCGCCTGCGGTCGGAGCTCCGTCGCGACCCGGCGTTCGGCGCGCCGCGGGCACGGCGGAGCGCCGACGGGACGCTGCTGCTGCTCGAGGTCCCCGTGGCGGGCGATCCGACCGGCGAGGAGGCGGTGGCGGCCGTCGAGCGGCTGCGTGGCCGGCTCGTGGCGGAGGCGTCGTTCCCGCCGGGCGCTGCCGTGCTCGTCGGGGGCGAGACCGCCAATCACATGGACTACGTGGCGCTGAACGACGCGTCCCGTCCGTGGGTGTTCGGCTTCGTCCTCGGGCTCAGCTTCGTGCTGCTGATGCTCGCCTTCCGCTCGGTCGTGGTGCCGGCGAAGGCGATCCTCCTCAACCTCCTGTCGGTCGGCGCCGCGTACGGGCTGCTGGTGCTCGTGTTCCAGGACGGGATCGGGAACGAGTTGCTGGGGCTCGACCGGGTCGAGACGATCGAGGTCTGGGTGCCCCTGCTGCTGTTCGCCGTGCTCTTCGGCCTCTCGATGGACTATCACGTGTTCCTGCTCAGCCGGATCCGCGAGCGCTACGTCGAGACGGGCGACAACACCGCGGCCGTGGCGTTCGGCGTCGCGACGACGGGCCGGATCATCACGGGCGCCGCGCTGATCATCGTCGTCGTCTTCGCCGGCTTCGCGCTCGGTGACCTGGTGATGTTCCAGCAGATCGGCTTCGGCGTCGCGTTGGCGCTGCTGCTCGACGCGACGGTGGTGCGATCCGTGCTCGTGCCGGCGACGATGCGCCTGCTCGGCGGCTGGAACTGGTACCTACCGCGCTGGCTCTCCTGGCTCCCGCGCGTCGAGCTCGAGCGCGGCGGCGCTTGACACGCCCGGCGCCCCGTCGCACGCTGCGCGGGTCAACCGGCGTCTTGCGGCGACGCCCTCAGAGAGGGTGGTGCAGCGCATGCCAGCACCGAAGCTCGCCGATCTCGTGCTCGAGGGCGGCGGCGTAAAGGGCGTGGGGCTCGCGGGAGCGTACGTGGCGCTTCGCGAGGCGGGCTACGTCGCGGCGAACGTCGCCGGAACCTCGGCGGGCGCGATCACGGCCGCCTTCATCGCCGCGGACTACCCGCCGGAGGAGCTCGAGCGGATCGTGATGGAGCTCGACTACCGGCAGTTCGAGGACCGGGCCTGGGAGGACAAGGTCCCGCTGATCGAGAAGACGACGAGCCTCCTGCTCGACCTCGGCATCTACGAGGGCGACCGGTTCCTCAACTGGATGCGCGGGATCCTGGCAGCCCGCGACGTGCACACGTTCGGTGACCTGATCCGCGATCCCGACGAGCCGAACATGCGGTACCGCTACCGCCTCCAGGTGATCGCCTCCGACGTCACGAACCGGCGGCTGCTGATCCTGCCGCAGGACGCCGGGCTGCTCGGGCTGGAGCCGGACGAGCTCGAGGTCGCGTACGCGGTTCGGATGTCGATGTCGATCCCGATCTTTTTCGAGCCCGTGCGGCACCGGAACCCGAAGACGGGCGAGGAGCACGTGATCGTCGACGGCGGGATGCTCTCGAACTTCCCCATCTGGCTGTTCGACGTCCCCGGCACCGAGGTGCCGGAGTGGCCGACGTTCGGGCTGCTGCTCGTCGAGCCGAAGCCGCGGGAGCACCTCGGAGCGAGGATCGAGCCGCCCAAGAAGGAGCGCGGCGTCGGTGCGCTGATCGACTACCTCAAGTCGATGGCCCAGACGATGATGGCCGCGCACGACCGCCTCTACGTGGAGCAGTCGGACTTCGCGCGGACGGTGCCGATCCCGACGCTCGGCGTCGGCACGACGGAGTTCTCGATCTCGGTCGACCGCCGGCGTGCGCTGTTCGAGTCCGGGCGCGCCGCGACGCGGGAGTTCCTCGAGGGATGGGACTTCGACGCCTACGTCGACGAGTTCCGTCGGGGCCGCGACCACAAGCGCCGCCACGCGGTGCTCGCGTCGATGTCGCGTCCGGCGGGCGTCTAGGACGCGGCGACGTCGACGGAGACGATCGTCTCCGGGCGCAGGAACCGGCCGGCGACGAAGGGCCAGTCGCCGCTGCCGTCGCGGAGATAGCGCATCAGGGCCGTCGCCTCGGACCGGGCGGCGGCCTCGTCCTCGTGCGCCGCGACCTCGACGTGCTCGCCGGTGGCGAGGCGGACGCGGACGCGGTGCAGTGGCGGCGCGGGTGGCAACGGGACAGGGGAGGGCGCGGGCTCGGCGGCCGGCGCGGGCGCAGGCACGGCCGCGAGCGGGCCCGCCTGCGGTGGCACTGCCTGCGGCGGCACTGCCTGCGGCGGCACTGCCTGCGGCGGGGCCGCGTGCGGCGGCACTGCCTGCGGCGGGAGGGCGTGCGGCGGCGCTGCAGGCAACGGGGCCTCGTGCGGCGGCACGGCGTACGGGCCCGGGGTGGGCGGCGTGTGGGCGGGCGGCGTCTGGGCGTGCGGATCGAAGCTCACGGAACTCGCTCCACGGATCGGCCGCGTGTCCCTCGAACAGCATCACTCGGGTGGGGGAGCGTCAGTCGTCGAGCTGCCAGGCGCCGTCGGCGATCAGCGACAGCCGGCTCCCGTTCTCGCGGACCCCGGTCGCCTCGAGCTCGTCCGTGCCGACCATCACGTCGAGGTGCAGCGACGACCGGTTCACGGTCCGCGCTCCGGCGCGGTCGCCCCGCTCGCGCGCGACGCCGAAGCCGAAGCCGAACGCGAAGTGCGCCGCCGCGTTCTCGTCGAGCAGCGTGTTCTCGTAGACGCGGCCGCTCCGGCCGATCCGGGACGTGGTCGCGTCGACGAGCGCGAGCTCTCCGACCCGCCGCGCGCCGGCGTCGGTGTCGAGGAACGCGGCGAGGAACTCCCGCTGGTCGTCGGTCGCCGCCTCGAGCCCCACGAGCCGGCCGCCGCGGAACTCGCCGGCGATGCCGTCCACCGTGCGGCCGTGGAGGCTCAGGGGCTTCGAGCAGCGGAACGTCCCCTCGGTGCGGCGGAAGTCCGGAGTCGTGTACGTCTCCTCCGTCGGCATGTTCGCGGCGAACTCGCGTCCGTCGGGGCCCGTGTCGAGGCCGCCGAGCCACTGCGTCCGCGGAGAGAGCCCGAACGACAGCTCCGTCCCCGGGCCCCGGAGCTCGACGCGCGCCAACTCGAGCTCCGTCAGCCGCGCGGCGCGGTCGCGGAGCGTCCGGGCGTGGCGCTCCCAGCCCTCGACGCCGGGCGGGTCGTCGGGGCCGAGCCGGCAGAACCAGAGCAGGTCTTGCAGCAGCTTGCGCGGCCCCTCGGTCGCGTCGTCCTCCGGGTACACCTGCGCGGCCCACGCCGGCGTCGGCCACGCAGCGACCGTGGCGCGCCGTTCCTCCCGCTGGATCGCCCGCAGGTACCACGGAGTCGCCGTCACCTGCCGACGGAAGTCCTCCGCCACGCGGTCGGGCGGCAGCCCCTCCAGGGCGTCCGGCTCGACCTCGCCGTCGACGAAGATCGTGCCGGTGTCCGGCCGGATCTGCGCCCGGCGCCGCCGCACCGTCCACGGGGGCACGGGCCCGAGGTGCTCCGGGGCCGCGTGGCGGATCCGCGCCGCCTGCACGAGCGGGTCGTCGTACAGGGGCTCGACGTGGCGGGCGCCGGCCCGGTAGGCAGCCTCGGCGAGCGCGACGACGAAGGCACGGTGACCGGGGTGCGCGTGGACGAACACGAGCTCGCCGGGCCGGGCGGCGAGCCCCGACTGCACCACGGCGTCGGCGTACCGTTCGAGCTCCGCCGGGGTCGCGAACGGCGCCTCGGCGGCGGGAACGTGGACGGTCACGGCGGCGACTCTACCTCGGCGTCGGGCTCGGGCTCCTCGGCCGGGGGTGCGCTCACCACCCGCTCGTCGGGTGCGTGCCGCAGCACGTCGTCGACGTACGACCGCGCCGCCTCGAGGATGCTCACGTCCCGTTTCTCGCGCTCCGACAGGTACCAGCGGTGCTCGAGGATCTCGTGGAAGACCTCGGCGGCCTCCCGCTTGCCCCACAGCTCCTCGGGCACGGCGGCCACCGACGGCTCGAACACCTCCGCGAGCCAGCGGTAGGCCACGACCGTGAGCGGCAGGGGCCGGCCGGCCTCCTCCTCCAGCGCGGCGCGGAAGCGCGCGAGGTCGTTGAGCAGCCGCCGCGCCTGGTTCTCCTGGGCGTGGAGGCCCGTGAGCTGCATCAGCCGGCGGCGGTGGTGACCCGGCTCGACGACGTGCGGGTCGAGCCGGAGCCGGTAGCCGTCCCCGTCGCGCTCGAGCTCGATCTCCTCGACGTCGAACCCGAGCTCGTTCAGCCGATGCAGGCGCTCGTCGATCACGTGCCGCTCGTCGCCCGCGAACGTCTCCTCGCGCGTCAGCTCGAACCAGAGCGCCTCGTACGACCCGCGCACGCCCGCCGCGACCTCGAACGGCTCGATCCCGTCCGGCAGCCCGCGCCAGGCCTCGACGTCGAGGAGCTCGCCGGCGATGTTCTCCTCCGCGAGCGCCAGGTCGTGAGCCCGCTGGCCGTCCGTCAGCGACGGGTGGAGCTCGCCGGTCTCGGCATCGACGAGGTAGGCGGAGAGGGCCCCCGCGTCCCGCCGGAAGAGCGTGTTCGACAGCGAGCAGTCGCCCCAGAAGAAGCCCGCGAGGTGGAGGCGGACGAGCAGCTCCGCGAGCGACCCGAGCAGCTTCGTGCGGAGGTCGGTGATGCGCCCCGAGGAGAACAGCGCGCGGTAGGGCAGCGAGTAGTCGAGGTGCCGCGTGATCAGCACCGCCTCGAGGTCCGGCCCGCGGTCGCTGACGACGCCGACGGCCTCGACGACCGGCATCCCCTCGGCGCCGAGGCGGCGGAGCAGGCCGTACTCGCGGCGCGCGAGGTGCGCCGGCAGCTCCTTCAGCGCGTAGATCGCGCCGTCGTACTCGACGAAGCGCACGACGTGGCGCGAGATCCCGCGCACGACCCGGACGAGGCGCTCGTTCCGCCACTCGGCCAGCGGCTCGGTCCACGGCAGGTCGAGGAAGTCGGGATGCCCGGTCCGGGCGAGGATCTGCATGCGGCTAGTCCGACGGCGCGAGGCGCGCGTGCAGGAACGTCCCCGTGCGGCGCGCGTTCCCGGCGAGGCGGTTGTCCTCGAGCGTGGCCTTCGCCCAGTAGTGCGCCTGGATCCCGTACCCGGCCTGGGAGCGCGTGCCGTCGGGGACGGGAGCCGTGCCGGCGACGGTGTTCCGCCTGATCTCGCAGTGCGAGTAGTCGCCGCAGAAGATCCCGACGCCGGACGTCCCGAGCACCGTGTTCCCGGTCGCGTCGCCCATCGACATCTCGGTGATCGAGACGCCGTGGCGCGTCGTGCCGCTGACGTGGTTGTCGCGGAACGAGACCATCGCCAGGTGGCTGACGATTCCCTCGGCGCCGCCCTGGACGGTGCAGCGCTCGACGACGTTCATCCCCGCCGCGCTCGCGAACGAGAGCTCGATCCCGTGGCCGCCCGGCGGCGCGAGCACCGCGCAGTCGCGCACGGTGACCGAGCTGCGGGTGGCGCGGATCCCGTCGAGGGTCGCGCCGCGCACGGTGACGCCGTCGAGCAGCACGTTCTTCGCATGGTCGACGAAGATCCCGATCTCCCCGCCCACGACGTGCACGTCGTGCACCTGCACGCCGCCCGCCCTGATCACGATCCCGCCGCGGACGACCGCCCCGGGGTCGCCCTCGAGCTTCACCCGCTCGTCCAGCACGATCGGGCCCTGGTGGACGCCCGCCGCCAGCCGCTGCACCGGCGTCCGCGTGGCGAACGCGACGGCCGTCGGCACCGCCAGCAGGAACACGAGCGCGGCCGGCAGCGCGACCGTCGCCCAGGTCCGCAGCGCCCGCCGGTGGAAGCCGAGCCCGAAGTAGCCGATCAGCACGAGCGCGAAGACGACGGTGTTGATCGCGAAGTGGAGCTCGATCAGCGAGAACCTCGTCCCGAGGATCCCCGGCTGCGGCGACATGTGCCCCCGGGAGAGCCACTGCTCGAGCTTCACCGCGTGCTCGACCGCGTGGTAGCCCTGGACGACGAAGATCCCGATCGTGAGCGACCACCAGGCGAACGGGCTCGCCTGCCGCCACCGCCGCTTCCAGAGGCCGAAGCCGAGGTAGAGCGCGGCGAGGGCGAGCAGGATCGCGTGGTTGTAGGCGAAGTGCACCCACTCGACGTCGGCCTTGAAGCCGAGCAGGCCGCGGCAGTCGACGGGGCACGAGTTCGCCAGCGCGTCCTTCTGGATCACCTGCGCGACGTGCTCGGCCTCGTGCGCCGTCATCACGAGGATCACGAGCAGGAACGCGAGGTCGAGCCGTCGCGTCGCGGCCGCCGTCAGCTCGCGCGCGAACGGCCGCGCCCGCAGCGCGACCGTCGTCACGCGCCGTCCCCCAGCGCGAGTGCGAGGTCGATCGCCATCGCGTGCGACCAGAGGAGCGGCGCCGGCGGCGGCCCCCACTTCTCGACCCAGTACGCGCGGCGGTCCGGCCGCAGCAGGTCGTCCTGCGACTGCTCGGGGAGCCCGCCGTCGGGGCCGGCGTGCGCGGCGACCCACTCGAGCCGCGTCCGGGCCGAGGTCTCGTCGCCGTCCTCGAGCTCGGCGAGCCCCAGGAAGGCGGTCAGCAGCAGCCACTCGCCGCCGCCGTAGTACTCGTCGTCGGCGTGCCGGTGGACGCCGCCGCCGGGGGAGAGCAAGGCCCCGCGCACGCGCTCGACGATTCCGTCGGGACGCCCGAACGGCCAGGCGAGGCAGAGCAGCGAGGCGTCGGTGCGGTCCTCCGCGATCGACACGTCGACCTGCTCGAGCCCCCACGCGGCGAGGCCCGCCTCGACGCACGCGAGCGTCGCCGCGTGCAGCCCCTCGCGCTCCTCCCACCAGTCGACGCACGGCCGGCGCCATTCGCGCGCGAGCCACGCAGCCGTCTCCTCGGCGGCGGCGCTCCAGCGCAGGCGGTCGACGTCGTGGCGGCTGCAGTGCTCGGCGACCGCCCACAGCCAGAGGCCCCAGCCGTCGAGCTGGCGCATCGGCCACGCCGAGTCGTCGTCGCTCCCGTCGAGCCGGTACCGCGACCGGAAGCCGCGGCCGTCGGCGACGATGCGCGCGACCCAGTCGAAGAACGCCTCGGCGCTCTCCCGCTCGCCCGCGCGGGACATCGCGTCGGCGACGAACGAGCCGTCGCGGAGCCAGCAGAAGCCGTACGTCGGGAAGGCCGGGCACGCGACGTACGCGCCGGACGGGTCCTGCCCGGCGCGGATCACCTCGATCCCGCGGCCGACGAGCGCATCCGTCGCGGTCGCGGTCATCGCCGCCCCCGTCTCGCACGAGCGGTGAACACGAGCGCCGGCGGGCACGGGCTCACTTGACCGAGCCGGCGAGGAGCCCCTGGACGAAGTAGCGCTGGAACAACGCGAAGATCGTCAGCGGGATCACCGCCGAGAAGAACGACGCCGGTGCGATCACGTCGAGGTTCGAGCCGAAGCGCCGCAGCTGCTGCGCGATCGTCGGCGCGATCGGGGAGTTGTCCTGCGCCAGCGTCAGCCCGATCAGGAGGTCGTTCCACACGAACAGCACCTGGAAGATCGCGAGCGAGGCGATCGCCGGCAGGCCGAGCGGGAGCACGACGGCGAAGAACAGCCGCAGCTCGGAGGCCCCGTCGATGCGGGCCGCCTCCATCAGGTCGCGTGGGATCCCGGCGAAGAAGTTCCGCAGCAGGAAGATCGCGAAGGGCAGGGCGAACGCGGTGTGGAACAGGATCAGCCCGGGCACGGTGTCGAACAGCGCGAACGAGTTGTAGATGCGGAAGATCGGGATGAGGGCCATCTGGATCGGCACGATCAGCATCCCGATCACGCCGAGGAACAGCCAGTCACGCCCGGGGAACTCGATCCAGGCGAGCGCGTACGCGGCGAGCGACGCGACGATGATCGGGAGGATCGTCGCCCCGAGGGTCACCTGCGCGGTGATCCAGAGCGCATGGGTGATCCCCTCGTTGTCGAACATGTTGCGGTAGTTCTCGAGCGTCCACGTGCTCGGCTTGAACAGGAAGTTCCACCAGCCCTCGCCGGCCTGCTCCTCGGGCAGGAGCAGCGAGGTGACGAACAGCCCCAGCGTCGGCACGATCCAGAAGAGGCCGATCAGCATCAGGACGAGGTGGATGGGGAGCCGGCCGAGGAAGCGGACCACCTTGGGGCCCATGCCCTCCTCGATCACGGTGGGCTCCGCGGTGCGCGGGCGGTCGACGGTCGCGGTCGCCATCAGCGTGCCTCCGTCCGGAAGCGGCGGATGTTGACGATCAGGAACGGGATGAACAGCAGGAACAGGAAGGTTGCGATCGCCGACCCGAGTCCGAACAGGTTCTGGCCGCTGAAGGCACGGCGCCACATCTCGAACGCGAGCGTGGTGGCGTCGAGGCGGCTCGGCGCCGGCGCGATCGCGAGGATCAGGTCGAAGACCTTCAGCACGCCGATGACCTGCGTCACGAAGACGACCGTGAGCACCGGTGCGAGCAGCGGCACCGTCACGCGGCGAAACACCTGCCACTCGGTGCCGCCGTCGGTGCGCGCCGCCTCGAGCACGTCGCGCGGGATCGCGGCCAGGCCCGCGGCGATGATCACCATCGCGAACCCGGCCTGCACCCAGATGTAGGCGAACATGATCGACGGCGTGATCAGCTGCTCGCCGAGCCAGTTGAAGCCCTTGAACGGCTCCGCGAACGTGGACGACGCGATCTCGACCTGGTAGTCCCCCTGCTCGACGTCCTCGAAGGCGAAGCTGCCGTCGGCCTCCGTCGTGGTCTTCGCGACCTGGTCCCCGCTCTCGTCCTTCAGCACGACGGTCACGCCCGCGAGGCCGCTCTCGCCCGACTCCACCTCCCCCGGCGTACCGCCTCCCGGCTTGAAGTCGCGCCAGACGACGCCGGTGATCGCGCCCTGCTGCGCCTGGGGCTGCGCGGCGTCGGGCGCGTCGTCGGGCACCTCGGACGCCGGCACGGCGGTCAGCCCGAGCTCGGCGGTGTCGCCGGGCGAGACCGGCTCGTCCAGCGTGAACCCCTGGCTGGTCGAGCCGGTGAGGTCCTCCGTCGACGCGCGTGCGCGGGACAGCACGCCCTGGTCCTTGAAGGTGTCCTGCACCCCCACGATCGCCGCGTTCAGGACGCCCTTGTCCGGGTCGATCTGGTACATGATCCGCCAGATCACGCCCACGGCGAACAGCGAGATCGCGAGCGGCATGAACACCGCGATCTTGAACGCCGTCGCCCACCACACGCGCTCCGTCAGCACGGCGAAGACGAGCCCGACGGCCGTCACCGCCGCGGGGACGATCAGCACCCACAGCGCGTTGTTCCTGATCGCCGTGAAGATGATGTCGTCGTTGAACATCCGCTGGTAGTTGTCCAGCCCGACGAACTCGCCGCCGCGGTCGCTGTAGAGGCTGCGCCAGATCGTGTAGATCGT
The DNA here is from genome assembly GCA_035456465.1 of Gaiellaceae bacterium. Taxonomy (GTDB): domain Bacteria; phylum Actinomycetota; class Thermoleophilia; order Gaiellales; family Gaiellaceae; genus DATHTC01. The sequence continues at coordinate 101,046 of DATIDD010000005.1, read as the reverse complement.
CGGCCAGACCAGCCACACGGCGAGGAAGAACAGCGCCGGCAGGAGGAAGATCGCCGGGACGCCCCACCGGGTCGTCCACGGCTCCCTGGGGGCGCCCATGGCCGGAGTTCCCTCCCCGCCGGGAGGGAACTCCAGATTGGGGGCGGTGGACGTCACGATGCTCGCCGACCTCCGCCGGTCAGCTGCCGTACGCCTGCTTCGCCGCCGCCTCGAGCTTCGCCGCCGTGCCGTCCACGCTGTCCGGGTTCTTCAGGAAGTCCTGGAGGATCGAGAACATGGCGTCGCCGCCGAACGCGCTCGGGGTCAGGTCCGAGAGGTCGAAGCGGAACGTCTCGGCCTCGGCCAGCGCGGTCGCCGTGGTCCGCAGGATCTCGTCCGGGTAGACGCTCGGGTCGACGTTCTTGTTCGGGGACGAGAACCCGCCCCGCTTCGCCCAGATCTCGGCGGCCTCGGGGCTGGCGAGGTACTTGACCAGGGCCTCCGCGGCCGGGTTGTCCTTGAACATCACGATCATGTCGCCGCCGCCGACGACGGCCGGCTCCGAGCCGTTGACCGACGGGAAGTCGAAGACGTTGAAGTCCGTCTGCGGCTTCGCCTTCGTCTCGTCGGTGATCACGCCGGCGACGAAGTCGCCCTCGTAGACCGTCGCCGCCTTGGGCGGGTCGGAGAACACGTTGGTGACCGACGTGGGGAAGTCGGTCTGGAGCGCCCCGTTCGTGCCGCCGACGATGTTGTCGGTGTCGCCGAAGACCTTCTGCAGCTCCGTCAGCGTGTCCTTGACCGACTGGTCGGTCCACGGGATCTCGTGGTTCGTCAGCTGGTCGTACTTCTCGGGACCGGCGAGCCGGATGTAGACGTTCTCGAACCAGTCGGTGAGCGTCCAGCCGTCTGCCGCGCCGATCGACCAGGCGGGGACCCCCGACTGCTTCAGCGTCGCGGCGTCCTTGATGAAGGTGTCCCAGTCCTCGGCCGGCTCGATCCCCGCGTCCTCGTACGCGTGGACGTTGTACCAGACGGTCGACTTGTTGGCCCCCTTGAAGAAGACGCCGTACAGCTTGCCGTCGACGCTCGCGAGGTCGACCCACGACTGGGCGAAGTTCTCCTCGACGTCGCTCCGGGCGAACTCGATGTCCTTGAGCGCGCCGCGGTCGACGAAGTCGCGCATCAGGCCGGGGTTCGGCACCGCCGCGATGTCGGGCGGGTTGCCGCCCTCGATCGCCGTCGCGAGCACCGGCCGCACGTCCTCGGCCGACTTGTACGAGATGGTGACGTCGGGGTTCTGCTCCTTGAAGCCGTCGAGGACGGCCATGAACGAGTCCTGCTCGCCCGACGTCCACAGCGCGAGGATGCTGACGGAGCCGGAGACGGGTGCGGCTCCGCCCTCGGTGGCGGCGGCGGTCGTGCCCGCGCCTTCCTCGTCGTCGCCTCCACAGCCCGCGGCCACCAGCGCGAGCGCGAGCGCGAAGAGGGTGAGGAGGAACGCCAAGCGATGTTGCTTCATCCGACCGGCTCCTTTCCGTGGTAGATCCCGAGTCCCGACTCGGGATCGAAGAAGTGGAGGACGCGAGTGTCGACGGCGACCTCGGTCTCCTCGCCCTTGCGGACACGCGTCCTCGGCCCGAACCGGCCGACGAGCGTCGCGCCCTCGGTCTGCGTGAGCTCGCCCGGGTCGCCGCGGTCGACCGCCAGCTCGCGCACGTCCTCGGTTACCGCGGGCTTCGCGTCCACGTGGAAGTGCACCATCACCTCGGCGCCGAGCGCCTCCGTCAGCTCGACCGTGCCCTTGAGGCGGCGGCCCGCCGGCGTGTCCTGCTCGAGCGTGCCGTCCTCGAGGTCCTCCGGCCGGATGCCGACGATCACCGTGCGCCCGTCGTAGTCCTTCAGCGCCGGCCGGTCGGAGAGCACCGACTCTCCGAGCTCGATCGTCTGGTCGCCGATCTGGACGGCGACGCCGCCGTTGGCGCGTTGGAGCGTGGCCTCGAGCATGTTCATCGCCGGGCTGCCGATGAAGCCGGCGACGAAGAGGTTGACCGGCCGGTCGTAGAGCTCCTGCGGCCCCGCGACCTGCTGCAGCTCGCCCTTGCGCATCACGGCCACGCGGTCGCCCATCGTCATCGCCTCGGTCTGGTCGTGCGTCACGTAGATCGTCGTCACGCCGAGGTCCTGCTGGAGGCCCGCGATCTCGGCGCGCATCTGCACGCGCAGCTTCGCGTCGAGGTTCGACAGCGGCTCGTCCATCAGGAACGCCTGCGGCTGGCGGACGATCGCGCGACCCATCGCCACGCGCTGGCGCTGCCCGCCGGAGAGCGCGCGGGGCTTGCGGTCGAGCAGCCCCTCGAGGCCGAGGATCTGAGCGGCGTCGTGGACGCGCTTCTCGATCTCGGCCTTCGGCGTCTTGGCCAGCTTCAGGCCGAAGGCGATGTTGTCGTAGACCGACAGGTGCGGATAGAGGGCGTAGCTCTGGAACACCATCGCGATGTCGCGGTCGCGCGAGGGGACGTGGTTCACGACCCGCTCGCCGATGCGGAGCACCCCCTCCGAGATCTCCTCGAGCCCGGCGACCATGCGCAGCGCGGTGGTCTTGCCGCACCCCGACGGCCCGACCAGCACCATGAACTCGCCGTCCTCGATCCCGAGGTCGATCTGGTTCACGGCACGCGTGCCGTCCGGGTAGATCTTGCTGACGCGGTCGAACGTCACGCCGGCCATGGCACCTCCCGGGGCGAGGACGAGCCGATCCTACGGAGGGGTCTGGTGGGGATCAAGGGACGCGAAGCTGCGAGAATCGCTCCTTTCCGCACGCGATCCCTTCCAAACAGGGCGGTCCTCCCCTCCTGTCCGACCAGGGCCTTCCTTCTCTCTTGCGAGTCGGAAGGGCCGCCGCTACCCTCTCCCGCCCGACGGCGCCGCCCGCCGGCGGGAAACAGGGGGGAGCGAGTAGGGCGCGGCGGTTGGGGGTGGCCGCCGCGCCCGGCTCCTCACCTGTGCGTGCTCACGCCCGCCCGGCCCTCGCCGACCCGGTCGAGGGCGTCGACGACGAGCCGGTCGAAGTGCGCGATCAGCCGCTCGCTCTCGGGGAGCAGCACGCCGCCGTCGAGGAGCCCCGAGCGGAGCCCGCGCTGGACGCGCTCGACGAGCGCGGCGTCCTCCGCCCCCACCTGGTCGTCCCACGCCAGGTACTCCGCGATCCAGGCCTCGTCGACGTCCGCGGCGAAGAAGTAGTCGAGGAAGCGCGTCGTCCGCTCGGGGCCGTCCGGCAGTGCGGGGCCGATCGAGAGGTTCTGCCGGCCCGGCGCGAGGTTGATGGTCGCGTTGGGGAAGAGGAAGTGGAACTGGCCGCGCGGCACGTCGCCGTGCGGGTCGAAGCCGGCCGCGGCGTCCTCGCGCAACGGCCCCACCTGCGTCGAGAACCACCGGCTCGCGTCGAGCCCGTAGGCGCCTGGGGAGACGTCGAGCACCTCGACGAGGCCGGGATGCGCGACGCGGCAGTGGTAGCACTCGAGGTAGTTCTCGCAGCACACCTTCCAGTTGGCGGCGTACGTCGACGTCGCCCGGGAGTGCCAGACGAGCGCGTCGACCTCGACGCCGGCACCCGCCACGAGCTCCGGGAGGTCTCCGAGCGTGTCGGCGAGGGGGGAGGCGCCCGGGTGGGGGTTGACGAACACGAACGGGCCCCACCTGTCGAGCGCGAGCGGGACGAGCCCGAGCGCCTCGGTGTCGACGCCGCCCTCCTGCGGCACGCGGGGGGCGCTGCGGAGGGTGCCGTCCAGCTCGTACGTCCACGCGTGGTAGGGGCACTGGACGGTTGCGCGGCGACCCGCTCCCTCCGCGAGCAGCGACCCCCGGTGCCGGCAGACGTTGAGGAACGCCCGCAGCACGCCGTCACGAGCCCGTGTCACGAGCACGGGCACGTCGCCGCAGCGGCCGGTGAACCACGTCCCCTGCTCCGGCGCCTGGCCGGCGTGGCCGACGTACTGCCACGTTCGGCGGAAGATGCGCTCCTGCTCCCGACGCTCGACGTCGGGGTCGACGTACCACGCGTACGGAAGCGTCCCGGTGCCTGCCGCCGTTGCCATCGCGCACAGTCTCGCGAACCGGCAGGATTGAAGTCGTGACTTCGATGCCGCCGCCGTGGGACCCCGACGAGGGGGAGACCGACGAGACGCGGGTGCTCCCGCGCGAGGGCGAGACGCACGTGCTGCCGCCGTCGCGGGAGGAGCCGACGCGCGTGCGCGAGGATCGTCTGCGCGAGGACGTCGTGCGCGAGGAGCCGCGGGGGCCGGGGCCGCCGCCGGGAGCCGCGCCGGCCCCGGACCGCGGGCTCTGGCCGTGGCTGCTCCTGCTCCTCGCGATCGTGGTCGTGGGCCTCGCGGTGCTGTGGTGGTTCACCCGCGACGACGGCGGCTCGGGCCAGCCGGGGCTCAAGCCCGTGGCGGACGTCGTCGGGCTGCAGGTCGAGGAGGCGCGTACGCGGCTGACGGACGAGGGATTCGTCGTCGCGGTCGTCCGGCGCCCGAGCGACGAGGCCGCGAAGGACGTGGTCGTCGCGCAGCAGCCGCCGGGAGGGACGGAGGCCGCCGATGGCAGCACCGTGGGCCTGACCGTGTCCGCCGGTCCGGCGACGACCACCGTGCCGAGCGTCGTCGGGCTCCCGCAGGCACAGGCGACGGCGCGCCTCGAGGATGCGGGCTTGAAGGCGACCGCGGCGACCGTGCCGTCCTCCGAGCCCGAGGGCGTCGTCGTCGCGCAGTCGCCGAAGGCGGGGGAGGACGCAGAGCGCGGGTCGAACGTCCGGATCAACGTCTCGGGCGGCCCCGGCACCGTGGCCGTCCCGGATGTGACGGGATCGGCGCTCGACGACGCCGTGGCGGCGCTCGAGCAGGCCGGGCTCGCCGCCGCGCCGACAGAGGTGGACTCGGGCGAGCCGGCCGGCACCGTGGTCGACCAGGACCCGGCCGCCGGCGCCGATGTCCGCCGCGGCTCGACCGTCGCGCTGAGCGTCTCGCGCGGGCCGCAGGCGACGGCCGTGCCCGACGTGACCGGCCTCGCCCAGGAGGACGCGACGACGCAGCTCGAGGACGCCGGCTTCCGCGTGCGCGTGGTCGAGGAGGCGGCTCCGGACCCGGCGCAGGTGGGCACGGTGCTCCGGCAGGTGCCGCCGGCGGGCCGCGAGGCGCCGCCGAACGCGCAGGTGACGATCGTCGTCGGGGTCTAGCCGCCCCGCCGGCCGGGAGCCGCGCCGTGACGGCGGAGGGCACGAAGCCGCCGAGTATGGTCCAGCGCGTGGCGCCGACCTCCGCCGACATCGTCGACGAGGCCAGGAGGCTGCTCCGACTCGCAGACGAGGCCGGTGTGACGTTGCGGCTCCTGGGCGGGGCGGCCGTGCGCCTGCGCGCGCCTGGGCCGCTTCCGGACACGCTCGCGCGGGACTACGGGGACCTCGACTTCGCCGCCGCCCGCGGCTCCTCGGGCGAGGTGTCGCGGCTGTTCCGCGGAGGGGGCTACGAGCCGCACGTCGAGTTCAACGCGCTCCACGGGAAGCGCCGGCTCATGTTCCTCGACCTCGAGCGCGAGCGGAAGGCCGACGTCTTCGTCGGCGAGTTCGCGATGTGTCATTCGATCCCCATCGGCGATCGGCTCGACCTCGAGGCCGCCACCGTGCCGCTGGCGGAGCTGTTGCTGACGAAGCTCCAGATCGTCGAGCTCAACGAGAAGGACGTCCGCGACACGGTCGCGCTCCTCGACGGCCACGAGGTCGCGGGCCACGACGGCGACGCGATCAACGCGAGCCGGATCGCGGCGCTGTGCGCGGCGGACTGGGGCCTGTGGCGGACGATCACGTCCAACCTCGACCGCCTTCGGAGCGATGCCCACCTCTACCTCGACGACGCCCGCGCAGCGACGGTCGAGCGGCGCGTCGCCGAGCTCCGGTCGCGGCTCGACGCGGAGCCGAAGTCCCGCGGGTGGCGGCTGCGGGCGCGCGTCGGCGAGCGCGTGCGCTGGTACGAGCTGCCCGAGGAGGCCCTCGGCTAGCGCCAGACCGACCCGGGCGCCGCCATCTCGGCCAGGAGGTCCCAGGTCGAGAGGATCCCCAGCGGCGTCCCGCCCTCGCCGTCGGCGACGACGACGAGCCGGTGCACCTCGTTCCGCACGAGCGCGTCCGCGGCGTCGGCGAGCGAGGCGCCGGGCGCCACGGTGAGCGGCGGGCTCATCAGCTCCCCGGCGGTCCGCTCGACGCCGTCCTCGACGAGCGGCAGGAGGTCGTGGCCGGTGACGACGCCGGTCGCGCGGCCGCCGTGGCCGAGGACGAGGACGGAGCGGGAGCTGCGTTCCGTCATCAACCGCGCGACCGCCCGAGCAGGCGTGTCGTCGCGGCAGGCGACGAACCCGCGGGTCATCACGTCCGCGACGGTGGCTCGCCGGACGTCGCCCGGCACGATCGACCGGACGAGGTCCGACACCGAGACGACGCCCACGGCGCCCCCCTCGTCCTCGACGACGAGCCGCGACAGGTGCGCCGCACGGAGCCGCCGCGCGGCCTCGGCGACCTCGGCGCCGATCGCGATCGTCTCGACGGGGGCGGTCATCAGCTCGCCGGCGGTCATGGCGCGCAACGTCGCGAGACGCTGCTCGTCGGCCGCGAGCCACTCGCCGGCGAGGAGGTCGGCGTCCGAGAGGACTCCGAGGGGCACGCCGTCGTCCTCGGCGACCACGACTGCGTGCACCCTGCGCCAGACGAGGAGCGCCGCGGCCTCCCCGAGCGGCGTTCCGGGCGGGCACGTCACGAGCCCGTGCGTCATGACGTCGGCGACGAGCACCGGGTGAGCCTACAGCGGCCCGCGCGGCGCTAGCGTTCGCCCGTGGGCGCGCTTCCGGCGCAGGCGGCCTCCGTTTCCGGCGACTCCGTCGGCCACGCTCGATGACGCGCTTCCCGTTCCGGCCGATCGTCTCGCCGCGCGCCCACGAGGAGGTCGCGGAGCAGCTTCGGCGCCAGATCGGGCTCCGCCTCGTCGGCCCCGGCGGCGCGCTGCCTGCCGAGCGGGACCTCGCGCGCCTCTTCGGCGTCGGCCGCGCGACGGTGCAGCGCGCGATCAGGCTGCTGGAGGCCGAAGGGCTCGTCGAGCGCCGGCGCGGCCGGCTCGGCGGGACCTTCGTGGTCGGCGTCGTCGACGAGAACGGCGCCGGGCGCCTGCTCGGCAGCCTCCGCCGTACCGGGCCGGAGATCGAGGAGGCGCTGACCTTCCGCCTCGCCGTCGAGCCGGCCGCCGCGGCGCTCGCAGCGCTCGCCGCCCCGGACGCGGACCGCGCCGCCATCGCGGCCGAGTACGAGGCCACGGCCGCGGCCTCGGCGGATGCCGAGTTCATGGAGCACGACACCGCGTTCCACCTCGCCGTCGGCCGCGCCTCGGGCAACCGCTTCCTCGCCGAGAGCGTGGAGCGCGTCCGGCTGGTGCTCAACGACGCCCTCGAGGCGCTCCCCGACTCGCCGGCGTGGCACGCCTGGTCGAACGAGGAGCACGGACGCATCCGCGACGCGATCGCCGCGCGCGACGCCGAGCGCGCCCGCGACGCGATGGCGGCGCACGTTCTCCACGCGGACGACGCCATTCGCACGCTGCTCGCGTCGCTCGCGCTTGACCGGTCCAGGCACCGGTGAGAGGATCATTTGGCCTTGGGTCGGGTCCTTTCCCCGGCAGGGATCGACGGCTGGATCCACGACCACGAGCAGGACCTCGTGGAGCTCGTGCGGACGCTCGTCCGGCTCGACACGACGTCCGTCGACCTCTCGCCCGGCTCGGCGCGCACCACGAACCAGGAGCGCGAGCTGCAGGAGCTCGTCGCCGGCCGGCTCGCGGCGCTGGGCGCGGAGGTCGACCACTGGGAGCCGGACGCCCGCGAGCTCGCCGACCACCCGATGATGCCGCCGTGGCACCACTGGCGGGGTCGCCCGCTCACGGTCGGCACGCTCCGCGGCGCGGGCGGCGGGCGCTCGCTGGTGATCAACGGGCACATCGACGTCGTCGACGCCGGCGACCCCGCGGGCTGGACGTCACCGCCGTTCGAGGCCGAGGTGCGGGACGGCCGCGTGTACGGCCGCGGCGCCGTCGACATGAAGGGCGGGGTCGCGGCGGCCCTGTTCGCGCTCGAGGCGCTGTCCGCCTGCGGCGTCCGTCTCGCCGGCGACGTGGTGTTCGAGACGGTGCCGGACGAAGAGACCTGTGCGATGGGGACGATCGCCGCGATCGCCCGCGGTCACCGCGCCGACGCCGGACTCGTGCCCGAGCCGACGCGCTTCAACCTCTGGGTCGCGACGCGTGGGCTGCTGCACGGCACGCTCACCGTCCCGGGCCGGTCCGCGCACGCCGAGATGAACCAGCCGCCGTGGCGCGACGGCGGCGGCGTCAACGCGATCCAGAAGGCGGCGGTGCTGCTCGGGGCGCTCGACGGGCTCACCGACGACTGGGCGGGGCGCGAGGACAAGCGGCACCCGCTCCTCGGGACGCCGGGGATCCATCCCACGGGGATCCGCGGCGGCACGTTCATCTCGAACCTCCCGGAACGGTGCGAGGTCGACCTCAACACGACCTATCTCCCCGGAGACGCCGACGAGCGCGGGTACGGATCGATCCCGCGGGGCGAGATCGAGCGCGCGGTCGCGGTCGCAGCGGCCGCGGACGACTGGCTCGCCGCCCACGCGCCCTCGTGGAGCTGGTACACGGACTACCCCCCGTCGGAGCTCGACGCGGCCGCGCCGATCGTCGGCGTGGTGCGGGAGGCGGCTCGCGAGCTCGGCGTCGACGCCGTGCCCGAGGGGATCGACACCACCTACGACGGGGCGCTGCTGACGCTGTTCGCGGACACGCCGAGCCCCGCGTTCGGCCCGGGCGACCTGCGCCGCGCGCACGCGCCCGACGAGTGGGTCGGGATCGACGAGCTCGAGCTCGCGGCCCGGCTGTACGCCCGCACGATCGTCGCCTGGTGCGGTCTTGCGGAGGCAGCATGAGCGAGCCGGTGCTCGTGCGCGAGGCCGAGACGGCGGTGTTCCCGCGCGAGCTCGACCGCGCGTACCCGCTGATCGAGCGGGGCGAGGGCGTGTGGCTCTACGACCGCGAGGGCACTGCCTACCTGGACGCCGTCGGCGGCGGCGCGATGGTCGCGAGCCTCGGGCACGGCGACCGCGAGCTGGCGGACGTCGGCCGCGCGCAGTCCGAGCGCGTGTCGTTCCTCTACAACCAGCAGTTCACCAGCCCGCCGCAGGAGGAGCTTGCTCGGCGCCTGGTCGCGCTCGCCGGCGGGGACGTCGCCCGCGTGCACTTCACGAGTGGTGGGGCCGAGGCGAACGAGACCGCGGTGCGCCTCGTCCGGAGCTACCACGTCGAGCGCGGCGACGAGCGGCGTTGGCTGATCGTCTCGCCCGCACAGGCCTACCACGGCCCGACCGCGGTGACGCTCGCGCTGACCGGCCGCCCCGGGCTGACGCGTCCCTACGAGCCCTACGTCGTGCCGCAGCCGCACATCCCGCCGTCCACGTGGCGCCTCGACCCGACCGGCGCCGAGGCCCTCGCGGCGCTCGACGCGATCCTGGAGGAGCGGGGCGACGAGGTCGCGGCGTTCTGCTGCGAGCCGGTGAGCGCGGCCGCCCTGCCGGCGTACGCCCCTCCCGAGGCGTTCTGGCGCGGCCTCGACGAGCGGCGCGCGCGGTACGGCTTCCTCGTCGTGTTCGACGAGGTCGTGACCGGCCTGGGTCGAACCGGCGCCTGGTTCGCCGCCCACCGCGTGCCGATCGACCCGGACGTGATCACGACGGCGAAAGGGCTCGGCGCCGGCTATGCGCCGATCGGGGCCGTCCTCTGCCGCGAGCACGTGTACGACGCGGTGGCGGCCGGCTCCCGGGTCTTCGACCTCGGGCACACCTGGGACGGCGCGCCGCTGTCGTGCGCCGTCGGCCTGGCCGTGGTCGACCGGCTGGCCCGGGACCGCCTCGTCGAGCGTGTCCGGGAGCTCGGCCCGGTCCTGCGCGACTCGCTCGAGCAGGCGCTGTCCGGCTGCGAGCTCGTGCGCGAGGTGCGCGGCCACGGCTTCCTGCTCGGGGTCGAGTACGTCGACCCGCGCGACGGCGAGTCGTTCCTCCCGCCGGGGCTGCGGGTCGCCCGCCGCATCGACCTCGAGGCGCTGCGCCGCGGCCTGCTCGTCTACTCGACGCAGCCGACCGCCGACGGCTACGCGGGCGACCAGACCCTCCTCGCCCCGGCGTTCGTGTCCACGCAGCAGGAGCTGGACCTGATCGTCGAGCGGCTTGCGGACACGGTTCGCCACGTCGAGCGCGAGGTGCGGCGCGAGCTCGCCGCGGTGCCGTCGTCGGTGGGAGGGGACCGGTGATGCAGGCGCTCCTGTGCCAGCTGACCTCGGCCATCGGCGATCCCGCGGGCAACGCGCGGCGGGCCGCCGAGGCGATCCTCGACCACCCCGAGGTCGACCTCGCCGTCTTCCCCGAGCTCTACCTCGGCGGCTACAGCTACCACGGGCTCCGGCGCAGCGCCCGGACGGTCGACGACGAGGAGCTCCGCCTCGTGCGCCGGGCGTGCGCCGAGGCCGGCACGGCGGCGGTCGTCGGGTTCGCGGAGCGCACCGCGGGGGGCGTCGCCAACTCGGCCGCGATCGTCGACCGCGACGGGTCCGTCGCGGCGGTCTACCGCAAGACCCAGCTGTTCGGCGGCGAGCGCTCGGCGTTCGTCCCCGGCGAGGAGCTGCTCGTGCTGCCACTCCTCGGCCGCCGCGTCACGCCGCTGATCTGCTTCGACATCGAGTTCCCGGAGCCGGCCCGCGCGGCCGCGCTCGCGGGAGCCGACCTGCTCGTGACCTCGTCGGCCAACATGCGGCCGTTCTTCGTCGACCACGAGGTCGCCTCGAAGGCGCGTGCGGTCGAGAACCGCGTCGCGCACCTGTACGCCAACGCCGTCGGCCCCGGCGACGACTTCGTCTTCGTCGGCGGCAGCCGGGCCGTCTCGCCGCTGGGCGACGTCGTCGCGGAGGCGTCCCGGGACCGCGAGGAGCTGCTCGTCGTCGAGGTTCCCGAGCCGGGCGGCGTCGACGAGCGGGTCGACTACCTGAAGGCGCTCCAGCCCGTGCCGCCCGTGCGGGTGCTTGACGTCGTCGGATCGAGAGGAGGCTCAGATGAGTGACCAGGCTGCGGCCGGCGCCGCCGCCCCCGAGGCGCGCGGGCTGTTCGTGCGTCAGTCCTCGGGGCTGATCCGGGAGTTCCGGCCCCTGGACGTGTTCATCTTCAACACGCTCGGCTACGCGCTCGGGCTCGTGCTCGCGGTGGTGCCGAGCTTCATCGCCGGTCTCTGGCCGGAGCAGAACGTGCTCGTCGTCGTCACGATCGGGACGATCCTGACGCTGGCGAACGCGGCGATGTACGGGTATCTGTCGGGGATCCTGCCGCGGTCGGGGGGCGACTACGTCTACCTCAGCCGCGTCGTCCATCCCGGCATCGGCTTCACCGCGAACTGGGGCTTCACCTGGTCGCAGTTCCTCGGCCTGGCGCTCTACGCGGCGTTCACCGTGAACTTCGGTCTCGCCGTCTCGCTCGCGACGGTCGGCCACGCGACGGGGAACGACACGCTCGTCGACTGGAGCGAGAGCGTCGGCCACGACTGGCAGACGTTCCTGATCGGCCTGGGGCTGCTGGGCCTGGTCGCGTACGTGCTCACGCTGAGCCCGCGCGCGCTCCGGACGATCTTCCTCGTCGGCTTCATCCCCGCCATGTTCGGCACGTTCGTGACGCTGATCGTGTTCCTGACGACCACGCGCGACGAGTTCGTGACGAAGTTCAACGCCTTCATGGCGGACAGCGCGGACGGCCAGACCTATCAGGGCCTGATCGACCAAGCCTCGCAGGCGGGGTTCAGCGCCGGCGACGCGACGTTCGTCGGGGCGCTGCTCGCGATCCCGATCGGCTACTGGATCTACATCGGCTTCACCTACTCCGCGTACATCGGCGGCGAGGTGAAGCAGGCGTCGAAGACGCAGCCGCGGATGATCCTCGCCACGCTGCTCTTCGCCTACCTCGTCTACATGCTGATCTTCTGGCGGTACTACGACGTCGTCGGCAAGGACTTCACCAACTCGGTCGTCTACCTCGACGGCAACACCGACGAGGGCTCCGGCCTTCCCGTCTCGCCGGTGCTCAACTTCTTCGCCGGGATCATGACCGACAGCACGATCGTGAACGTGATCATCGGCGTCTCGTTCATCCTCTGGCATGCGCTGCTGCTGCCGGTGATCGGGATGGTCTGCACGCGCAACCTGTTCGCCTGGTCGTTCGACGGCGTGATGCCCAGGAAGCTCGCGACCGTCGGCGAGCGGACGCACGCGCCGTGGGTGGCGGCGCTCGTGATCACCGCGATCGCGGCGGTGCTGCTCGCGCTCTACGTGTTCACGTCCTTCTTCACGATCGTCGTGAACTACATCGTGATCTTCTCGGTGGCGTTCTGGATCGCGAGCTTCGCGGCGATCCTGCTGCCCTACCGGCGGCCCGAGCTGTTCGACCAGGCGCCCGAGGCGGTGCGGCGTCGCCTCCTCGGGATCCCCGTGATCTCGCTGCTCGGGCTCGGCAACCTCCTCCTGTTCACGCTGATCCTCATCGCCTCGTTCGACACCCCGGCGTTCTCCGGGCCGACCAGCGGCCGGGCGATCGCGTTCGTGGTCGGGATCTACGTCGTCGGCGCGATCCTCTACTTCGTCTCGCGGGCCGTGCAGCGGCAGCGCGGCGTCGACCTCGACCTGCTCTACAAGGAGATCCCGCCCGAGTAGTGCGCCTCTTCTACGCCACCGATGTCCACGGCTCCGACCGGTGCTTCACGAAGTTCGTGAACGCCGGGTCGTTCTACGGGGTCGACGCCGTGCTCGTCGGCGGTGACATCACCGGCAAGGCGATCGTGCCCCTCGTGGCGGCGAACGGCCGCTACGAGGGGCAGTTCCTCGGCGAGCCCGTCTCCGTCGAGGCGGGCACGGCCCTGGACGAGCTGGAGCGGAAGATCGGGAACACCGGCTACTACGCCTGGCGCTGCGACGCCGACGAGGCGGCGGCCGTCGCCGCTGATCCGGCGGCGCGGGAGGCGCTGTTCCTGCGGCTGATGAAGGAGCGCCTCGCGCGGTGGATCGCGCTCGCGGAGGAGCGGCTTCGCCCGGCCGGCATCGCCTGCTACGTGAACGCGGGCAACGACGACCCGCCCGCGATCGACGAGGTGATCCAGGCGAGCGACTGGGTGCAGTTCCTCGAGGGGCGGGTCGTCGAGCTCCCGGACGGGACGCAGGTCGCGAGCTGCGGCTACGCGAACGAGACGCCGTGGCACTGCCCCCGCGACGTGCCCGAGGAGGAGCTCGGCCGTCGGCTCGAGGCCGTCATCGCCCAGCTCGACGATCCCGGCCGTGCGGTCTTCAACTTCCACTGCCCGCCGTACGACACGGGGATCGACGCGGGCCCCAAGCTGGGCGAGGACTTCCGCCTGACCGCCGGGGCGGGCGGCGTCGAGATGCACCCGGTCGGATCGACCTCGTGCCGCGCCGCGATCGAGCGCCACCAGCCGCTCCTCGGCCTCCACGGTCACCTCCACGAGTCGCGCGGCACGTTCAAGCTCGGCCGCACGGTGTGCATCAACCCGGGGAGCGAGTACAACGAGGGCGTGCTCCGCGGCGCGCTCGTCGAGATCCGGCGGGGCAAGCTCGAGAGCTACCAGCTCACGGCCGGCTAGTGCCCCGCGTCTCGGACCTCGGGATCACCATCGGCTCGCTGCCGCGCGGCCCGCTCTGCGCGATCACGGACGTCGGCGGCGTGCGGGTCGGCCACGCCACGATCGTGGAGGGAGACGACGTCCGGACCGGTGTGACCGTGATCCATCCGCACGAGGCCCACGCGTGGGCCGAGCCCGTGTTCGCCGGCGCGCACCGGCTCAACGGCAACGGCGAGCTGACCGGTCTCGAGTGGGTGCGGGAGTCCGGGATGCTGCACTCGCCCGTCGGGCTCACCAACACCCACTCGGTCGGCGTCGTCCGCGACGCGCTCGTCGCCTGGGAGGCCGAGACACGGGGCGGCGACGCGCCGTTCTGGAGCCTGCCGGTCGTGGGGGAGACGTGGGACGGCGTCCTGAGCGACGTCAACGGGATGCACGTCCGCGCCGAGCACGTCCGCGCGGCGCTCGCGGCGGCGGCCGGAGGTCCCGTGGCGGAAGGGTGCGTCGGCAGCGGCACCGGAATGATCTGCCACGGCTTCAAGGGCGGGATCGGGACGGCGTCGCGCGTCGTGCCGGAGGGCTGGGTCGTCGGCGTGCTCGTGCAGGCGAACCACGGCTCCCGCGACCAGCTCCGCGTGAACGGCGTGCCCGTGGGACGGCTGATCCCGACGGACGAGATCCCGTCGCCGGGCGCGTTCGACGCGCCGGGGAGCGGCTCGATCATCGGCGTCGTCGCCTCGGACGCCCCGCTGCTGCCGACGCAATGCGCCCGGCTCGCGCAGCGCGTCGGCCTGGGCGTGGCACGCGCCGGAGGGCTCGGCGAGCACTTCAGCGGCGACCTCTTCCTCTGCTTCGCGACGGGCAACCGGGGGCTGCCGCCGAACGAGCTCGCAGACGACTCGCCCGAGTCGGTGCCGGTCTCGATGGTCGCGAACCGCTGCATCACGACGCTCTTCCAGGCCGTCGTCGAGGCGACGGAGGAAGCGATCCTCAACGCCGTGCTCGCGGCCGAGACGACGACGGGCAAGGACGGCGTCACCGCCTACGCGCTCGACGGCGACCGCCTCCTGCGCGCGCTCCACCACTCCGGGCGACGGGGCGAGGCCTGACGCGACCCGAGCGCCGGGGCGGCGGGGGTGCGCCCGGCGGTAAATACTGCTAGAAACCAGGAAGGCCAGTGAGGGCGCGGCTCCGCACTCGGGTTTCCCTCCTCGCCGTCGGGGCGCTGTTCCTGCTCGTGCTCGGGCCCGCGTCGGCGTCGTCCACGACGGCGAAGCGGATCGTGTACGTGAGCGGCGGGACGCTCCACACGATCGCGGCCAACGGGACGTCGGTCACCGACCTCGGCGTCGCCGGCGCGAACCCGTCGAGCTCGAGCGACGCCGCCGTGATCCTCTACGACGACGGCGGCAACGTGGTACGCCTCGGCGCGGGGACACTCTGCGCAGGGTCGGATCCGGCGATCTCGCCGAGCGGGGCACGGCTCGCGTACGTCGACGGCGGCTCCGTGAAGATCGGCGACGTGTCGCCGGCGGCTTGTGCCTCGGTCACGATCGGCTCCGGCAGCGATCCCGCCTGGTCGCCGGACGGGACCCAGATCGTGTTCGTGAGCGGCGACGACATCGCGGTCGCGCCCTCGGGCGGCGGCGCGCCGAGCGTCCTCGCGAGCAGCGGCGTCCAGGGCAGCCCGGCGTGGTCGCCCGACGGCACCAGGATCGCGTACGTCTCCGACGGCGAGCTGTTCGTGATGAACGTCGACGGCACGAGCCGGATGCAGCTCACCACGAGTGGCGCGTTCTCGCCGAGCTGGGCTCCGGGCGGCGACGAGATCGTGTACGCGACGTCGCTGTCGGCCGGCGCGCTCAAGGTCGTGCCCGCGGGCGGCGGCTCGCCGCGCGAGCTGGTCGCCTCGGGCGCGAAGCAGCCCGACTGGGGGCTCGCGGTCGCGAACACGGCACCGCCGGAGATCACGCTCGATCCGACCGCAGGCGGCGTGATGCGGGACGGCGTGGTGCTCTCGAGCAGCGTCGGCGCCTGGACGTCGCTCAGCGGGATCACCGGCTACTCGTACCAGTGGACGCGCTGCTCCTCGGGCGGGTCGGGCTGTGTCGCGATCCCGGGCGCAACGGGCGACACCTACACGGTCGGCTCGCTCGACATCGGCGGCACGATCCGCGTCAGGGTCACCGCGACGACGCCCGACGGCTCCGCGCCCGGCACGTCACTCGCGACTCCGGTCGTCGGCGCCTCCGCGCCGCGCAACGTGACGCCCCCGGCGATCGAGGGAGAGACGATCCTGGGCGAGACGCTCGAGGCCACGACGGGCACGTGGACAGGCGCGAACCTCGTCTTCACCTACCGCTGGAAGCGCTGCGACGCCGCAGGCGCGAACTGCGTCCACGTCGGCCCGGCGTCGACCGCGAGCGTGTACGCGGTCGCTTCGGCCGACGTCGGCAAGACGCTGCGGGTCGAGGTCACCGCGACGAACGCCGAGGGCAGCGTGACGGCGGAGTCGCTCCCCTCGCCGCTCGTGTCCAGCAACCTCCCCTCGAACACCGTGCTGCCCGCGATCACGGAGTCCACGTCCACGAGCGCCGCCGCGTCCACGTCCTTCCTCGCCACGCGAGGCACGTGGACGGGCGCGCCGACGATCGTCTACGCGTACCAGTGGCGACGGTGCGACTCGGCGGGAGCGAACTGCCGCGACATCGCCGGCGCGATCACGACCTCGTACACCGCGACGAGCGCGGACGTCGGCTCGAGGCTCCGCGTCGCGGTGACCGCGACGAACGACTTCGGGACGGCGACGGCGACCTCGGAGCCGACGGCGGTCGTCGCGGGCCAGGCGCCCGTGAACACGTTCAGGCCGTCCGTCAGCGGCACCGAGCGCGCCGGCTCCGTCCTGTCGGCGACGAACGGCACGTGGACGGGCACGCTCCCTCTGACCTACACGTACCAGTGGCAGCGCTGCAACGCGGCGGGCGCCGGCTGCGCCGCCATCGCCGGAGCGACGGCGCAGTCCTACGTGCTGACCGCGTCGGAGGTCGGCGGGACGGTCGTGGTCGCCGTCACCGCCCGTAACGCCTCCGGCTCCGCCACCGTCACCTCGGGCGCGACCGACGTGATCGAGGCCGGGGGCGCGACGACGACCGCCGCGACGCGGCCGAGCAACACGGCCGCGCCGTCGTTCACGGGCGTGCTCGCGAAGGGGCGGACGCTCGTCGCGGCGACCGGCCGGTGGACGGGGACGACGCCGATGACGTACTCGTACCAGTGGCAGCGCTGTCCGAGGACGGGGACGACCTGCACCCCGGTTGCGCTCGCGACGAAGAGCTCCTACGTCCTCGTCGCCGCCGACGTCGGTCGCCGCATGCGGCTGCTCGTCACCGCCGGCAACGCAGCCGGATCCACGCAGGCGACCTCGGCGATCTCCGCCGTCGTCGCGGCGAAGGCCCCCGCGACGACCAAGTCGATCCGGGGCAGTGCCCGCAACGACCGGCTCGTCGGCACGAACCGGGCCGAGACGATCAGCGGTCTCGGCGGCAACGACCGGATCGACGGCAGGGGCGGGAAGGACGTGCTCCTCGGCGGCGCCGGCAACGACACGATCGTCGCGACCGACGGTGCGGTCGACACGGTCGACTGCGGGCCCGGCACGGATCGCGCGACCGTCGACCGGGCCGACAAGGTCAAGCGGTGCGAGCGGGTCACGCGGAGGCCGGCGAGGCGCCCGTAGCGCCTGCCGCGCGGCGGAAGCAGTCGACGGTGTGGTCGTCGACGAGCCCCGCCGCCTGCATCAGCGCGTAGCAGACCGTCGGCCCGACGAAGCGGAACCCGCGCCGCTTCAGCTCCTTCGACATCGCCCTCGACTCGGGCGTCTCGGCGGGGATCTCCGCGAGCGTCCGCCACGCGTTCATCCGCTGCTCGCCGTCGACGAAGCTCCACAGGAGCTCGGACAGCGGCACGTCGAGCTCGAGCACGGCGCGCGCGTTGGAGATCGTCGACTCGACCTTCAGCCGGTTCCGGACGATGCCCGTGTCGGCCAGCAGGCGCTGCACGTCGTCGGGCCCGAAGCGGGCGACGGCCTCGGCGTCGAAGCCCGCGAACGCGCGCCGGTAGCCCTCCCGCTTGCGCAGGATCGTCGCCCACGACAGCCCCGCCTGCGCGCCTTCGAGCGTGAGCAGCTCGTAGAGGTCGCGGTCGTCGCGCGTCGGCATCCCCCACTCGTCGTCGTGGTAGGCGACGTACAGCGGGTCGTCGAGCGGCACCCAGGCGCACCGCGTCGCCGCCTCAGCGTCCCGAACGAGATCGCGTGCCACGGGGCCGACGCTACCCTCCGCCGGTGCCGCGCCGCCAGGACATCCGCAACGTCGCCATCGTCGCCCACGTCGACCACGGGAAGACGACGCTCGTCGACGCGATGCTCTGGCAGTCGGGCTCCTTCCGCGCGAACCAGGACGTCGCCGAGCGCGTGCTCGACTCCATGGACCTCGAGCGCGAGAAGGGGATCACGATCCTGGCCAAGAACACCGCCGTCCGCTGGGGCGGCACGAAGGTGAACATCGTCGACACGCCGGGGCACGCCGACTTCGGCGGCGAGGTCGAGCGTGCGCTCCACATGGTCGACGGGGTGCTGCTGCTCGTCGACGCGAGCGAGGGGCCGCTGCCGCAGACCCGGTTCGTGCTGCGGAAGGCGCTCGAGGCCCGCCTCCCGGTGATCCTCGTCGTGAACAAGGTCGACCGGCCGGACGCGCGCGTCGAGGAGGTGGTGAACGAGGTCTACGAGCTGTTCCTCGACCTCGACGCCGACGAGGGCCAGATCGAGTTCCCCATCGTGCTCTGCAACGCGAAGGCCGGCCGCGCCGCGCTAAACGGCGATGAGCTCGCCACCGACCTGCGCCCGCTGCTCGAGACGCTGATCGCGCACATCCCCGCGCCCGAGTACGAGGAGGGGCACCCGCTGCAGGCGCACGTGACGAACCTCGACGCCTCCCCGTACGTCGGCCGGCTCGCGATCTGCCGCGTCGTCCAGGGGACGATCCGCAAGGGCGCCCAGGTCGCGTGGTGCCGGACGACCGGCGAGGTCGAGCGCGCGCGCGTGACCGAGTTGTACGTGAGCGATGCGCTGGACCGGGTCGACGCCCCGGAGGCCGGGCCCGGAGAGCTCGTTGCGGTGGCCGGCATCCCCGAGGTCACGATCGGCGAGACGCTGGCCGATCCCGACGACCCCCGGCCGTTGCCCGTGATCGGCGTCGACGAGCCGAGCCTCTCGATGACCGTCGGGATCAACACCTCGCCCCTCTCGGGCCGCGACGGGACCCGCCTCACCGCCTCGATGGTCAAGGCGCGCCTCGACCAGGAGCTCGTCGGCAACGTCTCGCTGCGGGTGCTCCCGACCGCGCAGCCGGACGCGTGGGAGGTGCAGGGGCGCGGCGAGCTCCAGCTCGCCGTGCTCGTCGAGCTGATGCGCCGCGAGGGCTTCGAGCTCACCGTGGGGAAGCCGCAGGTGGTCACGCGCGAGGTCGACGGCGTCCTGCACGAGCCCGTCGAGCGGCTCGCGATCGACGCGCCGGAGGAATACGTCGGGGTGATCACGCAGCTGCTCGCGCTCCGTCGGGGGCGGATGGAGCAGATGGTCAACCACGGCACCGGCTGGGTGCGGATCGAGTACCTCGTGCCCGCGCGCGGGCTGATCGGCTTCCGCACGGAGTTCCTCACCGAGACCCGCGGCACCGGGATCATCCACCACGTCTTCGACCGCTACGAGCCCTGGCACGGCGAGTTGCGGACCCGCCCGACGGGGAGCCTCGTGGCCGACCGCCGCGGCACGGCCACCTCGTTCGCGCTGCTGAACCTCCAGGAGCGCGGGCAGCTGTTCGTGGGGCCCGGCGCGGAGCTGTACGAGGGGATGATCGTGGGCGAGAACGCGCGTGCCGAGGACCTCGACGTCAACGCGACGAAGGAGAAGAAGCTGACGAACATGCGCTCCTCGACCGCCGAGGAGCTCGTCCGGCTGATCCCGCCGCGCCCGCTGTCGCTCGAGCAGGCGCTCGAGTTCATCCGCGACGACGAGTGCGTCGAGGTGACCCCGTCGCACGTGCGCCTGCGGAAGCTCGAGCTCTCGGCCCAGAGGCGCCAGTCGGCCGCCTCGCGGCGCGCCCGCGGGCTCGTGCCGGTCTAGCCGGGAGCGGGAGGCTCCGGCATCAACCCGGCGCCCACGCGGGACTCATCGCTCGCCCCGGTCGAGCGCCTCCGGGTTGACGACGACGCTCGCGTCGCCGGCGGCGAAGCGCAGGACGTTGCGGAACGCCGCCTCGAACATGCGCTCGTAGGCATCGCGCTCGACGAAGCCGACGTGCGGGGTCGCGACGACGTTCGGGAGCTGCAGCAGCGTGTCGTCCACCGCGGGCTCGGCGTCGAAGACGTCGACGGCGGCCGCGCCGGGCCGCCCCTGCTCCAGGGCGGCGGCGAGCGCGCCCGGCTCGACGAGCGCGGCGCGGGCGGTGTTCACGAGCAGCGCCGTCGGCTTCATCGTCCGCAGCGCGGCGAGGGACACGATCCCGCGCGTCTCCTCCGAGAGCCGCAGGTGGAGGCTGGCGACGTCGGCGCGCGCCAGCACGTCCTCGGCGGACGCCGCCGTGGCGAAGCCGGCCTCGGCCGCGGCCGCGCGCGAGCGCTCGCGCCCCCACACGAGCACGTCCATCCCGAACGCGCGGCCGAACGCTGCGACCCGGCTGCCGATCCGCCCGAGGCCGAGGATCCCGAGGGTGCGGCCCTCGAGCGCGAAGCCGAGGCCACCGTCGACGTCCTCGAGGCCGTTCCGCTGCCACTCGCCCGCGTGCAGCGCCGCCGCGTACTGGGTCAGCCTCCGCGCGCCGGCCAGGACGAGGGCCCACGTGAGCTCCGCCGTCGCCACCGGAGCGCCCACGCCCTCGGCGACGGCGACGCCGCGGGCCGTGCAGGCCCCGAGGTCGAGGTGCGGCCCGACCCGGCCGGTCTGGGAGACGAGCCGGAGGCGCGGGAGCCGGGCGAGGAGCGCCTCGTCGATCCGGGTGCGCTCGCGGATCGGCACGAGCGCCTCGACGTCGGCGAGCTCCTCCGGGTCGGCCGCGCGCACGAGCACGGCGACCTCGTGTCCGTCGAGCAGCCGGAAGCAGCTCAGGCCGCGGACGGCGTCCTGGTAGTCGTCGAGGACCGCGATCCTCACCCCGGGAGCATGCCGCGCGCACCGGCGCTGCGTGGCCGCCGCCGTCCGGCGCCGTCCAGAGAATCCTCCGGACTCCTCGCCCACCTCCCGGAGGCCTTCATGGAGAACCTGCAGAAGTACGTCGCCGAGCTCCTCGGCACGTTCACGCTCGTCTTCGTCGGGTCGCTCTCGATCCTGGCTGCGGTCGCCGCCGACGCGCCCGTGCTCCTCGCCGTGCCGTTCGGCTTCGGCCTCGCGCTCCTCGCCGGCCTGTACGCCTTCGGCGAGATCTCCGGCGGCCACTTCAACCCGGCGGTCTCGCTGGGCATGTTCGCCACCGGCCGCCTCGACCTGCCGTCGCTCGTGGGCTACTGGATCTCACAGCTCGCCGGCGGGATCCTCGCGTCGCTCGCCGTGCTCGCCGCGTTCAGCCGGGACGACGTCGCGTCGACGGCGACGACGCCCTCGGCGACCTGGGACGCCTTCTGGCTCGAGCTGCTCCTGACGGCCGTCTTCGTCGCCGTGATCCTGCAGTCGTCGCGCAGCCAGCGCGTGTTCGGGACGGCGCTGCTCGCGATCCCGCTGACCCTCGTCGCGATCCACTTCGCGGCGATCCCCGTGAGCGGCTCCTCGGTGAACCCGGCGCGGACGCTGGGCCCTGCGATCGTCGGGAACGAGTGGAACGACGTCTGGATCTACATCGTCGCACCGCTGCTCGGCGCGGTGATCGGCGCGGCGATCCACGCCTACCTCTACGGGCGCTACGTGGTCGTCGACGTCGAGACGGTGGAGGTGGCCGCGCCCGAGGACGCTGCTCGCTAGGCCGAGCGCGCCCGCGCCGCCCGCTCGAGCTCCGCGGCGGCCCGGTCGACCTCTGCCTCGTCGGGGACCTGCCCCGCCGGCGTCATCCGGTCGACCACCTGCGGGAGCAGCGTCGCCAGGCCGGCTGCAGCCTCGTCCTCGGAGACGCCGGCCTCCGCCGCCGCCTCCCTCCCGGATGGTGTCGTCGCCGACCCCCCGCCGCAGCTCGTCCGGCGAGAGCGGCGCGTTCTCGCCCGTGCCGACCCACGAGTTGGCCTTGTCGCCGAGCCCCTGCTGCTGGGCTCCGGCGAGGATCTTCTGCAGGCCGCCGCCGGCCAGGAGCTTGGCGACGACCGGCAGGGGCACCGGCGCGAGCATCGCGAGGTTCCCGGCGCCACTCCCGCCGCCGCGCTTGCCGCCGAAGAGGCTGCCGAGGAGGCCGCCTAGACCGCCCTTCTGGCTGCCGCGTCGGGGTCGCGGCCGAATCTACTCCGTGACGGCCCCGAGCGTCGGCAGCGCGCGCTCGTCCCGGGCGGCCGACGTCTTCTTGCCGGGGTTCAGCAGCCCCTTCGGGTCGAAGGCGAGCTTCACCGCGGCGTGGAGGGCGAGGGCGCGCGGACCCCACTGCCGTCGCAGCTCGCCTCGCTTCGTCCACCCGAGCCCGTGCTCGCCCGACACGGTGCCGCCGAGCTCCACCGCGAGCGCGAACAGCTCGCCGGCCGCCGCGGTCGCCCGCTCGAGCTCCTCCCGGTCGCCGGGAGTGAGCAGGAAGGTCGAGTGGAGGTTGCCGTCGCCCGCGTGGCCCCAGCTGCACGCCGGGAGCCCGTGGCGGCGGCCGATCTCCACGGTGGCGGCGATCGCCTCTCCGAGCCGGTCGACGGGCACGGCGACGTCCTCGCTGACCTTCCAGCCGAGCCGGCTCGTGACGGCGATCGAGACGCCGCCGCGCCAGCGCCACAGGGCGCGAACGTCGGCGGCCGCGCTCGGCGAGCGGACGGCGACGGCGTCCTCGCCGAGCACGGCGACGACCTCGTCCCGCAGTCGGGCCGCCTCGGCCGCGGCGCCGTCGGCCTCGGCGACGACGAGGAATCGCGTCCCGTCCGGGACGCCGCCCGGGAACGTCGGGCCGGCCGCCTCGAGCGTTCCCTCGTCCAGGTACTCGAGCGCCGCCACCGGCAATCCGTCGCCCAGCACGCGAGCGACGGCCGCGCTGCCCTCGGCCGCGGAGCGGTAGAAGCCGAGCACCGGGAAGGCGGCCTCCGGGGCCGGCACGAGCCTCAGCCAGGCGGCGGTGACGATCCCCAGCGTCCCCTCCGAGCCGACGAGGAGGCTCTTGAGGTCGTAGCCGGCGACGTCCTTGCGGGCCGCGCCGCCGACCGAGATCAGCTCTCCGGGCGGCACGACCGCTTCGAGGCCGGTCACCCACGAGCCCGTGACCCCGTACTTGAACGCGTGCGGCCCGCCCGCGTTGGTGGCGATGTTGCCCCCGATCTGGGAGCTCTCGGCCCCGCCGGGGTCGGGCGGGAAGAGGAGGCCGTGCTCGGCCGCGAGCCGCCGGAGGCGCGCAGTCCGCACGCCGGCCTCGACGCAGATCCGCCAGACGAGAGGGTCGAACGAGCGGACGCGGTCGAGGCGCTCGAGCGCGACGACGACGCCGCCGTCGATCGGCACGGCGCCGCCGGCGTAGCCCGTGCCGCCGCCGCGCGGCACGATCGCGACGTCGTGCTCGTAGCACCACGCCACGACCCGCGCGACGTCCTCGGCGCTCCCGGGAAGGCAGATCGCGTCCGCGCGGCCGACGAGCCCCTGTGCTTCGGTGGCGTCGCCGAGGTACGCGCGGTCGCTGCCGGGGCGGACGGCCTCGTGGCCGACCAGCGCGGCCAGCTCGCCCAGGAGCGCGTGCCCGGTCGTCGCCAGGGTCAGGTGCGGCTCGACGGCGGCATCTCGGCCGTACCGTACTCCTCCCACACGTCTTCACAGGGCGCCGCGCGTGGGTCACCATCTCCTTGCCGTGCTCCGATGCGGCGCCGCGAACCGACCGGAGGTGACCCGTGAAGTACGTGCTCTTCTACGACTCTGCCGACGACGTCCGCTCGAAGGCGCCGGTCCACTTCGCGGGGCACAGCGCACGGTTCCGGGAGTTCCACGAGCGCGGCACGCTGCTCCTGATCGGGCCGTTCGGCGACCCCCAGGCCGAGGGCTCGATGGGCGTCTTCACCACGCGCGAGGCGGCGGAGGAGTTCGCCCGCGGCGACCCGTTCGTGCTCGAGGGCGTCGTCCGCGCGTGGCACGTCCGGGAATGGAACGAGGTGCTCGGCTGACGCGCCCGCGGACGCCTCCGTCGTAGGCTCTCCCTGTGCCTGCCCCGCAGAAGCACCTCGTGCTGATCCTGGCCCGCGAGTTCGCCTCGAACCTCGCCACGCCGACGCTGATCGCCGACGCCGACGGCACGCTCGTCTACTTCAACGAGGCGGCGGAGGCCGTGATCGGCAGCACGTTCGCCCAGTCGGACGAGCTGCCGCTGGCGGAGTGGACGGTGCGGTTCGCGCCCCGCTCGCTCGACTCGGAGCCGCTGCCGTTCGAGCGCAGGCCGACCGGGATCGCCCTGCTCGAGCGGCGCGCCGCGCACGAGCGGTACCGCATCACGAGCCTCGACGGCGTCGAGCGCGACGTGGCGGTGACGGCCCTGCCGCTGTTCGCGCACGCGGACGAGTTCGTCGGCATCGTCGCGATCTTCTGGCGCGACTGAGGGCGCGCGGCCGTGCGCCTGACGATCTGGGGGTGCCGCGGCTCCGTTCCGACGCCCGGGCCCGACACCGTGGCGTACGGCGGGAACACGTCGTGCCTCGAGGTGGGGCTCGACGGCGGCGGCGTGCTCGTCCTCGACGCCGGCACCGGGATCAGGCGGCTCGGGCTCGAGCTGGCCGGTCGCGGGACGCGCACCATCCACCTGCTCCTCACGCACCTCCACCTCGACCACGTCGAGGGGCTGCGGTTCTTCGCGCCCCTCTGGGACGAGCGGGTGACGCTCGACGTCTGGGGTCCGCCGTCCCCGCTCGTCGGCCTTCGCGAACGACTCGCGCGGGCGTTCTCGCCGCCGCTCTTCCCCGTCGAGCTCCGCGACGTGCCGGCGACGGTGCGGTTCCGGGACGTGCCGCGCGTGCCCTGGACGATCGGCGGCGCCTCGATCACCGCCACGCTCGTCGTCCACCCCGGCCCGACGGTCGGCTTCCGCGTCGAGGCCGGCGGCGCGACCCTCGCATACCTGCCGGATCACGAGCCGGCGTTCGCGGGCTCGATCGCCGGCCGGTCGAGGGACTGGATCTCCGGCTCGTCGATCGCGGCAGACGCCGACCTGCTGGTGCACGACGCGCAGTACTTCGAGGACGAGTACGCGGACCGGGTCGGCTGGGGCCACTCCAGCGTCGCCGACACGGTCACGTTCGCCGCCGCCGTCGGGGCGCGCCGTCTCGTCCTCTTCCACCACGAGCCGCTCCACTCCGACGGCGAGCTGGAGCGGCTCGGGGCACGTGCGCAGGAGCTCGCGCGCTCGAACGGGGTCGAGCCGGTGCTGGCGCGCGAGGGGATGGTGCTGGAGGTGCCCCGCTAGCCCGGCGGCGGCGACCGAGGTTCGGTTGACCGCACGTCGGGGCGGGGCGGAGCCGAACGGACGGCGTCCCCCTGCCGTGCGACCCTGTCCGTGATGGCGACCGCGGCCGGGACGGCGACCGAGGCACACGGGGCGCGCCGGCGCGACGTCGAGACGCCGCGCGGCGTCGACCCGCGGGTCGAGGTGACGGCGGCGGGAACGCTCGCCCGCCGGCACGCCGCGCCGGGGCTCGAGGAGCTAGCGGCCGCGACGCGGGAGGCGGTCGGCGAGGGCGCCGACTGGCCCGAGACCGCGCGGCTCGTGGCCGACGCGCTGCGCCGCCACCTGCCCTCGCCGGACGTGCTCACGCCGGAGCAGCGGCGCGGCGACCCCGACCGGTACCGCAGCCACGTCCTGCACACGGAGCCGGGCGGCGCGTTCTCGATCGTCGGCCTCGTCTGGCGGCCGGGGCAGGTGACGCCGATCCACGACCACGTCACCTGGTGCGTGTTCGGCGTCGTCCAGGGGGTGGAGTACGAGGAGCTGTTCACGTTGGACGAGGAGCGCGGCTGCCTGGTCGAGGCCGGCACGGCCGAGGGTTGGACCGGCGAGGTGAGCGGGTTCGCGCCGCCCGGCGACATCCACCGCGTCCGCAACGTCGGCGACGACACCGCGATCTCGATCCACGTCTACGGCACCGACGTCTCCAGGATCGGCTCGAGCGTCCGGCGCGTCTACGAGCTGCCCGTCGCTCCGGCGTAACGCCGGCGACGAGTCCCGCGAAGGACCGGCGTCAGGGGCGACTCGTCAGAGCCCCGCCTCGGCCGGGAGCTCGTCGGCCGCGCCGGACTCCTCCTGGAGGCGCTCGCGCACGAGCGCGTCGTAGTAGACGTACGTCGTCGTGATCCCGACGAGCGGCATCGCCAGCGCGTAGACCAGCCCGGCGACGAGGTTCACGTACGTGTACGGCAGGCCGGTTCCGAGCAGGAGCAGCCCGCCGAGCACAGGCCCGACGAGGATCACGAAGGCGGCGGCGAGGACGACGAGCCCGACGACCTTCGGCCACTGGTGCGCGACGAGCGCACCGCTTCGTCGGAGCGCGCCGAGCGCCGACTGCCGCTCGAGCTCGACGCACGGCACGAGCAGCGCCCAGCGGACGACGAGCACGATCGCGATCGGCAGGAGGAACACGGAAAGGCCGAGCAGTCCGACGACCGTCACGGCGACGGCGAGCGAGGCCAGCAGCGGCCGGATGCGCTCGAGCGCGAGCCGGTAGGCGTCCACCAGGCCGACGTCGCGCCCGGCGTCGAGCTCCGCCATCGCGCGCGCGGTCGCGCCCTGGACGATCGCCAGCCCGAGCAACGTGAGCACGGCTCCCAGGCCGACGGCGACCCCGGCGCGGAGGCCTGCGCCCTCGCCTTCGGGGGTGACGCCGAGGATGGTCGACGCGTCGGTGATGCCGGTCTGGAGCAACGCCACGAGGGCCGAGATCGGGATCGTGACCAGCCCGATGCCGATGAACAGCAGCGGTCGGGCGGCGTACATCCGGCTCGTGGCACTGATCGCCTGCCCCGACGAGCGCCGCCGGGCGAGGCGGCGGGGCGCGGTCGGCCGCCACGTCGCGCGGGCCGCGATCCAGAGCAGGAGCGCGAGCAGCGCGACGACGATCCCCAGGACGAGCGGCGGATTCCGCACCAGCGCGAGCACGAGATTCGATCCGGCTCCGACCGCACCGCAGAAGAAGTCGGTCGCGCCCGTGCCGAGCGCGCCGCCGGCGGGAATCGCGTAGCTGACGTCGCGCCAGTCCTCGGCCCACGTGATCGGCTCGGTCCACTGGGTCTTGAGGTTCGGCCCCGTGGGGCCGTTGTAGAACGCCTCCCGTCGCTCGCCCCAGCGCCCCTCGAAGGCGATCCACGGGTACGCGGCGCGGGCCGCCGCCGGGTCGCCGGGGATCGTCCGGACGACGGGTCGGACGTCGACGCTCGGCCCGGTCGTGTCGTCGCAGCCCACGCCTTCGCTGGCCGACCGGCCGAGGAACAGCGAGGAGTCGTAGAAGTTGGCGTGCGATCCCGCGGCGGGGTACACGACCGGGTGCGTGCCCTCCACGACCTCGAGCTTGTCGTCGCCCCAGGACGCGCGCTCGGCTCCCTCGTGCTGGCTGTACCCGAGCTCGAGCGGCCGGCCGTCGAGCGCGTCCTCCGCGCTGCCCGCCGCGAAGACGAGCTGGATCATCTCCCAGTCGCCCTCGTGGAGGTTGTTCCAGTCGTTGTAGGGGTAGTACAGCCAGTACTGGAGGGCGAGCCGATCCGGGCGGCCGGCCTCGCTCGCGACGTGGGCGTAGACCGTCGGCTCCGTGCCCTCCGTGACCAGGCGCGCCCACCGCTCGTAGTTGCAGCCCGGTTGGAGCGCGTCGCCCGGGAAGTCGAGGTTGTACTCGAACAGGCCCCGGCCGAGGTCGTCGGCCGACGGTGCGATCGTCACGAGGTCGTTGCTGCGCCAGGGGCCGCGCAGCGAGACCGTGTCGTCGTCGAGGAACGCGTCGATGTCGCTCGGCCGGTACGGCTCTCCCGGGCCGCACTCCTCCTCCTGCGCCACGAGCCGCACGACCGGCGCGTAGCGCGCCGCGAGGTCCTCCTCCGCGTCGGCGCGCGCGGCGCCGGGGTACGCGAGGCCCGCCAGCCCCGCGAGTCCGACGGCGAGCGCACGCCGGATCGCGATCGGGGGGCGATGCCGCATCGCAGGAGAGCGTAGTCTCCGGCGCGGCTGCCGTCTCGGCGGTCGGGCTTCGCCTCGCCCGCGGGGCGCCCGCCCGCGCGTCGAGCGGCTCAGACGGTGAGCTCCGCGGCCCAGAGGTGGCCGCGGAAGGCCGCGTAGGCGTACGGGTGGTCGAACACCTCGAGCGCCTCGTCGGCGCCGACGACGAGCTCGAACGACTCGCCGGCGTCGTCCTCGACGGTGACGACGAGCCCGTCGTCGACCGATGACCAGAGGAGGGAGACGTGCACGCCGTTGTTCGAGCGGTGGGCGAGCTCACGGCGGCTCTCGGCGATGCGGGTGGCGTCCATTGCCGGCTCCTTCGTAGGCGTCTGGTGCTGCGAGCAGCGTCCCACCTCGGGCTGGACGGCGCAGTCCGGCCCACAGGCCTCTCGTGGTGCGGTTCGGCACACTCGTGCGGGGAGGTGCGACGCACCTCGCGCGGCGCGCCGTCTCACGGAGCCGCCGTGTGCGCTCCTAGACTCCTTCCATGGCCGATGTCGCGGGGCGGGGCGACCGCTCCTGGCTGTCGCGGGCGGGCCGCCGGACGCTGGACGAGGCCCGTCGCCTCCTCGCCGCGGTCCCGGTCGCGATCGACGCCTATTTTCGCGACCGGCTGCCGCAGCACGCCGCCGGCATCGCGTACCGCGTGCTGTTCTCGCTGGCGCCGCTCGCCATCGTGCTCGTGTCGGTGTTCGGCCTCGTGCTTCGCGACGACCAGCTGCGCGCCGACGTGACCGAGACGATCGTCGGGTGGCTGCCCGTCTCGGACGACGGAGAGGAGACGGTCGCCGACGCGATCGACGTGCTCGCGACCCCGACGAGCGCGGTCGGGCTGCTCTCCCTCGCCGTCTTCGCATGGGCGTCGACGGGGATGATGGCCGCGGTGCGGATCGGCCTCGAGACGGCCCTGCAGGTCGATCGGCGCCGCCCCGCCGTCAGGGGCAAGCTCGTCGACTTCCTGCTCGTCGCGGGGGCCGGTGCGCTCGTGCTCGTGATGATCGCGACGGCCTTCGCCGCGCAGGTCGTCACCCGCTTCGTCGGCGGCGTCGCCGGCGAGCTCGGCTTCGACGGCGGCGTGCTCGCGGAGCTCGTGCGGCTGGCGATCCCGCTCGCGCTCGCGACAGTCGTCGTGATGCTGCTCTACCGGTTCGTGCCCTCGCGTCGCCTCTCTCGCGGCGACGCGCTCGCCGGCGGGCTCGTCACCGGCGTGCTCGTGGTCGCGATCTCGGCCGCCTCGGCGCTCGTGTACGACCGGATCGCGGGTCTCTCCGTCATCTACGGCTCGATCACCGTCGTGCTCGTCTTCCTCTACTCCGTGTACCTGTACGCCTCGGCCCTCCTGTTCGGCGCCGAGCTCGCCTCGGCGCGGAGCAGAGGCCCGGCGGCGAGGGGAGCCGCTGTGCCGCTGCCGGAGCAGCTGCGGCGCGCCGTCCGCGGTCTCTTCGTCCACCGCGAGTCGCAGCGGCGCGACCCGCCGGGGCCGTAGCGGCCGTGGACGCCGTCAGGCGCTGCCGACGCCGGGGGCCGCGCCCGGCTGCCTCGTCGGGATGCGTTGGGCGAGGAACAGCGCGACGAGGGCGAGGAGCGCGAGGATCGAGAGCGCCGAGCGCAGGCCGTCGAGGCGCGCATCGTCGTAGGCCTCGAGCGTGGCGTCCTGCGTCGCCGGCTCCACGTCCGCCTCCGCGAGCGCCGCCTCGAGATCGGCGTCGGAGATGAACGGCACGCCGCCCGCGAGCTCCACCTGGGCCTGCGCCTTCACCGTCGACGGGACGGCGGGGCTCGCCTGGATCTGCGCGATGAACGACGACGTGACGGCCGCGATCAGGATCGAGCCGGCGAGCGCGGTGCCGATCGACGCGCCGAGGTTGGTCATGGTGTTCTGGATGCCGCCGACCTCGGGGCTCTCGTCGTCCGGCACGGCCGACACCGTCACGCTCCCGAGCTGCGAGGCGAGGGCGCCGATCCCCAGCCCGACGAGGAGCATGGGAACGAAGACGACCTCCGGGCCGGCGTCCGCGTCGAGCGCCGTGAGCAGGACGACCGCGCCGGCGAACAGCGAGAGCAGCCCGCCACGGACGACGAGCCGGGGCGAGACGTCCGGGAGGAAGCGTGGGATCCCGATCGCGGCCACGAGGAGCGTGAGCGAGAGCGGCAGCAGCCGCGCGCCCGTCGCGAGGGCCGAGAGGCCGAGGCAGACCGAGAGGTAGAGGGGCACGACGAAGAAGAAGCCGGCCTGGACGAGGTACTGGAAGAAGAACATCGTGAGGCCGCCGCTCAGCTGCCTGTTGCCGAGCATCGCTCTGCGCACGAGCGGCTCCTCGCCGCGCGCCTCGCGGCGGTCCTGCCACCGGAAGAAGACCCAGATCACGAACAGCCCGCCGAGGACGAGCCAGACGGTCGGCGAGAGCCCGGCCCACGCCGGTCCGCCCGCCTTCGGCTGCACCCACCCCCACTCGCTCGACCGGAGGACGCCGAAGACGAGCAGCGCGAGCCCCGCGGCGGAGAGGACGGCGCCCACGACGTCCAGGTGCGGCCGCGTCTCCGACGGCGCGTCGCCGATTCGCCGGGTGAGGACGAGGATCACGAGCACGAGCACGACCTCACCCGCGAACACCCAGCGCCAGGAGAAGTACGTCGTGCAGAAGCCGCCGATCAGCGGCCCGACGGCGACGGCGATCGCGCCCGCGGCCGCGACGAGCCCGTACGCCGCAGGGCGGCCCTCGGCCGGGAAGTTCCCGGCGACGAGGGCGACGATCGCCGGGAGGATCAGCGCGGCGCCGATCCCCTCCAGCAGCGACCAGCCGAGGAGCAGCACGGGCAGGTTGGGCGCGAGCGCGGTCGTCAGCGAGCCGCACCCGTAGATCACGCAGCCGATCGCGAACGCGCGCTTGCGGCCGATCATCGCCCCGACCTTCGCGCCCGTGATCATCAGCGCCGCCATCACGAGCGTGTAGGCCGTGATCGCGCCCTGGATCCCCGTCACCGTCGTGCCGACGTCTTCGGCGACGGTCGCGATCGAGACGTTCATCACGGAGCTGTCGAGCGTCATCAGGAACTGCCCCGCGGCGAGCGTGAAGAGCACGAGGCTCGCGCCCGCCGCACGGGCCGACTGCGGGGTGGGCGTCACGACGGCGATCCTCCCAGAGACGGCGTCCGACCGGTCGACCGTCGACGACCCACCGCGCGAATCAGCCTAGGCGGACGGCGTCGACTGCGGCGTGGCCGCCGGGGTCTGCGGCTGCGGCCGCCGGCGCTTCCAGAGGAAGTCGGCCGCCACGGCGACGAGCAGGATCGCGACCATGGCCGTGAAGGTCTCGGGCGCGTTCTGCAGCGTGTCGGCGGCGAAGAATCCGAGGACGACCGCCGTCGCCGCCACTCCGACGAGGACGACCGCGCCGCTCGCGCCGGTCTCGGACCGCCGCCGGTAGCCGGCGACCCCGACGAGCAGGAACACGACCAGCGCGCACGCGCTCCCGACCGACGCGATCGCCGACAGGTCGACGAGGTTCGAGACGACCAGGACGAGGCCCGCGGTGATGAGCAGCCCGCCGTGCGTGCCGAGCCGGGAGTCGCGGCCGAAGAACGGCGGGAACTGGCGGATCCCGGCGAGCATCGCCGTCATGTTGGTCGAGCCGAAGAGGGTCGCGTTCGTCGCCCCCGCGGTCGCGATCAACGCGGCGATCGCCATGATCGTGAAGCCCGCGTCGCCGAGCGAGGGCCGTGCGGCCTCCGCGATCGCCGTCTCGCCGTAGCCGATCGTCTCGTCGACGGTGAGCGTCCCGAAGACGCCGATCGAGATGAGGACGTACGTGAGCGTCGTCAGGCCGAGCGCGAGCAGCATCGCCCTCGGCAGCTCACGTTTCGGTTTCGCGAGGTCGCCGACCGTGAAGGTCATCACGCCGAAGCCGAGGAACGCGAAGAACGTCAACGCGATGCTCGCGATGATGTCGGAGAACGCGGGATAGGTGCTGAACGCGAGCATGTCGAAGTCGACGTCGGCGATCGTCACCCAGATGAAGATCCCGAAGACGCCGAGGAGGACGACGACCATCACGGAGGCGACGCGGCTCACGAACGTCGCGCCGATCATGTTGATCGCCGCCATCCCCACCACGAGGGCCGACGTGAAGACGTTGTCCCAGCCGTTCCACGCGTCGTCGCCGACGAACAAGGAGGTGGCGTAGGTCCCGAAGGAGACGGCGACCATCGAGCAGACGATCACGAACGCGGCGATGTACCCGAGCCACGAGGCGATCCCGAGCAGGCGGCCGTTCCCGAAGCCCTGCACGAGGTACTCGATCAGCCCGCCCGACGACGGATACCGGATGCCGAGCTGGACGACGTTGTACGCGAGCAGCCCGGTGACGAGGCCCGCGAGGAGGAACGAGAGCCAGACGGCGGATCCCGCCACGGCCGCTGCCTCGCCGAGGAGCGCGAAGATCCCGGCGCCGATCATCGCCCCGATGCCGAGGAACGCGGCACCGACGACCGAGATGTGCCGCTGCGGCTCCCGCGACGTCGTCTGCGGTGCGCCCGCGGTCGTCAGTGGAGCACCACGCGGTCGGCCTCGGAGACGTGACGATCCCTCATGCCGCGATGCTCGCAGACGCGACGCCGGCGGACGTCATCCCGTGCGGATGACGACGACGGCGGCGCGGCAGCAGGCCGTCGGGGACTGCACCGGGTCCTTCGAGGTCGTCGGCGGCGAACGCGGGCGACGGAAGCGGCGAACGGCCAGACCGTCCCTCCGTGCGAGGAGGGGAGCGACGTTCGGTGGCGAAAGGGCGTCATCGTCGGCGTCGGTCCCGGGCGCTTCCCGGCCCTTCCGGCGCTCGACGAGGTGCCACTCGAACTCGACCATTCGAAGGAGGGACCACGGTGTCGGAGTTCATCGGGAGACGCTCGGGTTGGCTCACGTTCGTCGGCATAGCGATACTCATCGCGGGCTCGTACAACGCCCTCAGCGGACTGGGAGCCCTGACCGACGACGACACGATGGCGGCAGCGGCGAGCGAGGTCCTCTATGGGATCGACCTCACCGTCTGGGGCTGGTTCTGGCTGATCGTCGGGGTTCTGCAGCTGGTGACGGGCGTCCTCGTTCTGCAGCGGAACGTGTGGGGGCTGTGGCTCGGCGTCGCCGGCGCGTCGCTCAGCGCCTTCCTCACGGCGTTCGTGATCTTCGTGTTCCCGCTCTGGGCGATCGCCGTCCTGACGCTCGACTTCTTCGTCCTCTACGGCCTCCTGACGCGGAGCGACGAGTTCGAGGTGTGACCGGGCCCGGCCGGAACCGGCAGGAGCGAAGGTCGCGCGCGATCGCGGCGTTCATCGTCCGGTTGGGGTGATGCCGCGGTTCGTGCGCCGCCGGAGAATCCCACCAGCCCCGGCGAGTGCCGAGGCACTACGGAACAAGCGCGACGAGAGGAGCGTCGATGTCGTCAGCGGCACGTGACGCCCAGGCCGCGAGCGCCTACCGCAGCTCCGGCGACATGTACGGGTACGAACGGATGAAGGGCGAGGGCTGGGTCGGGTTCGCCGCGATCATGCTCGGCCTCGCGGGGGTCTGGAACACGATCAACGGGATCCTCGCGATCGGGAGCTCGCGGGTGTTCGTCGACGACGCCGTGTACGTCTTCAGCGACCTGAACACGTGGGGCTGGATCATCACGGTCCTCGGCGTGCTCCAGCTCGTCGCGTCGTTCGCCGTCGTCAGCGGCAGCGAGCTCGCCCGGTGGTTCGGCATCGGCGTGGCCGGAGTGAACGCGATCGGCCAGCTCTACTTCATGCCGGCCTACCCGCTCTGGGGCATGGCGATGTTCGCCGTGGACATCCTGATCATCTACGGCCTGGCCGCCTACGCGGGCAAGCGTCTGAAGGAGGCCTAGGCCGGAGCCGCGTGCGGTGCCGGCGCCCGTCGGCACCGCGGCCGGCCGCCGGTGAGGGCGGCGGTCAGAGCAGCGGCGAGAGCGCCGCGAACGCCGTCGCCTTCGCGCGCTCGACGACGCCGGTCGCGCGACGCCCGGGCGCCGAGACGTCCACCGCGGGCACCGCGAACCGCTCGTCGAACTGCTCGGCGAGCGCGCGCGAGCGCACGCGGACGTCGATCTCGAAGAAGCGCTTGAGGCTCCACGCCTCGAGGTTGCACGTGCCGGCGAGGACCTCCTCGCCGTCGCGGACGAACGCCTTCGCGTGCAACATCGCCGGGTACTCGAGGATCTGGACGCCCGCATCGAGCAGGTGCCCGTGGTGGAAGCGCTCGGCGAGGCCGCAGGCCCAGTTGTTCGGCGTCGCGGGCACGAACAGCCGCACGCGGGCGCCACGCCGGGCGGCCGCCTCGATCCGCCGGATCATCCCGCGGTCCGTGACGTACGGGTTGACGACGTCGAGCGTCTCGCGCGCGGACTCGAGCGACGCCGCGATCGCCTCCGTGATCGGGCGGAACCGCCCGGGCGCGTTGTGGAGGACGATCGCCGGGACGGCCTCCGGCGTCGGGTCGTGCGCGGGGAAGAGGGCGTCGACCTCCTCGGTGGGAACGCTCCCGCCGAGGCGGCGGAGGCTCGCGAGGAAGACGAGCTGGAGCTGCGAGACGACGGGGCCCTCGAGCCGGACGAAGAGGTCGTGGAAGCGGCCGTCCTCGAAGTGGTCCTCGATGCCGGCGCCGCCGACCCAACCGATGCGCCCGTCGACGACGACCGCCTTCCGGTGATCGATGTGCCCGAGCGCGCGGACGTTCCAGCGGACCGGCCGGCGCTCCGCGCCCAGGGGCCCGAACGGCCCCCGCGCCTGCGTGCCGCTCGCCATGCACACCTGCACGCCGCCGGCCACGAGCCGGTCGTAGAACGCGCGTGAGCCGCGCTCGGGGTCGGAGCCGTTGCGGTCGACCACGAGCCGCACGGGAACTCCGTCCCGCGCCTTCGCGACGAGCGCCTCCGCGAAGCGGTCGCCGACGTTCCCGGGCCGGAAGCCGAACTGCACGATGTGCACCGACGACGACGCACGTTCGACGTCGGCGAGCATCCGCGGGAAGAAGCTCGTCCCGCCGACGTGGACCGCGGCGGCCGTCGCGCTGCTCTCGTCGAACGCGAGCGCGAGCTCGTGGACCTCGACGTGCGGCGCTGCCAGCAGCCGCTCGCCGTGCGCGGCGAGCTCGGCGTCGCGCACCGGCACGGCGCCGCGGCCGCCCGGTCCGGGTACCGGCGGAGTGCTCATGACGTCACCCTTCCCCCGGCGACCGCCGGATTCCTCGTCCGGTTCGGATGAACCTGCACGAGCGTGCGCGGCTCATCCCGTCGGGGCGATGTACGCCGGCCGTCGATCGTCGTATCGTGCGCTACGCCTGACCTGATCGGCCGAGACAAGGAGAGCGGTGATGGGTGCGAAGTTCTGGCTCGGGTTCGTCGGGATCACGATCGCGTGCGGCGTGGCAGGGTTCGTCGGCTTCATGCTCCTCTCCGGCTTCTGGTACCGGTGGGGCTTCCTCGGGATGTTCCTGATCATCGCCGTCGCGTCGCTCGTCGCCGGGTGGATCATCGACCGGCGCAACGAGCGCCGCCGGAGCGCGTACTGACGGGCGGGAGAGCGGGCTGCACGGGCGGCGTGCCTCGCAGCCCCTGATCCGAACCGGCGGAGACGTCCGGGCCGCGACGACGGCCCGGCGGCGCCCGCGAGCGCTGCCGGGGCCGGTCGTCGTCTCGCCGACGGGCTCCTCGACCTCGCTACGCGGCGACGGGCGCGCCCGTGCCGAGCAGCCTGGCCTTCTCCGCGGCGAACTCGTCGTCCGTCAGCTTCCCACGGTCGTGCAGGTCGGCGAGCGCCTGGAGCTCCGTCGCGGCCGAGGTGGGCGAGTACTTCGCGACGAACTCGCGGCTCGCCTCGTCCATCATCACCCGCTCCTGCTCGGTGGCTCCGGCGGGCCGGACGATCAGGTACATCAGCGTGCCGAAGAACGGCACGAGGATGACCGCGGCGACCCACAGCGCCTTCGACCAGCCGCCGATGTCGTCACGGCGGAAGATGTCCATCAGGGCGAACGCCCACACCATCGCGAGCGGCAGGAAGATCAGGAACAGGAAGAAGTTCTCCCAGAAATCGCTCATCGCAAGCATCTGTGGCCTCCTTGGTCGAGGAACACCTCGATCGTCCCGGCGCCGTGGCCCGGAGGCCTCACCCGATGAGGATGAACACCGCGACGCGGCCGAGCCGGTGCGGCGGCTCGCAGCGCCGTCGGCGCCGCCCGCTCGTCCTCAGCGGCGCAGCGTCGTGTCCGCCCCGCCGCCGCCCATCGTCCCGACAGGTGGAACGGGCACGGGCTCCGCCGGCGGACGGTGCCGGCGCCACGTGCCGGCCGCCACCAGCCCGTACACGAGCGTCGGCACGATCGTCAGGAACCGGTAGACGAGCACGGCCGCGACGACGCCGGCGTTGTTCCCCCCGAAGGCGACGAGCGCCGTCGTCAGGCCCAGCTCGATCACGCCGATGCCGCCGGGCGTGATCGGGACCGTGCCGAGCAGGCGCACGAGCGCCCACGCGGCGAACACCTCGACGGCGGAGAGCTGCGAGGCGTCGACGCCCAGCGCGCGGAGCGAGACGAGCAGGACGAGGTAGACGCTGAGGCTCCCGGCCAGCGAGGCGGCGGTGAGCAGGTGCCAGCGGCGCGCGAGCAGCTCGCCGGCCCCGGCGCGGAACCGCTCGAAGCTCGGCCCGCCCCAGCTCACCGGGCCGCGACGCACCTTGCCGAGCGCCCAGCTGGTGAGGCGCGCCGCGATCTCGCCGACCTCGTGTGCCAGCCGCGCGCTCGAGAGGGCGAGCACGAAGGCGGTCACGGCCACCCCGAGGATCGCCACGCCGACGAACGCCGCGGTGGCGAGCAGCGCCGTCTCCTCGCCGCTGGCCGTGAGCAGGAACACCGCCACGATCGGGAAGACGAGGTTGAGGAACTGGTTCCAGAGCCCGACGAGCGTCATCGCGCGCGTGATCTCCCGTCGCGGGAAGCCCCACCGCTGCAGCATCCCGAACGAGACGCCCATGCCGGCGGCCATGCCCGCGGGGAACACGATCGAGAGCGCCGTCGACGCCTGCGTGAGCTCGAGCGCCTGGAAGAACCGCAGCCGTGGCAGCACGACGAGCCACGGCGGCGCGAACGTCGCGAGGTTCACGATCACGACGGCGGCGAAGGCGGCGATCCACCCCCACGACAGTTCCTTCAGGACGTCCCAGACGTCGCCGTAGTCGGCGATCGTGGGCAGGAACCACAGGAACGTGACGGCGACGACGGCGAGGCCGGCGGCCGCCAGCAGCGCTCGCCGAAGCGTCAGCGCGGCCTCCGACCCTGCGTCACGCCGCGCCGGGCCGCGCGCGGGCGCCGGCCGGGGCCGGCACGGCGGCCGCGCCGCCCTCGAGCGACTCGCGCCAGCCGGTGAGCAACCGGTGGACCGCCGCGGCGCCGACGATCGGATCGTCCGGGACGCGGAGCGTCGCAGGATGGAGGATGAACGGGCAGGTCTGGGGCCCGCCGAGCCCGCCGTGGAACGAGATCAGCTCCTCGAACGCGCAGCCCTCGTCGAGCTGCGGGTCGTAGAAGCTGTTGACCACGAGGTCGGCGACGTGCGGGAAGGCGTCGGTGCGACGCAGGTGGAGCGCGGCGTTCGGCGAGAAGTGCACGAGCGGGTCCTCGCCGTCGACGCGGCCGTCGGCGAGGTAGTGCGTCCCGCGTGCGCCGAGCGCGACGGGCCCGTGGACGTCGGAGCGCACGAGCACGAAGCCGACGTGCGGGTGGTTGCGCAGCGCCGGGATCAGCAATGGGTGCCGC
This sequence comes from Gaiellaceae bacterium, assembly GCA_035456465.1. Lineage (GTDB taxonomy): Bacteria > Actinomycetota > Thermoleophilia > Gaiellales > Gaiellaceae > DATHTC01. Next base: position 63,172 of record DATIDD010000005.1, on the reverse strand, counting down.
GCCTCGATCTCCTCCAGCGTCATCCGGTGCTGCTCCTCGAGCAGGTAGACGAGCCCGAGGTTGCCCGAGCCGAGGACGGCGACCTCCTCGCCCGGGATCGTCGTTCCGGGGGTGCGGTCGGCCGGTCGCGCGCCCGTCGCCTCCCTCGCCGCGAGCCCGACCATCGCGTTCGTCTCGTCGCCCGTCGCGGACGCCGCGGCCGCGCCGGTCGAGAGCGAGCGGCTCACGAGGTCCACGAGCCCGTAGCCGTTCCGCTGCAGGAAGGTGGCACCCTGCGTCTGACCGTGGTCCGAGAGGACGACGAGCTCGTACGGCCGCGGCGCGTACGGGCGTGCGCGCATGATCCGCCCGAACTGCTGGTCGAGCTTCCGTAGCGCCTCGAGCGTGTCCGCGCGCTCGAGCCCCGAGTGGTGCGCGACCTCGTCGTAGCTCGAGAACGTCGCGTAGACGGCGGGACGGCCGCGCATCATGTCGGAGATGACGCCGTACACGATCAGATCCCGCACCACGACGCACATCGCCGCGCGCAGGAACGGGTACTTGCCGCCGCGGTGGCCGCGCGGGCGGACGTCCCGGCGCGCGCTCCGGATCGCCGCCGTCCACTCGAGCACGACCTCGTAGGCGAACAGGACGAGCACGCGGGTCACGTTGAAGCCGTTCGCGAAGAACGCGCGGTAGCCGGGATTCGACCGCTTCTCCGCGGCGAGCCGGCTCACCGTGAGGATCAGGTGGTCGGCCTCGCCCGACAGGAGGTTCCCGCGGCTCGCGCCGCCGCTTCGCAGGAGCCCGACGCCGGTCGAGCGGCGGCGCTCGATCTCCTCGCAGTCGGCCGGCCTCGAGCAGGTCATCGTGCGCCCGCTCTCCTTCTCGATCCAGCGGAACGCGGGAATGTCCTCGTTCGACCCGAGCAGGATCCCGGCCTGGCTCGCGCCGGTCTGCGAGGAGAGGTCGGTCTCCCACTCGGTCAACTCGTAGTCGCCGTCGGCGACCCATCTCGCCATCTCGGGGGCGCTCCCGTCGCGCATCGCCCGGCGGAGCACCGGGAGCGCGAGCCCGTCGATCTCGAGGAACACGATCCCGGGCACGTCGGTCTGCACCTGCTCGCCCGAGCGTCGCGCGATCCGCTGCGTCACGCGGAGCATGTACGTCTCGTCGTCGTTCGTCCGGAAGATCGGGTCGAGGATCACCGAGGCGACGGAGGCGACGAAGGCCGTGGCGAGGGCCGACCACCACGAGTCGACCGAGATCCGCTCGGGGACGAGGTCCGCGGCGAGCATGAACATCGCTGCGTCGAGGACGAGCACGAGCAGCAGCCCGAGGACGAGAGTGAACGGCAGCCGCAGCGCCGCGAGGAGCGGCGGCAGGACCGCGTTCAGGACGGCGATCACCGCGGCGACGACGAGCGCCGACCCGCGCCCCTCGAGCTCGACGCCGGGGACGACCCAGGCCGCGAACATGATCCCCGCCGCCGACAGGACCCATGCGACGAGCAGCCGGACGGGGCGGATGCGCGGACGCTCGAGCTCGCGAGCGGGAGCGCTCACGGCTCGTCGCCTCGCCGGCGTCCGAGCCGCGACCGGAGGCCGGTCTCGCCCTCGGCCTCCTCCCGCTCGCGGTTTGCCTCCTTCTTCGCGGCGCGCTCGGCCTTCTGCTCGGCGACCTTCTCCTTGGCCCCGGCATACGACCCCTCGACCAGCGCCCTCCCGCCGGACCACCCGAACGCCCAGACGACGAGTACGAGCGCGAAGACGACGTTGAAGGCCGTGACGATCAGCTGCTGGCCCGTCGAGTACGCGGCCGCCGTCGCGGGGTCGGTGACGTCGCTGAGCGAGGCGGTGTTGATCGCCTGGTTGATGCCCACGCCGCCGGGAGTGGCGGAGACGGTGTTCGCCAGCGAGTTGCCGCCGGCGACCGACATGACCGTGTGGAAGGTGACCGGGATCGAGTAGGCGGCGAGGAAGACGGCGATGACGCTGAGCTTCGCGAGCCACGCGCCGAAGGACGGCAGCACGACGCGCACGAGGTAGGCGCGCGGGTGGGCGAGGATCGCGCCGCCCTGCCTCGCCTTCTCCCACAGCCCGCGCAGCCGGCTCCAGAAGGCTCGCCCGAGCAGCACGAGGAGCGCGATCCCGCCGCCGATGAGCACGACGGCGAGCACGCGGTGCTCCTCGAACCAGCCGAGCTGGAGGCTGAACGACCCAGGGACGGAGAGGAAGAGGTAGAGGTAGACGAACGTGCCGGCGATCGTGAAGAAGATCTTCTGCACGACCATCGCGCCGAGGACGCCGGTGAAGCTCGCCCCCGCGATCAGGGCCGTGTACATGAGCAGCGAGGCGAACGTGCCGATGTTCGCCGGCAGGAAGCCGTTCATCGCGACCCCGGCGGCGTAGGCGGCCAGGATCGCCCGGTACGGGATCACCGCGTCGGGGTAGCCGGCGCGCAGGATGTACAGCCACGCGAGCGCCGTCAGCGTCGTCTGCACGGTCTGGAGCGCCAGGCCGGCCACGATGTACTGGATCGAGACGTCCTTGAGCGACTCCCAGAAGCTGCTCAGCCAGCCGCGGACGTCGACGCCGAGCAGGTCGAGCACGAGGACGACGACGGCGATGCCGACGAGCCACGCGACCACCTTCGTCACGCGGCGACGGCGGGAGCGGTCGCCGAACGGCGTGACGGCGCCCACCGCGCTCACGTGCCCGCTCCCAGGGAGAGCGGCGCCGCGTCGGCCGGCGCCGCGACGCGCCGGAGGCGCGCGAAGTCTCCGCGGAAGACCGGGTCGGTCAGCAGCCGCACGCCGACGCGCCGATCCATCGTCGTCGTCTTCTCACCTTCACACACGGCTCCCTCGCTGTCGCGATCATAAGCATCGAATCTCGTGTGAACCCGCGCGGCGTCACCCTGTTGGAATGAAGCGGCCCGTGGACGTGCGGCGCAGATCACTTCGTGTTTGCCCCGGGTCGGCTCGAGCTGCCGTCCGTCGTTCGCGCTCACGTGAGCGAGTTTCGCCTCGGCGGGCTCGTCGGCGACCGACGGAGTAGCGTGCTGTCCGACCATACGGTGGAAGGAGTTCCCATGTCCGAAGCCAACGCTTCTCGGTCTGCTCGCTCCGATGCCCCCTCCGTGCGGCGGGAGCGGGCGGCTGCAACCTCCGACCCGACCAAGGAGTTCTTCGACGAGCTCGCCGGCCGCGGGCACGAGCCGCTGCTCGGCAAGGCCACCGGGAGCGCCCGCTTCGACGTCGTCGACGGCAGGAGCATCGGGCGCTGGCTCGTGACCATCGACGAGGGCGACATCGGCGTCTCCCGCCGGAACGCGTCCGCCGACTGCGTCCTGCGCACGGACAAGGCGGTCTTCGACCGGGTCGTCGCCGGCGAGCTGAACATCGTGGCCGCCGTGCTGCGTGGCGACGTCGCCGTGCGGGGGGACCCGCGATTGCTCGTCCTCCTCCAGCGGCTCTTCCCGAGACCTGCGGGCCGGCGCCCGCGCCCCACGAGGAGGACGACATGAGCGACGCCCTCGTCAACATCCTGGACGGCAACACGTTCGTGGTGAGCGACACGCGCGGAGACATCGAAGCGTCCCCCACCGATCCGACGGGCCTGTTCTCGTTCGACACGCGCTTTCTCTCGAGGTGGGTGCTGACGGTCAACGGTGAGCGGATGAACGCGCTCTCGGTGGACGACCTCCAGTACTTCGAGACCCGCTTCTTCCTCGTGCCCGGTACCGGCACGGTGTACATCGACGCGAAGCTGTCCGTGATCCGCCAGCGCGCGGTGGCCAACGGCTTCCACGAGGAGCTCACGATTCTCAACCACGCCGGCGAGCCGGTCGACCTGACCGTCCGCCTCGAGGCGGGCTGCGACTTCGCCGACCTGTTCGAGGTCAAGGACGAGCTCGAGAAGCAGGGCACGTACTCCGCGCGGGTCGACCGCGGCAAGCTGGTGCTCGCCTACGACCGCGGCACCTTCGGGCGCTCGACCGTGATCTCGGCGTCGGAGCGCGCACGGATCGACGAGGACGGCCTCACCTTCGCGATCGAGATCGGGCCGCACGACGAGTGGAGCACGCAGCTCGACGTCGTCGTGGAGGGTCGCGGAGTCGGGCGACTCCTCCGGGAGGTCGAGGACCCGAAGGGGCGACAGCGGCGAATGCGGCGGAACCTCGAGCGATGGATCGACGAGGCGCCGCGCGTCGAATGCGACTGGGATCCGCTGAAGGCGACGTACCGCCGGAGCCTCGTCGATCTCGCAGCGCTTCGGTTCTCGCCGCTGATCGCCGGCGGACGCAGCCTCCCGGCGGCCGGTCTTCCCTGGTTCATGACCATCTTCGGTCGGGACAGCATCCTCACGAGCCTGCAGGCGCTTCCGTTCACGGCCGAGCTCGCGGCGACGACGCTGCGCGCGCTCGGGGACTGGCAGGGAATCGGCCTGGACGACTTCCGCGACGAGGATCCGGGCCGGATCCTGCACGAGATGCGCTACGGCGAGATGACGGCGTTCGAGGAGCGCCCGCACTCGCCGTACTACGGCTCCGTCGACGCGACGCCGCTCTACGTCGTCCTGCTCGACGAGTACGAGCGCTGGACCGGTGACCGAGCGCTCGTGCGCGAGCGCGAGGTCGAGGCGCGGGCCGCGCTCAGGTGGATCGACGAGTACGCGGACCTCCAGGGAACGGGCTACGTCTGGTACCGGCGCCGCAACGAGGAGACGGGGCTCGAGAACCAGTGCTGGAAGGATTCCTGGGACTCGATCTCCTTCCGCGACGGCCGGCTCCCGGGCTTTCCCCGTGCGACCTGCGAGCTGCAGGGCTACGCGTACGACGCGAAGCTCCGCGGCGCGCGTCTGGCCCGCCTCGTCTGGAAGGATCAGGCCTTCGCGGACAGGCTCGAACGGGAGGCCGCCGACCTCAAGCGGCGCTTCAACCGGGACTTCTGGGTCGAGGACGGCGAGTACTTCGCCCTCGCGCTCGACCCCGACGGCGAGCAGGTCGACGCGCTCGCCTCGAACAACGGCCACCTCCTCTGGAGCGGCATCGTCGACAAGTCGAAGGCGAAGGCCGTCGCACGGCACCTGCTCGGGCCCCGGCTCTTCTCCGGCTGGGGCGTGCGCACGCTCGCCGAAGGGGAAGGGCGCTACAACCCGATCGGCTACCACGTGGGCACGGTCTGGCCGTTCGACAACTCCTTCATCGCCTGGGGCCTGCGGCGGTACGGGTTCAAGGAGGACGCCGCGGTGATCGCTGCCGGGATCCTGGACGCCGCCCAGTTCTTCGACGGACGCCTGCCGGAGGCGTTCGGTGGCTACGAGCGCTCCCAGACCATGTATCCGGTGCAGTACCCGACCGCGTGCAGTCCGCAGGCCTGGTCGACGGCGACGCCGCTCCTGCTCCTGCGCACGATGCTCGGTCTGGAGCCGCAGGGCGAGCACCTGGTGGTCGACCCGGCCCTTCCCAGCGCCATCGGCCATCTCGAGCTGCTGGACATCCCCGGACGGTGGGGCCGGATCGACGCCTTCGGACGCGGACGCGTCGACGTCGAGAGGAGAGCACGGAGAGGACGATGACCGCTCGCTCGAGCCGAGGTGCAGCCACCCGGCAGCGCCGGATCAGCCGGCGCGCTCGAGCGCGACGATCGCCACGGCCACGGCGAAGCCCAGCGTCGTCAGCAGGCCCACCGTCCTGCCGCCGTACTCGAAGGCCTCCGGCATCATCGTGTCGGCCAGCATCGTGAGGACCGCGCCGCCTGCGAACGCGAGGACGAAGGCCACGGTGGCGTCGCCCGCGGTGTCGAAGAGGGCGTAGCCGGCGAGCGAGGCCAGCCCGCTGATGCCGATGAGGGCGAGCCAGAGGACGGTGATCCAGCGGCGGGAGCGGCCGCTCCGCTCGAACCCCGTCGTCGCAGCCATCGACTCCGGGAGGTTCGACAGGAACACGGCGGCCAGCATGGCCGCGCTCACGCCCTCGCCCGCCAGCAGCGTCAGGCCGAGCGTGATCGACTCCGGAATGCCGTCGAGGACGATCCCGAGCGTGAGCGCGAGCGACGAGCCCGCGCCCGTCTGCTCCGAGCGCTTCCGCTCGTGGCCGCCCATGCGGTCGATGGCCCAGTCGCCGACGAAGAAGGTGAGCGCGCCGGCGCCGAGGCCGAGCGCGACGGGGAGGAAGTCGCCACGACCCTCGTTGCCGCCGGTCTCGATCGCCTCGGCCACGAGCTCGTACGCGACGGCGCTGATGAGGACGCCGGCGCCGAACGCCATCACGAGCCCGAGGGTGCGCTGCCCGACCGGTCTCCACAGCACGAGCAGCGCCCCGAGCAGGAGCGACGAGGCCGCGGCCGCGCCCCAGAGGAACGCTGCGCTCAAGCGACCCGGAACCCCGACGCGGGACGCGCGACCGTCGGCACCGTCCGTAGCCCTCCGCGCCGAGTCGTCGGCCTACTGCCTCGCCATCGCGACGCGCACGAGCTCGTCCGGGGAGATCCTGTGGTCGGCGTCCTCCGCCGCCGCGCCGACGTCGATCTCGACCCATTCGACCGTTCCGGTGAAGGCGTTGGGGACGGGATAGTCGTCGGCGACGAGGGCGCCGTTCTCGACGCCGACGTCGCAGGTGTCGTCGGCCGAGAAGATCATCGGCGCGGTCGCGCCGACCGTGCCCTCCCCCACCGTGGCGCCGTCGAGGTAGAGCGTCACGTCCCCGCCCTTGCCCAGGCCGCCGCCCGCGTAGGCGAACTCCATCCGGACCTGATGCGTTCCGGGCGGGACCTCCGCGTCGGCGCCGACGTAGAAGCGCTGGATCCCGAGCAGGTTGTAGCAGTACCGCGGCCGCCCCTCCTTCAGGTAGAGGCTCCAGCCGCCGATGCTGCCCCCCTGGGCGACGATCACCCCCTCCGCGCCGCCCTCCGGCACCGAGATCTCCGCGGTCACCGCGTGCGACTTGTTCTTGATGCTGACCACCGAGTTCTCGGTCAGGCGACCCATGCCGCCGAACAGGAGCTGGCGATCGCCCTGGATCAGGACGGGCCGCCCTGCGACGTCCGGGAGCGCCCGCTCGATCCCGCGATCGTCGAGTGGGAGGACGTTGTACTTCGTGGCCTCGATCAGGAACAGGCGCTGCAGCTCTCTCAGCTTGTCGGGCTGCTCGGCGGCGAGGTTCCGGTTCTGCGTCCAGTCCGTAGTCGTGTCGTAGAGCTCCCACACGTCGTCGTCCAGGGCGGGCAGCTGCCGGCCGAGGAGGATCCACGGCGTGGCGTGCTTCGTCACCGCGGTCCAGCCGCGGTGGTAGATGCCCCGGTTGCAGAACATCTCGAAGTACTGGGTGGCGTGCCGGTCCTCGGCGTCGGCGTCGGCGAACGTGGGCGCCATGCTCACGCCCTCGAGCGGCTTCTGCTGGACGCCGTGCACGAAGGTCGGCTCCGGCAGGCCGACCACCTCCAGCACGGTCGGCGCCACGTCGATCACGTGGACGAACTGCGAGCGGATCTCGCCCCGCGCCTCGATCCGCGCGGGCCAATGGACGATCGTGCCGTTGCGCGTCCCGCCCCAGTGCGACGCCACCTGCTTCGTCCACTGGTACGGCGTGCACATCGCGTGCGCCCAGCCGACCGCGTAGTGGTTGTAGGAGTCCGGGCCGCCGAACTGGTCGAGCCGCTCGAGCATGAACTCCGGCGTCTCGAGCGCGGCCGCGCCGTTGAAGTTGATCATCTCGTTGAAGGTGCCGGTCAGCGTCCCTTCGGCCGAGGCGCCGTTGTCGCCGATGATGTAGTAGACGAGCGTGTTCTCCAGCACGCCGAGCGCGTCGATCGCGTCGATCAGCCTGCCGACGTGGTGGTCCGTGTACTCGAGGAAGCCCGCGTAGATCTCCATCTGCCGGCGCAGCACCGGCTTCAGCTCCTCGGGCATCTCGTCCCACGCGGGGATCTCGTCGTGGCGCGCCGTCAACTCGGCGTCCGCGGGGATCACGCCCAGCTCCTTCTGCCGGGCGAACGTCCGTTCACGAAGCGCGTCCCAGCCGTCGTCGAACTCGCCCGAGTACCTGTCCGACCACTCGGGCGCGACGTGATGCGGCGCGTGCGTGGCCCCGGGGGCGAAGTAGGCGAAGAACGGCTTGTCCGGCATCAGGGCCTTCTGCTGCCGGATCCACGCGATGGCCCTGTCGGTCATGTCCTCCATGAAGTGGTAGCCCTCTTCGGGCGTCTTCTCGGGCTCGACGGGGATCGTCCCCTCGTAGATCGCCGGGTAGTACTGGTGCGCCTCGCCGCCGATGAAGCCGTAGAAGTACTCGAAGCCGCTGCCGGTGGGCCAGTTGTCGAACGGCCCCATCGGGCTCGTCTCCCACACCGGCACCTCGTGGCATTTGCCGAACTGCGCGGTCGAATAGCCGTTGAGCCTGAGCGTCTCGGCGAGCGGCGCGCAGGTGTTCGGGCGGATCGAGTTGTAGCCGGGGGCCGCGGTGGCGATCTCCGTGATCCCGCCCATGCCGACCGTGTGGTGGTTCCTCCCGGTGAGGAGGGCCGCACGCGTGGGCGAGCAGAGCGCCGTCGTGTGGAAGCGGTTGTACTTGAGCCCGCCGCCCGCCAGTCGCTCGGCGGCCGGAGTGCGGATCGGGCCGCCGAACGCGCTCGAGGCGCCGAAGCCGACGTCGTCGAGCAGCACGATCAGGACGTTGGGCGCACCTTCGGGAGGCCTGATGGGCACGATCGGTGCGAACGCCGTGTCGGGGTCCTTGGCGTCGTAGGTGGTCGATCCGGCCGGAGTGACGTCGGGGATCGGCAGAACGGCACGCTGGCGCTCGGACATCGGTAGTGCCTCCCGGTTGGTGGTAGCGCGAGTCTGCTCGCGCGGGCTCCTCGCCCCATCGTCCCGAAGGGATGAACCGACCCGGACCGGCGACGACTCGTCAGCCGCCGGCGGGCGATGCGTCGCGAACCGCCACGGTGCCGCGCCTGGGCGTGAACGAGCGCAGCTCGTCCTGGCCCGGCTGGACGACCCCGATGGTCGACTCCGGCACCTCGTTCCAGGCGCCGACGACGTCGCCGAGCGGCTCCGAGACGACCGCGCGGCACTCGTCCGAGAGCCCCTGGATGAGCGTCTCGTCGGGGTACCGTTGCTGGAGCGCGCTGATGCGGGTGCTGAAGAAGAGCGACCGCGACTGCCCCTCGCTCGAGTAGCGGGCCGCCCAGATGCGGTTGCCGTCCGTCGTCGCCACCGACATCTGCAGCGGGTACTCGACGCCGTGCGCGGCGCCGACGTCCTCGACGAACCCCGCCATCCGCTCGAGTGCGACGACCGGGTCGTCCTCGAGGCCGAACGTCAGCGCGAGGAAGAAGAGCACCTCCGAGTCGGCCGAGCCCTCGAGCGCCGGGATCAGCTCGGGCTCGATCGCGAGCAGCAGGTCGCGCTTCACGCGCGCGAACTCGCGGACGAGCCCGTTGTGCATGAACAGCCAGTGTCCGTAGCGGAAGGGGTGCGTGTTCGTCTCCTGCACCGCGGTCCCGGTCGACGCCCGGATGTGGGCGAAGAACAGCCGCGAGCGCACGTGGGCCGCGAGCTCGCGCAGGTTGCGGTCGTTCCAGGCCGGGTGGACGCTCCGGTAGAGGCCCGGTTCCTCGTGCTCGGCGTCGTACCAGCCGACGCCGAAGCCGTCGCCGTTCGTCGTCGTCGCCCCGAGCCGCGAGTGCATGCTCTGGTCGATCAGCGAGTACTGGCGCTGGACGACGAGCGCCTCGAGCGGGATCGGATCTCCGTAGTAGGCGAGCCATCTGCACATGAGGGTGCTCCCTTCGATCGGGTCGTCGGCCGATCGTCGTCGCCGCCGCGCCCCCGCGCATCGTCCCGACGGCATGAGCAGGTCGCGGCTCGTCATCCGGCCGATCACCCGGTCTGGACGATGCCGCGGCCGCCGCGCTCCGCGAACGTCCCACCGACCGCAGTCGCACGACAGCGCACGCGCGCGAGGAGGCACGCACATGAGCGAGAAGGACATCGAGCTCGGTGACGTCGAGCTCGGCCCCATCGACTACCTGATCGTCGAATGGCCGCCGGGGAAGGAGCCGAACGGCAAGGGGCTGGACATGCTCGTCGACCTCACGGAGCGCGGCATCATCCGCGTCCTGGACCTCGCCTTCGTCCGCAAGCACGAGGACGGGTCCGTGTCCGGGGCCGCGATCTCCGACTTCGACGCGGACGGCACGCTCGACCTCGCGCTGTTCGAGGGCGCGTCGTCGGGGATCCTCGGTCAGGAGGACTACGACGAGGCGGGCACGGCGCTCCAGCCGGGCGCCTCGGCCGCGATCCTCGTCTACGAGAACACGTGGGCGGCGCCGTTCGCCACGAACCTCCGCAAGACGGGCGCGCAGCTCGTCGCCGCGGGACGGATCCCCGTGAATGTGTTCATCCAGGCGCTCGACGAGATCGAAGCGGCGCAGGTCTAGACCCCCACGCGAGCGAAAGGAGCAAGGACGATGCCAGGACTCATCCGCGGAGCCGCCCGGGTCGCGGTGGTCGCAGGAACAGCGACGGCGGTCTCGAACCGGGTGTCCCGCCGGCAGGCGAACCGCTGGGCCCAGCAGGAGGCGGGCGCCGACGAGCAGGCGCCGCCGGCGCCGGTCGCGGCCGCACCGCAGCCCGACAAGTTCGAGCAGCTGAAGCAGCTGGCCGAGCTGAAGCAGCAGGGGATCCTCACGGAGGCGGAGTTCGAGGCGCAGAAGGCGATGATCCTCGCCGGCTGAGCCGGGTGTGGACGGGAGGCCGCGATGCGCGCCGACAGCCGCGGCGGCGGGCACGGCCCTGCGCGGCCGCAGGGCCCGTCGCCGCACGGCCCGGCGCCTCTCGGCCGCCCCGAGACGAGCCCGCTCCGGGCGCGAGCGTGACGACGGCCCTCCAGGCCGCGGGCCCGCGTCCCTTCCACCTGCTCGCGAAGCCGACGGGCGCCGTGTGCAACCTCGACTGCGCCTACTGTTTCTTCCTGTCGAAGGAGCTGCTCTACCCGGGCAGCCGCTTCCGCATGGCCGACGAGCTGCTCGAGGCGTACGTCCGCCAGCTGGTGGAGGCGCACGCCGGCCTCCCGGAGGTGACGGTCGCCTGGCAGGGCGGCGAGCCGACGCTGATGGGCCTCGACTTCTTCCGCCGCTCCGTCGAGCTCGTCGACCGGCAGCTCGCGCCCGGGCAGCGCGCCGCCTACACGATCCAGACGAACGGGACGCTGCTCGACGAGGAGTGGGCGGCGTTCTTTCGCGAGCACGACTTCCTCGTCGGGATCTCGATCGACGGGCCGAGGCCGCTGCACGACGCCTACCGCGTGAACAAGGGCGGGACGGGCTCCTTCGACCAGGTGATGCGCGGGCTCGGACACCTGAGCGCCGGAGGCGTGGAGTGGAACGCGCTGACCACGATCCACGCCGCCAACGCGGACCACGGTCGCGAGGTCTACTGCTTCCTGCGGGACGGCTGCGGCGCCCGGTTCGTCCAGTTCATCCCGATCATCGAGCGCGTCGCGGAAGCGACGGAGGACGGGACGGTGCCGTGGACGTCCTGGCGCGACCGGCCGCTCTACGTGCAGGAGGGCGAGCGCGTCACCGGCCGCTCGGTGACGGGCGAGCAGTACGGGCGTTTCCTGGTCGACGTGTTCGAGGAGTGGGTGCGCCGCGACGTCGGTCAGGTCTACGTGCAGATGTTCGACGTCGCGCTCGCCAACTGGGTCGGCGAGCCGCCCGGCCTCTGCGTGCACTCGGAGACGTGCGGCCGCGCGCTCGCGCTCGAGCACACGGGCGACCTCTACTCGTGCGACCACTTCGTCGAGCCGCGCTACCGCCTCGGCACCATCAGAGAGTCCCACATGCTCGAGCTCGTCGAGTCGCAGCGGCAGCAGCGGTTCGGGCTCGACAAGCGCGACACGCTGCCGCGGTACTGCCGCGAGTGCGACGTGCGCTTCGCCTGCCACGGCGGCTGCCCGAAGGACCGGTTCGTCTCGACGCCCGAGGGCGAGCCGGGCCTCAACTACCTCTGCGCCGGGTACAAGGCCTTCTTTCACCACGTCGACCGCCCGATGCGGCTGATGGGCGAGCTGCTCCGGCGCGGTCGGGCCCCGGCCGAGATCACCGCGCGCTACGCCGCCGAGGATGCAGCCCGCGGCCGCAACGAGCCCTGCCCGTGCGGCAGCGGCCGCAAGTGGAAGCGCTGCCACGGCGCCCCCGTGCCGCCCGCGGCCGCGAACGGAACGGCGTGAACGTCGTCTGGGGCGTGCTGATCACGCTCGCGGCGGCCGGCGCCGCGATCGCGGCGATGCTGCTCGTGCGTCGGCGCGCGCCGGACGGCGGCTACTTCGCGGACGGCGATCGCGCGGCCGGCGTGTTCGGCGTGCTCGCGACCGGCTTCTCCGTCCTCCTGGGCTTCATCGTCTTCCTCGCGTTCACGAGCTACGACGAGTCGCGGAGCGGCGCCGAGAACGAGGCGCTCATGGTCCTGCAGCAGGTCGAGACGGCGCAGTTCCTCCCTCGGCCGGCGTCCGCCGAGCTGACGGGCGAGCTCGTGTGCTACGCGCGGTCGGTCGCGGCCGGCGAGTGGGAGCAGATGCGGCAGGGGACGCTCGGCGACACCGTCAACCGGTGGGGGATCGAGCTCTTCCGGACGCTGCGCACCGTGCAGCCGCAGAGCGCGACGGAGCAATCGGCCTACGACAAGTGGCTCGAGCAGACGTCGGCGCGCGAGGAGGCGCGTCTCGACCGCGTCCACGGCGCCGACGGCGTGATCCCGACGCCGCTCTGGATCGTGCTGTTCTTCGTCGCCGCCGTCATCTTCGTGTACACGCTGTTCTTCGCCGACAGCGGCGAGCGCGCGGTCGTGCAGTCGCTCCTGATGGGGTCGGTCGTCGCGGTGATGACGACGCTGCTGCTGCTCCTGTTCGCGCTCGACCGCCCGTACCAGCCCGGCGTCGGCGGTCTCGAGCCGACCGCGATGGAGCGCTCGCTGCGGCTCGTCGACCAGGCGCTCGGCGCGGTCGGAGGCGATGTCCGACCGCCGTGCGGTGCCGACGGGAGGCCGGTCTCGTGAGCATCGGCATCGATGAGCGGCTCGAGATCATCGCGACGGTGCTGCTCTCGCTGGCGACGGTGGCGACGGCGTGGAGCGGCTACCAGGCAAGCCGCTGGAACGGCGAGCAGGCGAAGGCGTTCAGCCGCGCGGCGGCCGCTCGCATCGAGTCGACCAAGGCCGCGAACCTCGCCAACGCGCAGACCCAGGTGGACGTCGCCACGTTCACCCAGTGGGTGAACGCGTACGCCCAGCGGGAGACGGTGCTGGCCGACTTCTACTTCGCGCGATTCCGCGCGGAGTTCAAGCCGGCGGTCGAGGCGTGGGTCGCGACGCGGCCGCTCCGCAACGAGGACGCGCCGCTGACGCCGTTCGCGATGCCCGAGTACCAGGTTGCGGCGCAAGACGAGGCGGACCAGCTCGAGGCGGACGCGGAGCGCTGGTCGGCGAAGGCGCGCGAGAACGTCCAGCGTGCGACGAACTACGTCCTCGGCGTCGTCCTCTTCGCCGCGGTCCTGTTCTTCGCCGGCATCAGCACGAAGATGCGGACGCCGGTGCTACGCCGGGTGCTGCTCGGCTTCGGCCTCGTCGTCTTCGTCGGGACCGCCGTCTGGCTCGCGACCTTCCCCGTGAGCATCTCGGTCTGACCGCGTGCAGCGATCGGGGAGGCCGGCCGGACGCGCGGCCGCCGGCCGCTAGCCCGCCGCCGCGACGTCCGGCGGCCGGGCTTCCAGCTCCGCGACGGTCACGCGACGGAAGGCCTCGAAGCCCACGGCCGTCAGCACGCCCAGCACGAGCACCCCGGACCACGTGTGCAGCGCCGGGACGGGCCCCCAGAGCACGAGCACGAAGAACGCGGCGCCGAGCACCATCCACGCCGTCACGGCACGGTCGCGCAACGTCGGGGCGATCGCGGCGCGCGCGCGGCGGGCGATCCGGGCCGGGCCCGCGAGGAACGCCCCGATGAGCATCACGAGGCCGTACAGGATCAGCGCCCACGCGACCTGCGCGAGCAGGCTCGTGCCGATCAGCCACGAGTGGCCGACCGCGGTGCGCACCGACTCGCCCTCCGCAAGCGCGTCGACGAGGTACCCGCCGGCGACGCGCCGGATCACGAGCAGCAGGATCCCGACGAGGACGAAGGCCGCACCGATCACGCGCAGCAGCTCCCGGCGGGCGCGCGCAAGCCAGACCGCGCCCCCGAATGCGGCGATCGCGAGCAGGATCACGAGCCAGCTCAGCGTTTTCAGGGTCTTCAGCGCCGTCTGCGCCGTGTCGAGCTGGTCGGACTCGAGGATGGTGATCTGCCCGGCGTCGGCGGGGAGCCGCTCGTCCAGCTGCTCGCCGAAGCCGAGCTCCGTCCCGATCTGGACGACGAGCGTGCGGAGGTCGAGGGTGACGACGCCTCCGGCCGTGGAGGTGCCGAAGCGCGTCTCGTCCTCCAGGACGCGGAGCAGCGCCTCGTGCGCGCGCCGGTTGAGCGTCTCCCAGAGCGCCTGCACGCGAGGACGCTGCAGGATCCGGTCGACCGCCTGCTCCGCCGGGCTCCTGAGCGCCCCGGCGAGCGGGGCCGAGAGCCCCTCGAGGTCCGGCGGCAGCCGTTGCTCGAGGCGCGCCTGGACGTCGACGTTGCGGTAGAGCTGGTCGACGAGGTACGCCGACAGCGCCTGCCGCACCTCCTCGTCCTCGAGGAGCTGCGAGCTGGTCGCGACCCACGAGTCGGTGTCGACCGCCTGGCGCTTGACCCAGACCGTCAGCGACCCGACGAGGAGGATGAGCGCCCCGAGCGCGACGAGGCCCCAGACGATCGCTGCACGCCCGCGCGCGCTCAGCCTCCCTGTCGTCTCGTCCTGGCCGTCCATCTGAGCTGATCGTCCGCGGTCGCGCGCGGGGCGTCATCACCTCGCCGGGATGATGCGGTGCGTTTGCCCGTCGCGAGGATGGGGCCATGACCCGTGTTCTGACATTCATCGTCGCGGTCGCCGCGACGTTGCTGCTCGCCGTCGGGTGTGGCGGCGAGGGATCGGCCGATGAGACGGTGGGCGGGCCGACGACCGTCGAGACCGTCGCCACCGCGGAATCCGAGTCGGCGACCGTCGCCGACGATTCCGCGCTGTGCGAGAGCCTCCGCAGCATCGAGGCGTCGCTTGGCGGCCTCACGGACGTCCAGACCGGCGAAGGCGCGGTCGAGGAGCTGCGGCAGTCGGCGGACGAGATCGAGACGGAGCTGGACGGCGCGCGCGAGGCGGCCGGCGACGAGCTCGGCGACGAGCTCGACTCGTTCGAGACGGCCGTCGCGGCCGTCCGCGACGAGGTCGACGCGATCGTCGACGCCGGTCAAGTCACACGCGACTCCCTCGTTGACCTCGGGACGGCCGTCGTGTCCGCTTCGACCGCGTTCGCGGCGATCCGGGACGCGAAGCCCGACTGCGGCCTCTAGCCGCTCAGTCCGAGGAGCGTGGCTCGGCGCCGTCGCCGGGCCACGTCTCCGGGACCACCCCGAGGACGGTCGTCCCGCGGCCGGGTGCCGAAATCACGTCGAGGGTGCCGCCCACCGCGCCGACCCGGTCCCGCATGCTCACGAGCCCGATGCCGTCGGCGGACGCGTCGGGATCGAAGCCGGCGCCGTCGTCGGCGACCGAGAAGCGGAGCTCGTCGCCGTACCGCTCGAGCGTGACGGCCACGTGCGCCCCCGGCCCGGCGTGCTTGGCGGCGTTCTGGATCGCCTCGAGCACGCAGAAGTAGACGGCCTCCTCGACGGTGGGCGAGCAGCGTTCGGCGACGTCCGAGGTGACGCGGACGGGGATCGCCGCGCCGCGCGCCGCCGCCCGGAGCCCGTCGGCGAGGCCACGCCCCCGGAGGACGGTCGGATACAGGCCGTGCGCGAGCTCGCGAAGCTCCTCCGCGGCTGCGACGGCGTCCGCCGTGAGCTCGTCCAGGGCGCGACGGAGCTCCGGGTCGTGCGCCGTGGCCCGCGCCTCGCCGAGCTTCATCTGGATCGCGAACAGGCGCTGCTGCGCGCCGTCGTGGAGGTTCCGCTCGAGGCGGAGACGCTCGCGCTGCCCGGAAGCCACGATGCGAGCCCGCGACGCCCTGAGCTCGTCGACCAGCTGCGCGTTCTCGAGGAGCATCAGCGCCGTCGCCGCGAGCCCGTCGGCGACGTCGCCCTCGTCGAGCGCGACATCGTGCACGAGCGCCGCGACGGTGCGCTCCCTGCGCACGACCGGGGTCACGCCCACGTTCCGGTCGTGAACCGGCAGCTCGATGGGGTGCGCGTGCACGTCGACCCAGCCGCCGTCCGAGTGCAGGGCCACGCGCAGCAAAGGATCCCCGAGCTCGTCGCGGAGAAGCCCCTCGACGCGCGCCGGGGTGACGGGCTCGCGGCCGACGCGGGCGACGAGATCGACGAGGTGCGTGGCGGCGAAGACGCGTCCGCGGACCTGGCCGACGAGCATCGCGAACGGGATCGCGATCGTCGCTGCCGCGCCGGCCACCCTGAGGACGTCAACCTCCTCGACGCCCGTTCCCCGGATCACGGTGTACGCGGTGTACGACGCCGCGAGCGCGACCGCCGAAGCGAGCACCGGCACGACGAGCCGCCGGCGCAGGCGGGCGGGCGAGCTCGCCTTGCCGACGAGCAGCACGATGACGGCGATCAGCACGATCGCGGTGGCGCCGTTGACCCCGGAGGCGATCGCAGTCGAGACCGACTCGGGGGTCGAGACGACCTGGACCGGGTTGTCCGGGCAACGTGCGGCGCAGTCGGCGAGCGGCCCGCCCACCGGAAGCCGGTCGACGAGCGGCAACGCGACCACCCACGTCAGCACGGTCGTGAGCACGAAGCTGCCCACGAGGCCTCGCTCCAGACCCGTTGCGAGCCGGTCGCCGGGGAAGCGAAGGAACGTGTACGCGAGGTAGACGACCACTCCGGCCAGCGTCACGCGGCCGACGGTGTGGATCCACGGGTCGCTCGAGGCGGTCAGCGAAGCGACCGCGTACAGCAGCCCCACCTGCGCGAGGGCGACGCCGAAGCTGCTCAGGGGGCGCCGCCACCACGTGTACAACCCGACGCCGACGTACGACGCGACCACCGCCCCTCGGGCGAGCGACCACGGATCGGGGGCCGCGACGCCGTCCAGGCCGATTCCGATCGCCGTCAGCAGCGCGCCGGCCACGCCGGCGACCACCACCGCCCACAGGCGGAGGCGCGACCGGATGGGTTGCATCGAGACAGCCGGTGCCGCGAGCGTCGCCGTGTGACGTCCTCCTGGTTCGGCCGGTCTCTGGACACTACCGCGACAGCAGGGTGGTGCGAGCCCGGCCCAGGTGTGGTGCGTGCACGTAGGCGCCGCGGGTCCCGGCGACGGCCGATGTGCGGGGAACCGCGGATGGACGCGGCGCCGTCGGCGGAGGAGAGTCCCTCGGGCGGGCCGTCTCCTCGACCCCGGATCCCCATGTCCCATCCGCTTCCAGGCTCACCTGACCTGCTCGTCGCCCCCCGCCGCCGCAAGAGGAACGCGGGGAGTCGCTTGGAGGCGGTCGCACCGGCCGCGCCGCGGCCCTTCGCCGTCTTCGAGTCGAAGCTGCGCATCCCCGCGCTGCGGCCGGGCATCGTCTCCCGCGCCGGGCTGGTGAACAGGCTCCGCGCCGAGCGTGCCGTCCGCCTGGCCACGCTCGTCGCTCCCGCCGGCTACGGGAAGACCACGCTGCTCGCGCAGTGGGCGGCACGCGACGAGCGGCCGTTCGCGTGGCTGTCCGTGGACACCCGTGACAACGACCCGCTCGTCCTGCTGCGGCACCTCGCCACCGCGTTCGACTCGATCGAGCCGCTCGACTCGTCGGTGCTCGACACGCTCGCCAGGCCCGACGCGTCGGTCTGGACGGATGCGTCGCCCCGCCTGGCCGCGGCGATCGCGTCCTGCGGCACGCCCTTCGTCGCCGTCCTGGACGGTGCGGACGCGCTCGACGGCGACGCGGCCGACGTGGTCGCCGCGCTCGCAGACGCCGTGCCGGACGGATCGATGCTCGCGCTCGCCGGCCGCACCGCGCCGGCCCTGCCGATCGCGAGGCTTCGCGCGGCCGCGCGGCTGCTCGAGCTGGGAACCGAAGAGCTCGCGCTGAGCCGCCGCGAGAGCCTCCTCCTCGTACGGGCCGCGGGCCTCGACCTCGACGACGACGACGCGTCGGAGCTCGTCGCGCGAGCGGAGGGATGGGCGGCCGGGCTCTACCTGGCGACGCTGGCGCTCGACGAGCTCGGGCCTCCGTACGACGTCGCCGACGTCTCCGGCGCGGACAGCTACCTCGTCGACTACTTCTGGTCGGAGTGCCTCTCGCAGTTCGCGCCCGAGCGGCTCGCGTTCCTGCGGCGGACGTCCGTGCTCGAACGGCTGTCGGCGGAACTCTGCGACGCGCTGCTCGAGCGCGACGACTCGGCGTCCGAGCTGACGGCAGTGCGGCGCGCCGGCCTCTTCCTCGTCCCGCTCGACCGGCACGAGGGGTGGTACCGGTACCACCGGCTCTTCCGCGACGTGCTCGCACACGAGCTGGTGCAGCACGAGTCCGCGCAGATCCCCGGGCTGCACCGGCGCGCGGCGGACTGGTTCGAGGCACGCGACGACGGCGAGTCGGCGCTGCGCCACGCGCAGGCGACCGGAGACGCGCCGCGCGCCGCCCGGATCCTCACGACGATCGCGCTCCCGGGCTCGGGCACGCCGATCGAGACGGTCGGCGCCTGGCTCGAGCGGTTCGACCGAGCCGCCTCGCTCGACGCGCACCCCGCCGTCGCCGCGCTCGGCACGCTGGTCCAGGCACAGCGCGGCCGCCCGGCGGAGGCCGAGCGCTGGCTCGCCGCCGCCGAGGGCGGGCGCCGGCGCGTCCGCGGTGTGCTCCCCGACGGCTCGCGGTCGGCGCGTCCGTGGGTGGCGCTGGCCCGTGCGGCGACGTGCGCAGAGGGCGTGGAGCGGATGGCGAAGGACGTCGCCGACGCGCTCGTGGGCCTCCCTGCCGGGAGCCCGTGGCGGCCGACGGCGCTCGTCCTGCAGGGCGTCGCGCGTGCGCTGGGCGGTGACCCCGAAGCGGCGGACGCAAGCTTCGTCGCGGCGGCCGAGGCCGCGGATCGGACGGGCGACGCGCACGTTCGCGTGGTCGCGATCGCGCAGCGCTGGCTCCTCGCCGCGGCGGCAGGCGACTTCCCGGCGGCGGATCGTCTCGCGCTGGAGGCCGGGGAGCTCGCGATGGCGGGCACGGCCGACGAGCGCGGCGGCTACGCGCTCGCGCGCGCGGCCGCTGCACGCACGTGCCTGCGGCACGGGCGCTGGGACGACGCCCGGCACGAGCTCGCCGCGGCGGAGCGGCTCGCCGGCTCCCTGACCGAGGCGCTGCCGTGGCTCGCCGTCCAGTCGCGCGCCGCGCTCGGAGCCGCATGCCTGACGCTGCGCGACCGGGAGGGCGCCGGCGCCCAGCTCGCGGAGTGCGCGCGCATGCTCGCGCTGCGGCCGGACCTCGGCACGCTGACGCGCGACGTGGAGGAGCTGCGCCGGCAGCTCGACGAGCTCCCGGCGGCCCGCGACGGTCACGGTGCGGGGCTCACCGGCGCCGAGCTCCGGCTGCTCCCGCTCCTCGCCACGCACCTCTCGTTCCGCGAGATCGGCGAGCGGCTCTACGTGTCGCGGAACACGATCAAGACCCAGGCGATCTCCGTCTACCGGAAGCTCGGCGTCTCCAGCCGCAGCGCGGCGATCGCGCGTGCCGCCGAGCTCGGCCTCGTCGACGCGGTCGCGGCCGACTTCACCCGTAGGGGATGATGCCGCCGCGGGGTCGCCCGCGGATGATCGAGCGCGACCGACGTGAGCGACCACGAGGACACGCTGCGCAAGCTCACCGTCCGCGACGACGCGCTCATCGACCTCCTGCTCGGCGACGACCGCGCTCGGAGCGCGGCCGCGCGCCTCGACGGGAAGACCCATGCGCTCGTCCGGCTCGGTGCGCTCATCGCGCTCGACGCGCCGCCGCCGTCGTACATGGAGGCGATCGAGGAGGCGCGCCGGTGGGGCGCGTCGAGCGACGAGATCACGGGCTGCCTCATCGCCGTGCTCCCTGGTGTGGGCGTGGCCCGCGTCGTCTCGGCCGCACCGAAGGTCGCGCTCGCGCTCGGCTACGACGTGGAGGCGGCGCTCGAGCACGTCGAGTTCCCGAGCGCCGGAGCGCCCGACCGCTGACGGCCGCCCGTCGAACGCGGGCACGGGCTCACGACCGAGCCGGTTCGTCGCGCAGACGGCGAGGGCGCGTCAGTGCGCGGCGTGCCGCCAGCGGAGCACGGTCCGGCCGAGCCAGATCACCGCGAGGATCCGCAGCGCCACCTGCTCGACCGCGCTCGCGATCCGGTTCCGCCGACGCCGATGGAAGGCCCAGAGCCTCATGGCGCGAGCGTCGCTCACCGCCCCGCGGCTCCGCATCGTCACGATCGGGTGATCCGACGGCGCCGCCCGGTCGGCCGGGCTAGGATCGCCGCTCCCCTGCCGAAGGAGCCGATGGTTGAGCGATCGCCCCTCGCTCGAACGCCCCCAGACGATCCGCGTGGTCCTGGGAGAGGACGACCTGATCGCCCGCGAGGGGATCGCGCGGCTGCTCGAGGGGTTCGACGACGTCGTCCTGGCGGCGGCGCGCGCCGACCTGCCGAGCCTCGAGGACGCGGTCGAGCGGCTGCGTCCCGACGCGGTGCTGACGGACATCAGGATGCCGCCGACGGGCACCGACGAGGGGATCCGCCTGGCGCAGATGCTGCGCACGAGCCACCCCGAGATCGGCGTCGTCGTCCTCAGCCAGCACGTCGAGCCCCTGTACGCGCTCGCCCTTTTCCAGGGCGGCGCGGCCGGCCGCGCGTACCTCCTCAAGGAGCGCCTGGTGGACCCGGGCGAGCTCGCGCGGGCGCTGCGGGAGGTCGTCGCGGGCGGCTCGGTGGTCGACCCGCGTGTGGTCGACGAGGTGATGATGCAGCGCCGGGAAGAGGTCGACTCGCCGCTCGCTCGTCTCACCCCGCGGGAGACCGAGACGCTCGCGCTCGTCGCCGAAGGGCGGAGCAACACCGCGATCGCCGACGAGCTCGGGATCACCCGGCGCGCCGTCGAGCGGCACATCAACGCGATCTTCGCGAAGCTCGAGCTCGCGGACCCGGAGCGAGTCGACCGGCGGGTCACGGCGGCGCTGCTCTACCTCGCGCAGGGCGAGCGCTAGCTGCGCTGACCACACACCTTCGAGACGGCCGATCGCGTCGGAGCGAGCCACACTCCATGCTGCGACGGTCGCCGCGGCGCCCGGCAGCGGCATCGGCCCCCCGAGCCGGGACGACGGTCGAGCCGGACGCGAGCTCGTCAGCGGTCGCCGAGCTTGCCGACGAGGATCCAGCCGAGCCGCATGCTCGCCGCGAAGGCCGCGGACCCGAGGAGGAAGGTGAGCATCACCGCCGATGCTCGCCGGGCGGCGGCGGATGCCATCGTCCGGGGAGGGTGATCCGCTCCGCGCGTCGCCCGTCCGGTCATCCCGACCGGATGATGGCGCCGGGCCGTGGCGAGGTGAGGCTCCGAAGGAGCACGGCGATGCGTTGGAACCTCACCCGGCACCGGCACCGAGCCCCTCGGCCCGCCGACGACGGCCCGGGAGCGCACCCGCCCCAGCCCCGCTCGAGGCTCGACGCCGTTCAGGAGCGGCAGCTCGCGAGCGTGTTCGAGCCGCCGCGCTGGCTGCGCGACCTCGGACGTGCGTCGTGGCTGCTCGTGGGCGTCGTGGCGCTCGTCGCGGGGAGCGTGTGGCTGCTCAGCGAGATCTCGGTGATCGCCGTCCCGGTCCTGGTGGGCCTCGTCGTCGCCACCGTGGCCTCGCCGCTCGTCACGATGATGCAGCGCCACCGTGTCCCGCGTGCGCTCGGCTCGCTCGTCGTGCTGCTCGGGCTCGCTGCCCTCGGGCTCGTGGTGCTCGTCGTGGTGCTCGGCGGGATCGCCTCGCAGGCGGACGAGATCGCGGACAACGCGACCGCCGCCGCGGCGACGGTCGAGACCTGGCTCCGGGACGTGGGCGTCGACGAGAACGCCGCGGCCGACGCGCGCGAGCACCTCCAGGACGAGGCGCCGGCGATCGGGTCGACGCTCCTCGAGGGCGTCGCGGCCGGGATCACGGGCCTGACGTCGCTCCTGTTCGGCCTCTCGTTCACGGTTCTCAGCGTCTACTTCCTGCTCAAGGACGGGCCGGCCCTGCGGGCGTGGGTCGACCGGCACCTCGGCGTCCCGCTGCCCGTCGCGCGGACGGTGACCGGCGACGTCGTCACCTCGCTCAGGCGGTACTTCACGGGCGTGACGATCGTCTCCGTGTTCAACGGCGTCGTCGTCGGCCTCGGCGCGATGCTCCTCGGTGTCCCGCTCCCCGGCACGATCGCCGTCGTGACCTTCGTCACCGCCTACGTCCCGTACGTCGGCGCGTTCGTGGCGGGCGCGTTCGCCGTCGTGCTGGCACTGGGCGGCGGCGACACGACGACGGCCATCCTCATGCTCCTGATCGTCCTGCTCGCGAACGGCGCGCTCCAGCAGGTCGTCCAGCCGCTCGCGTTCGGCGCGACCCTCGACCTCAACCCGCTGCTCGTCCTCGTGGTGACGATCGCCGCGGGAACGCTGTTCGGGATGGTCGGCCTCATCCTCGCCGCGCCGCTCGTCTCCGCGGGGATCCACGTCGTGCGCGACGTCGCGCGGATCCGTACGCCGGCGGCGGCTCCGACGGAGGCCGGCGAGACGCCTCCCGTCCCGGTCTAGCGCGCGAATCGCGCCCGGCCCGTACTCTCCGACGCGATGGAGCAGGTGAGACTCGGCAGCACCGGCCTGCACGTCTCGCGGGTGTGCCTCGGGATGATGAGCTACGCGACGGATCCGACCCGGCCGTGGATGCTCGACGAGGCGGCGGCGGAGCCCATCGTCCGGCGGGCGGTCGAAGGCGGGATCACGTTCTTCGACACGGCCGACGTGTACTCGAACGGCGGCAGCGAGGTCGTCACCGGCAGGCTGCTCCCGAAGCTGCTCTCCCGCGACGAGCTCGTCGTCGCGACCAAGGTCTACTTCCCGACGACGCCCGGCCCCAACGGCGGCGGGCTCTCGCGCAAGCACGTCCTGTCGGCGATCGACGCGTCGCTCGCGCGCCTCGGGCTGGACTACGTCGACCTCTACCAGATCCACCGCTGGGACCCGAACACGCCCGTCGACGAGACGGTGGAGGCGCTCCACGAGGTCGTCCGGGCCGGGAAGGCGCGCTACCTCGGCGCGAGCAGCATGTTCGCGTGGCAGTTCGCGAAGGCGCAGCGGGTCGCGGAGCGCAACGGCTGGACGCCGTTCGTCTCGATGCAGAACCACTACAACCTCGTCTACCGCGAGGAGGAGCGCGAGATGATCCCGCAGTGCGTCGACCAGGGCGTCGGGGTGCTCCCGTGGAGCCCGCTCGCGCGCGGGTTCCTCGCCGGCACGCGCACGCGCGAGGGCGAGCGGAGGACGACCCGGGCGGGCAGCGACCCGTTCGCCGACCGCTTCTACGGCCGCCCGGAGGACTTCGACGTCGTCGACCGCGTCCGGGAGGTCGCCGCCGAGCGCGGCGTGCCGGCCGTGCAGGTCGCGCTCGCGTGGCTCCTGCACAAGCCGGGCGTGACCGCGCCGATCGTCGGCGCGACGAAGCCGGGGCACGTGGACGACGCGCTGGCGGCGAGCGACCTCGCCCTGTCGGCCGAGGAGATCGAGCGGCTCGAGGAGCCGTACCGGCCGCATCCCGTGCTCGGGCACTCGAACTAGCGGCGTCCCGGGCTCCCTGTGCGAAGATCGGGGAGGGCCCGGCCGGACCAGGAGGCGCTGCCCGTGTACGTGAGCGTGACCCGCGTGCAAACCTCGGATCAGCCGATCGTGAACGCGTCGGTCGTCGCCGAGGAGATGCTGCGCTGGCTCCGCGACATCGAGGGCTTCGAGGGGCTCCTGATGCTCTCGAGGCCGGCGACCACGCTCGGGATCACGTTCTGGGTCGATCGCGACGTGGCGGAGCAGCACCGCGTCGCGCGGATGGAGTTCATCGACCGGATGACGACGCTCGCCGGCGTCGAGGTCGAGGAGATCACCGACTACGAGGTCTCGTTCGCGAGGCTTCCGGCGCTCTCCGTCGACCTGCCCGCCTAGGTGCGGCAACGCCGATGCGCGTGCCCGTGACGCGCCCCATGGTCGGCACGTGAGGACGCGCTCGTGGTGACGCTCGAGGAGGTGCGGGCCTTCGCGACCTCGCTGCCGCGGACGACCGAGGCGCTCGTGCGCGGGCGCGTGAAGTTCCGCGTCGGCCGGATCGTGTACCTGGCGTTCTCGCGCGACGAGACCGTGCTGGGGTTCGCCTTCCCCAGGGAGTGGCGCGAGGCGCTCGTGACCACGGAGCCGGAGAAGTTCATGCTGCCCGGGGCGTCCGACCTTCGGTACAACTGGGCGCTCGTCCGCCTGGCGGCGATCGACGCCGCGGAGATGCACGAGCTCGTGCTCGACGCGTGGGCGATGGTCGTTCCGAAGCGAGTGGCCGCCGCGTACGCCGGGCCCGGCGCCGCATCGGACGAGGCGGAGGCCCACCGGCGAGAACGGGAGGGACGATGAACGCGACACCGTCAGGATCGGCCGAGGTCGACGCGTTCCTCGCCGGGCTGCCGGCGGACGTGCGGGAGGCGCTCGAGGAGCTCCGCCGGACGATCGCTGCGGCCGCCCCGGAGGCGGTCGAGGGCATCGGCTACGGCGTCCCCGCGTTCCGGTACCGCGGGCGGCCGCTCGTGTCGTTCGGCGCCGGCAAGAATCACTGCTCGTTCTACGTCCAGAGCCCGGCCGTGATGGACGCCCACCGGGAGGAGCTGGCCGGGTACGACACCTCGAAGGGGACGATTCGCTTCGTCGCCGGCCGGCCGCTGCCGGCGGTGCTCGTGACGACCCTCGTCCGGGCGCGGATCGCCGAGACGGACGCGGCCGCGGGGAGCTAGCGTGGGGCGAGACGCGATGCCGACGCGAGCCCGCCGACTGCCTCGGGTGCGACGCGTGCCGGAGCCCACGGCAGAGCCGGCGTGATGACGGCCGCGGACAGCCTCGAGCGGGGGCGGGCCTCCTACGCGCAGCGCGCATGGTCGGCCGCGTACGAGGCGCTCTCGGCTGCCGATCGGACGTCGCCGCTCGAGGGAGACGACCTGGAGCTCCTGGCGACGTCGGCGTACATGCTCGGGCGTGAGGACGACTACGTGACCCTGCTCGAGCGCGCCCATCGTGCGCACCTGGACGCACGAGAGCCGCTGCGGGCCGCACGCTGCGCGTTCTGGGTGGGCCTCGCGCTCATGCTCCGGGCGGAGATCGCGCGCGGAACGGGGTGGTTCGGCCGCGCCGAGCGGTTGCTCGACCGCGCGGGGCGGGAGTGCGCCGAGCGCGGCTACCTCCTGATCCCGCGCATCCTGCAGCACACGGCGGCGGGCGACGGCGAAGGCGCGTACGCCGCCGCGTCGGAGGCCGCCGAGATCGGCGAGCGCTTCGGCGATCGAGACCTCGTCGCCCTCGTCGTTCAGGAGCAGGGCCACGCCCTCGTCCGCCAGGGCCGCGTGGAGGAAGGGCTACGCCTCGTGGACGAGGTCATGGTCTCCGTCACGGCAGGCGAGCTCTCGCCGATCGTGACGGGCCTCGTCTACTGCAACACGATCGCGTTCTGCCAGGGCGTCTTCGAGCTGCGCCGCGCCCGCGAGTGGACGGACGCGCTGGCGGAGTGGTGCGATCGCCAGCCGGACATGGTCGCCCACACGGGCCTGTGCCTCGTCCACCGCGCCGAGATCATGGAGCTCCAGGGCGCCTGGCCAGGCGCCCTGGAGGAGGCGCGGCGGGCGGCCGTGCGTCTCTCCCGGGGAACGGCGAATCGGCGGAGCGCGGGCTACGCCTACTACCGCCAGGGCGAGGTCCAGCGGCTGCAGGGCGAGCTCGACGCGGCCGAGGAGAGCTACCGGGAGGCGCTCAGTCGAGGGTGCGAGCCGCAGCCCGGCCTCGCGCTCCTGCGGCTGGCGCAGGGAAACGGCGCCGCCGCGAGCGCCGCGATCCGCCGCGTCCTCGGCGAGACCACGGCGCGGCTGAGGCGCGCCGCGTTGCTGCCCGCCGTCGTCGAGATCATGCTCGCCGCCGGCGACGTCGAGGCGGCCGAGAGCGCCTGCCGGGAGCTCGAGGAGATCTCAGCCGTCCAGCAGAGCGAATTGCTGCAGGCGGTGTCGGGACAGGCACGCGGAGCGGTGGCGTTGGCACGGGGCGACCCCGGCGCCGCGCTCGTCGCGCTCCGCCGCGCCTTCGACTCGTGGCAGCGGCTCGAGGCACCGTACGAGTCGGCCCGGGTCCGGGTGCTCCTCGGGCTGACGTGCAGCGCGCTCGGCGACGACGACACTGCCGCGCTCGAGCTGGGGGCGGCCCGGGAAGAGCTCTCCCGGCTGGGAGCAGCCCTCGACGTGGCGCGCGTCGACTCGCTCGCCGGGGGCGCCCCCGGCGGCGATGCCCACGGGCTGACGCCGCGCGAGCTCCAGGTGCTGCGCCTCGTCGCCGCCGGGGTCACCAACAAGGCGATCGCCGCCGAGCTGGTCGTCAGCGACCGGACGGTGGACCGGCACGTCAGCAACATCTTCACCAAGCTGCGCGTGTCGTCGCGGGCCGCGGCCACGGCCTACGCGTACGAGCACCGGCTGGTCTGACTGGGCGAAATCACCCACCGCTCGCGCGCGGGGTTGGGTGATTCGGCCGAAGCGGTGCCTCCCGCGCTGCGGGACGGTGTGGGGCATGCAACCCGGCATCCCCCAGAAGGAGGCGACGATGGACACGCAGGAGAGCGCCCGCGCGCGCTTGCTGGCCGCTCTGCCGGTCGAGGAGCGGCGGCTCGACCTGGCCGGCATCTCGACCGCCGTGCTGGAGGGCGGCGAGGGCCCACCCGTCGTCCTGCTCCACGGCCCGGCCGCGCACGCGGCCGCCTGGATGCGGGTGATCCCCGCGCTGACGCGGACGCACCGCGTGATCGCTCCCGACCTGCCCGGGCACGGCGCCTCGTCGGCCGGTCGTGGCCGGCTCGACGCCGAGCGGGTGCTCGAGTGGACCGGCGAGCTGATCGACCGCACGTGCGAGTCCCCGCCCGCGCTGGTCGGGCAGCTGACCGGCGGCGCGATCGCGGCCCGGTTCGCCGCCGGCGCCGGGAGCCGGATCAACCGGCTCGTGCTGGTCGTCCCGCTCGGCCTCGCGCCGTTCGAGCCGGCTCCGGTGTTCGGCGCCGCGCTGATGCGCTACCTCGGCGAGCCGACGGGGGAGACGCACGACGAGCTCTGGGAGCAGTGCGTGCACGATCTCGATGCACTGCGCGCGGAGCTCGGCACGCGCTGGGAGCCGCTGAAGGCGTACAACCTCGACCGCATCCGCACGACGCGGCTGCTGTCGGCGCAGGAAGTCCTCATGGAGGAGTTCGGACTGCCCGCGATCCCGCCGGAGACGCTCTCGGGGATCGCGGTCCCGACGAGCCTCGTCTGGGGCAGACGCGACTCGGTGGTGCCGCTGTCGGTCGGCGCGGCGGCCAGTTCACGGTACGGCTGGCCGCTCCACGTGCTCGAGCGCACGGGCAACGAGCCGGCGCTCGAAGCGCCGGACGCGTTCCTGCAGGCGCTGGACGTGGCGCTCGGAGCCCGTGAGGAGGTGACGGCATGACCGTCCTGGCCGAGGAGGCCACGGCCGCGCTCGGACGGCGCCTGGGCGGGACGGTGCTCGTCCCCGGCGACGCCGCGTTCGAGGACGCGACGCGCCTGTGGAACGGGATGATCGCGAGGACGCCGGCGGTCGTGGTCGAGGCGGCGGGCCCATCCGACGTCGTCGCCGCAGTCGAGTTCGCCCGGGAGCGCGGGCTCGCGGTCTCGGTCCGGGGCGGCGGTCACAACATCGCGGGCACGGCGCTCGCCGACGGCGGCGTGACGATCGACATGTCGCGGCTGCGCGAGGTCGTCGTCGATCCGGACGCCCGGACGGCGGTCGTCGAGCCCGGGTGCCTGCTGGGGGACGTCGACCGCGCCACCCAGGCCCACGGGCTCGCGACGCCGCTCGGCTTCATCTCGGAGGTCGGCGTCGCGGGCCTGACGCTGGGCGGCGGCCTCGGCTATCTGACCCGCCGGTTCGGGTGGACGGTCGACAACCTGCTCGGGGTCGAGCTCGTCACCGCCGACGGCGTCCTCCGCCGTGCCAGCCGCGACGAAAACGCCGAGCTCTTCTGGGGCGTCCGCGGAGCCGGCGCCAACCTCGGCGTCGTGACCTCGTTCACGTTCCGCCTGCACGAGGTCGGGCCGACCGTGCACGGCGGACTCGTGGCGTGGCCGTTCGAGCGTGCAGACGAGATCCTCCGCGCCTACCGGAGAGTCACGGCCGGCGCGGCGCGGGACCTCGCGGCGTGGATGCTCGTGCTCCACGCGCCGGCGGCCCCGTTCGTGCCGGCGGAGTGGCACGGCGAGAAGCTCTGCGGCATGGCGGTCTGCCACAGCGGCGACCCGGGTGCCGCCGCGGCTGCGCTCGCCGCGATCCGCGCGCTGGGCGAGCCCGTCGTCGACCTGCTCCGGCCGCAGCCCTACACCGAGCTGCAGTCCTCCCTCGACGCCACCGAGCCGAAGGGCCTGCAGCACTACTGGAAGACCGAGTACGTCGCCGAGCTGAGCGACGAGCTTCTCGCGACCGTCCGGCGCCTGTTCGCCGAGTGCCCGTTCCCGGAGGTGGAGATCGGCTTCCTCCACCTCGAGGGTGCGCTGAACGAGCGCGCCGAGGACGACGGCGCGGTCGGGAACCGGGACGCCCGCTACGTCGTCGGCGTGAAGGGCATGTGGGACGCGGACGAGCCCCAGGGAGACCGGATCCGCGGATGGATCCGCGACGCGTGGCGGCAGATCCGGCCGTTCTCCACCGGCCGCACCTACGTCAACTTCCAGACGGCCGACGAGGACGACGACCGGATCCGGGCGACCTACGGCGACAACTTCGACCGCCTCGTCCGGCTCAAGCAGCGGTACGACCACGACAACACGTTCCGCTCGAACCGCAACATCCCGAGCGGGTCGGGGCGCTGACGGATCCGGTCGACTCGAGCGCTAGAGGTTGGGAGCCAGTAGTTCGCCGGAAGGCCGATCGGTGGGCGACCCCGATGCTCTCGCGACGCGTCGGCCGTACGGTCGAGAGGCCGAAAGGAGCCGAAGATGCCCAAGATCAAACAGGCAGCGTCCGAGTTCCTCGCGTGCCACCGGGTGGCCGTCACGGGTGTGTCCAGAGACCCGAGCAGCCACGGCAGCAACGTCGTGTACCAGCGGCTGCGGTCGCGTGGCTACGAGGTCTTCGCCGTCAATCCCAACGCGGACGAGGTCGAGGGCGATCCCTGCTACCACGACCTGCGCTCGATCCCCGGAGGCGTCGACGCAGTCGTGATCGCGACCCGCCCCGAGCGTGCCGAAGCCACGATGCGCGAGTGCGCCGACCTCGGCATCAAGCACGTCTGGATGCACCGCGGTCCCGGTACCGGGAGCGTCTCGGAGGCGGCGGCCGACTTCGGGCGGCGGCACGACATCGCGGTGATCGACGGCGGCTGTCCGTGCATGTTCGGCCCCACGGCCGACTTCGGGCACAAGGCGATGCGCGCCGTCTTCACCCTGACGGGCAACGTCCCGAGAGAGGTCTGACCCCCGGAGGCGAACCCGCGGTTCGGGTCAGGCGCAACGCACCATCCCCACCAGGAGCTCGACCGCGTCCGTCTCGGGAAGCTCCTGCCGACGCACGAGCGACGCCCACGTCGAGAGGTCGAGGCTGTGTGCGATCGCCGCCACGAGCGCCTGTCGACGGCGGCCACGCCTGTCCCAGCCTCGCGCGAGCACGTCTCGCATCTCGTCCCACTTGGCCAAGTACGGGGCGTTGAGCGCCGCCAGCGCCGGCACGCGAGGGAAGTCGTGGACGATGACGAGGAGCCCGTCGCCCACGCCTGCGTAGTACGCGTACAGCTCCGTGAGCCCGGCTCTCAGCCGCTGCTCGGGGTCGGCGATCTTCGACCACGCCCGGTGATCGGGCGGCGGAAAGCGCTCCCAGCCGTGGGTCACGCAGGCTCGGAAGAGCTCGTCCTCGCGGGGGAAGTGGCGGTAGACGGTCAGCCGCTCGACCCCTGCCTGTTGGGCGATCGCGCTGATCGTCGTCCTCGCCGGCCCGACCGTCGTATGGAGCCCTATCGCCGCGTCGACGATCCGTCGCCTCGTCTCGGCGGTCGCCTCCGCGCGTCGCGTCTGTCGGTATCCCCGCTTCATAGAACAGCAGTGTTGCACGAAGTCTTGACAGCGCCGCGCGAACGAGTTATCGATACAGAAACGTTCACCGAATATTGGATGAGCGTGGGAGCGGGTCGTCGAGGAGGCGTGCGATGGACGGGATGGAGCGGGCGGAGATCGACGGCGTGGAGCTCGAGTACGACCTCCGGGGCGCCGGGGAGCCTGTCGTGCTGGTGCACTGGGGCGTTTGCGCCGAATGGGCGCGTCCGCTGGTGGTGGCGCCGGCTCTCGCCGGGTACCGCCGGCTTGCCTATCACCGCGCGGGCTTCGCCGGCAGCAGCCGTGTCGCGGGTCCGATCGGCATGACCGACCACGCGAAGCACTGCCGGCTGCTGATGCGTCACCTGGGGATCGAGCGGGCGCACGTCGTCGGCCACTCCTCGAGCGCGGTCGTCGCGCTCCAGCTGGCCCTCGACTTCCCGGACGCCGTTCAGACGCTCGTGCTCATGGAGTCGGCGCGACCGGCGCCGCCGACCGAGGCGCAGGCGGCGTTCGTCCGCACGTTCGTCGAGCCCGCGATCGCCCGGTATCGCGCGGGCGACGCGGAGGGCGCCGTCGACACGTTCCTCCGCGGCGTCTTCGGCCCGGGCTACCGGCCCTCGCTCGAGCAGGGACTCCCGGGCGCCTTCGAGCGCTGCGTCGCAGAGGCGGAGGCGTTCTTCGGCCACGAGTTGCCCGCGCTCCAGCAGTGGTCGTTCACGGAGGAAGACGCGAGTCGGGTCACGCAGCCCGTGCTCGCCGTCCTCGGCGAGAACACCGAGCCGACCTTTCCCGAGCGTCGGGAGCTGCTTCTCTCCTGGCTTCCGAACGTCGAGCCGTTCGACCTCCCGGCCGCCACGCACCTCCTGCACGTGCAGAACGCCGACGGCACGGCCGAGGCCCTGGCCGCCTTCTTCGCCCGGCACCCGCTCGCGGCGGCTGCCTGAGGCGGAACGCCCCTCGCTGCGCCGTGGCGTCGGCCGATGCCCGAACCACGGCCGAGCGGCCTCGACTCGTGGAGGTGATCGCCGTGCTCGTCCTGGCGATCTGCTCCGCTGCTTCGGCGTGTCCGCGGCGCTGCAGCCGGTGCCGCAACGCGTCGTGCGCCGTCCTCGCGACGGCCGACGCCCGGCTCGGGAAGAAGCGGCGCTCTCGGGCGTCCTTCTCTCCGAACGACTGGGGGAGTGCTATCTAGAAGACGATGAACGACGCCGCATCACGTCTGAGCGAGGCCGAGATGGCCGACCTGTGCGCGCTGGCGGACGGGACGCTGCCCGCCGGCCGCCGGGCGGCCGTCGAGGCCCGCGTCGCCGCCTCCCCGGAGCTGCGGGAGCTGCTCGAGCGTCAGCGCCGGGCGGTGGCGGGCACGCGCGCGTTGCTGGACGAGCCGGTGCCGGCGTCGCTCCGGGCGGCCGTCGAGGAACGGCTGCCCGCGTCGCGCACCGACGGGCGCCGGCGCGGCCGGCCTCCGTGGCTCGTCGCACGACTGGGCACGGCGGTGGCCCTCGCCGCCGCGCTCGCGATCGTCGCCGCCGTCGTGCTCACCGGCGGTCCCGGGACGCCGACGGTCGCCCAGGCTGCACGATTCGCCGGCCAGCCGCCCAGCGGGCCGGCCCCGCGCCCCTCGGGAGTCGAGGGCACGAGGCTCGCCGTCGCCGTGGAGGGCGTGGTGTTCCCCGACCTGGCGAGGGCCCACGGCTGGCGCGCCGTCGGCGTGCGTCGCGGCGAGGTCGCGGGCCGCGACGCGACGGGGGTCTTCTACGAGAAGGACGGCAGGCGGATCGCCTACGTCGTGGTCGCCGGCGAGGGTCTGCCGCGCCCCGCCGCCGCGGAGACCACGACCATCCGCGGCGTGCCGTTCCAGACCCTGCACGTGGACGGGAACGTCGTGGTGACCTGGCGGCGCCTCGGACACACCTGCGTGCTGGCCGGCGACGCGCCGCGGTCCGAGCTGCTCGGCCTGGCGAGCTGGCGGGGCGACGGGACGCTCCGCTACTGACCCGGCGCGGCGCCGCCTCCGAGCCGCTCGGCGACCCGGTCACGGCCGCGGAAGAGGCGGCTCGTGAGCGTCCCCTCGGGCACGCCGAGCATCTGCGCGGCCTCGACGTACGACAGCCCCGCGACGTCGACGGCGACGACGGCGTCCCGGAACTCCTCCGGGAGCTCGTGGATCGCCGCATAGACCTGCCGGCTCTGCACCGCCTCGGCCGGATCGTCTCCGGCGCGGCCGGCGGAGAGGTCCTCGAGGAGCGGCAGCGTCTGCGGGCGGCGGCTTTGGGCCCGCTTCTGGCTCACGAGCGTGTTGCGCATCGCCCGGAGCACGTAGCCGAACTCGTCCTCGCCGCGCAGGAACCGTGGTCGTGCGAGGACGCGGGCGTACGTCTCCTGGACGAGGTCCTCGGCCTCCTCGCGGGACCTGGACCACGCCCGGGCGACGCGGTAGAAGCGCGGGAGCTGGGCGGCGAGACGGTCGGGATCGAGCCTGCGCGAGCTCATCGGAGTGCCGTTCGCTCGACCTGAGGGAGCGACCGGCGGCCGCCCTCGCCGCGCGACGAGCCCGTCGCCGTGCCGGCCGGCAACCCCGGGAAGGAATCGCTGCAAGTCGGCGTCGGTCTGTGGTGGAACGGCAACACGATCAACCGACGGGAGGTCATCCCATGAAACGATTGCTGATCCTGGGGCTCGCCATCGCGGTCGTCGCAGTCGCCGGCGTGGCGATCGCCGGCACCGGTGGCGGAGGCGGCGCCTACGGTGGCGGCGGAGGCGACGACTCCGCGGGCTCCGCCGCACCCGCGGCCGGCTCGGCGACCGTGTCGACCCAGGAGCTCGGTGACGAAGGCGCCGTCCTGGTCGACTCCGCCGGTCGTGCGCTCTACGCCGCGGACCAGGAGACGGCCACGGGCATGGTGCTCTGCGAGGAGGGCTGCACGTCCTTCTGGAAGCCGCTCACCGTGAGGGGCGGCTCGCCCACCGGAAGCGTCTCGGGCGAGCTCGGCGTCGTCGAGCGGCCGGACGGCCCCAGGCAGGTGGCGCTCGACGGCAAGCTCCTCTACTCCTTCGTCCAGGATCAGCCGGGCGAGGTGACCGGGGACGGGTTCGAGGACGCCTTCGACGGCCAGACGCTCACCTGGCACGTCGTCCACGCCGACGGGAGCAAGGGCTCGTCGGACCGCGGCACGAGCGGCCCGCTCGGCTACTGAGCAGAGCCGCACCGCGGCGGTCATGTCGTCCATGGCCGCCGCGGCGGCCGCCCGCCGCGCCCCGGCTAGGGCGCGTCGACACCGACGTCGAGATCGAGCCAGACGCGGTCGCGCAGATCGATCCCGTCGACGCTCGTCTGCGGCGGGTAGCCCGCGGCCGGGGTGAACGCGTCGCGCTCGACCGAGCGCAGCCGGAACCCGGAGCGCTGGTAGAAGCGCAGGTTGTCGACGTCCGCGGCCGCGGTGGCGACCACGAGCATCGAATGGTGACGCGATCGCGCGAGCTCCACGGCCGCCTCGATCAGGGCACGGCCGATACCGCGGCCGCGGGCCGACGGCTCGACGGCCATGTTCTTGATCTCGCTCGACGAGCCGTCGGTGTCGACGAGCTGCAGGTGGCCGACGACCCGCTCGTCCCGCACCGCGACGAGCACCTCGCCCGCGTCGAGGTAGGAGTCGAGTTGCGCGGGGGAATCCTCCGCCATCGCGAACAGCGCCCGCAGCTCGCCGCGCGGGCCCGCGTGGCGCTCGACGTGCACCGCCGCGGAATCGGCGCCGACCTGGTTCCGGCCGGCGGCCCATTCCGACCACGACAGGATCCCTCGGTCGGGGCGGGGCGGCGCGTCGAGCATCGCCAGGTACTCGATGAGGTGGTCGTCGGGATCGCGGAAGTACACTGCCGCCGCCGGCATCCAGCCGATCACGCTGGGCTCGGTCGTCTCCGTCGCGAAGAACGAGAGCGGCGTGACGCCCGACGACCGCAGGCGGTCGCACGCGCGCAGGACGTCCTGGAGCGACGCCTTGAACGCCACGTGCAATGAGAGCCTCAGCGGCGCGGATCCCAGCGACCAGAGGCCGAGCATCCCCTCGCCCGGCTCCCCGGTCCAGAAGAACGCCGCGCCCCGCTCGGGTGCCTCCAGCGCGAGCGACAGCCCGACGACCTCCCGGTAGAACGCCGTCGAACGGTGCATGTCGCTCACCGTGAGGTGCGCCTCGAACAGGCCGCTCACCGGGACCGACCCTGTGACCGCCGCGCTCACGAGCGTGCTCCCGCCGCGAGCGCCGGCGACGGCACGCGGAGCGCGGTCGGGAGGTGGGCGAACGGGTGGTAGAACGCGTCCAGGGCGTCTTCCCGGGCGACGAGCCAGGCGAGGCGCTCGCCGGACAGCGGCTGCCGGACCTCGATGCTCGTGCTGTCGTCGCGGGCGCACCAGTAGAGCGTGACCTCGATGCCTCCGCTGACCCGGTGGGCGAGCTCGCGGCGACGGTGGCGGATCGGTGCGGTGCTCATCGTCGGCCTGCCGCTACGGCAGCTTCGCCGCGAGCACGTCGACGTGCTCTACCCGCGGCGGCTCGGCGAGCAGCTCGCCCGCCCTCTCGCCGAGGGCTGCGGCGACCGCCCCTTCGAGGTGCGACCGGCGGCCCGCCTCGTCCGGGAAGACGTCGACGATCGCGAAGGACGAGGCTCCTGCTCGGACGGCGAGCCAGGCGACCGTCTCCGGCTCGTCCTCGACGAGCGGCAGTGCGTCCCGCAGGAACGACGCCACCTCCTCTTCCTCGCCGACCTTCGCCTCGAGCGTGACCATCAGGCCCGTGGTGACCATGCGCGTGCTCCTTTCGGCAGCGATTCCCATCGGTCGAGCGTTGCGCACGCGCCTGTGTGCGAGCTGTGTGACGGCTCAGTCGGCGGACGTGCGTTGAAGACCGTTCCGGACAGGAGGTCGGGCTCGACGTCCCTCGGCGTCATCCGGCGCGCGAGTCGAGCGCTCGGCCGATGGCGTGGTACGTGCGGTCGGCGTCGTCATCGTCGAGCTGCTGGAGCAGCAGGCGCCGCCTGGCGGGGGAGATGCTTCCGAGCAGCGCCCGGCGGACGAGCTCGTAACGGAAGCGGAAGCGGAGCCCGTCGACGCGCAGGATGCGTCGCTCGCAGAGGCGCTCGAGCTCCTCGGTGAGCCCGGTCGCATCGACGCTCAGGAGGTCTGCGAGCGGCTCGGGCTCGAACGGCTGCGCGAGCAGCGAGGCCGTGAGGAGGGTGCGGTAGACGCGGCGTCCTTCCGCACGGAGCTGGGCGAGGAGCGTCTCCGAGAGCGAGGACGAGAGCTCGAGGCGCTTGCCGTTGGCGACCGCGTCCGTGACGAAGCGCGGGTTGCCGCCGGTCGCCTCGTGGAGGCCGGGCATGCTCAGCGGCGCCAGCTCCTCGGCGCTCAGCGGGCAGAGCCGCACCGTCGCGGTCGGCCGCAAGCGGCGGATCGGGTGGCCCGGCGGTGCGTACACGGTCCGGACGGAGGTCACGAGCGCCCCCGGGACCCCGGTGCACCGGCGTTGGACGTATCCGAGCGCAGCGACGGTCGCCTGGTCGGCGGCATGGAGGTCGTCGAACACGAGCACGACCGGCGCCTGCTCCGAGAGCACCTCGACGAGCGCCTCGAGGGCCTCCACCTCGGCGTACTCCCTTGTCGGCCCGGCGAGAACGAGCTCCGGCAGGATCCGCCCGAGCGCGGGAAGGCGTTCCCCGTCGAGCTCGAGGCCGGCATCGCGGAGCGTCTCGGCGAGGGGCACGTATGGAAGGTGTTGCTCCAGCGGGGAGCAGCGCGCCCGGCCGACGCGCGCTCCTGCGAAGAAGCCCGTCACCTCGTCGAGCATCCTGGTCTTCCCGAGCCCGGCGTCTCCCTCGATCTGCAGGAGCGCGAAGGAGCCCTCGAGGGCGTGCCGTGCCGCCTGCTCGAGCAGCTCGAGCTCCCGCGTCCGGCCGAGGAGGCGGATGGAGGGCTCCGCGACGCGCACCTCCGATCGCGCGACGGGCCGCGGCAGGAGCGCACGCACGTCCTCCTGCCGGAGGATCGCGGACTCGAGCGCGCGTGTCTCGGCAGTCGGCTCGAGGCCGAGCTCCTCGTCGAGCAGCGAGTGATAGCGCCGGTACCGAGCAAGGGCCTCGTGCTGACGCCCGAGCGCATACAGGGCGAGCATCGCGGTGCGGTGTGCGCGCTCGCTGAACCGATCGAGAGCGGCGGCGGCATCGCTGTGCGCGAGCGCGTCGGAGAGATCGAGCCCCGCCAGCGCGGCGTCGGCGGCTTCGAGACGGGCACCGAGCACGCGGCCCTGGTAGCTGCCGCGCAGGTCCAGCGCCCAGGTGGAGTACGGCTCGTCCTCCAGGACCTCGCCGCGCACGAGGCTCAGCGCCTGCTCGAGCGACGCGCGCGCGAGCCGGGTCGGCTGACGCGACGAGCGCTCGACCAGCGCGTCGAAACGGTCGAGATCGAGGTCGACCAGGTCGGTTGCGAAGCGGTACGCCCCGGGCTCGGTGACGACGAGCTGCCGCGCTCGCTCGCGGTCCTCGACGAGGTGGCGTCGGAGGATCGAGACGAAGGTCTGGATGGACGCCGCGACGTCGTTCGGTCGCTGCTCGCCCCACAGCAGCTCGGCGATGCGGTCCGTCGGGACGAGGTGTCCCCTGGCCGCGAGCAGGATCTCCAGGACCTGCTTCGGGCGCACTCCGCCGAGATCCCGCGGACCGAGCCTGCGATCGCCGTCCTCGATCTCGAGGCCTCCGAAGAGCCGGATCGCCGGCCGCTCTCGCGGATCGGCGGCTCCTCTCACCTGCCGTCTCTTGGGATCTGAGTCGAGGCGCGAGTCGGCGAGGACCTCGGCTCTCGAGGACGTCGCGGCCGTCGCGAACACCAGAGCGACGAACGCCAGTGCGGCGGCGCTGGCGGAAGCCCGCATGCCGGTCAGTCGCGCGTCGCGGCGATTCGTTACGCAGGACCTGCGAGGGCGGGCGGCGCGATCGCCGGCGCCGCGTTCGCGCCCCGGGCTGAGGTCGCGCTGAGGTCGCGCTCAGGTCCCGCTGAGCGCCGCTCCGTACGGTCGCGGCCTTGCTACCCGGCCTCGCCGGACGAAAGGAGACTCGAGATGAAGGTGCTGTCGAAGCGATGGTTGCTGGGATCGGTAACGCTCGCGATCGTCGCGCTCGCCGCCGTGATGGGGAGCCAGGCCCTGGCCGGCTCGGAAGCCGCCCCGGCGGCGGCGAAGGGGCTCGGTCCGTTGACCGGCCTGCTGCCGCGCGACCACCTGACGGTGGAGAGTGCGATCCAGGTCGATCTCAGCAAGGAGTCGGTGCGCCTACCGCTCTACGAGGGGAGGGCCGACGGCGAGACCGTCTGGTACGTCCTGCTCGACGCGTCGGACGCGGGGATCGCGCACGATCTCGGCGTCAACTACGCACCCAAGCTGGGCAACATCGGCATCGGCTGCCCGGACTGCATCCAGACGGTGACGCTGGACTCGCCGTCGCCGGATCAGAACCGGTTCGGACAGGCGGTCGTCAACTTCCAGGGCGCGCCGGACTTCAGCCCGACCCGGGTCGCCGAGCCCGGCCCGAACGGGTTCCCGCTCGCGGCCTTCCAGCCGGGAGCGGTCGCAAAGCCCGGCTACAGCCCGTTCATCCGCATCGAGGGCTCCCCGACCGTGTACAGCGCGCCGATCGTCGCGACCGGCGAGGGGCCTTTCGACGTCGAGCACCACACGAACACCGGCGACCGTGTGCTCGGAGTCCACATCGCCGGGCCCTCTGCTCCCGGTCAGTTCGCGGAGTCGTGGGTCGACATCCTGTTCGTGAAGGGTTTCGACGCCGGCCAGCCGATCGTCTACATCTCGACCGACGCCGGTCAGCCCCTGACCTCCGTGCTCGAGCGGTCGACCTACGTGCCGGCGCTCGACGGGGCTGCCTACAACGGCGGCGACGACTTCCTCGGCTCCGCCCGCGAGCGCCTGTTCGGGTTCGTCAACGGGCAGGTCGGTCCGAACAACAAGGAGTCGCAGGGCTTCGTCCACCTGGTGAAGGACGGTCACGCGTCCGAGGACGCCAGCGCGAGCAACACCGCGCTGATCGACGCCCTGCGCAACGGCGGCGACCTGCTGAACGTGTTCGGGGACTTCCCGACCGAGAAGGATCCGCGGCACTCGCAGGCGTACAGCCCGCTCTGGGACGCGCAGCTCGGCCTCTGGACGGACAAGGCGGTGCAGCAGGGCCTGAACAGGCGCCAGATCGACGAGGTGCAGGTCTTCAACCTGGCCGCAACCCGCCCCGACCTCCTCACCGGCGTCGACCCGGCCACCGGCAAGCCCGCTCCGTACGGGTCGGTCGGCGTCGACATCAACTGCGCCGTGATCGGGTTCACGGATAAGGCCCCGACGGCCAACCTCGCCGACCCTGTCCCCAACTCGCAGTTCCCGCCCCGCTAGGGGGCGGTCACCGAGACGGCGGGCCCGCCCCGGCCCGCCGTCTCAACACGCCGCGCC
The DNA here is from genome assembly GCA_035456465.1 of Gaiellaceae bacterium. Taxonomy (GTDB): domain Bacteria; phylum Actinomycetota; class Thermoleophilia; order Gaiellales; family Gaiellaceae; genus DATHTC01. The sequence goes on along the minus strand of DATIDD010000005.1, from coordinate 24,302 downwards.
CCCCGAGGCGCGTGCGTGTCCAAACCATCCTCGAAGGAGTCCCGATGGCCACAGCAGCTCCGCCCTTCACCGGCGTCTACGAGCTCGACCGGCACCACTCGACGGTTCAGTTCGCGGTCAGACACGTGCAGGTGTCGACGTTCCGCGCGTCCTTCGCCGACGTCGACGCGCTCCTCACCGTCGGAGAGGACACGATCGCGCTCGAAGGACGGGCGCTCGTCGAGTCCGTGTCGATCGCCGAGCCGCCGGAATTCCGCGATCACGTCGTCCGAAGCGAGGACTTCTTCGACGCGGACGAACATCCTCTGATCACGTTCCGCTCCACGAGCGTCGAGCTCGGAGACGACGGAGCGGCGACCGTGTCCGGTGAGCTCGCCCTCCGCGGCGTCTCGCGCCCGGTCACCGCGGTCGGGACGTACCAGCCGCCGCGGGAGGACCCGTTCGGGACCTACCGGGCCGGGCTCGAGCTTCGGGCGACGGTCGACCGCCGGAGCTGGGAGATGAGCTGGCAGATCCCGCTCCCCGACGGCAGCGACGCGCTCGGCTGGGACGTCGAGATCACGGCGCAGCTCGAGCTGACGCGGAGGGACTGATGCGCGTGCTCGCCATCAGCGGCAGCCTCCGCCGCGGCTCCTACAACAGCGCACTGCTCGGCGCCGCCGCGGCCGAGTGTCCGCATGCCGAGTTCGTCGTCTGGCGCGGCCTCGCCGACATTCCCGCGTACGACGAGGATCTCGACCTGGTGCCGCCGGCGGTCGCGGAGCTGCGCGACGAGATCGCGCGATCCGACGCCGTCCTGATCGCCACGCCCGAGTACAACGCGTCGGTTCCCGGCGCGCTCAAGAACGCGCTCGACTGGGCGTCCCGGCCGTTCGCCACCAACGCGCTCCGCAACAAGCCGGTCGCGGTGATCGGGGCGAGCCAGGGACTCTTCGGTGCCGTCTGGGCCCAGGCGGACCTCCGGCGCGTCCTCGCGACGATCGGCGCTCGCGTCGACGATCGCGAGCTTCCGGTCGCGCGGGCACACGAGGCGTTCACCGCCGACGGGCGGCTGCGCGACCCGGGCCTCGCCACGATCCTGCGGGCGATCGTCGACGACCTGATCTGCCGCACGGCGCAACGGGCCGCCTGAATGCCGACCGACGACGACCTGTACCTGCGTGGAGCCGAGACGCTGCTCGCCTCCTGGGAGGCGTACGCGCGGTGGGCGTCCGGCGCTGCGGTGCATCGCGGCCCGGGCGTTGCCGTCGCCGTCTTCCCGGACGGGCCCGAGCGCGCCGTCTACAACAACGCGCTCCTCGAGCGCAGGCTCGCTGCCGCCGACAGGACCGACGCGATCGCTGCGATGGAGGCTGCGTACGCGGCGGCCGGTGTCACGCGCTTCGCCGCCTGGGTGCACGAGAGCGACCGGGCGATGCGCGCCGAGCTCGAACGGCGTGGCTACACGCTCGACACGTCGACGCGCGCGATGGGGATGGAGCTCGGCCACGTCCGACTGCGCCGGCCGGAGATCGAGCTCGCGCAACCGGACTGGCTCGAGCACCTGCGCATCGTCGGTGTGCCGCCGGGCTTCCTGCGTGGCGCCGATCGCGGCGCCTTCCACCTCCTCGTCGCACGCCTCGGCGGCGAGAACGTCGCGACGGCGATGGCGTTCGACCTCGGCGGCGATCGCGGGATCTACAACGTCACGACGCTGGAGCGCGCCCGGCGGCGCGGACTGGGCACGGCGCTGACCGCCCTCCTCGTGCACGACGCGCTCGTGCGCGGATGTCGGACGGCGAGCCTGCAGTCGACGGAGATGGCCGAGCACGTCTACGCTGCCGTGGGCTTCCGCGATCTCGGCCGGATCCTCGAGTACGTGCCGTAGCGCGGCGCGCTCCCGCCGCCCCGTCTGCCGTGGCGGGATGCCGGCCTGCTCAGGTCGCGAGCGCGAGGGCGACGAGGACGGGCACGATCATCCAGGCCGCGACCGTCAGGCCGACGGAGACGAGCACGAAGGTCCTCGTCTGGTCCTTCGGAGGCTTCCCGCACCAGCCGATCGTGCTCCACAGCATCTGCGCCGGCGCCTTCGTCGCGAGCCGGATGCGGCGCGAGGCGAGCGCTGCGCCGCGGAGGATCACCCACGACGCGGCGAGGGCGACCAGCATCCCCGCCACGCCGATCACGCTGCCCCAGAGCGTGCTCTGGAGGAGGCCGGTCGCCCGGCCGAGCGCGGCGAGGAGGGGAACGGCCGCGCCGGCGACGAGGAACGTCGGGACGCCCAGTTCCCTCGTCTGGAACGCGTCGACCATGCGCTCGGCGTCCCGCCGCGCACGCGTCAGCTCGCGGCGCTCGTCGCTCCCCGGGAGCGACTGGATCTCGCGCAGCCGGTAGAGGTTCCGCATGCTCGTCGTCACGGTGCGGACGTGCGACACGACGAGGTAGCGGGCGACGAGCTGGACGGGCCAGCGGACGACGACCCGGAGCGGGCCGAGGCGCCTGCCCGCGCCGGACCCGTGGTAGCCGTGGCGGGCGAGGGACTCGAGCGCCTCGACCATGTTCCGGTGCGCCTGCGGGAACAGGTCCAGTCGCGCCAGCGGCTGGGTGCGCGAGATCTCGTGCATCATCTCGCGCTCGCGCGGGCTCCGGACCTCGATCGCGTCGAGGTACTTCGAGATCTCGGCGTCGTTCCCCGAGAGCAGCTTCAGCCGCTCGATCGGGTTGTCGATCTCCTCGCGGAGCTCCTCCTGCGCCGGCGGCGAGGCGCCCGCCGAGGATGGATCACCGGTCACGGCTCCTCCACGATAACGCGCGGGCCGTCGCCGACCTCGTCACCGCGCCGAGCGGGCGAGCGTGGAGTCTCGAGGCGCGACTCCTGACGTAGCCTCCCGTCCGTGCACCGGCTCACCAAGGCCGAGGCCCGGCGCATCGCGGTGCGCGCGCAGCTGCTCGACGCGCCGCGGCCGACCGAGCTGCTCACGGTCGTGCAGCAGCTGACCCTGCTGCAGATCGACCCGACGGCGGCCGTCGCCCCCAGCGCGGACCTCGTCGCGTGGAGCCGCCTCGGCTCGACCTACGAGCCCGACCACCTCAAACGGGCGCTGGAGCAGGACCGCACGCTGTTCGAGCACGACGCGCTGGTGCGGCCGATGAGCGACGTCGGCCTGTACCTCGCCGGCGCGGCCGACTGGCCGCCCTGGGAGCGAACGCGTGTCTGGCTCCGCGACAACGACGGCTTCCGGCGCGACATCCTCGACGTGCTCGGCAGCTCCGGGCCGTTGAGCTCGCGCGACATCCCGGACACGTGCGTCGTGCCGTGGGCGTCGACCGGGTGGACGAACAACCGCAACGTCACCCAGATGCTGGAGCTCCTGCTGATGCGCGGCGAGGTCGCGATCGCCGGGCGCGTCGGCCGGGAGCGGCTGTGGGATCTCCCCGAGCGGGTCTACCCGGCCGACGTGGCCGTCCCGTCGGCCGAGGAGGCACTGCGCCGGAAGAACGAGCGGCGGCTCGCCGCGCTCGGCATCGCTCGGCAGAAGACGAGGGCGATGCCGGGCGAGCCGACCGACGTCGGCGAGGCCGGCGAGCCGGCGGTGGTCGAGGGCGTGAAGGGTGAGTGGCGCGTCGACCCTGCCGCGCTCGACGGGGACTTCGACGGGCGGACGGCACTGCTGTCGCCCTTCGACCGGCTCGTCCACGACCGCGTTCGAGCCCAGGAGCTGTTCGACTTCGAGTACACGCTCGAGCTGTACAAGCCCGCGGCCGAGCGCCGCTGGGGCTACTACGCCCTGCCGATCCTCCACGGCGACCGGCTGGTCGGGAAGCTCGACGCCACCGCCGACCGCAAGGCCTCGGTGCTGCGCGTGCACGCAATCCACGAGGACGTGCAGTTCACCCGCGCGATGACCAAGGGCGTGACGGCCGAGCTGGAGGACCTGGTGTCGTGGCTCGGGCTGGACGCGGTCGAGCCGGGCTAGCGACCAAGCGCTCCCCCGATTCGTGTCGCTCCAGGCAAGACGCCGATGGCGCGCTTGGACGGTCAGGAGAGCGCACGCTCGAGGGCGGCCCGGTCGAAGGGCCCACCGTGCGTCGCCAGCACGTGCTCGACCGGGAGGTCGAGCAGCGGGCGTAAGCCGTCGACCACCTGCTCGCGGGTGACGCCCGGGCCCAGCCAGCGGGGGTTGATGTGGAGGCCGTCGCCGAAGTCGACGAGCGTGTCGCCGGCGATGACCGTCGCGTGGCTCGCGATCCAGAGCACCATGTCGTTCGGCTTCTGTCCCGGGAACGCCTCGACGCCGACGGGGAGCCGATCGCCGGCCGTGTACGGGCGCGCGTCTCCCTGTCCCTCCTTGAGCAGCCAGACCAGGTCGGGGCTGCCGTCCCCGGCCTGCTCGGCAGTGAGGCCGTACTGCCGCATGAGGTACTCGGCCGTGTCGGGCAGCGGCGTGTACACCGGCACGCCGAGCCGTTCGACGAGGCTCTCCGTGGCGCGCTCGTGCCAGGGACACGTCAGGACGACGGCGGTCTCGCGGGTGGCCGCGAGCGCGTCGAGCTCGCTCGGCGGCGTCATCGGATCGAGGAGCAGCAGCCGCTCGCCGTCGTCGATCGCGTAGGACGACACGACCGGATCCCACGGCTCGCCCTCTCTCCATTCCTGATGCGGCGCCTCCCAATGCCACAGGCCCGGCCGTAGCTGGCGCACGCCGCGATCCTACTGGCGGTCCTCTAGTCTCCGCCTCGTGACGGAGACGGGGGAGCTGGGGCGGGGTGGTCGTCTGCGCGGCGGCGCTGCGGGCGAGCTCGTGGCGGCCGCCTATGCGGCGGAGAGCGCCCACGGCCCGCGTCTCGCCCTCGGGTTGTCTCTCGCGGATCTCGCACACGGCGTCGCACTCGTCGAGGGCGGCGATCTCGCGGGCGAGGACGCGAAGTCGCTCCTGCGGGGGCTGCTGGAGCTCCACGCGATCCCCGGCGACGAGTTCCCGTGGGACCCGTCGCTCGGCGACGCGTTCAACGCACGCGAGGCGGAGCTCGAGCGGCGCGTCGGACGAGCGGCCGCCGGGTGGCTGAGCGCCGGCCGTCCACGACGCGAGGCGTTTCGCGTCGCGCTCCGCTTGACGGCCCGCGCCGGCGCGCGCGAGCTGCACGAGGCGCTCGTGGACCAGGCCGCGGCGCTCGCCCGGCACGCACGCGCAACGCGCACCGCGCTCGCGACCGACTACACCTACCTCCAGGCGGCACAGCCGACGACCGTCGGCCACCTCCTCCTGGCGTACGCCTACCCGGCGCTTCGCGACGCCGACCGTGCGCGAGAGTCGCACGCGGCGCTCGGGGCGAGCGTCGCCGGAGCGGGCGGGAGTGCCGGCTCGCGCTGGTCGCTCGACCGCGCGCGACTCGCCGAGCTGCTGGGCTGCGACGGGCTCGTCGAGCACGCCAAGGACGCTGCCTGGCAGGCCGACGTCTACCTCGAGCTCCTCGCGACGCTCGCGATCGCCGCGACGCACCAGAGCCAGCTCGGCCAGGACTTCGAGATCTACGCCAGCCAGGAGTTCGGTCTGGTCGAGCTCGCGGACGCCCACAGCCGCGCGAGCGCGCTGATGCCACAGAAGAAGAACCCGTACGCGCTCGCGGCGATTCGCGCGCAGGCCGCCCAGGCCGCCGGCGACCTGGCGAGCGCCCTCGTCGCGCTTCACACCGGCTCGGCGCGAACCGATCACTTCCACGTGCTGAACGGCACCGTCCCGCGAGCGCTCGACGAGGCGGTCGCGATCGCCCGGCTGACCGCGTCGGTGCTGGACGGCATCGAGCTGCGGACGGAGCGCTTCGCGCAGGTGGCGCGCGAGAGCTTCGTCACCGCCGCCGACGTCGCCGACGTCCTCGCACTCACCGGAGACGTCGACTACCGCAGTGCGCACACGGTCGTCGGGCGCGCCGTCCGCGACCTCCACGAGGCCGGCGAGCCCCCCTCGCAGCTGACGCCGGACCGGCTTGCCGCGGCGGCTGCGGGCGTGATCGGAAGGCCGGTCGAGGTCGACGGACCGACGCTCCGGGATGCGCTCGATCCCGCGGCGTGCGCCGCCGCTCGCCGCCAGGCGGGCTCGTCGTCCGAAGTCGCGATGGATGCGATGCTCGACGGGATCGACGCGACCCTGGCCGCGCACGAGAGCTGGAGCCGGACGGCACGGGAGCGTGCGTCGGCCGCCGAGACGGCGCTGCTCGCCCGCGCCCGCGAGCTCGCCTGAGGCGCTCCGGCCCCGCGTCGTGTACCGGGGTCCCTCGCCGCGGCGACGGTATCCTGGCGGAGACGTGATCGCTCGCCTGCATGGCTCCGTCGTGAGCTGCTCGGCTGCCCCCGAGTCGGCTCCCGCTTGGCCGGCGAGCGTCCCGGTCCCGGCGTAGGCGTTCCCGGCCCCTTCGGGCCCGGAACGCCGTGACGAACGTCGTCCTCGGCCCGGCCGTCCGTGGTCGGGATCGTCAACGACCGGAGGAGCTCATGTCCCGTCACTCGCTGCCACGCCAATCGAACGACTTCCCAGCCTGGTACGGCGAGGTCGTCCGCCGCGCCGGTCTCGCGGAGAGCTCGCTCGTCCGCGGCGCGATGGTGATCAAGCCGTACGGCTATGCGATCTGGGAGGTGATCCAGCGTGCCCTCGACGAGCGCATCAAGGCGACCGGCCACGAGAACGTGTACTTCCCGCTGCTCGTCCCCGGCGCCGTCCTCGACCGTGAGCGGGAGCTCGTCGAAGGCTTCGCGCCCGAAGTCGCCGTCGTCACGCACGCCGGCGGCAAGGAGCTCGAGGAGCCGCTCGTCGTCCGGCCCACCTCGGAGGCCGTCATCTGGGCGACGTACGCCCGCTGGGTCCAGTCCTACCGCGACCTGCCGCTGCTCTACAACCAGTGGGCCAACGTCGTGCGCTGGGAGCTCCGTCCTCGCCTCTTCCTGCGCACGACGGAGTTCCTCTGGCAGGAGGGGCACACCGCGCACGAGACCGAGCACGAGGCGATGGCCGAGGCGCTGCGGATCCTCCACGACGTCTACGCCGACACGGCCGAGCAGGTGCTCGCCGTTCCCGTCCTGCGCGGAAGGAAGAGCGCGAGCGAGCGCTTTCCCGGCGCCGTCGAGACCTTCGCGATCGAAGCCCTCATGCGCGACGGCAAGGCGCTGCAGGCCGGCACCTCGCACTATCTCGGCCAGAAGTTCTCCCGCGCCTACGACGTCCGCTTCGCCGACCGCAGCGGGGAGGAGCAGTACGCCTACGCGACCTCGTGGGGAGCGAGCACGCGGCTCGTCGGCGCCCTGGTCATGGCCCACGGCGACGACGCCGGCCTGCGCCTGCCACCGGCGGTCGCTCCCCATCACGTCGTCATCGTTCCCATTGCCGGCGCCGACGGCGGCCGGACGCGGGTGCGAGAGGCGAGCGAGGGGCTCGCGGCGACGCTCCGCGCCGCGGGACTCCGAGTCCGCCTCGACGACCGTGAGGAGCTTCGACCCGGCTTCAAGTTCAACGAGTGGGAGCTGAGGGGCGTCCCGCTCCGCCTCGAGCTGGGCGAGCGCGAGCTGGACGACGGCCAGGCCACGCTCGTCCGTCGAGACACCGGCGCCAGAGAGACGATCTCCGCGGACGGTGTCGCAAGCCGGGCCGGAGCGCTCCTCGCGGAGATCCAGCGACGGCTGCTCGAGGAGGCGTACGCGTTTCGCGCCGAGCACACGCTCGAGCGTCCGGAGAGCTACGACGTCATGCGCGAGTTCCTGGAGGCGGCGGGCGGCTTCGCCGTCGCCCCCTGGTGCGGCTCGCCCGCCTGTGAAGACCGGGTCAAGCGCGAGACGCGCGCGACGATTCGCTGCCTGCCGCTAAGGCGGGTCGGCATCGAGGCCCGGTGCATCGTCTGCGAGTCACCGGCCGTCGAGCGCGCGACCTGGTCGCAGGCGTACTAGAGAAGCGCTCGCCGAGACCAGTTGCGCGAGCGGCGCGCACCCCGCACCGACCAGACGACGACGAGAGCGAGCAGGATCGGCCAGACCCACCCGAGCCGGCCGAGGACGCGATCACTCACGAAGGCTGCGGAACAAGGCTCGTACGTCGGCGGTGAGGAGGTGTGGCGCCTTGTGGGCCGCGAAGTGGACGCCGTGCTCGAACGTCGACCAATGGACGATGTTCTTGTGCTCCCGCTCCGCAAAGCGGCGGATGCCGCTGAAGTCTCCGCCGAAGGCGGCGAGCCCGATCGGGATCGTCGTCGGCTCGGCTCGCGGGGTCGCGTGGGCGTTCTCGTAGTAGAGCCTCGCGGCCGACGCGGCGGTCTTGGTCAACCAGTAGACCGTCACGTTGCCGAGGCGAAGTCGGCGTCCAGATCCTCGCCGAGGAGCTGGGCGTTCCAGGCGAGCAGGCCGACGGGCGAGTCGAGGAGCGCGTAGGCCGGCGTCTGCGGCTGCTGCGCCATGAGCGTGTTGAACGAGAACTTGTTCTCGTAGAACCAGGTCAGCGTCTCGAGCTCGCGTTGCTCCTCGGGGGTGAGGTCGGTGAGCTCGGCCGGGTCGCCCGAGGGGAAGGAGAACAGCTGCGTCACGTGGACGCCGACCACGTGGCCAGGATCGCTCCGCCCGATCTCGGGGCTGATCATCGAGCCGGCGTCGTTGCCGACCGCCCCCGTAGCGCCGGTAGCCGAGTCGGCTCATCAGCTCCGCCCAGGCCTCGGCGATGCGGTAGATGCTCCACCCCGGCTCCCGGGTCGGCCCGGAGAACCCGTAGCCGGGCAGCGACGGGATGACGAGATCGAAGGCGTCCGCGCTCTCGCCGCCGTGCGCCTTCGGATCGGTCAGGGGCCCGACGACGTCCAGGTACTCGATGATCGAGCCCGGCCACCCGTGCGTCGCGATCAGCGGGAGCGCGTTCGGCTCGGGCGAGCGCAGGTGCAGGAAATGGACGTTCTGGCCGTCGATCGTGGTCGTGAACTGTGTTGCCGAGCGGCTGGGAGTCGGAGCGTGTGCGCGCGGTCGGGGCCTTCACGGTGCCGATGCTCGGGGCTGCCCCGACGGTCGACGCGGACGTGCTCGCGACGATCGCCTCGGCCTGCCGCGACAGCGAGAGGCTGCGGTTCGGCTACCGCAGCTACGACGGCTCGGCGAAGCGGCGCACGGTGGAGCCGCACCGGCGCGTCCAGCTCGGACGACGGTGGTACCTCGTCGCCTGGGACGTCGACCGGTCGGACTGGCGAAGCTTCCGTGTCGACCGGATCACGACGGCGCTCTCGGTCGCGAATCGATTTCCGCCTCGCAAGCCTCCCCCGGGCGGGAAGCGGCGTTCGTCGCGAGGGGAGCATCGGCGGCGCGCAATCGCTGGCAGGCGACGGTGATCCTCCACGCCTCCGAGCAGTCGCTCAGCGCCCGGGTGCCGCAGACGGTCGGAACGGTCGAGGCGATCGACGAGGAACGGTGTCTGCTCCACACCGGAGCGGACTGGCTCGGCGGCCTCGCCGTCGACGTCGCGTCGATCCCGGTGGACTTCGAGGTGGTCGAGCCTCCCGAGCTCATCGACCAGATCCGCGTCCTTGCCGACCGCTTCCGGCGCGCGGCGGTCGACCCCCGGTGACCGCGGACTTCCGACTCCTTGCTGATCACCGCAGCTGGGCTCGCCGTCAACCACGAGTCGGCGATGAACGTGGGGTCGCCCTCGTCTCGTGCGACACCGAGGCTTTCCCTCACCCGTCGCCTGCGCCGACGAGTTCCATGAGCTCGTCGTGGCTCATCGCTTCGCCTCGCGCGGCGAGCTCCTCGAATCGCTCGTCCCCGAGGGCTGCTCGGCACCCATCCTCGATCGGCCCGTAGACGGCCGGGTCGAGATTCGGCGCAGCCTGGTCTCGGCGTGAGGCGGCGAGAAGTGTTGCCGCCTCGTCCCACCTCGCTCGTCGAGCGGTCGTCAGCGCCAGCTCCCGGAGGGCGAGCCTGAACCACTGCTCGAGTCCCGCATCGGAGGCAAGCCGAAGCCCCCGTAGCGCTGCTGCCTCCCCGGGCCCGAGGTCGCCCAGCGTGTTCAGCACGATGGCGTACTGGACGAGGGCAGAAGCCTCCCATGCGGTAGCGCTCCCCGCCTCGATCGCCTCGGTCGCGAACCGCTCGGCCGCCTCGAGGTCCTCCTGGCGGCGAGCAGCTTCGCTCAGAGGGACGAGTGCCATGATCACGAGGCCGCCGAAGTCGCCGAGCTCGCGGTACAGCGGTACCGCTTCCTCGAACAGCGTGCGTGCTTCGGCTGGCGAGCCGCCGAAGAGCGCTGCGTAGCCGAGTGCCGTGAGCGGTCGCACCCGTTGCCGGCGATCGCCGGCGCGATCGCAGGCCGCGAGGGCTTCGGTGGCGTAGCGGCGCATCGCGGCGAGATCGCCGAGAGCGAAGACGATGTGGGCGTGTCCCCACAGCGCCACGACGAGGCCGTGGGTGTAGTCGGCCGTTCGTGAGAGTCGGGCGGCCTCCTCGACATGGGCCGCGGCTGTCGGCAGGTCGTTGGCCACGTTCGCGGCGAAGCCGGCTGCGATGTGCACTTCCGCCAGCAGCCTCGCCGGCACGGACCGGAGGTCGCCCTGGAGCATCCGGGCCGTCCAGCGTGCGGCCTCGCGTGCGTCCGCGCGTCGGTACCAGAACTCCCGCAGGGCGGGGGCGGCGCGCAGCGTCGTGGCCCGGTCGTCGTTCGCGAGCGACCACGCGAGCGCCTGCTGGAGCTCGCCGTAGCAGCGAGCCAGACGGGGCATCCAGGCCGCGAACCCGGGCCCGTCGACGAGAGCAGCCGCCTCGCCGGCGAGGTTCAGGTGGTACTCCGCGTGCGCGCGCCGCGCCTCGTCCTCCGCGCCGCGCTCCCGCAGGCGCACCTCACCGTACTCGCGCAGGCTCTCGAGCAGTCGGTATCGCGTCTCTCCGCCGTCCGACTCGGGGCTGAGAAGCGAGGCGCGGGCGAGCGCCAGGACACCCGTGAGAGCCCGGCCCGACGCGCCGTCGCTCGAGCCCACCGCGGCGGCCGCGTCGAGATCGAAGGGCCCGACGAAGGTGGAGAGGCGCTCGAACACGGTCCGCTCCTCCTCGGGCAGGAGCACGTAGCTCGCGTCGAACGCGGCCTCCAGTGTTCGGTGGCGCGTGGGCTCGCCGACCGCAGGCAGCTCCAGGAGCGCGAACCGCTGATCGAGCCGGCGGACGAGCTCCTCCGGCGCCAGGACGGCGAGACGGGCCGCCGCCATCTCGATCGCAAGCGACACGCCGTCCAGTCTCCTGCAGACCTCGGAGACCGCATCCGCGTTGTCCGTACTGAGCGCGAACGACGGAACGGCCGACCGGCCCCGCTCGACGAACAGGCGCACGGCGTCGGAGTCGGCCAGCTCGGCCGTTGAGCCGAGTGGGGTCGGGAGGCTCAGCGGCGGCACCGCCCATCTCCGCTCGTGCTCGATCCCGAGGGGCGTACGGCTCGTCGCCAGGATCCGGGGCCCGGTGGTGGCGCCCAGGATCCGTGTGACAGTGTCCGCGACCGCACTGGCAACGTGCTCGCAGTTGTCCAGAAGGAGAAGCGCCCTGCGGCGGCTGAGCGACCGGACGACGGCGTCGCCGAGCTCCGCCCCGCGGGTCGCGCTCACGCCGAGGATCCGGGCCACCTCGTCGAGGACAGCTTCGGGATCGGTCACCGGAGCCAGATCGATCCACCAGACGCCCCCCGGGAACTGCGCCCGCACCTGCCGGGCGACCTCGAGAGCGAGCCGGGTCTTTCCGATCCCGCCCGCGCCCGTCAGCGTCAGGAGACGGCCCGCCTCGAGGAGCTCCGCCACCTCCTCGAGCTCGCGCCTCCGCCCCACGAACGACGTCAGCCGCGTCGGCAGGTTGCTGGGCGGCTCCGGGGGCTCGAGCGCGAGCCGTGGAGCCTGCAGCAGGAGGTCCCGGTACAGGCCGCGGAGCTCGGGGGAGGCGTCGAGCCCGAGCTCCTCGCGCAGCCGGGCCTGGAGCCCGCGGGCGATCTGCAGCGCCTCGGCCTGACGGCCACAGCGGTACAGCGCGAGCACGAGCTGGGCGTGGAGCGCCTCGTCGTACGGGTGCTGCTCGACCAGCTCGGAGAGCTCGGGGACGAGCTCGTGGTGCCGGCCGAGTTGCAAGCGGACGTCGAACCAGGTCTCGAGTGCCTCGAGGTGTTGTCGCTCCAGATACCCGGCGTGTTCGCGCACCGCCGGTGGAGGATCCGGGAAGTCGGCGAACGGCGCCCCCCGCCACAGCGCCATCGCTTCCGTCAGCACCTCGTCGGCGGCCTCGGGGTCGCTGTCTCGAAGCTTCCGGCCCCGTGCGACGGCTTCGCCGAAGCGGTCGGCGTCCAGCTCCTTCGGTTCGACGCGAAGCTTGTAGCCGCTCCCTTCGCGCACGATCCGAGGGGCATCCGGCGGTTCGTCGAGGAGGACGCGCAACCGCGAGACGTACACCTGCACGAGATGGTGCGCGCTGGCCGGAGGGTCGTCGCCCCAGAGCTCGTCGACGAGCCGGTCGTCGGAGACGGGGACTTCGGGCGAGGTCAGGAGCACGGCCAGAAGCGCGCGCTGGGCCGGAGCCCCCAGGTCGAGTGCGCCGTGCTCAGAGCTCACACGGAGCGGCCCCAGGATGTCGAACTGCATCGCGCCTGTACCCGGGAAGACTCTACGCCGCCTGTTCGAGCCTCGTAGAGCGCGCGTAGAGCACCCCCGGCGCACACTGAGCCCGAAGGGAGGTGCGCCATGGATGTGCGTACGCGTCGTAGCGGAATCCTCGTGGCGGTCCTCGTCGGAGTGCTCGCGGCAGTGGCGTTCGCGGCGCGTTGCGCCCTTCTATGGGCGACAGATCAGACAGGCACGGAACGTTCCGGTCCGCGTCCATGACGAATGGGCCGGCTCAAGGGCGGCAGCTGCGTCGTCAGCGGCGTCCCCCCGCGGGTGGTCGGGCCGCAGGCGTGGCCGAGATACGTCGCCGGGATGAAGGCGATCTACAGGCGGATCTTCGAGATCCGCAGGGGAAGGCCCCGTCATCCTGCGCACCATCACCGTGTACGTGCCGGTCATCCACCATGCGCCCAACTCACCGGGCTTCCCGTCGAAGAGCTGGGACGAGGCCGGGATCACGGCGGTCTGCACGAGGAAGTGGGAGTGGTACGCCTGGGCGATCTCGAAGGCCGCCGCTGCCTACGGCGTGCGGGGGGCAGCGGCGCGTAGAGCGTTCGTAGAGCGCCCGGACGCAGGCTGAGGATGAAGAGGGGAGGTACCCGATGAAGAAGCTGCTCGGAGTGGCGGCGCTGCTCGTCGCGTTGGCGGCGCTCGCGGTGGCGTCGGCCGCGGCCGACACCGGAGGCTCGGATCGGCCGTTCACCGGCACCCTGGTCGGGTCGGCCACGTGGCTTCCCGATGGGAGCTGTCCGCCCGTCGGGCTGCGGACGTGGTCCGAGGGCTCGGGCACGGCGAGCCATCTCGGCCTCGTCGGCATGTCGTCCAATCACTGCACCCCTCCCGGAGACGTGATCTCGGGAGAGATGACCTTCTTCGCCGCGAACGGCGATGAGGTGCACATGACCTACTCGGGCACGTGCGGTCCGCTTCCGCCCGTGGGTGGGACGATCACGTGCACCGTGGAGAACGTGATCGTGGGCGGCACCGGCCGCTTCGCGAACGCGACCGGAGAGGCGGACGTGACCGGACACGTCACGTGGCTCGGCTTCGGCGTCCCGGTGATGCCCGCACGCTGGACCTGGGACGGGACGATCAGCTACTGACGCAACGCTCGTCGCGGGGCTCCGCCGATGAGGGCGGGCCCCACGACGCCCGTGCAACACCGGTGCATCGCATCGCTGGGGCGGAGGTCATGTCGCCACAAGCGACGCTGACGAGGTGGCCGGTCTACCTCTGTGGGCAAGCCTTCTGCGCTGGGGCCGCTTGCGGAGCCATTCGCAACGTGATCTACAGGTACTTCGAGAGACGGGAGCGACGCGACTCGAACCCGCGACCTTGGCGTGACAGGCCGGTACGGCGCAACCGGCTTCAGGCGGCTCACACCCGGAATTCGGGACCCGAGCAGGTGTTTCGTTGCCGGGCAGTCCATGACCAGGCTCCGGCTGGCCGCAGCCCGGCAGGGCCTGTGCAGTAGTCGTGTAGTCGGCGCGGGGAAGCGGCCGTCCACCGAGCGGCGCATCGCGCCGGCCGGCCGCCGACCCCCACGGGCGCCGGCTGCGATTCCGCTACGACGTCCCCGGCTTCCGCGCCGGGAGGACGATCCGCGTCGAACGGAGCGAGATCGTCGAGGCCGCCTCCGAGCGCGCCGTCTCCGCCGCGCGGCCCGGATCGAGGGCCAGGACTTCGTCTGGGAGGTCGACCTCCCGCCGCGGCACGCGCTCCTCGCGCTCGTTCGGGTCGGCGTCCGCGTCAACGACGCGACGATCGAGCCCGTGCAGGAGGCGTTCGGGGAGCGGCGGGAGCCGACCGGCGGGCCGCTCGCCGACCGGCTCGAGCGGATCGGCTACCACGTGGGGACGATCTGGCCGCACGACAACTCCCTCGTCGCGCTCGGCCTCGCCCGCTACGACTTCCGCGAGGAGGCGAACCGAATCGCGCTGGCGCAGCTCGAGGCGGCCGCGTTCACCGGCTTCCGCCTGGCGGAGGCGTTCGCCGGCTTCGAGCGCCGCACCAGCCGCTTCCCCGTGCCCTACCCGACCGCGTGCAGCCCGCAGGCGTGGGCGACCGGCGCGCCGTTCCTCCTCCTCCGCGCGATGCTCGGGCTCGACGCGCGCGACGGCCGCCTGCGGCTCGAGCCGCACGTGCCCGCCGAGCTCGGCCGCGTGGTCCTCCGACGGCTGCACGCCTTCGGCGAGGAGTGGGACGTGGAGGCCGCCGGCGCGGAGGGTGAGGCCCGACCCGCCGCATGAGCGTCCCCAGGCGCTGGGCCCGCGGGCCGGCAGTCCGCAGCGGCGCTTCCCACCTCGCAGGAGACGTCGACTAGGGCTACTTTTGAAAGAGGAATCTCGTGGTTTAGGTTGACTGGGTGCGGCCGCGCATCGTGATCGTGGACGACGACCCGTCGTTCCTGGCGACGGTTCGCCTCGTGCTCGAGGCCGAGGGCTTCACCGTCGTCGGGGAGGCGCTGACAGGGCTCGACGGGGTGGCCGCCGCGGCCGAGCTGCACCCGGATCTCGTCCTCGTCGACGTGAACCTCCCCGACATCGACGGGTTCGAGGTCGCCGAGCGCCTCATGGCGGAGGAGGGCGGCCCGCCCGTCGTGCTCACCTCCATCCGCTCCGCCACCGACTACGGCAACCTGATCGAGGCGAGCCCGGCCCGGGCGTTCCTGACGAAGCCCGACATCACCGGCGAGGCACTGGCCGAATTCCTCGACGAGCGGGCTGGGACGGCGTGAGCAGCCCGCCGGCGAGCGTGAGCGTCGGCTCCTCCGGCCTCCCCGCCCGCGGGCGCCGAGCGGCGGCGGCGAGGGCCCGGCGTACGCTCTGGCCGCTCGGGGCGATTGCAGGGGTCGTCGCGTTCGTCGTCGTCCTCCGCGGCGCCGGCGGCGCCGACGCATGGCTAAGCGCGGCCCTGGCACTCGCGGTCGGCTGGTCGTTCCTCGCGAGCGGCCTCGTCGTGTGGGCGCGCGAGGAGGAGAACCCGCTCGGCGCGCTGATGGCTGCGGCCGGGCTCGCGTGGCTCGCCGCGGTCGCGGTCGGCGCGAGCGACTCGACGCTCGCCGCGTGGCTCGACTTCGTCCTCGTCCTCGGTGCCCTGGCGCTCTTCGTCCACGTCCTCGTGGCGTTCCCGAACGGCCGGCTCGGCTCGCGGCGCGAGCGCCTCGTCGTCGGCGCGGCCTACGTCGACCTCGTCCTCCTCGCACCGCTCTGGGCGGCGACCGTCGGCGACGGCCCGCCCGAGGCCGACGCGGCTGGCCTGCTGCGCGCCGAGCCGCTCGCGTCGTCGCTCGGCGGGGTGCCGACGGCGATCGCACTCCTCGTCGCCGGAGCGCTCGCGTGGCTGCTCTGGCGCCGATGGTGGTGGGCGACCCGGCACACGCGGCCCGCGCTCGCGCCCGTCCTCCTCTCCGGGGGGGCGGCGCTCGCGCTCCTACTCGCGGCCGCGGTCGCCGACCGCTCGTCGGCGTCGGCCGGGCGCACGCTCGGATGGCTGGCGCTGCTCGCCTGCGCGGCCGTGCCGCTTGTGATCCTCGCCGGCATCCTCCGCAGCCGCCTGGCGCGGGCCAGGGTGGCGGAGCTCGTGCGCGAGCTGGAGACGGCGCGCACGCCCGGCGCCCTCGTCGACGCGCTCCGCCGCGCGCTCGGCGACCCGACGCTGCGCGTCGCGTACTGGGTCTCGGACGCGCGCGGCTTCGTCGACCTGCGGGGGCGGCCGTTCGAGCTGCCGTGGGAGGGAAGCAGCCAGGTGGCGACGCGGGTCGAGCGGGACGGGCACTGCGTCGCCGCCCTCGTGCACGACGCGACGCTGCTCGACGCGCCGGAGCTGCTGGAGGCCGTGACCTCGGCCGCCGGGCTCGCTCTCGAGAACGAACGGCTTCACGCGGAGCTCCGCGCGCGGGTCGACGACCTGCGCGAGTCGCGCGCGCGCATCGTCGAGGCCGGGGACGCGGAGCGGCGGCGGCTCGAGCGCAACCTCCACGACGGCGCCCAGCAGCGCCTGGTGGCGATGTCGCTCAACCTCCGCCTCGTCGAGGCGAAGCTCGGCTCCGCGCCCGAGGCGGCCGCGCCGCTCGTCGCGCAGGTGCGGGAGGAGCTCACCGAGGCGCTCGAGGAGCTGCGCGAGCTCGCGCGCGGCATCCACCCGGCGATCCTGAGCGACCGAGGGCTGGGGCCCGCCCTGGAGGCGGTGGCTGCCCGGAGCGCCGTGCCGGTGGAGCTGTCGACGCCGTCCGAGCGGCTGCCCGCGCCGGTGGAGGCGGCGGTCTACTACGTCGTCTCGGAGGCGCTCGCCAACGTGGCGAAGTACGCACAGGCCTCACACGTCACCGTGGAGGTGGCACGCTCGGACGGACGGGCGGTCGTCGCGGTCGCGGACGACGGCGTCGGCGGTGCCGACGAGCACGGTGGCTCCGGGCTCCGCGGGCTCGCCGACCGGGTCGCGGCGCTGGACGGCCACCTCCACGTCGACAGCCCCCCGGGCGGCGGGACGCGGATCCACGCCGACATCCCGTGCGCCTAGCCCGGCCGCACGCGAAGGGCGACGGTGGGGCCGTCGCACGCGACTACGCGCACCACCTCGCCGAGGAGGCGGCAGCCGGGAGGCTCTCGCGCGGCGAACTGCTGCGGCGCGCGGCCGTGATCGGGCTGTCGGCGTCGACGGTGCAGGCCCTGGCCGCGGCGTGCGGCGGTGGGGACGGCGGCGCCGAGGCCGTCGGGCGCCCCCGCCGCGGCGGCACCCTGGTGCTCGGCACCCCCGTCACCGGACGCGAGCCCGACCCCTGGTTCGTGCTCGACACCGGCGGCGTCGCCACGATCCAGCTCGCGTGCGAGTACCTCACACGGCCCGGGCCCGGGAACGTGCTCGAGCCGGGGCTCGCGCTCTCCTGGCAACCGGGCGCGACGACGCGGGAGTGGACGTTCGACCTCCGTCGTGGCGTGCGCTTCCACGACGGCTCGACGCTCACGGCCGACGACGTCGCCGCCACCTTCGACGCGATCTCCGACCCCCGCAACGGCTCCTCGGCGCTGTCCGCCCTCGGCGGCGTCCTCTCGCCCGGCGGCGTCGAGAAGCTCGACACCCACCGCGTCCGCTTCCACCTCGACCGCCCGTACGCGGACTTCCCTTACCTCGTCTCGACCTACACGTACAGCGCCGTCGTCCTGCCGCGCACGTACGAGCCGGGGACGTTCGCGCAGGGCGGGGTCGGGACGGGCCCGTACGTGCTCCGGGAGTACGCCCCGGGCGAGCGGGCGCGGTTCGTGCGCAACGTGCGCTACTGGCGGCGCGGCCTCCCGTACCTGGAGGCGGTCACTGTCCGGTACTACGCCGAGTACGCGGCGATCGTGCTCGCGCTGCAGTCGGGCGAGGCGGACATGACGCTGGAGGCGCGGTACCAGGGCTCGCAGGCCCTCTTCGACAACCCGGCGATCCGGATGCAGCGCGAGCCGTCGAGCGCGTACCGCGCGCTCCACCTCCGCGTCGACCGGCCGCCCCTCGACTCGCCGCTCGTGCGCCGCGCGCTCGCGCTGTCCCTTGACCGCCCCGCCTTGATCCAGGGCCTCTACAGCGGCCGGGCCGACCTCGGCAACGACCACGCGTTCGCGCCCGTCTACCCGACGCGTCCCGAGACGCTCCCGCAGCGGCTGCAGGACTACGCCGCCGCTCGCCGCCTCCTCGAGCAGTCGAGCCACCCCCGCGGTCTTGCGATCACGCTCACGATCGAGCAGTTCGAGGACGTACCGCAGTACGGGATCTTCGTCAAGGAGATGTGCAAGCCGGCGGGGATCGACGTCACGCTCGAGATCCTCTCCCAAGCCCAGTACTACGGCACCGGCGACAACCAGCCGTGGTTGACCGTCCCGGCCGGCATCACCGACTGGGCCTCCCGCGGCACCGCCAGCCAGACGATCGGCCCGGCATACCGATGTGGCGCGCCGTGGAACTCGGCGCACTGGTGCGACGGGCGGTTCGAGACGCTGATGCGCGAGTTCGACGGCGAGCCCGACCTGCAGGTGCGGCGCCGGCTGGCGGAGGAGGCCGCGCGGGTCCAGCACGAGGCCGTCCCGGCCGTGATCTCGTACTGGATCGACGACCTCCGCGCCTCCCGCGTCCGGGTCGGCGGCCTCGCCGAAGGTCCGCGCGTCGACCTCGCGAAGGTGTGGCTGTCGGCGTGACCGATGCGCCTGCGGAGGCCGACGGCCGGTCGCCGCTGCCGCGCTTCCTCCTGCGCCGGCTCGGCCTCGCGCTGCTCACGCTCCTGCTCGTGTCGGTGCTCGTCTTCGTCACGGTCGAGCTGCTGCCGGGCGACCTCGCACGGACGATTCTCGGCCCGTACGCGAGCGAGGAGCAGGTGGCGGCGCTGAACGAGGAGCTCGGTGCCGACGACCCGGCGGCCGTCCGCTACGCCGACTGGCTGCGCGACTTCGTGCGCGGCGACTGGGGGACCTCGGCGGCGCTCGGGGTACCGGTGAGGCCGCTCGTCGTCGACCGTCTCGGCAACTCGCTCCTCCTCGGGTTGTACGCGCTCGCGCTGGCCGTGCCGGTCGCCGTGACGCTTGGGATGATCGCCGCCCGCCGCGGCGGAGCCGTGGA
Organism: Gaiellaceae bacterium; assembly: GCA_035456465.1. Taxonomy (GTDB): domain Bacteria; phylum Actinomycetota; class Thermoleophilia; order Gaiellales; family Gaiellaceae; genus DATHTC01. Next base: position 5,087 of record DATIDD010000005.1, on the reverse strand, counting down.
CGCCGTCGTCTCCGCTGCCGCCGTCTCCCTGCTCGCGATGCCCGAGTTCGTGATCGGCACGGTCCTCAGCATCGTCTTCGCCGTCGAGCTGGGGTGGTTCCCCGTCTCAGCCGCGGTTCCGGACTCGGCGGCGTCCTTCTTCCGCGAGCTCACTCTCCCTGCCGTCGTGCTCGCGCTCGCGCTGTTCGGCTCCCTCGCCCGGGTCGCGCGCGCCGCGACGCTCACGGTCCTCGGCGCCGATTACGCGCGCACGGCGACGCTGAAAGGGCTTCCGCCGCGCAGGGTCCTCGGCGTCCACGTGCTCCCGAACGTGCTGCCGCCGACGATCGCGGCGGTCGGCGTGCACGTCGGGTATCTCGTGGGCGGGCTCGTCGTCGTCGAGACCCTGTTCGCGTACCCGGGCCTGGGCAAGCTGCTGCTCGACTCGGCGACGGCCCACGACCTCGCGGCGCTCGAGGCGTGCGTGCTCGCGACGGCGCTGGCGGTCATGGCCGCGAACCTCGCCGCGGACGTCGCCGCGTCCACGCTCGACCCACGCCTGCGGCGGGCTGCGTGATGGCCGCCGAGCGCTGGGAGCCGACGGCAGCCAGCGGCGGACCGCGGAGGGGGGACGAGCGCACCCGCCGCCTCCGCCGGAGGCTGGCATGGGCCGTGAGCACGCCGCGTCCCGTCGCCACCCTCGCCGGGCTCGCCGTGCTCGCGTTCTGGGTCGTCGACGCGCTCGCGTGGCCCCTCCTCGTCCCGTACGACCCGGAGGCGATCGCGCCCGGCCGCACCCTCGAGGGCCCGTCCTCGGAGCACTGGTTCGGGACGGACGACCTCGGCCGCGACGTCTTCTCCCGCGTGCTCGCGGGAGCGTCGCCGGTGCTGGCCGTGGCGCCGGCCGCCGCTGCGCTGGCGGTCGCGGCGGGGGTCGCGCTCGGCCTGGTCGGCGGCTACCTCGGCGGCACGACCGACGACGTGCTGATGCGGCTCGTTGACGCCGTGCTCGCGTTCCCGCTCGTGGTGGGGGCCGTCCTCGTCCTCTCGGTGGCCGGCGTCTCGAACCTCCACCTCGTCGTCGTCGTCGCGCTCGTGCTGACGCCGCTGACGGCGCGGACGGTTCGCGCCGCGGTCCGCGCCGAGCGTTCGCGCGAGTACGTCGAGGCGGCGCGGCTGCGCGGGGACCCGGCGCCCTACGTGATGGTCGCCGAGATCCTCCCGAACCTGTCCGCGCTCGTGGTCGCGGAGGCGACGGTGCGGCTCGCGGCGGCCGTGTTCGCCGTCGCGACGCTCTCCTTCCTCGGGCTCGGCATCCAGCAGCCCTCGCCCGACTGGGGGCTCTCGGTCGCACTGGGGAGGGTCTTCCTGCAGACGGCGCCGTGGGTGGTGCTGTTCCCGGCGCTCGCGCTCGCGACGCTCGTGGTGGCGACGACGACGGTGGCGGACGCGCTGCGCGAGACGATCGAGCGGTGACCGAGCGCGCCGCCCGCCCGCCCGCGCTCGAGGTCACCGGGCTCGACGTCTCCTACGCCCGCCGCGGGGCGCGCCTCGGGGTGCTCTCGGACGTGTCGCTGCGAGTCGAGCGCGGCGAGACCTACGGCGTCGTGGGGGAGTCGGGGTCGGGGAAGTCGACGCTCGCGCTGACGCTGATGCGCCACCTGCCGCGCTCCGCGCGCGTCGACCGCGGGCGCGTCCTGCTCGGCGGCGACGACCTGCTCGGCGCGGGCGAGCGGACGCTGAGGCGCTGGCGCGGGCGGCGGATCGCGCTCGTCCCGCAGGGCGCCGGCGGTGCGCTCAACCCGTCGCTGCACGTGGGGACGCAGATTGCGGAGGTGTACCGCGCGCATGCGGGGATGCTCCCGAGCGAGGCGGTAGAGGCGGCGGCCCGGACGCTCGCGGAGGTCCACGTCGGCGACCCGGCGAGCGTGCTGCGGCGGTACCCGCACGAGCTCTCCGCCGGGCAGCAGCAGCGCGTGCTGATCGCGATCGCGGTCGCGGCGAACCCGGAGGTGCTCGTCCTGGACGAGCCGACGACCGCCCTCGACGCGACGGTCGAGGCCGAGGTGCTCGACCTGCTCGAGTCGCTCCAGGAGGAGCTCGAGGCCGCGATCGTCCTCATCAGCCACGACGTCCGCGTCGTCGCCCGGCTCTGCGACCGGGTGGGGATGCTGTACGCGGGACGGCTGCTCGAGGAGGGACCCGCGGAGCGGGTCGTGGCCTCGCCGCGCAACCCGTACACGCTGGCGCTCCTCCGCTGCGTGCCACGGCTCGCCGCGGACGTCGCGCCCCTGCGGCTCGAGCCGATCCCGGGCCGCGCCCCCGAGCTCGGCGCCGAGGTCGTGGGCTGCGCGTTCGCCGACCGCTGCGCGCTCGTCCGTCCTCGCTGCCGGACCGAGGCGCCGCCTCCTGCGCGCGTCGCCGACGGCTGGACGAGCCGCTGCCACTTCCACCGCGAGGTCCCGCTGCTCCGCGCGCGCCGGGGGACCGTGCACGCCGCCGCGATTCCGCAGGACGCAGGCGTCCTCCTCCGGGCCGAGCGGGTGTCGCAGACGTTCCGCGCGGGCGACGCGCGGATCCATGCCGTCGCGGACGTCTCGTTCGACCTCCACCACGGCGAGATCCTCGGGCTCGTGGGTGAGTCGGGAAGCGGCAAGACGACGCTCGCACGTTGCCTGGCGGGGCTCGCCGAGCCCACCGCCGGCTCGCTACGGCTGGAGGGGGACGAGCTGCCGTGGGCCCTGCGCGACCGACCGCGCGAGGCGCGGCGCGCCGTGCAGATGGTGTTCCAGAACCCCGACGGCGCCCTCAACCACGCGGTGACCGTCGCCGCCATCCTCCGGCGCTCCGTGCGCCGGCTCGCCGAGGACGCGGTCGACCTCGACGCCGCCGTCCGCGACCTCGCGTCGCTCGTCCGCCTCGCGCCGGACGACCTCGAGCTCCGACCGGGCGCGCTGTCGGGCGGGATGAAGCAGCGCGTCGCGATCGCGCGTTCGTTCGCGGGCTCGCCGCGGATCGTCATCTGCGACGAGCCGGTCTCCGACCTCGACCCCTCCGTGCAGGCGGCCATCCTCAACCTCGTGCGGGACCTCCGCGAGCTGAAGGACACGTCCTACCTCTTCATCTCGCACGATTTGGCCGTCGTGCGCTACGTCGCCGACCGCATCGGGGTCATGTACCTCGGCTGGCTTGTGGAGCTGGGCCCGGCGGCGACCATCTTCGAGCCACCGCACCACCCGTACACCGAGGCGCTGATCTCGGCCGTGCCGGCGCTGCCGTCCGACGAGCAGCGGCCGCGGATCACGCTCTACGGCCCGCTGCCGAGCCCAAGCCGGCCGCCGACCGGCTGCCGCTTCCACACCCGGTGCCCGCGGTTCCTCGGGGAGGTCTGCCGGAGCACCGAGCCGCCCTGGCAGGACGACGGCGACCACCGGTACCGCTGCCACATCCCGCCGGAGCAGCTCGTGGGCCTGCAGCGGGCCGACCTGGTCGCCGGGCGCGCACCGGCGCGCGCCGAAGCGGTCGACGAGCTCGCGCTCATGGCCTGACGGGAGCGGCAGCGAACGTGCGGTGGCCGGCACCGTCCGAGACCGAGCGCAGGCGGTCGAGGAACGGCCGGCCGGGCGTCGCTGTCGAGGTCGAACTGGTCCGCGTAGCGATAGAAAACCCTGCGGTTTGCAGGGTTTTCGTGTACAGGAACGACGGGACTCGAACCCGCGACCTCGCGTGACAGTTCTGCCGACGGGGTCGCCGCTGGTCGCGGTGAGTCGCCGATTCGCCCACCTCAAGCTGCCGCATGCCGCGACGCCCACCGAGGCAACGGCATTCACCCAGAGCGCCCACCCGTGGCGCACATCCCGTCGACGGCGCCTTCGCGCGCGGGTCGACGGAGCGAGCAGGTGCGTCATATACGTTCTCCAAGATGAAGAAGGTCACGAGGAGATCGTGAACACGCACGACTTCAAGATGCTGCCGTAGCCGTCGCGCGCCCCGTCCGCCGCAAGTGGCAAGAGCTACGCCGGAGCGAGCGTGGGGCGCCGCTGACGCGAACCGGTCGTCGCCCAGCGGATCCCCTCGACCGTCCACCCGAGCAGGGCGAGGACGAGGAGTGCCAGGGCGATGCTGAGGATCCAGAAGCGTCTCTTCATATCGACTTCTGCGACGGATCATGCGCCACGGGCTCGGAATAGCTAGATGTGCCGACCCCCCACGAGTAGTACGGCCTGCCACACGCGCGTCGTCCTGATTCTGCTCTCCAGTCGGTCGTAGACCATCAACCTGAAGGCGTCGGACGTCGGGATCACGCCCAGGTGCGAGGAGTGCGGCGGAGTGTGGCTGCCGGCGGAAGACCCGCCGTGGCAGTTGCACCGGCTCGACGATCCGCGCGACGAAGAGGCCGAGCCGGAGCTCGGGTTCTTCTGCGAAGCCTGTGCCGATCGGGAGTGTGGCCACGGGCGGCGCAGCAAGCAATAGACAGCAGAACGTACGGACTTTCTACGGAGCTCCGCGAGCGGCGGCCGTACCTCTCAACGCCTGCTCGCCCCCCTGGCGCGCTGGGTAGGGCGACATAGGCTCGACGGCGATCGGCTCAAGCCGTTTCGCAGAAGGAGGTCTTGTGATGACCATCGCCTCTATCGGTCTCCTCGCCGACAGCTGGGATATGCATGACGGCGGCGGCGCGTGGATGGGCGTCGGGATGATCGGGATGACGATCTTCTGGGGTGCGATCGTCCTCGGGTTCGTCTGGCTCGTCCGAAACGGGACGGATCGTTGGCAGCGACCGCCTCAGGAGACGCCGCTGAGCGTCCTCGACCGACGCTTCGCCGAGGGCGGGCTCTCGCCGGAGGAATACCAGCAGCGCAGGGCGATCCTCACGGAGACGTCCGTTTCGCGCTGACGCGGTCCAGTCGTCGGGCGCGGGCGCTCCCTCCTCAAGACCAGCCGCCCTGAGCGCGAACGCCTGCGCTCGGCCGGCTCGCACGATGCGCTCGGCTATCTCTCTCTGGCTGGGCGTGTACGACTCGCTGTTCCACCAGCGTTTCGCGACCACGCCCTCGAGTCGGCGGTGACACACGCTTGGAACAGCAACCGCGGCACGCCAAGGGCCC
>DATIDD010000004.1:0-9243 GCA_035456465.1 Gaiellaceae bacterium | reverse complement strand
AGCCGAGGCAGAGGCTGCGAACGGCGCCGGCGTCCATGGCTCCAATGGTGACGGCCCGTGCGCGTGATCGCCGGCACGTACGGAGGACGGCGGCTGCAGGCGCCGCCGGGCACCGACACCCGCCCGACGGCGGACCGGGTGCGCGAGGCGCTGTTCTCGATCCTCGGCGCCCGCGTCGAGGGCGCGCGGGTGCTCGACCTGTTCGCCGGCTCGGGCGCGCTCGGCATCGAGGCGCTCTCGCGCGGCGCCGCCGAGGCCACGTTCGTCGACAGGGCCGCGCCCGCGATCCGCGCGATCGGCGCCAACCTCGAGGCCCTCGGAGCCGACGGAACGGTCGTGCGCGCCGAGGCCCGCCGCTTCCTCGGCGGAGCATCGCGCAGCGGCCGTTCATATGATCTCGTCTTCCTCGATCCGCCATACCGGCTGGACGCCGCGCTCGCGGCCGCCCTGCCGGAGGCCGTGAAGGCCGTCTTGGCACCGGGGGCGACGGTGGTCTCCGAGAGTGACCGCCGCGCGCCGCTGGAGATCGACCTCCCCATCGAAGACGAACGCCGGTACGGCGACACCCTCATACGCATCCATGGCTCCCGATAACCGCATAGCCGTCTGCCCGGGCTCATACGACCCGATCACGAACGGCCACGTCGACGTCATCTCGCGCGCCGCGCCGATGTTCGACGAGCTGATCGTCGCCGTCGTCAACGCGTCGGTGCGCAAGAGCAAGACGCTGTTCGACGCCGAGGAACGGGTGGCGTTCATCGAGGAGGCGACGGCGCATCTGCCCAACGTGCGCGTCGAGACCTTCGACAAGCTGGTCGTCGACTTCGCCCGCGAGAAGGGGGCGATGTCGATCGTGAAGGGACTGCGCGCGATCTCCGACTTCGAGTACGAGCTGGAGATGAATCAGCTCAACCGCCAGCTGGCCTCCGACATCGAGTCCGTCTACCTGATGGCGTCGCCGCAGTACAGTTTCCTCTCCTCGAGCGGAGTGAAGGAGATCGCCACGTTCGGCGGTGACGTCTCCGATCTTGTCCCAGAGCCGGTAGCACGGCGCTTGAAGGAAGCGCTGTCGCGCTGACGAAACAGGGAGCGCCATGGACGTCCTGGTACTCATCGACAAGCTGGACGACCTCGTCCACAACGCCAAGCAGGTCCCGCTGACGGACCAGGTACGCGTGGACAAGGAGGAGATCTACGACATCCTCGACCAGATGCGGGCCACGATCCCCGAGGAGATCAAGCAGGCGCGCTGGATCGTGAAGGAGCGGCAGGAGATGCTGGCCGAGGCGAAGCGCGAGACCGACCGGCTGGTCAACGAGGCGCGCGAGCAGGCCGTCCGCGAGGCGTCGCAGACGGAGATCGTGCGCATCGCCGAGCGCCAGGCACAGGAGATCGTCGACGAGGCGCGCCGCCAGGCACGCGAGACCCGCCTCGAGATGGAGGACTGGGCCGACGGGATCCTCTCGACGCTCGAGGTCAACCTCGACAAGTTCCTCCAGGCCGTCAAGCGCGGACGCGAGCGGCTCCACGAGCGGTCGCAGGAGACCGTCGTCGCCGGCGTCGGCCCCGTCGCCGAGGACGACGGCGCCTACTAGGCCGCCGTCGCTCCGACCAGACGATCTCGCCCGTCTCGTCCCGGGCGCGACGGCTGCCGTGGCCGTCGCGGGCCTCGCCGCCGCAGACGGCGGCTTCGGCTCGACCTCCTGGGGCTGGGCGGCGATCGGGCTCGCCGGCGTCGCGATCGCGGCGCTGGCGCGTCGTCCGCGGGTCCGGCTGTGCCGCCTCGAGGCGGGCTTCCTCGCGGCGCTCGCCGCGCTCGCGGGTTGGGCGGCGCTGTCGGCGCTCTGGTCGAGGAGCGTTCCCGGCTCGATCCTCGAGGCGCAGCGCCTGCTCGTGTACGTCGCCGCCGCCGGCGCGTTCCTGCTCTCGGCGCGGCGCGGGTCGGCGCGAGGGCTGCTGGCGGGCGTGCTCGTGGCGGCAACCGCGATCGGCGTCGCGAGCCTCGTGCACCGCGCGGCCTCCGGCGACGACGACTCCGGCTGGCCCGTCGGCTACGACAACGGCCTCGCGATCCTCCTCGCTCTCGGCGTCGCCGCCGGCGTCGGCCTGGCGGCCGAGGCCTCGACGCCCCGTGGGCGCCTCGCCGCGGGCGTGCCCGCCGTGGTCCTGCTCGCGCCGCTCGCGACGCTCGGGAGCCGGGGCGCCTGGCTGTCGCTGGCGATCGGGCTCGGGTGCGCGGCCGTGCTCCGCCTCGCCGCCTGGCCGCTGGCGTTTCCCGCCGCGGTCGCCGCGGGGCTCGCGGCCACGATCGTCGTGGGCGTCCAGTTCAACGACGAGCGGGCCGCGTACTGGCGCGTCGCGATCGACGAGGTGCAGTCCGAGCCGGCGCTGGGGACGGGGGCGGGGACCTACGGGCGGGCGTGGCTCGTCGAGCGTGAGCGGCCCGTGCAGGCGCACGACGCGCACAACCTCTACCTCGAGACGCTGGGAGAGGTCGGCCCCGCAGGGCTCGCGCTCCTCGCGGGAGCGCTCGCCGCCCCGATCGCCGCCGCCGTCTCGGTCCGCCGCGATCCGCTCGCGGCAGCCGCGGCCGCGCCCTACGCGGCGTTCCTCGTCCACGCGGGCATCGACTGGGACTGGGAGCTCGCGAGCGTGACCGTCGCGGCCCTCGCCGCGGCCGCCGTCCTGTTGCTGCGCGCGCGGCCCCGGGCCCCTGTCGGGACGCTCTCGCCTCGTGTGCGGCTCGCCGCGACGGTCGTCGCCGCGGCGATCGCCGTCGCCGCGGCCGGCGGGCTCGTCGGGAACACGGCGGTGGCGCGGGCGGAGTCCGCGGCCGCGGACGGCCGCTGGGGCGAGGCGGAGGCGCGTGCTCGGCGGGCGACGCGGCTCGCGCCGTGGTCGGCGACGGCGTGGCGCCTCCTGGGCGAGGCGCAGCTCGAGCTGGGACGGCGGGAGGACGCGGTGCGCAGCCTGCGCCGAGCGGTGGCGAAGGACCCGTCCGATCCCGAGGTGTGGCTCGCGCTCGCCCACGCGCTCCGCGGCAACGAGCGGGCGCGTGCGGTCGCGCAGGCACTCCGCCTCAACCCGCTCGGGGTGGCGGCGGAGTAGGCCGGGGCCGCGCGCGCGACCCCGGCCCGGCTCGACCTACCGTCCGATGCGGACCTGAACGAGGCGCCGCGTCGACACGCCTGCGAGCGGGTTGTCCCCGCCCTTGCGTGCGCGGGCGAAGAACTGCGCGCCGTAGCCCGGGCGCAGCAGCTGCCGGAAGTCCGGCTCCGTCTGCACGGTGAACGAGATCACCCCGTTCGCGTCGGTCGCCCGCTCCTGCGGCGTCGTCGTCACGATCGGCGTCGACCGGACGTAGACGAGCGCGCCGCTGACGGGACGATTCGAGTTCACCTCGCGGACCCGCAGCGTGATCGTGAACGCCCGCGTCCGCGAGTACGAGATCCGCCTCGGGCTGAACCGGATCTGGTCGATCACGAGGCGGTTCGGCAGCGTCACCGACTCGATCGCGACCGACCCCGTGCCCCGAGTGACCACGGACGTCGGGTCCGAGGTGGCGGTCGAGGAGCCGGCGGCATTGCGGCCCGCGACCGCGACGCGCAGCGTGTTGCCGACGTCGGCCGCCTGCACCGTGTAGGTCTGCGCCGTGGCGCCTGCGATGGCGGTGCACGACGCGCCGCTCGCGTTGCAGCGCTGCCACTGGTACGTGAACGTGATCGGCTGGTCGCCGGTCCACGTGCCGTTCCCGGCGGCGAGCGCCTCGCCTGTCTGCGGCGTCGTGTCCGAGATCGTCGGCTTCGCCGTGCTGGTCGGCCCGTACTGGGCGTCGGCTGCGGTCACGGCCGACGGCACGTAGCCGATGACGGCCGCGATCGCGAGCGCCACCAGCACCACGCCGGCGAGCGTGCCGGCCGTCTTCCTCGGGCTGTGCCCGGCCGCGCGAGCTGCATGTCTCAACGGGATCCCCCCTCGTTCTCGATCGACTGGGTTGCGATCTACCGGCCTCGCTTGCCCCGATCGGCGCCCGCCGATGCCCCAGTTCACACAAGGCTTACAAGGCCGGCGAGACCGAGATCGCAGCCTGTCGCGGCGCTACGCTGCCCGCATGACGAGCCTCAGCCTCCGCCGCCACAGGCTGCGTTCCGGCGAGCAGTTCCGCGACGAGGTCGAGCTCGAGCTCGAGCCCTTCGTCTTCGGCGGCCAGCGCTACCTGCCGGTGCCGGAGCAGGTCCCGGCCGAGCTGACCGTGACGCAGGCCTCGACCGGGAAAGTCCTCGAGCTGCGCTTCCACGCGCGGCTCCACGGCCCGTGCCAGCGCTGCCTCGCCGACGCCGTCCTCGACCAGGACGTGTCGGCGCGCGAGTACCACGCGACCCGCCCCGACGCCGACGAGCTGGCCTCGCCGTACGTCCGCGACGACCAGCTCGACCTGACCGCCTGGGCGCGTGACGCGCTCGCGCTCGGCCTCCCCGACCAGATCCTGTGCCGGGAGGACTGCGCCGGCCTCTGCCCCGTCTGCGGCAAGGACTTGAACGTCGAGCCGCACGAGCACGAGGAGGAGCGGGGGGACTCCCGCTGGGCCGCGCTCGAGGCGCTCCGCGACCGGCTCTAGCTTCCCACTCCGAGCTCGGCGAGCAGCTCCTCGTGGAGCAGCCCGTTCGTCGTCAGCAGAGTGCCGCCGTCGATTCGGGTGACGCCGGCGAGGTCGGTGCACCGGCCGCCGGCCTCCTCGACGATCGGGACGAGCGCGGCGATGTCCCACGGTGCGAGCGCGTGCTCGACCGACGCGTCGACGGCGCCCTCGGCCACGAGCAGGTGGGCCCAGGCGTCGGAGAACGGCTGCGGGTGCCACGCCCGCCGCAGGATCGGCTCGACGTACGGGCGGCTGCTCGCGGCGTAGGAGACGACGGCCTTCTCGACGCGCGCGACCGCGGAGACGCGGATCGGCTCTCCGTTCGCGAACGCGCCCTCGCCGCGCCGCGCCCACCAGCGGCGGCCCAGCGCGGGTGCGGAGGCCACGCCCGTCTCGACGCGGCCGTCCTCCTCCAGTGCGACGAGCGTGAACCAGACCGGGATCCCGCGGGCGTAGTTGCGCGTCCCGTCGATCGGGTCGAGCACCCAGCGGCGCGGGGGACCTTGTGGCTCTGAGCCACTAGCGCCCTCCTCCTCGCCGAGCACGGCGTCCTCGGGCCGCGCCTCCGCCAGCCGGGCGCGCAGGGCCCGCTCGACGCTCCGGTCGACGTCGGTGACCGGCGTCAGGTCGGGCTTCGTGTCGACGCGCAGGTCGTCGGCGCGAAACCGCGGCAGCGCGATCGCGTCCGCGAGGTCGGCGAGCTCGAGCGCCAGCTGGAGGTCCGCGTGCACCGGCGGTATCCTCACCGACGGCGCCTCGGGCGCCCACCCATGACGGACTGATCGAGCACACCACGTTCCGCGCCGCCCGTGCCACCGGGCGCGCTCCCTCGATCAGGAGGTCCCGCCATGCGAGTGCAGCTCGCCGGCGTCGGCAGACACCACGGCGCCCGCACGATCCTCGACGGCGTCACGCTGACGGTCTCGGCCAGGAGCCGGATCGGCCTCGTAGGCCCGAACGGCGCCGGCAAGTCGACACTGCTGCGGATCGTGGCGGGGCTCGAGGCGCCGGACGCGGGGTCGGTCGCGCGCGACCCTGCGACGCTGACGGTGGGCTACCTCCCGCAGGAGCCGGACGCGCGGGCGGGGGAGACCGTGCTCGCGTCACTCGCGCGGCGCGCGGGCCTGGCGGCGGCGCAGGCGGAGCTCGAGCGGTGGGCGGGCGCGCTCGCGGCCGGCAGGGAGGCGGCAGAGCCGTACGCGGCGGCGCTCGAGCGGCTGCTCGCGCTCGGCGGCGGCGACTTCGAGGCGCGGGCGTCGGCCGTCTGCGCCGAGCTCGGCCTCGGCGTCGCGCTCGACCGGCCGACCGCCTCCCTGTCCGGAGGCCAGGCGGCCCGGGCGGCCCTGGCCGCGATCCTTCTCTCCCGCTTCGACGTGCTGCTGCTCGACGAGCCGACGAACGACCTCGACTTCGAGGGCCTCGACCGGCTCGAGCGGTTCCTGCTGCGGCGCGCCGGCGGGCTCGTGCTCGTCTCGCACGACCGGGAGCTGCTCGACCGCGTCGTGACGCGGATCGTCGAGGTCGACCCGTGGACGCACGGCGTGCGCGAGTGGGCCGGAGGCTGGAGCGAGTTCGCCGCCGCCCGCGCGGCGGCCCGCACGCGGCAGTACGCCCGGTTCGAGGACGCGCAGGAGCGCCGGCGGCACGTCGAGCGGCTACTCGCGCGGCGCCGCTCGGAGGCCCGCGCGGCGGGCGGCGCGGCCGGGCGGCGCGGCACGCACGCGTTGATGACGAAGGTGCGTCAGGCCGAGCGCGCGCTGGAGCGGGTCGACGACGCCGGGAAGCCGTACGAGCCGTGGGCGCTCCGGCTCTCGCTGCGCGCAGGGGAGCGCGGCGGCGACACGCTCGCGTCGCTCCGCGACGCCGTCGCCGCTCGCGGCCGGTTCCGGCTCGGCCCGGTCGACCTGGAGGTCGCGCCGGGCGATCGCGTCGTCGTCACCGGCCGCAACGGCAGCGGCAAGTCGACGCTGCTCGCGATGCTGCTCGGCGAGCTGCCGCTCGAGGCCGGCGACCGCCGCGCGGGCCGGCGCACCTCGTTCGGCGTGCTCGCGCAGGACCGGCGGGCCTACGGCGGCGCCGAGGCGCTGCTCGACGCGTTCACCGCACGCACGGGGCTGGCGCCGGTCGAGGCGAGGACCCTGCTCGCGAAGTTCGGCCTCGGCGCGGAGCACGTGGGGCGTGAGACCGCGAGCCTCTCGCCGGGGGAGCGGACGCGCGCGCACCTCGCCGAGCTCCAGGCCCGCGGCGTCAACCTCCTCCTCCTCGACGAGCCCACGAACCATCTCGACCTCGAGGCCGTGGAGCAGCTCGAGGCGGCGCTCGCCGGCTACGACGGCGCCCTCGTCGTCGTCTCGCACGACCGCCGGTTCCTCGAGGCCGTCGCGCCGACCGCCGAGATCCGCGTGGAGGAGCTCGTGGCTCAGAGCCACTAGGTCGGGAACGCCCCGAGCCCGCGGCGCCGCCGTTCGGCAGAGCGGGTGCGGCGGAGCAAGTGGCTCCGAGCCACGAGCGTGACCCGGCCCAGCGTGTCCCGGGCCCGGCGGACGTGTCGCTATACTCCGCCGCCGCCATGGCAGTCCCGAAGCAGAAGACCTCGAAGTCCCGCCGAGACAAGCGGCGCGCCCAGCACGGGATCGAGGCACCGCGCCCGAACGTGTGCCCGAACTGCGGGCAGCCGAAGCGGCCGCACCGGGTCTGCCCGACCTGCGGCACGTACCGGGGCCGCGAGGTCGAGCCGCTCCGCATCCAGGCGCCGTAAGCCGCCGACGTGCCGCGGATAGCCGTCGACGCGCTCGGGGGCGACAGGGCACCGGAGGAGGTCGTCGCCGGCGCCGCCGACGCGGCCGCGGAAGGGGTCGACGTGGTGCTCGTCGGCCCGGCCGGGCTCGACTCGCACGGGCTGGAGCTGGTCGAGTCGACGCAGGTGCTGGCGATGGACGAGAAGCCCGCAGACGCCGTCCGTGCCAAGCCGGACAGCTCGCTCGTCGTCGCGAACCGCCTCGTCCGCGAGGGACGCGCCGACGCCGTCCTCTCGGCCGGGAACACCGGCGCGATGCTGGCGGCCGGGCTGCTCGAGATCCGCCGCCTGGAGGGAGTCATGCGGCCCGCGATCGCGGTCGTGATCCCGACGCGCGACGGGCCGTCCGTGCTCGTCGACGCGGGGGCGAACGCCGATGCGCGGCCGGAGCACCTGCTCCAGTTCGCGCACATGGGGTCGATCTTCGCGGAGGAGGTGCTCGAGCGGCCGTCCCCCACCGTCCGCCTGCTGTCGATCGGCGAGGAGCCGGAGAAGGGCAACCAGCTCACGCTCGAGGCGCACGAGCTGCTCGCAGCGAGCGAGCTGCGGTTCGAGGGGAACACCGAGGCGCGCACGCTGCTCGCGGGCTCTGCCGACGTCGTCGTCACCGACGGCTTCACCGGCAACGTCGCTCTGAAGCTGCTCGAGGGGACGATCGCGACGCTGCTCGACGCGCTCCGCGACGAGATCCGGGCGACGACGCGCGGGAAGCTCGGCGGACTGCTGATCCGCCCGGCGGCGCGGGGCCTCCGCACGCGGCTCGACCCGGACACCTACGGGGGCGCCTACCTGCTCGGGCTGCGCGGCCTGTCGGTGATCGCCCACGGCAACTCGTCGCGCCGCGCGATCGCCAACGCGATCCGGCTCGCGGCCCGCGGCGTCGACCACGACGTGGTCGGGCGACTCGCCGCCCGGCTGCCCCGGCGGCCGTCGCGCACCAATGTATGATCGCCCGGATTTTCAGGCATCCCAGGAAATGAGGTTCGATGGCAGCGTCGCGTGAGGAGATCTACGAGCGCGTGAAGGAGGTCCTGAGCGAGCAGCTCGGGGTCGAGGAGAGCGAGATCAACGAGGAGGCGAACTTCCAGGAGGACCTGGACGCCGACTCGCTCGACCTGGTCGAGCTGATCATGGAGCTCGAGGACCAGTTCGGGATCAAGATCTCGGACGAGGACGCGCAGAAGATCCAGACCGTCGGCCAGGCGGTCGACTACGTCAACGCGAACCAGTAAGCCGGGCGACGACGTGCCCGGCGAGCTCGGGCGGCTGATCGAGGGACTGCCGCCGGAGCGCGCCGAGCCGGTCTTCACCCACTCCTCCTGGGCGCCCGACCGCGCGTCCTCGTACGAGCGGCTCGAGTTCCTCGGCGACAGCGTCCTGGAGTTGGCGGTTGCGCGCGAGCTCTACGTCCGCTACCCCGACTTCTCGGAGGGACGGCTGGCCAAGATCCGCTCCCATGTCGTCTCCCGCCGCGCGTGCGCGGCCGTCGGTCGTGAGCTCGAGCTCGGGGCCCGGCTCGTCAAGCGCGGCGATTCCCTTCCTCCCGACGAGCTCGCGCGGCTGGCCGAAAACCGCAACGTCCTCGCGGCCGTGCTGGAGGCCGCTCTCGCTGCGCTGTTTCTGGAGCATGGGTACGGCGAGATCGAGGAGGCGGTTGTGGAGGCGTTCGCACCCCAGATCGAGTACGCCGCCACGACGCACGTGGACTTCAAGACCGAGCTCCAGGAGGAGCTCGCGGCGCTCGGGCGGCAGGTCACGTACTCCGTGCTCGAGGTGGAGGGGCCGCCGCACGACCGCAAGTTCACCT
>DATIDD010000003.1:0-20903 GCA_035456465.1 Gaiellaceae bacterium | reverse complement strand
GCCGACGAGGATCGCGACGAGCGCGGCCGGCAGCGAGAGCGCGGGGACGAGGATCGCGCCCGCGACGATCACGAGCAGCGAGACGCCGAGGTTGCCCCAGAGGAGCCCGAGATCGAGGCCCCCGAGCACCCGCAGCCGCTCCGGCACCGGCTCGATGCCCCACGAGGTGTCGCGCCCGCTCACGACCGGCGAGCGTACCTCCCGGTCGTCCGGTGTCCGACTCCGAGTCGGACACCCGACGCGCGTCTCACGCCGTCGAGAACCCGCCCCGGAGGCGGACGAGCGGCGGGGCGTCGACACCGTGCTCGACCCGCTCGACCTCGCAGACGAAGAGCGTATGGGTCCCCACGGCGACCTCCTCTCGGACGGCGCACTCGAGCCAGCCGAGCGCGCCGGCGAGGAGCGGCGCGCCGCTCACCCCCGGCTCCGTCGCGACGCCGTGCCACATGCCGATCGGCGGGACGCCGCGGGCGAAGTGCTCGGCGAGCCGATCCTGGTCGGCGGCGAGGAGCGAGATCGCGCACCCGCCGGCCTCGCGGAGGAGCTCGTGCAGGGCGGCCTGTCGCGAGATCGAGAAGCCGACGAGCGGCGGGTCGAGCGACAGCCCGACGAGCGTGCCGACGGTCAGCCCGAGCCGCTGCCCGCCAACGTCGACGGTGACGACGGCGACGCCGGCCGGGAAGCGGCCGAGGAGCGCGCGCAGGTCGCGTGCATCTGCCATCGGCAGATGATCCCAGGGGACCGGCACCGGAGGTGCCTGTCCCCCGTGGCGCACGCGGGGGTCAGTTTCCTTCGGGGACAGGCCCCGGGGCAGCCCCCGGTCGGGCCAGCTTCCGCAACACGTACGGGAGGATCCCGCCGTGGCGGAGGTACTCGCGCTCGCGCGGGGTGTCGAGCCTGACGATCGCACGGAACTCCTTGTCGTCGGCGCGGACGGTCACCTCGCGCGCCTCGCCGTTCTCGACTCCCGTGACCGAGAACAGCTCGCGGCCCGTGAGCCCGAGCATCTCGCGGCTCTCCCCGTCGCGGAACTGGAGCGGGAGGATGCCCATCATGAGGAGGTTCGAGCGGTGGATGCGCTCGTAGCTCTCCGCGATCACGGCCTTCACGCCGAGCAGGTTGGGCCCCTTCGCCGCCCAGTCGCGCGACGAGCCGGACCCGTACTCCTTCCCGGCGAGGACGATCGTCGGCACGCCCTCCGCGATGTACCGCTCGGCCGCCTCGAAGATCGTCGTCTCCTCACCCGACGGCAGGTGCACCGTCCACGTCCCCTCCGACCCTGGGACGAGCAGGTTGCGGAGCCGGACGTTCGCGAAGGTGCCGCGCACCATCACCTCGTGGTTGCCCCGCCGTGAGCCGTAGGAGTTGAAGTCGGCGCGCTCGACGCCGTGGCCGATCAGGTAGCGGCCCGCTGGGCCGTCCGGCTTGATCGAGCCCGCCGGTGAGATGTGATCGGTCGTGACGGAGTCGCCGAGCGAGACGAGGCACCGCGCGCCGACGACGTCCTCGACGTGGCCCGCGTCCGGCGTCATGCCCTCGAAGTAGGGCGGCTGCCGCACGTACGTGGAGGCGTCGTCCCACGCGAACTGCGAGCCCTCCGGAACGGGCAGCTCGCGCCACTCCGGATCGCCGGTGTAGACGTCCGCGTACGTCGACTCGAACATCTCGCGCCCGATCGCGCTCTCGACCGTCCCGCGCACCTCGTGGGGCGAGGGCCAGATCTCGGAGAGGTACACGGGCTCGCCGTTCGGGTCCTGGCCGAGCGGCTCGGTCGTGAGGTCGACGTCCATCCGGCCCGCGAGCGCGTACGCGACGACGAGCGGCGGGCTCGCGAGATAGTTCGCCTTCACCTCGGGATGCACGCGCGCCTCGAAGTTCCGGTTGCCGGAGAGGACTGCGCACGCGACGAGGTCGCCTTCCGCGATCGCCTGCGACACCGGCTCCGGCAGCGGGCCCGAGTTCCCGATGCACGTCGTGCAGCCGTAGCCGACGGTGTGGAAGCCGAGCGCCTCGAGGTACGGCGTCAGGCCTGCGCGGTCGAAGTAGTCGGTCACGACCTTCGATCCCGGCGCGAGGCTCGACTTGACCCACGGCCGGCGGTCGAGGCCGCGCTCGACGGCCTTCTTCGCGAGCAGCCCGGCCGCGACCATCACGGACGGGTTGGACGTGTTCGTGCACGAGGTGATGGCGGCGATCACGACCGCACCGTGCGAGAGGTGCACGATCTCGCCGTCGAGCTCGCACGGGATGCCCTCGGTCCATTCGGGCGCAAGGGCGACCGGCGCAGCCCGGACCATCTGGTCGCCGTGCGGCGCCGCCGCGCCGGGGTCGGCGTGCGCGGGCGCGTCGCTCGCCGGGAACGACTCCGCGATCGCGTGGTCGACCGCGTTCCCGTAGTCGACGCCGAACGTGCCGAGTGCCTCGCGGAACGCCGACTTCGCGGAGGACAGCGCGATCCGGTCCTGCGGCCGCCTCGGGCCGGCGAGCGAGGGCTCGACCGTCGAGAGATCGAGCTCGACGACCTCCGAGTACGTCGCGGGCTCCGACGGCTCGTGCCAGAGCATGTTCTCCTTGCAGTACGCCTCGACGAGCCGGACGCGCTCCTCGTCCCGTCCCGTGAGGCGCAGGTAGCGGAGCGTCTCGCCGTCGACGGGGAAGAAGCCGCAGGTCGCGCCGTACTCGGGCGACATGTTCCCGATCGTCGCGCGGTCCGCGAGCGGCAGGCCGGCGAGGCCCTCGCCGAAGTACTCCACGAACTTCCCGACGACGCCCGTCTGCCGGAGGATCTGGGTCACGGTGAGGACGAGGTCGGTGGCCGTGGCGCCTTCGGGGAGCTGGCCGTGGAGCCGGAAGCCGACGACCTGGGGCACGAGCATCGAGATCGACTCGCCGAGCATCGCCGCCTCCGCCTCGATCCCGCCGACGCCCCAGCCGAGCACGCCGAGGCCGTTGACCATCGTCGTGTGCGAGTCGGTGCCGACGAGGGTGTCGGGGAAGGCCTGCCCGTCGCGCGCCTCGACGACGCGCGCGAGGAACTCGAGGTTGACCTGGTGGCAGATACCCGTGTTCGGCGGGACGACCTTGAGCGCCTCGAAGGCGCCCTGGCCCCAGCGGAGGAAGGCGTAGCGCTCGCGGTTCCGCCTGAACTCGAGCTCCGCGTTGCGGCGGATCGCGAGGCGGCTCGCGAAGTCGTCGACCTGAACCGAGTGGTCGATCACGAGCTCGGCGGGGATGAGCGGGTCGATCACGCTCGGGTCGCCGCCGAGCACGGCCATCGCGTCGCGCATCGCCGCGAGGTCGACGACGGCGGGAACCCCGGTGAAGTCCTGTAGGAGCACGCGGGCCGGGGAGAAGGTCACCTCGCTCGAGGGCTCGGCAGTCGCGTCCCACCTCGCGATCGCCTCGACGTCCGCCGCCGAGACCGTGTCGCCGTCCTCGCGGCGCAGGACGTTCTCGAGCAGGATCCGGAGCGTGTAGGGGAGCCGCTCGACGTCGTAGCGCGACTGCAGCGCGTCGAGGCGGTAGATCTCGTGACTCGCGTCCCCGACCGTCAGGGTGGAGCGGGCGCCGAAGGTGTCGGGATGGGTCATTGCTCCTCCTGTCGGTTCGGGGTGAGGGGGGCGCCGGGCTCGAGCGGGAAGCCGAGCGCGCGGAAGTCGTTGTCGAGGCCGAAGACGGCCGCTGCGCGGCCTTCCGTGGCCGTCACCGCGCCGACGCAGTCGGTGAACGAGAGCGTGAGGCCGGGATGGCGCTCCATGAGGTCCCAGGCCCGCGCGTCGAGCTCGGCGTCGGCGTGCCGGACGATCAGCCGCCCGGCGTGCACGGCCTCCTCGAGCAAGCTGCGGAACGCGAGCGCCGCGTCGAGGCCCGCGTCGAAGCGAAGCCGGGTCGCGGTCTCCGAGACGACGAGGTCGGACGTGAGCAGGACGTCGCCCGCGTCGCGCAGCGACGTGTAGTGGTCGCGGACGCGCGCGTGCGCGCGATCGCGCCGCCAGAGCAGCGCGATGAAGGCGCCCGAGTCGGCGTAGACGACCCTCAGACCCGCTCCTTCGGCGCGCCGTAGAGGTAGTGGTCGTGCTCTTCCGCGACGTCGTCGGGTCCCGTCTCGTCCGCGACGAGGCCGATCAGCCGCTCGAGCGGATCGTCGCCCGAGTCGCCGCCGCTCGCGAGGTAGCGCTGCAGCGCCTCCCGGATGTGGAACGCCTCCGAGCGGCCGGTGCGGGCTGCGAGCCGCTTGAGCGCCCGGTCGCTCGCGTCGTCGAGGTAGATCTGCTTGCGACGCATACATCGCAGTATACATCACTTTGGGCCCGCCTCGAAGGCGGGCTCGGTGACACGGGGGGAACATGCCACGGCGGGCGAGGCGCCGTCGTTAGCATCGGCGGGGATGGCGGTCGACACGATCCGCACGCTGCTCGAGCAGGCCTTCCCCGGTGGGACGGTCGACGTGCTCGACCGGACCGGCGGCGGCGACCACTTCCACGTGACCGTCGCGAGCCCGTCGTTCGACGGCGTCTCGCTCGTCGAGCAGCACCGGATGGTGAACCGCGCGCTCGCCGCGCCGCTCGCGGACGGCACGATCCACGAGCTCCGCATCACGACGAAGGGAACCGGAACGCCATGACGCTGCGCGACCAGATCCAGCACGTGATCGACGACGAGCCCGTCGCGATCTTCATGAAGGGCACGCCGGAGCGCCCGGCGTGCGGCAACTCGCTCCGCGCGCTCCAGGCGCTCTGGAACGCCGGGGCGCCGATCACGGCGGTCGACATCCTCCCCGACCCGCACATCAGGCAGGAGCTCTCGGCGCTCACCGACTGGCCGACGATCCCGCAGGTGTTCGTGAAGGGCGAGCTGCTCGGCGGGGCCGACATCACCGAGGAGCTCTCCGCCTCGGGCGAGCTCGCGCGGAAGCTCGACGACGCGCTCGGCGCCGACCGCGAGCAGGTCGTGAAGACGGTCGTCCTGGCCGCAACCCCCGCTTAACCGCGCACAACCCGCGGTTCACCGCGCGCTGCCTATAACCGGTGGCGTGAGTGTTTCCGAGACGCCCGATCGCCCAGACGCACCCGGCTCCCGCCCTTCTGGCCGGTTCGCGTCCGCCGCGAGACCGATCGCCGCGCTCGTCGCCGCTTCCCTTCTCGGCGGCGGCGCGGCGCTCGCCGGCGCCTGGGCGTTCGGGGCGTTCGACGACTCGACGACGGTGGTCGAGGCTACGCCCATCGCCAGCCAGCAGTCGGCCCCGTCCGCGGCCTCGCCGTCGATGGACGTCGGCCAGATCTACCGTCAGAGCGGCCCCGGGGTCGTCCAGATCACCTCGACCTCACGCGGCGCGACGAGCACGGACGTGTTCGGCAACGTCCTCCCCGGCCGGGCCCAGCAGGCGCTCGGCTCCGGCTTCGTGATCGACAAGGACGGCCACATCGTCACCAACTACCACGTCGTCCAGGGCGCCTCGGAGATCGAGGTGAGCTTCTCGAACCAGGACACCGTCAAGGCGAAGGTCGTCGGAACCGATCCCTCGACCGACCTCGCGCTGCTCAAGGTCGACGTCGACGCGAAGGCCCTCACACCCCTCTCGCTGGCCGACTCCGACAAGGTGGCGGTCGGCGATCCGGTCGTCGCGATCGGCAACCCGTTCGGGCTCGAGCGCACCGTCACGGCCGGGATCGTGAGCGCCCTCCAGCGCGAGGTGCGCGCACCGAACAACTACACGATCGACCACGTGATCCAGACCGACGCGCCGATCAACAGCGGCAACTCCGGCGGCCCGCTGATCGACGCGCAGGGCCGCGTGATCGGCGTCAACTCGCAGATCGAGACCGCGAACGGCGGCGGCGGCAACGTCGGCATCGGCTTCGCAGTCCCCTCCAACACGGTGAAGAGCGTCGTCGCGCAGCTCATCGAGGACGGCCGGGTCGACCGGGCGTTTCTCGGCGTCACCCTCCAGGACGTGAGCACGGACGTCGCGGGCGTGCTGCGGCTCCCGGCCGACAAGGGCGTGCTCGTGGGCTCCGTCAAGCCCGGGAGCCCGGCTGCCAAGGCGGGCGTCAAGGGGGGCACGACGCAGGTCGTCGTCGCCGGCGAGAGCTACCAGCTCGGCGGCGACATGATCGTGGCGATCGACGGCAAGCCCGTCTCCACGGTCGACGCTCTCCGTTCCGCGATCACCGCCCACAAGCCCGGCGAGACCGTCGAGCTCGGCGTCGTCCACGCCGACGGCTCCAAGGCGAAGGTCGAGGTGAAGCTGGGTCGCGTCCCCGAGACCGCGTCGCCGTAGTCGCCCAGAACTCGGGTCGGCGGGCGTTCTCCCCTTTCGCCCGCGCCGAGCGCAGAGGCGGATGCCTGCCCGCCTCTGCCACGCGTTGCAGCCCGCGCCCGCGGGCTGCGACGCGTCTATGCCCGGTGCTTCGCCAGTGCCGCGTCGGTCTGCTCGTAGCCGCGCTCGATGAGGGCCTGCTTGGTCTCGACCGGCCACTCGAGCCCCGCGCGGAAGGTCGCGTCGAGAGCGAGCTCGCCGGGGTCGCCGCGGACGATCGTCGCCGGGAGCGCACGGTCGTGGCGGAAGGGGAAACGGGCGTCGGCGAACTGCGCCTCCACCGTCGCCACCGCCGCACGGCGTCGCCACGGGGCAGCTGCGCGCCGCACGGTCTCGAGCACCTCCTCGCGGAGATCCGCGAGCGCCTGGACCGAGTCGTCCTTCTCGCGCGCGGAGCGCACCTCGAGCTCCGTGTTGCGTGCGACGGTGACGCGCATCAGCCGGAGGATCATGTCCGGCAGGTGCGGCGGCTCCCCGCGCTCCTGCCGCTCCTCGGCGCCGCGCAGCTCGCCGATCAGCGCCCGTACGGGCGGGACGGCGCGGAACGGCTCGAGCCGCTTCCGCAGGCGGGAGAGGTTCTCGCCCGGGGTCCGGGTCGTCCGTGAGATGTAGCGGAACCCGACGATCTCGCGCACGGCGGGGTTGTCGTACGCGTGGCCGAGCGGGAAGTTCCGCACCCACCCCCCGTCCGTCCCGATCACGTCCCCGACCCGCAGCGGGAGGACGAGCGCGCTGATCGCCGCGGAGGCGAGGACGGCGCGCGCCATCAGCTCCGACGGCGTCGTCCGGCTCGAGTAGATCCGCTCGTGCGCGTCGCGCTCGTCGACGTCACCCTCGGTGACGTCCGTGACCGTGACCACGAGCTCGATCGGCGTCGACCCGAGCTCGTGCGCGAGCTCGTCGATCGGCGCGAGGCGCTCGGCGATCGTCTCGGGGAGCGCATAGTCGTGCAGGCCACTGAACGGCGTCTGCCAGAGACGGTTCGGCCGGAAGGTCTCCTCGGGCCGGAGCGCGAGGACGAACTCCTCGAGCGCGTCGAGCCGGTCGAGCGCTCCCATCACGCCCGACAGCGCGCCGGCCGAGGTGCCGTAGATCCAGCCCACGCGCTCCCACAGCGGGTCCTCGCGGACGCGCTTCAGGAACCCGAGCTCGAGCAGCAGCCCGTTCATCCCACCGCCGGAGAGCACGAGCGCGAGATCGCGGTCGGTCATCGCATCTATTGTGCTGGCGTGGGGCAGGAGGCACCGCAGAGAGGGACACTCGAGGCGGTCGACGAGGAGCTCTTCACGGAGGAGGAGCTCTGGCGCGACGACGACGCGGACAACCACACCGGCTGGTGGTGCGTGCGCACGGATCCCTTCCCCTGCCCTGCCGACGGCTGCACGTTCGTCGCGGAGTTCATGACCGCGGCCCACCTCGTGCTCGTCTGGCAGGAGCGCGACGACCCGAACCTCCTCTGGCACGCCAACCGCGCGAAGCAGGTCGGCCGCAACCCCCGCGTCGTGTCGTACGAGCGCGACTACGGCCCGAGCGCCTCGTACTACGCGTGGGAGGCCGCCGGGCGCCCGGTACACGGCATCAAGAACGAGCGACCGGTGTCCTCCTGACGTAGGACACCGGAACACCAGTAATACCATTTGACTGGTCGCGGAATGCCCGTTACCGTCGCCGTGTGATCGAGGGATTCCAGCCGGGCGGCCGCGCGCCCGCGCCCGCGCCGCTCGATCTCGTCCAGGACTTCGTCAACACGGAGATCCCGGACTTCAACCAGGACGACATCGCGACGCCGGCGGCACTCGAGGGATGGCTTCTGCAGCGCGGTCTCGTCGGGCCCGAGGACATCGTCGACGGCGAGACGTTCGTCGCCGCCCGCGCGCTGCGCGCGGCGCTGCGCGAGCTCGCGCTCGCGAACACGCTCGGCGCCCCGCCCGACGCCGACCGGCGCGCCGGGATCGACGCGGCGCTCGCCTCGTTCCCGCTGGTCGTCCGTGCGGGAGACGACGGCCCCGGCTTCGCCCCCGCGGGCACCGGCGCCCGTCGCGGTCTCTCGAGCCTCGTCGCCGTCGTCGCGACGGCGCAGGCCGGAGGTGCCTGGGAGCGGCTCAAGGCGTGCCGCCAGGAGAGCTGCGGCTGGCTCTTCTACGACGCATCCCGGAACCGCTCCTCGAACTGGTGCTCGATGCAGGTCTGCGGCGGACGCGAGAAGTCCCGCGCGTACCGGCGGCGACACTCCGCGCGCGAGGACGGCTGATGGGGAGCGCGTGGTACGTCGTGTCGCTCGCGCTCCATCGCCTGCGCAGGCGCGACGGCGGCGCCCTCGCGGCGGCGCTCGGCATCGCGGCCGCCGCCGCCGTGCTCGCGGGCATCCTCGTCGGGGGAACCGTCGCGAAGGACCGGAGCGTGGCCCAGGACGTCGAGCGATTGCCCGCGGCCGCTCGGGCCGTGCGGACGTCGTGGTTCGGCGTGCCGGCCGGTGCCGAGGAAGCGTGGCCGACGCTCGACCGGCGGGCGCGCGCCGCGCTCCGGACGCTGCCGGCGGGCGAGCCCGTGTCGATCGCCCTCGTCCGGGAGAGCACGATCGGCGGCGTCTTCGTCGGCCTGGCCGCGGTCGACGGCCTCGCGTCGCACGTCCTGCTGCGCAGCGGACGCCTGCCCCGCACGTGCAGACCCTCGCATTGCGAGGTGCTCCGTCTCCGCGGAACCGGCCGCTTGCCCGACGTGCCGGGCCTGCGCGTCGTCGAGGTCGGAACGGCGACGCTCCGCTCGCGGCAGCTGTTCGGCGACTTCCTCGCCCCGACCGACAACGCGCTCGCGGACGCCGAGCTGGCCCCGGCGCTGGCGCGCGCGTCCCGATATCACCTGCCGGCGCCCGGGCCGCTCGTCGTGGCCGAGGGCGTGGCCGGCCTCGTCTCGTCCCCCGTCGTCGCGCGGTCGTATCGCAGCTACGGCTGGGTGCAGCCGCTGTCCGCCGGCACCCCGCGTCTCTGGGAGATCGACCGACTGGTCGGCGATGCCGACCGCGCGCGGGCGCAGCTCCAGGCGAGCTCGTCCTCGTGGTCGGTGACCGTCCCGTCGCAGGAGCTCGCTGCCGCCGAGCACGACGCCACCGTCGCCGGACGGCGCCTGCTGCTCGTCGGCGGCGAGGCGGCCGCGCTCCTCGTCGCGTTCGCGGTGCTCGCGGCCGGGGCGCTCCGCCGTGATCTCGCCGCCGCGAGGCGGCGCCTGACGTGGCACGGCGCACGGCGCTGGCAGCGCGCGCTCCTGACCGGCACGGAGAGCACGGCGGTCGGGTTCGGCGGCGCGGTCGTCGGGTGGGCGGTCGGCGCGGCCGCCGGCGCCGTCGCGGCGGCAGCGGCGGACGCGCCGGTGGGAGCAGTCCTGCGCGAGAGCGTGCTCTCACCGACGGGAATCCTGCTCGGGCTCGGCGTCGGCGTCCTTGCGGCGCTGGTGATCGGCGTGACGGTCTCGCTCGAGGCCCGCCGCCGCGGACGGGTCGGGGCGCTCGAGCTCGCCGCGGTCGCCGCACTCGTCGCTGCGCTCGCCATCCTCGCGAGCGGCTCCGTCGACTCCACTGAGCTGGCCGCGGGCGGCGCCGCGCCGGTGGTCGTGCTCCTCCTCCCGGGCCTGCTCGCCTTCGCGGCCGCGGTCGGCGCCTCTCGGCTGCTGCCCGTTGTCGGCCGAACCTTCGCGCGGCGGGGCACGGAAGACGTGAGGCTCGCCGGCGTCTCGGTCGCGCGCGCACCGGGCGCGGCCGGCATCGCAGCCGCGTTCCTCGCGCTCGCCGTCGGCCTCGCCGTGCTGGCGGAGGCGTACCGCTCGACGCTCGCCACGGGCGAGCGCGACGGGGCGGCGTTCGCCATCCCGGCCGACCTCGTCGTCCGTGAGGACCTTCGCACGCTCGTCCCGGTCCTGCGCGCGGCGCCCCTCTCCCGCTTTGGCACGATCCCGGGCGTCGAGGCGGCATACCCCGTTCTTCGCAGCGCCGCGAGCGCCGGCCCCGCGTCGTCGATCTCGGGCGTCACCGTCCTCGGCGTCCCGGCAGCGGCGCTGCGCGCGATGCCGCTCTGGCGAGGCGACTGGGGGACGAGCAGGAGCCGGCTCGCGAGCGCCGTGGAGCCGCGTGGGTCGACGCGTTTCCGGGGCGTCGTGCTCCGCGGCACGGCGCTCCGTCTCGAGGTCGGCCCGAGCCTGCTCTCCTATCGGGCGACCGTCGAGCAACGCGACGGCTCGTTCCGCGTGATCGAGCTCGGCGCAGCCGATGCCCGGCGCCGATCCGTTCTCTCGGCGCCGCTTCCCGCGTCCGCGAGGGGAGGACGGCTGGTCGCGCTCGGCCTCGTCCCGCCGCGGATCATCGAGCGCGGCTCGGATGCGGGCGTCGCGCTGCAGGGGACGACGACCGTCGCGCTCGTCGGCGGGTCGCTCTCCGGCTGGCTCGGCGAGAACGGCGTCACCGTCGGCGAGAGCGCCTCGACAGGGGCGCTGAGATTCGACTACGCCGTCACGCCGCAGCGCACCGCGCGTCTTCGCGCCCGGCAGCCGACGGACGACAGCCCGCCGCCGGTGGCGGTCACGCCCGAGCTCGCCGAGCTCGCCGGCGGGGTCGGGGGCAGGCTGCCGCTGCGGATCGCCGGCGAGCAGATCCCCGTTCGCGTGGCCGCCGTCGTCGAGCGGATCCCCGGCACGAGGGGAACCGCCGTCCTCGCCGACCTGGGTGCTCTGTCGACCGCGATCGACGCCGCCTCACCGGGGGGCGCCGGCGTCTCGGAGGTCTGGCTCGAGGCGTCGTCCGGCCGCGACGCCGACGTTGCCGCGGCGCTCTCACTCCCGCCGTTCTCGGCGCTCGCGACGACGTCGCGCCAGGCCCTCGAACGGGACGCGCGGCGGGATCCGCTCGGCCACGGGACGCTCCTCGCCCTCGCAGCCGCGGCGCTCGCCGCGCTGGTGCTGGCGGCCGCCGGTCTCGTGCTCGCGATCCGCGCCGACCTGCGCGACGACCGCGGGGAGCTCACCGACCTCGAGGCGCAGGGCGCCACCCCGGGCCTGCTGCGCCGGGTGGTCGCCGCCCGCGCCACGCTCGTCGCGCTCGTCGGCGTCGCCTCCGGCGTCGTCGCCGGTAGCGCGCTCGCGCTCCTGGTCACCCGCGTCGTCAGCGTGACGGCGAGGGCGGACGCGCCGGAGCCGCCGCTCGTGACGACGATCGACCCCCTGACGGTCGCGGTCGCGGCGGCGCTCTTCGCCGTCGCGGCGGTCGCGCTCGTCGCGCTGACGACCCGGCGTGCGTTCGCCGACCCGCGTGGGCCGGGCCGCGTGGGAGGCGAGGCGTGACGCCTCTCGTCGACCTCCGCGACGTCTTCGTCGTCCACCCCTCCGAAGACGGCGGCGTCGCGGCCTTGCGCGGGCTGACGCTCGCCGTCGACCCCGGCGAGGTGTGCGTCGTGCTCGGCCCGAGCGGTGCGGGCAAGTCGACGCTGGTGCGCGTCGTCGCCGGGCTCGAGCGCCCGTCGGCCGGGCTCGCGCTGGTCGACGGTCTCGACCTCGGCGCAGCGTCGGCGTCGGCCGTCTCGCGACACCGCGCGCGCGTCGTCGGCTACGCCGACCAGCACTACTGGCGCGCCCTGGGCGACGACCTGACCGCGCTCGAGCTCGTCGCGCTGCCACTCGGCCTCCGCGGCGTCGAGCGCCGTGAGCGCGAGCGCCGCGCCGGGGAGCTGCTCGAGCGCGTCGAGCTGCTCGACCGCGCGCGTGCCCACCCCGGCGAGCTCTCGGGCGGGGAGCAGCAGCGGATCGCGCTCTGCGCCGCCGTGTCGCACGCCCCGTCGCTCCTCGTCGCCGACGAGCCGACGGGCGAGCTGGACGAGGCGTCCGCGCGCGGCGTGCTCGGCCTGCTCGGCGAGCTGGCGCGCGACGAGGGCGCCGCCGCGCTCGTCGTCAGCCACGATCCGACGACGGCCACGATCGCGAATCGCGTCGTCCACGTCCGCGACGGCCGCATCGGCGAGGAGCGCGGCGGTGACGGGGACACGATCGTGATCGGCCGCGGAGGCTGGCTGCACGTCCCGGAGGAGACGCTTCACGCAGCCGGGATCGGCGAGCGCGCGGTCGTGCGGCTCGGGCGTGGCGTGATCGAGCTTCGTCCCGCAGGCGACGGCCCCACGGCCGCCAGCGTGCCGGACGCGCCCGCGACGGCGGCCGGAGCCCGCATCGAGGCACGTGGCGTGTCGCGCCGCTTCGGCCTCGAGACCGCCCTCGAGCGGGTCGACGCGACCTTCGAGCCCGGCACGCTCACGGTCGTCACCGGCCCCTCGGGCTCGGGGAAGTCGACGCTCCTCGCGCTGCTCGCGGGCCTCGACACGCCCGACGAGGGCGACGTCGTGGTCGACGGGGTCGTGCTCTCCGCGCTCGACCGCGACGCCCGGGCGGTCTTCCGCCGGGAGCACATCGGCGTCGTCGGCCAGACGCCCGGCCTCTCCGGGATGCTGACCGCCCGCGAGAACGTCGAGCTCGTCCTCGGGCTGCGCGGGATCGACGGCGTCGAGGCCCACGAGCGGGCGATGGACGCGCTCGCCATCGTCGGCCTCGCCGACCACGCCGTCCGTCGCGTCGACCGGCTCTCGGCCGGCGAGCGCGAACGCGTCGCACTCGCGCGATCGATCGCGAGCGGCCCCGGCGTGCTCGTCGCCGACGAGCCGACCGCGCGCCTCGACAGCGCCACGACGCTCGCGATCGGAGGGCTCCTCGCCGATCTCGCCCGCGAGCACGGGACGACGGTGATCTGCGCGACGCACGATCCGCTCCTCGTCACGCTGGCGGGCGCCGAGGTCGCGCTGCGCCGGACGACGCCGGCCGTTGTCTAGACTCGGCGCCGATGGCGACCGCCACCGAGACCTTCACCGTGAGCGGCATCCGCTGCGAGCGCTGCGTGATGCGCCTCGCGAGCGCGCTCGAGGGCCAGCACGGCCTCGACGGCGCCCACGCGAACCTGATGGGCGAGGTCACGCTCACCTGGAACGACGAGCTCACGTCCCGTGTCGCGCTGACGCAGGTGCTCGCCGGCGCGGGGTTCCACGAGCGCACGTCCGCCTGAGCTCCGAGGTCCGCCGGGAATAGCCGGGCTTCACCGGCCGTTCACCATCGAGGAACGACGTTGATACGGTAGGCCGCGTGGGCGAGCCGGACACGGCCGAGCCGGACGAGGCGCGCCGGATCGCGACGGAAGCTCGCGACCGGGTGCGCTTCGAGGAGGAGGCTCTTGCGCTCGCCGACCAGGTCTACCGGGTTGCCCGACGGTTCGTCTCCAGCCGAGAAGAAGCGGAAGATCTCGTTCAGGACACGTATGCGAGAGCGTTCAGGAGCTGGCAGTCCTACACCCCGGGCACGAACCTTCGTGCCTGGCTTCTGCGGATCCTCACGAATCTCAACGTCGACCGCGGCCGCCGCCTTCAGCGCCGGCCCGACGAGCTTCCGCTCGAGGAGCACGACTACTACCTCGCCAACAAGGTCGCGGAGTCCGGCGGCGAGCAGGTGCTCGACCAGGACCGCGTCGTCGAGCGACTCTCACAGGACTCGATCGTGACCGCGCTCTCCTCGCTCCCCGACGACTTCCGCGACGTCGTCGTCCTCGTCGACATCGGCGACTTCAGCTACGCCGACGCGGCACAGATCCTGGACATCCCCATCGGGACGGTCATGTCCCGGCTCCACCGAGGCCGCCGCCTCCTGAAGTCAACGCTCGCCGAGGAGGCGATCACGTGAGCACGGACGACTGCGGCAAGTGCGAGCAACTCCTGCAGGGCTACCTCGACCGCGAGCTCGCGGACGACGAGGTTGCGGAGGCGGAGCTCCACCTCGACGGATGCGACTACTGCCGTCGCCGGTACCGCTTCGAGGAGTCGCTTCGGACCTACGTCCGGACGACGGCGGCGGAACGCATGCCGCCCGGGCTGCTCGAGAAGCTCGCCCAGCTGCGCACGACCGGGCCCGGCACCTCCACGGTCTGACCGTTCCTAGGCCTTTCGCGCGACCGCGCGCTCGAGGTCGGCGGCGGTGAAGGGGCCCGTCGGGCCGGCACCGGAGGCGTACCGGTAGAGGGCGACGGCGAAGACGCCCCGGGCGGCGCTCCCGAGGACGCCTGCTGCGACGGCGAGGAGCACGCCGAGCGTTACCAGGGCGACGGTGACCGGCGCAGATCCGGACGCGAGGCCGAGACAGACGAGTGCCAGCGCGGGAACCGTCCCGAGCAGCGCGAACAGGAGCCCGATCGAGACCGTCCCCACGAGCCCCTCGCCCCACTTCTGCCGGAAGAGCGACGCCGAGCGATCGAGCGCGGCGAGCGGGCCGAGGCCCTCGAGCGCCAGGATCGGGACGACGAGGAACGTCGCGAGGCTCCATGCGACGGTCGCCGCGCCGAGCAGCAGGCTGCCGAGGATCCCGGCGCGTCCGCGGAGCGCCTGGATCAGGAGGTTCACGGTCGTGAGGACGAGGGCCCACCCCGCGATCGCGCCGAGGTTCTGCGATGCCACGGCCGTGGCCGCCCGGACCGTCGCCTCTCGACCCTCGAGGACCTCTGCCGCCGCGGCGGCGAGGGCAACGGCGAAGTACGTCGCGACGAGCGTCGCGAGATAGACGCCGACCACCGCGATGACCCCTGCCAGCCATTTCTCGTCGATCCCGTAGGCCACGGAGGCGGGCAGGAGGAACCCGAGCGCGGTGGCGCCCGAGGCGATCCCGCCGAGGACGACGAGCACGCTGAGCGAGGCGTCGCTCCACACGACGCCGAGGCTCCGCTTCGCGAGCTCCCAGCCTGCCGCCGTCCGCCCCACTGCGCCGACGGTAACAGGGGCTCCAGCGGTCGCTCTCGGCGATCAGTCGCGCGGCCAGCTCATGACCTCGGCGACCGGCCGGCGCCACTGCGCGTGGAATGCCGGCCCCTTCGGCCCCGTGGCCGAGTACGCCTGCGGCTGCCCGCCCGGCGCGCGGAGGTAGCTGTCCTCCCCGAAGCCGCCCGCGAACGCCATCCACGACGGGCTCGTCGCCGTCACGCGGACGAGGCTCGGTCGCACGACGCTGCCATTCCCCGTGTGGTCGACCGCCGCCTGGCCGTTCTGGCGGATCACGGAGACGAAGAGCGGGTCGACGACGCGCGGGTCGAGCCGTTGCGTCCCCGGGGTCGGGTAGTTCGCGTGCGAGCCGAGGGCGACGTACGCAACCGGATGCGTCCCACGCCTCGGTGCGGCGGCCCAGGCTCGCCGCACGCCCTTCCCGTGCTGGGAGTAGCCGACGGTCAGGGGCCTGCCCTTCGGGTCGACGATCACCGCGACGGACTCCCAGTCGCCCTCGTGCACCTGCCAGAGCTCGCCCGGCGGCACGGTCGGGCTGTATGCGTCCCACGGGTACCAGACCCAGTACTGGAGCTCGATCCGCCCGCCGCGCCGCAGCACCGCGCCGTAGACCACCGGCCCGGCACCGTGCGCGGCCTCGGCCGCGACGTAGCAGGGGGTCGCGGCAGGGCCGTCGGCCGCCTTGCAGCCGCGCTGGTCGAGCCGCTCGTCGGCGCCGCCGGCGGGGAGCGGGCCGTCGGCGCCCACCCAGCCCGAGGCCGTCCGGCGCTGCAGGTCGGAGTCGGCGAGGAAGCCGTCCACCGACGTTGGGCGAATCGCCTCGGCCGGATGCAGCACGAGCACGGGGACGTGGCGCGCGAGGAGCGTCGCGGGAGACGGCTGGGCACCCGGCGATGCCCCCGTCGCGGCGGCGAGCGCGAGCCCCGAGATGAACGTCGCCGCGACCAGCAGAGCGCGTGCCATCCCCGCAGTATCAGCCGTCGAGCGCGGCGAGGTCCTCGGGCGTGTCGACGTCGCCGGGTGCTCCGAGGTCGTCGCACGGCACGAGGCGCGGCGCGACGACGCGCAGCCCCTCGTCCGGGACGTCGGCCCAGACCGCCCGCGCGGCGAGGAGCGGATGGCCCCGGACGCCGCCGTACGAGGCGGCGACGACGTCTCCGCCGTCGGTGCGCCAGCTCGCGACGACGCGCGCGACCGCCTCGGGCGCGAGCAACGGCCCGTCGGCGAGGATCACGACCGCGGCGTCGACGTCGTCGGCGAGCGCCGCGAGACCGCACCGGAGCGATGCCCCGCCGCCGAGCTCCCAGTCCGGGCAGCGCACGACGCGGGCCCCCGTTCGTGTCGAGTCGACACAGAGGTCGTGGGCGCCCTCGACGACGACCACCTCGTCGACCGGGCTCGCGGCGAGCCGCTCGAGCACGCGGGGCAGCAGCTCGTGCTGCTTCGGGGAGCCGAAGCGGGTCGAGGCCCCGGCCGCGAGCACCACGGCGGCAATGCGGCTCACGGCGTCGAGGCGGCCGTGACCGAGCGGACGACGACCGGCCGGAGCGGCTGCTCCGTCGACGGGTCGCCGAGCGCCCCGATCCGCTCGACGACGTCGAGGCCGTCCGTCACCTTGCCGACGATCGCGTAGTCCGGCGGCAGGCCGATGTCGTCACCCGTGACGACGAAGAACTGGCTTCCCGACGTGCCGGCCGGCTCCGCCTGCGTCTTCGCCATCGCGACGACGCCCTTCACGTAGGCGGCATCGGACGGAGGCCGGTCCACGGTCGAGTAGCCGGGGCCACCGGCGCCGCTCTGCGTCGGGTCGCCGCCCTGGATCACGAACCCCGGGACGATCCGGTGGAACACGGTGTCGTCGAAGAACCCGCTCCGTGCGAGCGAGACGAGCGACGCCGACGTGGCCGGAGCACCCTCCACGTCGAGCGTGACGACGAACGGCCCGCACGAGGTCTCGAACGTCAGTGTCCACGTCTTCTCCGGATCGAGCCGCTCGCTCGGCTGCGTCGCTCCGCCGTCCTCGCGCGGGGCGGGTGCGTCGACGTCCGCGCACTCCGTCGGCGCCGCGTTCGTCTCCGTGGTCGCCTGCGACGCGGTCGTCTCCGTCGCGGAGTCGGAGCCGCCGCAGCCCGCGGCGAGGAGCGCGAGCGCGAGGACGGGGAGGACGACGGCCCGCGGCACGAACCGAGGGTAGTTGACGAGCCGTTCGCGGCGCCTGTACTGCTTGCAGGATGCCGATCTCGCTCCACGTGAACGGCGAGCAGCACGTCGTCGACGTCGCACCCGGCCGGCGCCTGCTCGCCGTGCTCCGCGAGGACCTCGCCCTGACGGGCGCGAAACACGGGTGCGGCGAGGGCGCGTGCGGCGCATGCGCCGTCCTGCTCGATGGGCGTCCCGTCGTGTCCTGCCTCCTTCCCGTGGGGGCCGCCGAGGGACGCGAGGTGACGACAATCGAGGGGCTCGGCGAGACCGCGGCCGCGCTCCAGGAGGCGTTCGTCGCCGAGGACGCGCTGCAGTGCGGCTTCTGCACGCCCGGGCAGATCGTGTCCGCCTCGGCGCTGCTCGCGGCGGTCGAGCGGCCGGACCGCGAGCGGATTCGCGAGGCCATGGCGGGGAACGTCTGCCGCTGCGGCGCCTACCCGAAGATCGAGCGCGCGATCCTCCGCGCGTCAGGCCAGGACACGGCGTGAAACCGCGCTTCGTCAAGTCCCAACGGGAGATGGAGGGGCGCTTCGAGGACGTCTGGGTGCTCGTCGACGAGGACGACGAGGTGGAGTCGTGGCCCGAGGACGCGGAGCTCGACGTCGTCGGGAAGCCCGCGACGCGGCTCGACGGGCCGGTCCGGACGAGCGGCGCGGCGCGCTACACCGTCGACGTCGCGCTGCCGGGGATGCTCCACGCGCTCGTGCTGCGCGCGCCGGTCGCGCGAGCCCGCGTGACGGCGCTCGACGCCGAGGCCGCGCGTGCCACCCCCGGCGTGCGCGCGGTGCTCGCCCCGGGCGACCCGACCGCGATGAGCGGCGACCCGATCCTCACGGGCGAGCCGGGCTGGGCCGGTGCGCCGATCGCCGCCGTCGCAGCGGACACGCCGGAGGCCGCCGTCGCCGGCCTCGCCGCGCTCGCGCCCGAGTACGAGACGCTGGCGCCGCTCGAGGTCGAGACGGGCCTCGAGGAGCAGCGGTTCACCGAGGAGCCGCGGGAGACCGTCCGCGGCGACCCCGACACGGGTCTCGCGACGGCCGACGCGCGCGTCGAGCTGACGTGCGAGACCCCGGCGCACGTCCAGTCGCCGCTCGAGCCGCACGCCGCCGTCGCGCGCTGGGACGGCGACTCGCTCACGGCGTGGGTCTCCACGCAGGGCATGTTCGACGCACGGCAGGAGCTCGCGCGGCGGTTCGGGCTTCCGCCCGAGCGGGTGCGCGTGATCTCCGAGTTCATCGGCGGCGGCTTCGGGGCGAAGCAGGGAGCGGGCGTCGAGGCGCTCCTCGCGGCCGAGCTCGCCCACGCCTCCGGCCGCCCGGTGCGGCTCGCGCTCGGGCGCCACGAGGAGCAGGTCGTCGGCGGGCGCCGCTCGTGGACGAGGCAGACGGTGACGCTCGGCGCGAGACGCGACGGGACGCTTACCGCGATCGAGCTCGGCGCCGTCGTCGCGATGGGCGCGGGCGGCTGGATCTTCCCCGTCGCCGAGCCGGCGCTGTCGATCTACGCGTGCCCGAACGTGCGCGCGATGGTCTTCCCCGTCCGCACCAGCCTGCGCGCGCAGAACGCGTTTCGCGCTCCGGGGGTCGTCGAGGGCGTGACAGTGCTCGAGCAGGCGATGGACGAGCTCGCGGCCGCGCTCGGGATCGACCCGCTCGAGCTCCGCCGCCTGAACCACGTCGAGCTCGACCAGGGCTCGGGCCTCCCGTACTCGAGCAAGCGGCTGCTCGCCTGCTACGACCGCGCGGCGGAGCTCGCGGGCTGGGACGGCCGCGACGCGCTCCGCGAGCCCCGGGCCGACGGTCTCCTCCGCGGCATGGGCTGCGCGACGCAGATCTGGTGGGGCGGCGGCGGCCCGCCCGCGCACGCGACCGTCCGCCTCGACTCGGAGGCGCACGCGCTCGTGACCACCGGCATCCAGGACATCGGCACCGGGACGCTGACCTCGGCCCGGATGGTCGCGGCGGAGGAGCTCGGCCTTCCGCTCGCGCACGTCGTCGCCCGCGGCGGCGACACGGCGCCCAACCTCTACGGCCCCGTCTCGGGCGGCTCGATGACGACGCCCGCGGTGATGCCCGCCGTGCGGAGCGCGGCCGGCAAGGTCAGGCGGATCCTGTTGAGCCTCGCCGCGGACGTGCTCGAGATCGCCGCCGCCGACCTGACGATCGAGAACGGGAGGATCCGCTCGCGCGACGGCGCCCTCGACGTCGACGTGGTCGAGGTGACGGGCAAGCTCGGGAACGCGACGATCGACGGCACCGGCGCGCGTGGACCGAACCCGGACGGCTTCCGCGTCAACACGTTCGGCTGCCAGATCGCGCAGGTCGCCGTCGACCCCGGAACCGGCGTCGTGACGGTCGAGCGCGTGGTCGCCGTCCACGACGTCGGCCGCATCGTCAACCCGCTCGCCGCGTCGAGCCAGGCCGAGGGCGGCGTGATCCAGGGCATCGGCTACGCGCTCTCCGAGGAGCTCGTCGTCGACCCGACCACGGGCATGCCGGTCAACGGCCACCTCGACGACTACAAGGTGCCCACGATCGCCGACGTGCCGGAGATCCTCGTCGACTTCCCGAACGTCTCCGACCCGAACCTGCCGAACCTCGGCGCGAAGGGCCTCGGCGAGCCGCCGATCGTGCCCACCGCGGCGGCGATCGCGAACGCGTTCGCGCACGCGACGGGACGCCGCGCAGCCGCTCTGCCGCTGACACCCGCCCGGGTGCTGGAGACCCTCGCGTGAGCGCGTACGCGCGTCCCGCGTCGCTCGAGGCGGCCCTCGCGCTCCTCGCGACGGACGGGGCCGTCCCGTTCGGCGGGGGCACCGACCTCGCCGGGCAGGTCGACCGTGCGATTCGCGAGCCGCTGACGCTCGTCGACCTCCGCGACGCGGGCCTCGCGACCGTCGAGCCCGACGGCGACGGCGTTCGCATCGGCGCCGCCGTGACGCTCGCGGAGCTCGGCGCCTCGCCCCTCCTCGAGCCCTACGCCGCCGTCGTCGCGGCGGCCTCGCTCGCCGCGTCGCCACTCCTCCGCAACGTCGGCACCGTCGGCGGCAACCTTTGCCAGCACACGCGCTGCTGGTACTACCGCGGCGAGGAGTGGCACTGCTGGCTCGGCGGCGGCGACACCTGCTACGCCCAGATCGGCGACCACCGCAAGCACAATCTCGAGCCGGGCGACTGCATCTCTGCCCATCCGTCCGACCTCGCGCCCGCGCTCGCCGCATGCGGGGCCGACGTCGAGATCCGCTCGACGGACGGCGCGCGCGAGATCCCACTCCTCGACCTCTACCGCCGCCCCACCGACGACAACCGCTCGCTCCTCGACCTCGGCCCCGGCGAGCTCCTCGTCTCGGTGAGACTTCCCGGACCGCCGGACGCCTCCGCGTACGAGCGTCTCGGCGAGCGGGCGGCATTCTCCTTCCCCCTCGTCTCGGTCGCGGCCGCGCGTCGAGGAGACGGAGTGACGATGGTGGCGGCCGGCGTCGCGAACATCCCGCGCGCGCTCGACCCAGCCGATCCGTTGTCGGGCCTCCCCGGGAATCCGCAGTC
>DATIDD010000002.1:0-32248 GCA_035456465.1 Gaiellaceae bacterium | reverse complement strand
GGCGCCCGGCGTGACGCCGGCCGGAGTGCGGCGATGACGGAGCATGCGGTGGTGATCGCCGGAGGCGGCCCGACGGGGCTGATGCTGGCCGGCGAGCTCGCGTTGGCGGGCGTCGACGTCGCCGTCGTCGAGCGGCGCGCCAGCCAGGATCTCCCCGGCTCGCGCGCGGGCGGTCTGCACTCCCGCACCATCGAGATCCTCGATCAGCGTGGAATCGCCGATCGGTTCCTCTCGGAGGGACAGGTGGCCCAGGTCGCGGGCTTCGCCTCGGTCCGTCTGGACATCAGTGACTTTCCCACCCGGCACAACTACGGGCTCGGGCTGTGGCAGAACCACATCGAGCGCATCCTGGCCGGCTGGGTCGACGAGTTGGGGGTGCCGATCCGCTACGGCACCGAGGTGACCGGGTTCGCGCAGGACGACACCGGCGTCGACGTCGCGCTGGCCGACGGCAGGTCGCTGCGGGCGGACTACCTCGTCGGCTGCGACGGAGGCCGCAGCCTCGTCCGGAAGGCAGCCGGCATCGAGTTCCCCGGGTGGGATCCGACGACCAGCAGCCTGATCGCCCAGGTCGAGATGACCGAGGAGCCGGAGACGGGCATTCGTCGCACTCGCTCGGGCATGCACGCCATCGGCAAGGTGGAGTACGAGATCGAGGGCGGCGAGGTGATCTACAAGAAAGGCGGGACGGTGGGGGTCGTGTTGACCGAATCGCACGTCGGAAACACGAGCGACCCGACCCTACGCGATCTCAGCGAGCGGCTCATCGCCGTCTACGGAACCGACTACGGCGTGCACAGTCCCACCTGGATCTCCAGGTTCACCGACATGACCCGGCAGGCCGCGGCTTACCGCGCGGGGCGGGTCCTGCTGGCCGGCGACGCGGCGCACGTGCACTCCCCGGTCGGTGGGCAGGGCCTCAACACGGGTGTGCAGGATGCGGTGAACCTGGGCTGGAAGCTGGCCCAGGTGGTCCACCGGACAGCGCCGGAAGGCCTGCTGGACACCTACCACGCCGAGCGCCATCCGGTCGCCGCCCGCGTCCTGCGCACCACGATGGCGCAGACCGCGCTCATGCGCATCGACGATCGCATCGAGGCGTTGCGCGACACCGTGTCCGAGCTCCTCAGCATGGACGAGCCTCGCCGGCGGTTCGCCGGGATGATGTCCGGCCTGGACATCCAGTACGACCTGGGCGAGGGACACCCGCTGCTCGGGCGCCGCATGCCCGATCTCGACCTGGTCGCCGCCGACGGGCCGCTGCGGGTCTTCACCCTGCTGCACGATGCCCGGCCGGTGCTCCTCAACCTCGGTGAGCCCGGCGCCTTCGACATCACGCCATGGGCAGCTCGGGTTCGGCTGATCGACGCCGACTACGTCGGGACGTGGGAGCTTCCGGTCCTCGGGGAGGTGACTGCTCCCACCGCCGTGTTGATTCGGCCGGACGGATACGTGGCCTGGGTCGGAGACCGGGGCCAGGCGGGGCTCGCCGACGCGTTGACCACCTGGTTCGGACCGCCCGCTGCGGCGTAGCTGCGCAGACCGCCGGTTTCGCCTCTTCCGTTGCGTAGCATGCGGCCGTGCGCGAGGTTCCACCCGGCGGGACCGTCCTCGGGGCGGCGCTCGAGCGGGCGCCCAGGACGTCCCCGAGCTAGGACGCCGCTCGATCTCGTGCAACCGAAACTCGAGCTCACGCGGCAGCAGATCCTGGCGTTCCGACGACGGGTCGGCGGGCTCGAGGAGCGGATGCCGGAGGGCTCGGAGTCGCTGCGGCGTGCGGCGTGGGCCGGCCTGCAGGACAGCATGCCGAGAGCCGCGCTGCTGTCGCTGCACGCTCGGGTGGACGGGGTCGAGTCGTCGACGTGGGAGGATCCCTCGCTCGTCCAGCTCTGGGGGCCTCGCTACCACACCTACGTCGTCGCCAAGCGCGACTTCGCGCTGTTCTCGCTGGGGCGGCTCCCCGACAGCGCCAAGAGCCGCCTGCGGGCCGAGCACATGGCCGAGCGGTTGCACGCCCACCTCGACGGCAGGCGGATGACGGACCGCGAGGTCGGGCGCGCGCTCGGCGTCGGCAACGCGCTCAGGTATGCCGCGACGACGGGCACGGTCGCCATCCGCTGGGAGGGCGCCCGCGCGCCGACCGTCTGGACGGTGGGCGCCGCCGAGGTCGACCCGGCCGACGCGGCGAGCGAGCTCGCCCGACGCTACCTCCACGTCTTCGGGCCGACCACGGCCGACGGGTTCGCCCGCTGGGCTGGGATCTCGCGGCGCTCGGCGGCCACGGCCTTCGCTTCGCTCGACGCATCGCTGCTGCCGGTCCGATCGCCACTCGGCGACGAGTGGCTGCTCGCAGACGACGAGCCGGCGGTGCGCGCCGCCGAGACGGTCGCCGCGCCCGCGCGTCTACTGCCGAGCGGCGATGCCTACTTCCTGCTCGACGGAGCAGAGCGGGAGCTTCTCCTCCCGCGGGCGGATCAGCGGCGGCGGCTCTGGACGCCCCGCGTCTGGCCGGGCGCGCTCCTCGTCGACGGCGAGATCCGTGGAACGTGGAGACGGGCACACCACACCGTGCGCATCGACGCCTGGGCACGCCTGTCGCGTGGGACGCGCGACGCGATCGAGGCCGAGGCCGGCGCCCTGCCCCTACCGGGCGTCCACCGACCCATCGAGGTGGTCTGGAGCACCTGAGCGCGCCCCCTGGAGGTCACGATCAGATCAGGCCTGACAGGGTTGGCAGGTCGTGACGCTCTTTCGCGCCCCGGAGCACGAGCCGCTCCGCAACGAGCCGTGGGACGAACGACGCGTTCGAACTGCGATCGCGGGCGTCGTCGCCGCCGCCGAGGCGGGGTTGCCCCCCGACGGGCTGTGGCCCGCGCACGAGCGCGACCGCGACGAGGCGAGCCCGCCGGACGCCTACACGGGCGTCTACCACGGTGCGGCCGGCGTCGCGTGGGCGCTCGGCCGGCTCG
This sequence comes from Gaiellaceae bacterium, assembly GCA_035456465.1. GTDB lineage: Bacteria > Actinomycetota > Thermoleophilia > Gaiellales > Gaiellaceae > DATHTC01. The sequence continues at coordinate 29,279 of DATIDD010000002.1, read as the reverse complement.
GGAGCGCGCTCGACGTGGAGAGCGTGGTGGAGCGGGCGTACACCCGCTGGCCCGAGCTGCCCGAGTTCGATCAGCCGAGCGCCATGCTCGGCGAGGCCGGCTTCCTGCGGATCCTCGGCTCGGAGCGACTGGTCGAGGTCGTGCGCGCCAACAGGACGAACCCGACGAACGAGTGGCTGTGGGGCGCGCCGGGGACGATGCTCGCCGCCGAGGCCGTCCCGGCTGCGACGACGCGTGGCGCGCGAGCGCCGACGCCGTCTGGGACCTGTGGGACGGCCCCGTCTGGACTCAGCACCTCTACGGGCGCGTCGACAGGTTGCTCGGCGCGGGGCACGGGTTCGTCGGCAACGTGCGCGCGCTCGCCGGCAGGCCCGATCTGCTCGGAGCAGGGCGGTTCGCCGAGCTGCAGGAGCGAACGGCGGAAGTCCTCCAGGCACAGGCGTTCCGAGCAGGCGATCTCGCCAACTGGCCGCCGGTCTACGGCGAGCCCGATCCCGAGCGAATCCGCGTTCAGTGGTGCCACGGCGCGCCCGGTGTGATCACGTCGACCGCCGCGCTCGCGCCCCGCGACGCCGACTTCACGAAGCTGCTCGTCGCCGGCGGCGAGCTGACGTGGCACGCCGGGCCGCTCCGCAAGGGTGCCGGTCTGTGCCACGGGACGGCGGGGAACGGCTCGGGCGTTCCTCAAGCTCTGGAAGCGAACCGGCGACGATCGGTGGCTCGGGCGTGCGCGCGCGTTCGCGATGCACGCGCTGGAGCAGATCGACGGCGCGCGCTTCTCGCTGTGGACGGGCGATCTGGGGACGGCGCTGTACCTGCAGGCGTGTCTCGACATCGACGACCGCTTTCCGACGATCGACTACTGGTAGACGCGCGGGCCGTCGCGGCGTTCGCACCCGTCGCAGCGCTGGATCGCCGCCCGAAGCACAGCGCTTGCGGGCAGACCGCAGGAACGCCGCGTCGCCGGGCTCTGTTCAAAGGAGCCGGTGCGGCGGCCGGTGGCCCTGCGGCCCGGGCGCGCGGCCAGTGCTCTCCCGGTGGGTCGGGAGACCGCGCCGGCTCACGTGCACCGTTCCCCAGACCCCTGCGATTACCAAGCCATTGCCGTGGCCTTGGACGGCAACGTCCGCAAATTCCGATGATCGAGCCTGATCCCGCGCCATCGCGGCGAGGTCGAACGGCTCCCGTCGTGGAGACGGCGTGCGGGCCCTGGCAGCCGTCGCGCGAGCGGCGCGAGCCCAGCCCGACACGAGCAGGGGGCTCCTCCGCCGCAGAGAGAGCCCCCTGCGACAACGACAGTCGTGGCGTACGGGTTCCGGAGGCGTGAGACCGTGTGGATTCAGAGTCGCGCTCGGCGGGTAGCCGAATCGCTCGGGGCGCGGGCGACGGCGGACGGTCGTGGCCTACTGGGCGGGTCAGCCGCACGCCATCCCCCAGTCTCCCGCCCCGCCGCCCCTCCTCCGGGCCCATCGTTGGTCAGCCCGCGCATCCGTCTCCTCTCGTCCGGCGAGTGCGTCGCACCGGGGCTACCACGCGCGGACCTCGGATCGACGGTCTCGACCCGATCCGGTTCGCCTGCCCGTCATCGCGCCGGCAGGGATAATCCCGCCCGTGGCCGAGTCCCTCGACTCCGCGCTGAAGGAACGGCTCAGGGCCGTCCTCGACCGGCAGCAGCCGGTGACCGAGGCGGAGCTGCGGAAGCTGACCGAGGAGGGTCGCGCCTGCGCGCTCATCCTCGGCGCCCAGCTCGAGCGGGGCGAGCAGCGGCTCGGCGAGCTCTCCTCCGACCCTGCCAGCTCGCTGTCCGAGATCGCCGCCACGCTGCGCGACGTGAACAGGCTGCGCCCCGACGTCGAGGAGCTCGGGGAGCTGCTCGAAGAACTCGAGGGGCGCGCGCGCGCCTTGCGCGCCGCGTGGCTCTCGGCCTCCTGAGCTCGGCAGGCGGCCGCGTCCAGGCGACGCCGCGCATCGCACCCCGCCGGCCGTGCCTCAGGGCCTACCAGGACTCGTCCGAGCCCCGAGCGGGTATGACCGCTCGGGGGCACGGGCGACTGCGACGGTCTGACCTACTGGGCGGGTCGACCGCCCGCGTCCCGTCTTCGATCCGCACGCGCGTCCGTTGGAGCAACCGCGCACGCGCCGCCGGCGTTTCACCACCATGCGGAGACGCCTCGTCATCCCCGGACGCTGGGTGACCCTCGTGCTCTGGGCCGCCGTCGCGGCGATCTCCGCGCTTCTGCTCCTGCGCATCTGAGCGGAGGAGTAACCACCCGACCGAAGGGAACACGCGGCGACATGCTTCGACTTCGAACGCTCATCCTGATGTGGCTCGCACGGCGTGCGTGGAAGCTCGCGACCGCTCTGTACCGTCGACGACGGGCGCGCCGGCCACGCACGGCGTACGAGGAGGTCTAGGACCGTGGCGAATCCCGTCCCGGCAGGCAGCGACGTCTCCAGCGGCACGTACCGCTGCACGAGCTGCGGCTACCGGCTCGACGTCGAGTCCACGACGCACCTGCCGCCGTGCCCGTCGTGCGGCAACGGCGAGTACCGCACGGTCAGCGGCGGCGACTCGGTCGACGACCCCTACCCGCAGCGGTAGACGGCTCCGGCAGCGCCTGCGCGGTCGCCCTCACGGCGCCGCGCTCGGCGCTGCCGCATCGTCAGGCGCGCTCGCGCCGCCGCGACGCGCCGACCCCTCGGTCACTCGTTCCGGTCGTGCCCGAAGCCGTACTTCGCGACGACCCACGTGCCGAAGAACGCGAACGGGGCCACCAAGACTGCCGACGGGACCGTCGTGTGGGTCGTGACGGTGGTGGTCACGAGGTCCGGGCCCCAGACCGCGTCGAACAGCACGGACAGCCACATGACGACGATCGCCAGCGACGCCCACAGCTCGGGGACGAGCAGCTGCAGCGACCAGCGCCGCCTCTCCGGGGCGACCCCGGACGGCTGGTGCGACAGAGTCGCCATCTCCCACCTCCTTCCACCGTTGACGCTCGCGCGCCGCGTCCCGCACGGCATCGGGGACTGACCGGATCGAATCGTGACCGCGCTACTCGGCGGATGTGCCGGCCCGGCGGCGGTCGTAGGCTGCGCTACCCGGGTGTGCGAGGTCGCGGCGAGATACGGCGCGTCCGCCGCGGCGGAGACCGCCGATCCGGACGAGGCGACCGCCGACTGGCCGGGCGAGTACCTGCCGGTGCGGCTGCCCTGGCCGCTCGACTCCGGCGCGAGGCCCTGAGGGCCCGGTCGTCGTCCGCGGAACGGCGCTCGCATCGCCGAGCACGCCTGGAGTAGGGGTCCGAGGCTCAGACGTGGGCGAGCACGCGGTCGAGCGGCCGGGGCACGCCGTCGGCGTCCAGGGCCTCGACGAGCAGGCGCGCGTAGCGGATCTTCCGGCTGCCCCCGCTGCCCATGAACCGCCGCAGCTGCTCCTCGACTGGCCGTCCGCGCCACGCAGGCTGCTTCTGGAGGGTGCGGAAGGATCCGAGGTCTCCCTGCGCGTCGACGATCAGCTCGACGGAGACGGCGCCGAGGGCGCGGATCAGCTCGTCCTCCAGGTCGGCGACGCAGACGTAGAACCCGAGCGACTCCAGGTCGGCGCGTGTCAGGTCGGAGCCGAGGCCGGCCCGCTCGAGCGCCCGCCGGAAGTCGCCCTCCTCCGCGGCGTCGCAGAGCCCCGCCAGCCTCAGGTCGAGCCCCCGCGGGCCGAACAGCTCCAGGGCCCCGGCGATCGCCTGCGCGCCGCCGATCGGGACGACGGCGACACGTTCGGCGGCGAGATCGCGGCCGCGGCGGCGGGCGAGGGCTTCGACCGCTCGCTGGTCGCTGACGCCTTCGACCAGCACGACGGCATGTGCGTCGGCGTGCGCGCCCGATGCCGTGGGAAGGCGGCGGTGCTCGTCCACGTCGGTCATCTTCACAACCGGCGCAAGGCACGCGCCGGGCCCGAGCCGTGCGTTCGTGGTTCACGCGGATACGCGCCGGCGCGCGTGTTGCGATGCTCGGGAGGCGATTGAGCACCACGCCTGACATCCGCCGCGGGACGAGCACGGCCGCCCCGCCTCCGCCCGACCCGTGGCGGCGCGAGGCAGCGGAGGTCGCAGCCGGGCTGGGCACCGACCCGCGGCGCGGCCTGAGCGAGGCGGAGGCCGCGCGTCGGCTCGCGCGGCTCGGGCCGAACCGGCTCGAGGAAGCGCGTGGGGTCCCGGCGTGGCGGAAGTTCCTCGGCCAGTTCGCCGACCCCCTGATCTACCTGCTGCTCGGAGCGGTGGTGATCTCGCTCGTGGCCTGGGTGCTGGAGGGCGCGGAGGACATCCCGTACGACGCGATCGTGATCACCGCGATCGTCGTCGCCAACGCCGTCCTCGGGTACGTGCAGGAGGCGCGTGCCGAGCACGCGGTCGCGGCGCTGCAACGGATGGCGGCGGCGACCGCCGGGGTTGTGCGCGACGCGCAGGAGCGGAGGATCCCGGCCGAGGACGTGGTGCCCGGCGACCTGCTCGCGCTCGCCGAGGGCGACGCGGTCGCCGCCGACGCGCGCCTCCTCGAGGCGTCGTCGCTGCTCGTGGCCGAGGCGTCGCTGACGGGGGAGAGCGAGGCGGTGCTGAAGGACGTCGCGCGGATCCCCGCGCCGGCCGGGCTGGGCGACCGCGTCAACATGGTGTTCAGCGGCACCGCGGTCGCGCGCGGGCGCGGGCGCGGCGTCGTCATCGCGACCGGGATGGCGACGGAGATGGGCGCGGTCGCGCGGCTGCTCGAGCAGACGGACGTCCAGACGACGCCGCTGGCGCGGGAGGTCGAGCGGATCGGCCGCATGCTCGGGATCGCGGTGATCGTGATCGCGGTCGTCGTCGTCGGGGCGATCCTGCTCACCGCGGACCTCGAGTCGGCGTCCGACCTGGTCGCGGTGCTGCTCGTCGGGGTCTCGCTCGCCGTCGCGGCGGTGCCGGAGGGGCTGCCGGCCGTGCTGTCGGTGGTGCTGGCGCTCGGCGTGCAGCGGATGGCGCGGCAGCGGGCGATCGTGAAGAAGCTGTCCTCCGTCGAGACGCTCGGCTCGGCGTCGGTGATCTGCTCGGACAAGACCGGCACCCTGACGAAGAACGAGATGGCGATCGTCAAGATCGTCACCCCGTCGGGCGAGGCCGACGTGACCGGCAGCGGCTACCGGCCCGAGGGCGAGCTCCGCGCCAACGGGCGCCCGCTCGAGGATCCGGTGCAGCTCGACGAGGTGCGCGCCGTGCTGACAGCCGGAAGCCTCGCGAACGACGCCGTGCTGCGCGAGGAGGACGGCGAGTGGACCGTCCAGGGCGACCCCACCGACGCGGCGTTCCTCGTCGCGGAGGCCAAGGTCGAGGGCCTGACCGAGCGGCGGCGCTCGCGGTTCGAGCGGGTCGGCGAGGTGCCCTTCACCTCGGAGCGGAAGCTGATGAGCACGCTGCACGTCGACCGCGAGCGCGAGGCGGGCATCGCGGTCGTCACCAAGGGAGCTCCCGACGTGCTGCTGGCACGCTGCACCGACGAGCAGGCCGGCGGCGAGGTGCGGCCGCTCACCGACGCCCGCCGCCGCGGGATCCTCGCGGAGGTCGACCGCCTCGCCGACCGCGCGCTCCGGCCGCTGGGCGTCGCGTACCGGCCGCTCGCCGACCACGAGCGGCCGCCCCACGACGAGTCGGTCGAGCGCGAGCTCGTCTACCTCGGGACGGTGGGGATCATCGACACGCCGCGACCGGAGGCGCAGGCGGCGATCGCCGAGGCGCAGACCGCCGGCGTGCGCGTGCTAATGATCACCGGCGACCACCCGCACACGGCCTCGCGGATCGCCGCCGACCTCGGCCTCGCCGGCGAGGGCTCCCGGACGCTCACCGGCGCCGAGCTCGAGGCGCTGGCCGACGACCCCGACGCGGTGCGGGCGACGTCCGTCTACGCCCGCGTCGCCCCGGCGGACAAGCTGCGGATCGTCGGGGCGCTCCAGGCGGACGGCGGGATCGTCGCCATGACCGGCGACGGCGTGAACGATGCGCCCGCGCTGAAGGCGGCGGACATCGGCGTCGCCATGGGTGTCGCCGGCACCGACGTCGCGAAGGAGGCGGCGGACATGATCCTCGCCGACGACAACTTCGCGACGATCGTGCAGGCGGTGCGCGAGGGCCGCGGGATCTTCGCGAACATCCGCAAGTTCCTCCGCTTCCTGCTCTCCTCGAACATCGGCGAGGTGTTCACGATGTTCTTCGGCGTGGTGCTCGCGGGCGTGATCGGGCTCGAGGACACCGGCGAGGCGATCGCGGTGCCGCTGCTCGCGACGCAGATCCTCTGGATCAACCTGCTCACCGACGGCGCGCCCGCGCTCGCTCTCGGTGTCGACCCGCCGCCTCGCGACGTGATGCGACGCCCACCGCGGCGGCCCACCGACCGGGTGATCGACGCGCGGATGTGGGTCGGCATCGTCTGGGTGGGCGCCGTGATGGCGCTCGTCACGCTCGTCGCGCTCGACCTCCGCCTGCCGGGCGGGATCGTCGGCGACACCGGGAACGTCGTGGAGGCGCGCACGATGGCCTTCACGACCCTCGTGCTCGCCCAGCTCTTCAACTGCTTCAACGCCCGCTCCGACCGGGCGAGCGCGTTCCACCGGCTGTTCACCAACCGGCTGCTCTGGGGCGCGATCGCGCTGTCGCTCGCCCTGCAGGTGGCCGTCGTGGAGCTCTCGTTCCTCAACGACGCGTTCGGCACGACCCCGCTCGGCCTCGACGAGTGGCTGATCTGCACGGGCCTCGCGAGCGTGGTGCTGTGGGCCGACGAGGCGAAGAAGCTGCTCGAGCGCCGGCTCCGGCGCCGCCCGGCCGGTGCGGGGGCCGGCGAGCGGGAGCGGACGGCATAGCCTCGGACGTCGGAGCGCGACGCCGCCGCCGCGCTCGTCCTCGGCGTCGCGATGCACGGCCTCGGGCGTCGGCTAGCGTCGCGCCGTGACCGCGGTTCCCCTGCGCCGAAACCGCGAATTCGTGCTGCTCCAGCTCGGGCAGCTGCTCTCCAGCCTCGGATCGCAGTCGACCGCGATCGCCTACCCGCTGCTCGTGCTCGCGCTGACGGGCTCGGCGGCGAAGGCCGGCACCGTCGCGTTCGCACGCACCCTCCCGACGGCGCTGCTGGCCCTCCCCTCCGGCGTCGCGGCCGACCGGTGGAACCGCAAGTGGCTGATGATCGGCGCCGACGGGGTGCGGCTCGTCGCGCTCGGCGGCCTCGCGGTCGCGATCCTCTCCGACCAGGTCACCTTCCCGGCGATCGTGCTCGTCGCCCTCGTCGAGGGCGCCGGAGCGGCGGTGTTCGCCGCCGCCCAGGCCGGTGCGATCCGCGCCGTCGTGCCGCTGCGCCAGCTTCCGGCCGCGATCGCGACGCAGACCGGCAGAGGGGCGGCAGTCGGGGTCGTCGGGCCGCCCCTCGGCGGCGCCCTGTTCGGCCTCGCCCGCGCGCTTCCGTTCGTCGTGGACGCCGTCTCGTACGCCTGCTCGTCACTCGCCCTGCTCGCGATGCGCACGCCCTTCCAGGAGGAGCGCGAGCCGGATCGCTCGCCGCTCCACTCGCGCCTGGCCGAGGGCGTGCGCTTCCTCTGGGGGCAGCCGTTCCTTCGCACCTGCGCGCTCCTGTTCGGGCTCACGAACTTCCTCGGCCCCGGACTGCTGCTCGCGGTCGTCGTGATCGGCACGCGGCAGGGGCTGTCGGGCGGGGAGGTGGGCGTGCTCGTCGCCCTCTTCGGCGCCTGCCTCCTCGTGGGCGCGCTCGCCTCGCAGCTCGTCCGCCGCCTCCTTCCCGTCAGGGCCGTCCTGCTCCTCGAGCTGTGGGCGTGGCTCGGCTGCGCCGCGTTCCTCGTCCGGCCGGACGTCTACGTGCTCGTCGCGGGGATGCTCCCGGCGGCGCTCGCGATCCCGTCGAACGACGCAGTCGTCCACGGCTACCGGATCGCGATGACGCCGGACCGGCTGCTCGGCCGCGCCGAGTCGGTCCGCAGCACGGTCTCGCTGCTGATCGCGCCGCTCGGCCCGCTCGCGGCCGGTGCGCTGCTCGGGGCGGTCTCGGCGCGCGCGACGGTTGCCGTGTTCGTCGGCGTCGCGCTCGTCCTGGCGCTCTGGGGCACGCTCAGCCGCTCGCTTCGCGAGGCGCCGGGCCTCGACGAGCTCTCCGGCGGCGACCGCCGCCCGGAGGATCGCTCCTCCGGGCGGCAGGCCGGGGACTAGGGCAGGCTCAGGTACTGACCCAGGAACGCCCGGGCGTCGGCGACGTCGAGCCGCTGGTTGTAGCTCTCCGCGCGGCACACGCGGTCGCCGCCCGTCGTGACGGCGACGACGGTGTTCGTCCCGTGGACGAACTTCGGCGACCCGGAGTCGCCGTAGCAGCTCCCGCCGTTCCCCCCGCCGCGCGCGTCCGAGTTCATCAGCAACTTGAGCCACGACCGGGTCAGGCCCTGGAAGAACGACGTCGAGAACATCCGCCCCGGCGGCGCGGAGAAGCTCGGCGGCGCCTGCTTGAACCTGGGGATGACGCCGTAGCCGACGTTGTCGAAGACCGCGGAGGGCCTGAGCCCTCCGCCGGCCGCCATGTCGTCGAGCAGCCCCGCGGCCGGCAGCTGGACGGGCGTGACCCCGACGGTCGTCCCGAGCAGCACCACCGCGTAGTCCTTCAGGTTCCCGGAATCGTGGCCGAACCCGGGATCGAACGCGAACGCGGTCGCGTGGTACCAGGTCGTCGCGCCCGTCACCTCGCCCGTGGCCTCGTCGAGGGTCGCAGTCGTGTCGAAGGTGACCCAGAGCTGCGACCCGGCGATGCCCTCGGCGGGCATCCAGGCCACGCAGTGGCCCGCGGTCAGGAAGACGCCCGCCGTGGGGGCGCCCTTGCGGGGGCCGGCATACGAGCCGGAGCACACCGCGTAGCGTGCGCCGTCGACCTCGACGGCGAGCATCCCGACGTTGGGGTGGCCGTTGCCGTCCGGCGTGCCGTTGCCGATCGCGAGCGCCGCCGAACCGACGACGAGCGAGGCGACGGCCGTCACCACTGCGCCGAGCACCAGTGGTCTGCGCATGGTCCCTCCTCCTCCCCCTTGAGTGACCGCACGATCTTTCGTTCGCGGCCGCGCGGATGTCAAGCCGTGCGTGCGACGCCCGGCGGATCGCGTAGGATCGTCGCTTCCGAGAGGAGGAGCCTTCATGGGCGACTACGTCGTTTCCGGGGAGGGCCCGCGGATCTCGACCGCGGAGATCGTCATCGCCCTGATCCTCGCCTGGGGCGTGAACATCGTCGCGCTGCTCGTGGTCGACTGGGTCTTCGACTCCGTGGAGATCGGGCGTTGGTGGTCGTTGCTGCTCGGGGCTGCCGTCCTGGGCGTCGCGAACGCGATCCTGAAGCCGATCCTGGTGCTGCTGACGTTCCCGCTGATCGTCGTGACGCTGGGGCTCGCGTACCTGGCGATCAACATCGCGATGCTGGCGCTCGCGGAGTGGGTCGCACCCGACTTCTCGATCGACGGCTTCTGGACGTACGTGGGCGCCGTGATCGTGATGTGGCTCGTCAACTGGGCGCTCGGGTCGTTGGTCGGGAGCTTCGCGCGCCGCGCGGCCGCGTAGAGACGCACCGCCGAGAGGCGTCACGTCTCGGCCCGAGGGCCGCCGTGGCTCGGTGCGCGGTGGTACGTTCGTCGCAGCGGTCCGTACTCGCCATCGGGAGGTCACGTCATGGCTGTTGAGGAGAGGACACGCACGCGGCAGGGCGCCGAGACGGTCTTCGTCGACCGGTTCTGCGACGGGATCATCGGTCCGAGCACGGAGATGCTCGGCCCCGTCCGCGACGGCGGTCACGTCGTCGCGAACACCGCCCCCGGCTGCTGGGGGCCGATGATCACCCCGGCGATCAAGGGCGGGCACGAGGTGACGCTGCCCGTCGCCGTCGAGGGCGCGGAGGTGGGCGACGCGATCGCGATCCATATCCGCGACATCTCCGTCACGTCGATCGCGACCGCGTCCGGCAACGACCGTTGGGTCGAGGGGCGCTTCAACGGCGACCCGTACTGCGCCAAGGTGTGCGCCTCGTGCGGCGCCGAGGACGAGCCGACCGTCGTCGAGGGGATCGGGCCCGACTCCGTGCGCTGTGCCGCGTGTGGTGAGCCGGCGGCGCCGTTCGCGTTCACGAACGGGTACACGATCGCGTTCGACGACGAGTGGGGGGTGGGCGTCACGGTCGGAAGCGACCAGGCCGAGGCGTTCGCGCGGGACGCGTATGCCGCCGCGGCGCTGCCCGAGCACTCGATCCAGAACCCGATCCTGCTGTTCGCGCCGCACGACCTCGTCGGCGTCGCGACGCGCCTGCGCCCGTTCATGGGCCAGCTCGGCACCACGCCCGCCGTCGACCTGCCGGACTCCCACAACGCGGGGGACTTCGGCTCGTTCCTCCTCGGCGCGCCCCACGCCCGGGCGGTCACGCCCGAGCAGCTCGCGCACCGCACCGACGGGCACATGGACATCGACGCGGTGCGCGCGGGGGCGATCGTGATCGCGCCCGTGAAGCTCGCCGGCGGCGGCGTCTACCTCGGCGACATGCACGCGATGCAGGGCGACGGCGAGATCGCCGGCCACACGACCGACGTGTCGGGGACGGTCACGCTGCAGCTCGAGGTGCTGAAGGGGCTCGAGCTCGACGGGCCGATCGTCCTGCCGGTCGCCGAGGACCTGCCGTTCCTCGCTCGGCCGCTGTCGGCGTCGGAGCGGACGCGGGCCGCCGAGGTCGCCGCCGGCTACGGCGTCGGGCTCGAGGACGCGCTGCCGATCTCCGTCGTCGGCTCCGGCCCCGACCTGAACAGCGCCGTCGACAACGGCCTCGCGCGTGCGGCCGCGCTGCTCGACCTGACCGTGCCGGAGGTGAAGAACCGGGCGACGATCACGGGCGCGATCGAGATCGGCCGCGCTCCCGGCGTCGTGCAGGTGACGTTCCTCGCGCCGGCCGCGCGGCTCGCCGCCCGCGGCCTCGAGCAGCTCGTCCGCACGCACTACGGTAGCTCCGGCGGGAGCATCGCGGCGTAGGCGTGCGTGCCGGTCGCGGGCGCTCAGCCGCCCGCGACCGGCACGAGCACGTCGAGCTCGTCGCCGTCGGCGAGCGTGCGTCCGCGGGGCACGATCGTCCCGCCGGCCACGACGGCCAGGCCGTCGGTCGCGCCGGCCTCGAGCCGTCCGTCGCGCGCGAGCGCGTCGAGCAGGTCGCCGACGGTCGCTCCCTCGTCGAGCTGCAGCCCCTGCCGGTGGCCGAGCCGCTCGATGAGCGGGCCGGAGAGGCGAACCGTCACGCGCACGCCGGGCACGGGTCGAGGATAGCGGGGCGCGAGTATCGTCACGCCCGGTGGGCGAGCGGACGATCCTCTGCTTCGGCGACTCCAACACGTGGGGCTGCGTGCCGGGCGGCGGCGACCGGTTCCCGCGCGAGGTGCGGTGGCCGGGCGCGCTCCAGGGCCTGCTCGGCGACGGCTACCGCGTGCTCGAGGAAGGCCTGAACGGGCGGACGGCGACGCTCGAGCATCCGTGGATCGAAGGGCGGAGCGGGCGGCCGTACCTCCTTCCCTGCTGCCGGTCGCACGCGCCGCTCGACCTCGTGATCGTCTACCTGGGGACGAACGACCTCGCCGACCGTTACCACCTCTCCGCGGCCGACGTCGCCGAGGCCTGCGCGTCGCTCGTGCTCGTCGTCCGCGCGGCCGAGTGCGGGCGCGACGGCGTCGCGCCGCCCGTGCTCCTCGTGTGCCCGCCGCCGATCCGCGCCACCGGTCCGGATGCGTCGGAGTACGAGACGATGGCGGCGAGGTCCCGCACGCTCGGCGCCCGGTTCGCCGAGGCCGCGGGGCTCGTGGGCGCGGAGCTGCTCGACCTCGACGGCGTCGTTCGCTACGCGGACGAGGATCCGATCCATCTCGACGCGGACGGGCACGTGGCCCTCGCCGCGGCGGTCGCGCCGGTCGTGCGGCGGCTGGCGCCGTAGTCCCGCGTCTTCGGTCGCAGCGCCGGCCGGCAATCGGGGACGGAAGGCTCAGCCGCGATCCGTAGTGCCTACGGTTCCGCCCGCGGCTGACCGCGGATGTCCCGGGCCGGTGGAGGCGCGATACCCGACTCGTCCCGTTCCGAGGAGGTGCCGTCATGACCCGGTCCACCGTCGGCACGGCAATCGCCGCGGCCGTCGGGCTCGGCGTCGCCGCCCGCTATCGCCGAGACCTGCGCGCGGCGCAGGCGCGGCTCGCCCTGCTCGACCGGCGCCGGGTCGCGACGCCGTTCGGCCCGCTCGAGTACTGCGAGTGGGGCGAGGGAGCGCCGCTCCTGCTCGTGCACGGCGTCGTCGGCGGATGCGACGTGCCGCCGTCGTGGCGCGCGCTCGTCCCACCGGGCTACCGGATCGTGACGCCCTCGCGGTTCGGGTACCTCGGCTCCCCGCTGCCGCCCGAGCCGACGGTCGCGGCGCAGGCCGACGCGTTCGTCGCGCTCCTCGACGCGCTCGGGATCGACGAGGCGCCCGTGCTGGCGTTCTCCGCCGGGAGCTCGTCGGCGCTCCAGCTCGCGCTCCGCCACGCGGACCGCGCGTCGCGCCTCGTCCTCGTCGCCGCCAACGCGCCGCACGAGCGCCCCGTGACGCTCGTCCCGCGCCTCCTCGCGCCGCTCGTGTTCTCGCAGCCGGCGATGTGGCTCCTGCGGGTCGCCGTGCCCGGCCGGCTCGCGCAAATCGCGGGGATGCCGGCCGACTACGTCCCGAGCGAGGACGACCGCCGCACCCTCGGGGAGCTCTTCGACAGCTTCTTCCCGATGGGGCCGCGCCGGCGCGGCTGCATCTTCGACGGCTACGTCGGCAACCCGGACGTCGCCCGGTACCCGTTCGAGGAGCTCGCGGTGCCGACCCTCGGCGTCCACGCAGCCGACGACCCGCTCGCGCCCTACGAGGACGCGCTCGCAATGGTCGCCCGCGTCCCCGGCGCGCGCTGGGTGCACGTCGAGCGCGGCGGCCACATCTTCCTCCACGACGACGAGCGCGCGCGGTCGGAGATCGCCGCGTTCCTCGCCGCCGCCTCACCGTCAAACCCGCCCCTCGAGCGCGGCCCCGTGGAAGCCGCGCTCGCGACGTAGAAGGAGGTGCGCGCCATGTGGTGGCGCTCGCTCATCGCCCTGTTCCTCGTCCTCCACGGGATCGTCTTCGCGTTCCTCGATCCGTCGTCGTGGCTGCTGGACGACGGTCGCGGCGTGTTCCTGACGCTCGGGATCCTCGCCGCGATCGCGCTCGCGACCGGCGCGATCCTGCTCGTCGCCCGCAGGGACGCGTGGCGGGTCGCCGTCGCGGTCGGCGCGGGCGTGTCGCTCGTCCAGCTCGTCGTGTTCTTCGAGCCGGGCCTCTTCCTCGGCGTCGCCATCGACGTCGCGATCCTCGCCGTCGTCGGCTGGACCGCTCTCGGCCGCCCGGCCGTGCCGATGCTGAGGGGGGTGTCCCACACGTGACGCACGTCGCCGTACCGGCACCGTCGCGGGCGGCGCGCCGCCCGCTCGGAGCGACGATCTGGTTCGTCTGGATGGTCGCGATGTGGCTCCTGTTCCTCACGCTTCTCCTCGCCGACCGGCTCGACGGGCTGTGGAGCTGGGTCCGCGGGCTGCCGCTCCTCGTCGAGGGCGTCCTGTGGATCGCGTTCTTCCCGTGGCTCCTCGCGACGGCCGTGTGGACGAGCTCGTGGGGAGACCTCGTGCGCGTGCTGCTCGTGGTCTGCTTCGCCGCCGGCTGGACGCTCGTGTCGATCCCGCGCCGGAAGGCAGCGCCGTGACCACGCGGATCGAGGGCGAGATCGTCGTGCGCCGGAGCCCCGAGGAGGTGTTCGACTTCGTCGCCGACGAGCGAAACGAGCCGTGCTACAACCGGCGCATGCGGCGCGCGGAGAAGCTGACGCCCGGGCCCGTCGGCGTGGGCACCCGCTTCCGTGCCGAGATGGGCTCGAGGCGACGGACGGTCGTGCTGACGACGGAGCTCACCGCCTACGAGCGGCCGCGGCTGATCGGCTCCGCGAGCCGCGTGTCGGGCGCCGACATCCGTGGCGCCCTCGCGTTCGACCCGGTTCCGGAGGGCACGCGCATGCGCTGGCGCTGGACGGTCGAGCCGCACGGCCTGCTCGCGCTCGCGACGCCGTTGATCGGCCGCCTCGGCTCGCGCCAGGAGCGGGCGATCTGGACGGCCCTCAAGCGTCTGCTCGAGGCCGGCCCGCCGACGGCGGCGGCGCCGGGGCCCGGAGCGGGCGAGTGAGGAGCCGCCGCCGCTGGAACGCGGCGCTCGCGGTCGCCCACGCGGCGCAGGCGGTCGCGATCCTGCTGCTCGCGAACGACGCGACGATCCCGATCACCTGGAGCTTCATCGACGGCCCGCCGGCGACCGGCGCACTGCAGACGGACACGCTGTACGACCTCCCGTTCGGGCCGGCCGTCGCCGCCTTCCTCCTCCTGGCGGCGATCGACCACGGGCTGATGGCCGCGCCCCGCGTCGTCGACTGGTACGAGCGCAACCTCGCGGTCGAGATGAACCCTGCGCGGTGGTGGGAGTACTCCGTGAGCGCGTCGCTGATGGTCGTGCTGATCGCGATGCTGACCGGGATCCGGGACGTCACCGCGCTGATCGCGCTGTTCGGCGCGAACGCGGCGATGATCCTGTTCGGGCTGCTGATGGAGCGCGTGAACCGGCCGGGGAGCCCGGTCGACTGGCGCCCGTTCGTCTACGGCTCGATCGTCGGCGCGGTGCCGTGGATCGCGATCGCGGTGCAGCTCGGTCACGCCGAGGCCGAGGCGGACGTGCCCGGGTTCGTCATCGCGATCTTCGTCTCGCTGTTCGTGCTCTTCTTCAGCTTCGCCGCGAACATGGCGCTCCAGTACCTCCGCGTCGGCCCGTGGCGGGACTACCGCTTCGGCGAGCGCGGCTACCTCGTGCTCAGCCTCGTGGCGAAGAGCGTGCTCGCCTGGCAGGTGTTCGCGGGCGCGCTCGCCGGGTGAGGACCGGGGCCGCCAGCGCACGCCCGGCTCGTCCGGCAGCTCGGCCGGGTCGCGCGTCGCCGACGACGTCGCACTCGGCGAGGGCATGGCCCTCGCGGCTCCGCGCTAGGGTTGTGCTCGTGGCCGTGACGCCGGAGACGCGGCAGTGGGACGCGCTGCTCGCCGCGCGCACCCGCGCCGAGGTGGGCGACGGGATCGCCTCCGTGCTGGCGTTGCTCGGCAGGCCCGACGTGATCTCGTTCGCCGGCGGCTTCCCCGACCCCGAGACGTTCCCGCGCGACCGCGTGTCCGCCCTGCTCGCCGAGTTCGTCGCCGAGGGGGAGGCGAGCGCCTTCCAGTACGCCCCCACGCGTGGGCTGGCCGGGACGCTCGACGCGGTGGCGGGCCGGCTCGACGCGCTGCAGGGCCGCCGTCCCGCCGAGGAGGAGCTGCTGCTGACGAGCGGCGCGATCGAGGCGCTCGAGCTGGTCGGCAAGTCGTTCCTCGACCCGGGCGACGTCGTCGTCGTCGAGGCGCCGACGTACCTGGGCGCGATCCAGGCCTTCCGCAGCTTCGAGGCGGAGCTCGTCGCGGTGCCGCTCGACGAGGACGGGCTCGAGGTCGACGAGCTGGAGCGCCGCCTGGCCCGCGGGCTTCGGCCGAAGCTCGTGTACACGATCCCGGATCATCAGAACCCCGCCGGGGTTAGCCTCGCCGCCGAGCGGCGGGAGCCGCTGGTCGAGCTCGCACGCACCTTCGGGTTCCTCGTCGTGGAGGACGTCGCCTACCGCGAGCTGGGCTTCGCCGGCGACGGGCTCACGAGCCTCTGGAGCCTTGCCCCGGACGTCGTCGTCCAGGCCGGGACGACGTCGAAGACGTTCTTCCCCGGCGTCCGGCTCGGCTGGGCGGTCGGCCCGGCCGACGTGGCCGCCCGCCTCGTCGCCGCGAAGCAGAACACCGACCAGTGCGCCGGCGCGCTCGGCCAGCGGCTGTTCGAGGAGTCCGCCCGCCGCGGCTGGATCGACGAGCAGCTGGAGCGGTCGCGCGGGCTGTACCGGCGCAAGGCGGCGCGGATGCTCGCGGCGCTCGAGCGGTCGATGCCGGAGGGCGCGCGCTGGACGCGCCCGCGCGGCGGCTTCTTCTCGTGGCTGACGCTGCCCGACGGCGCCGACTCCGTGGACCTCGCCCGCCGGGCGGTCGACAACGGCGTCGGGATCGTGCCGGGCACGCTGTTCTACGCGGACGGGCGCGGCACGGGCACCGTGCGGCTGTCCTTCAGCCTCGTCGGCGAGGAGCAGATCGACGACGGGATCGGGCGGCTCGGCGCGCTGCTCGCGACCGTCCGCTAGATCAAGCGGAACTCGGTCGGCTCCACCTCCGGCGGCTCCGCGTCGACGCGCACGGCCACGTACGGGTGACCGTGGTCGCACGCGAGCGACGCCGACTGCACGTCGAGCGGCAGCCTGGCGACGAACGTGACCGGCTCGGCCGCCTGGCCCTCGGGCCCGGCGCGCTCCCGCTCGCACGACGTGCAGCGTGCCACGTACTCCGCCTCGCCGCGGAAGTAGGCCAGGACATTCGTCGCGGGCCCCGTCGGCGGCTCGCACAGCCGCGGCGGGCCGAGCGCGGCCGGGGCGGGGAGCTCGGCCGGCGGCACGTCGTCGAAGTAGAGGCATTCGATCGCGGAGAGCCAGCCGTCGTCGCCGAAGAGCAGGACTCCCGGGCCGCCGGGCTCGACGGCGTCGGCCTCGATCAGCGGGAACGCCGTCAGCGACGACCTCGGCGCGGCGCTCCGGTCGACGTCGAGGCTGATCGTCCCGCACCCGCAGGCGCAGCGGGCGGTCGCGACCGCGACCTCCGCCTGGCGGCGGAGCGCCTCGATCCCGGCCGCGTCGACGGCGAGGAGGAACGTGAGGACGGCTCCCTCGCGGTCGGTCAGCGGGCGCGGGAAGCCTTCCTCGACGTGGTCGCGGAAGAGGTGGATCGCCTTCGCCGGCACGTCGTCGTCCGGTCCCGGCCGTCGGCCGAGGAGCCTGCCCAGCCGTCGGAACGGGCCGCGGGCCACGCGGCCAACGCTACCGCGGCGCCGCATCCGTGTCCGCGCGGATGCCGCGTCGGCCGCGCGTTCGTAGGTTCGCCGGCATGAGCTTCCGGACGATCATCGAGCCCTTCCGCATCCACTCGGTCGAGCCGCTGCGGATGACGACCGAGGAGGAGCGGCGCGCCGCGATCGAGGCCGCGCACTACAACGTCTTCGGCCTCCATGCGGCCGACGTGCTCATCGACCTGCTGACCGACTCCGGCACCGGCGCGATGTCGCGCGACCAGTGGGCCGCCGTCCAGCACGGCGACGAGAGCTACGCCGGGTCGCCCTCGTGGTTCACGTTCCTCGACGCGGTGCGCGCGCTGTTCCCGTTCAGGCACGTGATCCCGACCCACCAGGGGCGAGCCGCCGAGAAGATCCTGTTCAGCGTCATCGGCGGCCCCGGCAAGGCGATCCCGAACAACACGCACTTCGACACGACCCGCGCCAACGTCGAGTTCACGGGCGCCGAGGCCGTCGACCTCGTGATCGGGGAGTCGCACGATCCCTCGTCGCTGCACCCGTTCAAGGGCAACATGGACCTCGACGCGCTCGACGCCTTCCTCGCCGAGCGCGGCCCCGACGTCCCGGCCGTGTTCGTCACGATCACGAACAACTCCGGCGGCGGCCAGCCCGTGTCGCTCGAGAACCTGCGCGGCGTCCGGGCGCTCTGCGACCGCCACGGCGTGCCCCTGTTCCTGGACGCCTGCCGCTTCGCCGAGAACGCGTGGTTCATCCACATGCGCGAGCCGGGGTACGCGGAGCGCGCGGTGCCCGACATCGCGCGCGAGATGGCGGCGTGCGCCGACGGGATGACGATGAGCGCGAAGAAGGACCCGATCGCGAACATCGGCGGCTGGCTCGCCCTCGACGACGACGAGCTCGCAGACCGCTGCCGCAACCTCGAGATCCTCACCGAGGGCTTCCCCACCTACGGGGGCCTCGCCGGCCGCGACCTCGAGGCGATCGCGCAGGGCCTGAAGGAGGCCGTCGACCACGACTACCTCCGCTACCGCGTGCGCTCGACCGCGTACCTCGGGGAGGGCCTGGTGCGGGCCGGGATGCCCGTCGTGCAGCCGTTCGGCGGCCATGCCGTGTACATCGACGCTCGTGCCCTGCTCCCGCACGTGCCGCCGCTCGAGTACCCGGGGGAGGCGGTCGCGGTCGAGCTCTACGTCGCGGGCGGGATCCGCGCCGCCGAGATCGGCACCGTGATGTTCGGGCGCGCCCCCGACGGCACCGAGTCGCCCGCCGCGATGGATCTCGTCCGCCTCGCGATCCCGCGGCGCACCTACACGCAGAGCCACGTCGACTACGTGATCGAGGTCTGCGAGCGCGTCGTCGCGCGCGCGCCCGAGCTGCGCGGCTACCGGATGACGTTCGAGCCGCCGACGCTGCGGCACTTCACGGCACGATTCGAGCCGCTCGCCGCGGTCGAGTCGACGGAAAGCGAGGTCTGAGATGCGTCCCACGGAGCCCTTCCGGCAGGAGCACGCGGAGCTCCTGTCGCACATCGAGCACATCGGGCAGGCGGCGCGGGAGGTGCCGCGGCTGGCGCCCGAGGAGCGCGAGCTGCTGGTCGGCCGGATCCTGGCCTTCCTCCGCGACACGCTCCTGCCCCACGCGAGGGCGGAGGAGGAGGTGCTGTACCCCGAGTGGGCACGGCTCGTCGGCTTCGCGGACGCCGCCGTGCCGATGGTCCACGACCACGAGGCGATCGTGGCGCGCGTCGAACGGCTCGAGGCCGCCGACGTCGACGACGTCGACACGCTCCAGGAGCTGCTCTACGGCCTGTACGCGCTGATCGGCGTGCACTTCCGCAAGGAGGAGGACCTCCAGCTGCCGGCGTTCGACGCCGCCCCGCCGGAGGTCGTGCAGGCGGTCCTGGAGCGGATGGAGGCGCTCGCCGGGCACGCCCACACCCACGAGCACTGATCCCGCGGTCACCCGTCGCGGCCGACGGCCGGAATAGGCTGCCCGCACACGAGCGACGGGAGGGATGCGATGTTCGCGCGGCTCGCCATCTACGACGTTCCCGCGGAGCGGTTCGCCGAGGCGCGGGAGGAGTTCACGGCGGCGGTCGCGCGGCTCCGCGACTCGCGGGGGCTGAGCGACGCCTTCGTGCTCCTCAGCGACGAGAGCGGGCGGGCGGTCACGATCACGTTCTGGGAGGATCACGGCGCCATGGCCGCGACCAGCGTCGTCGCGGCGCGGCTCCGGAGCGACGCGGCCGCCGCCGTCGACGGCGCGGTCGTGAGCGTCGAGGAGTTCGAGGTGGTCGAAGGCCACGGCGAGACCGGCTAGCGTCGCGGGCCTGTCACCCGACGACCTCGCGTTCCTCCCGGCGACGGAGCAGGCGCGGCTCGTCCGCGAGCGCGCCGTGTCGCCGGTCGAGCTCGTCGAGACCTACCTCGGGCGGGTCGAGCGGCTCGACCCCGAGCTGAACGCGTACGTGACCGTGTGCGCCGACGAGGCGCTCGCGGCGGCGAGGGTGCCGCGGCCGGGCCCGTTCTCGGGCGTGCCGCTGCCGGTGAAGGACCTGACCGAGACGGCCGGGATCCGGACGACGTACTCGTGCCGTGCCCTCGCCGGCAACGTGCCCGCGCGCGACGCCGAGATCGTCCGCCGCATCCGCGCCGCGGGGTTCGTGCTCATCGGCAAGACGAACACGCCGGAGTTCGGGACGACGGCCGTGACCGAGTCGGGGCTGAACGGCGCCTGCCGGAACCCGTGGGACCGCACGCGGACGCCGGGCGGGTCGAGCGGCGGCGCTGCGGCCGCGGTCGCGGCCGGGCTCGCGCCGCTCGCGCACGGCTCGGACGGCGGCGGCTCGATCCGGATCCCCGCGTCGTGCTGCGGCCTCTTCGGCCTCAAGCCGACGCGGGGCCGCATCACCACGTCGCCGCTCGGCGACGTCTACGGGCTCGGCGTCAACGGCTCGCTCGCGCGCACCGTGGCCGACGCGGCGGGTTTCCTCGACGTCGTCGCCGGCCCGGAGCCCGGCGATCCGTACACCGCGACTCCGCCGGGGCGGCCGTTCGCCGAGGAGGTGGGCGCGCCGCCCGGTCGGCTGCGGGTCGCGCTCGTCGTCGATCCGCCCCACCCGGCGACCGTCGACGCCGCCTGCCTCGCCGCGGCCCGCGGGGCCGCCGCGCTCCTCGCCGAGCTCGGGCACGGGGTGGAGGAGGTCGCGCCGCCGTGGGGCAGCGAGGAGCTGCTCGACCTGTTCCGGGTCGTGTGGCAGACGATCCCGGCGCTGTACGGCGTCGACGCGTCGCAGCTCGACCCGCTGAACGCGGCGTTCGCCGAGCGCGCCGCGGCCACGACGAGCGCCGAGTACGTTCGGACGTTCGCCCGCCTCCAGCTGTACGGGCGGGTCGTCGCGTCGTTCTGCGCGGGCGTCGACCTCGTCCTCACGCCGACGCTCGCGCGGCCGCCGGTCCCGGTCGGCTGGGTGCGCGATCCGGAGGACCCGTGGGAGCAGTTCCGCCGTGCCGCCGACTTCACCCCGTTCACGCCCGCGGTGAACGTCGCCGGCCTGCCGGCCGCCTCCTTGCCGCTCGCGTGGGACGAGGACGGGCTCCCGATCGGCGTCCAGCTGATCGCCGCGGCCGGTGCGGAGCCGCTCCTGCTGCGCGTGGCGGCGCAGCTGGAGGAGGCGTGCCCGTGGGCGGACCGGCGACCGCCCGAAACGCCTCGAGGCGCCGCCTCCTGATCGAGCTCGAGCTGCCCGCCGACGGCTCGGCGTCGCCGAGGGCGCGCCGGCGTCGCGACCGCCCGGCCGATCGAGGGCTATCGCTCGACCGGGCCCTGTGCCAGAATCGCCTTCACCAGTCGGCAACCAGGGGGTTTTACGACGCAGATGGCGATCCTCGCGTACATCGATCCCGGAAGCGGCAGCCTGCTGCTCCAGGCGCTCGCCGGCGGCGTCGCCGCCGTCGCGGTGGCCGGACGCGTCTACTGGCGGCGTGTGACGACGTTTCTGCGGCTCCGGAAGCCCGAGGAGGACGGCCCGCGGACCTGACCGCGGGGCGGGGTCCGATGGCTGAGCAGGGTGCGGCGCTCGCCGAGCGCGACCCCGGCTCGTTCAGGGATCCCGACAGCCGGGTCGTCGTCCTGGACGGCCGGGTGCTCAGGCTCCTCGCGGACGAGGGCCTCGCCGGCTGGCGCGCGCTCTCCGCCCGGCCGCTCTTCGCCGAGCTCGTCGCCGAGGGCAAGCTCGTCGGGACGCGCGAGGCGAGCGACGTCCCCGCCGCCGTCGCCGCGGGTGCGGCGGCCGTCCTCGAGCACGACGTCGTCCCGTTCGTCTCGTACCCGTACGAGTGGACGTTCGGGATGCTGCAGGACGCGGCGCTGCTCCAGCTCGAGCTCGTACGGCGGTCGGTCGAGTCCGGGCTGATCCTGAAGGACTCCACGCCGTACAACGTGCAGTTCCGCGGCGCGGCGCCCGTGTTCGTCGACGTCGGCTCGTTCGAGCAGCTGCGCGACGGGGAGCCGTGGGCCGGCTACCGCCAGTTCTGCATGCTGTTCCTCTACCCGCTGCTGCTCCAGGCCTGGCGCGGCGTGCCCTTCCAGCCGTGGCTCCGGGGCCGGATCGACGGGATCACGCCCGCCGAGTGCCGGCGGCTTCTCGGGACGCGCGACCTCGTGCGCCGCGGGGCGCTCACGCACGTCGTCCTGCACAGCCGGCTCGAGCGCTCGTACGAGTCGAGCGGGCGCGACGTCAAGGGCGAGCTCAAGTCGGCGGGGTTCCGCAAGGAGCTCATCCTCGCCAACGTCAAGCGGCTCGAGCGTCTCGTCGCCGGGCTGCGCTGGGAGCCCGACGGCTCCGCGTGGTCCGACTACCGGCTCACGACGACGTACTCGGAGGAGGACGCGGAGCGCAAGGCGCGGTTCGTCGCGGAGGCCGTCGACGCGGAGCGGCCGCGGCTCGTCTGGGACCTGGGCTGCAACGAGGGGCGGCACGCGCGAATCGCCGCCGAGACCGCGGAGACGGTCGTCGCGATGGACGCGGACGCGCTCGTGGTCGACCGGCTCTACGAGCAGCTGAAGGCCGAGGAGGAGCGCCGGATCCTTCCGCTGACCGTGAACGTCGTCGATCCGTCGCCGGGCCTCGGCTGGCGGGGAGCCGAGCGGCGCCCGCTCGCGGACCGCGGCCGACCGGACCTCGCGATCTGCCTCGCGCTGCTCCACCACGTGTCGATCGGCGGCAACGTGCCGGTCGCGGAGTTCCTCGACTGGCTGCGGTCGCTCGACAGCACCGTCGTCGTCGAGTTCCCGGGGCCGGACGACCCGATGGTGCAGCGACTGCTCGCGCGCAAGCGGCCCCACGACCACCCGGACTACCGCAAGGAGTGGTTCGAGCAGTCGCTCGCGGAGCGGTTCGACGTCGTCCGGTCGGAGACCCTCTCGTCCGGAACACGGGAGCTCTACCTTGCCCGGCCCCGCGCCTGAGTCGCGGGCCCGCGCCGTGCTCCGCGACGGCGCGCACCTCGCCGTGCTGACGTCGCTCGCGCTGGCGCAGCCGCTGTTCGACATCCTCGGCCGGAACCCGACGTTCTTCGCCGTGCGCGGCTCGTCGAGCGCGGAGATCGTGCTCTTCGCCGTCGCGCTCGTGGTGCTGCCGCCCGTGCTGCTCGTGCTGGTCGAGCTCGCCGTCGGGCTCGTGTCGCGTCCCCTGGCGCGCGCGCTCCACCTGGTGTTCGTGGCCGCGCTCGTCGCGCTCGTCGTCCTCGAGGTGCTCACGAAGTCCGGCTCGCCGAGCGGAGCCGCCGCGGTCGTGGCCGCGGCCGCGATCGGCGCCGCGGCCGCCTTCGTCTACGCCCGCATGCGCGCGGCGCGCTCGTTCGTCAGCGTCCTGCTGCCGGCCCCGGTCGTGTTCCTGGCGCTGTTCCTGTTCCACTCGCCGGTCTCGAAGCTCGTCTTCGTCGCCACGCCGGAGGTGCAGGCGGCGACCGTGCGCGCGAAGACGCCGGTCGTGCTGATCGTGTTCGACGAGTTCAGCACCGTCGGGCTGATGAACCGCCGCCAGGGGGTCGACGCGAAGCGGTTCCCGAGCTTCGCCTCGCTCGCCGGCGACTCGACCTGGTACCGGAGCGCGACGACCCGATACTGGCTGAGCGAGGGAGCGGTGCCGTCGATCCTCACCGGGCGCGACCCGCGACCGGACGCCGTGCCCGTCTACTCCGACTACCCGCAGAGCCTGTTCACGCTGCTCGGCGGCAGCTACCGCGTCCGCGCCGTCGAGACCCTCACCCGGCTGTGCCCGCCGAAGCTCTGCAAGGAGCAGCCACGCTCGGAGCAGGACACGACGGCGGCGACCGGCGCCTACGGCTCGCTCGCCTCGGACGTCGGGATCGTGTACCTCCACATGCTGCTGCCGACGCCGTACGCCGACCGCCTGCCGCGGATCGACGACTCGTGGGGCGACTTCGGCAAGGCCGGCGAGCCCGACGGCGCGACGGGCTCGACCGCCGAGAGCGAGCCGTGCGCGAGGAGCGTCTGCGCGTTCACGGACCTGGTCGACGCCGACCGGACGCCGACGCTGTACTTCCTGCATTCGCTGCTGCCGCACGTCCCGTACGTGTTCCTGCCCTCGGGCAAGCATTACGCGGTCGACGCCCGCGTGCTCCGCGGGATGGAGAACGGCGTCTGGCGGAAGCCCTGGCCGGCGCTCCAGAGCTACCAGCGCTACCTGCTCCAGATCGGGTACACCGACCGCGCGCTCGGCCACATCCTCAGGCGCCTGCGCTCGACCGGCGTGTACTCGCGCGCGCTCGTGATCGTGACCGCCGACCACGGGGTGAGCTTCCGGCTCGGACAGCCGCGGCGCCTGCCGAAGCCGGGAAACCTCGACGACATCGCGTTCGTGCCCCTGTTCGTGAAGCTCCCGGGCCAGACGACCGGCCGGATCGTCGACTCGCCCGCGGAGACGATCGACGTCGTGCCGACGATCGCGCGCGCGCTCGGTGTCTCGATCCCGTGGCACGTCGACGGCAAGCCGCTCGTGGGCGGCGGCGGGACGGCGCGCGACGGCAGCGTCACGGTGGTCACGCAGCACGGGCACTCCGTCGGCGCCTCGCTCGCGTCGCTCCGCGCCAAGCGTGCGACCACGCTGGCGTGGCAGACGTCGCTGTTCGGGAACGGGAGCCTCTCGGCCGTCTACCGGCTCGGGCCCCGCCGCGCGCTCGTCGGCGCCGACGTCGCCCGGCTCCCCGTGCGGCCGAGCGCGCGCCAGACGGTGCAGCTGGACGACCGCACGCTCCTGGCCGCGGTCGACCGCGGGTCGGACGTGCTCCCCTCGTACGTCGAGGGCAAGATCAAGGGCGCCGCGGCCGGGCAGGCGCTGGCCGTGGCGGTGAACGGCCGGGTCGCCGCCACGACCCGGACGTTCGAGGAGCACGGGAGCACCCGGTTCTCCGCCTTCGTCCCCGAGGGCACGCTGCGCACGGGCGCGAACGACGTGGCGGTCTACGCCGTCGCCGGGAGTGCGTCCCGGCCGGTCCTCGAGCAGCTGCGCGACGGCGACCTGGGCTTCGTCCTGGCGCAGGAGGGCGGGCACGAGGTGATCCGCTCGGGCGGGAAGACGATCGCGATCCGTCCCGGCCTCTACCGGGGCTCCGTCCGCGTCGCGATCGCCGGCACGGGCTACGTCTTCAGCGGCAACGCCGGCAACGCAAAGCGGCGTCCCGTCCGGACGCTCGTCGTGTTCGACGACGGTCGCGCCGTCTACTGGGGGCGCGGCGAGAACCTCCGGCCGCACCACATCCTCGGCCAAAAGGGACGTGGGGGTGACGCGTTCGCGTTCGAGCTCCCGCAGGGCCTCCTGCCGCCGCGCACGCGGGACGACGAGGTGCGCGTCTTCGCCGTCGACGCCGGGCGGGCGTCGGAGCTCGGCTACGCCGGCGACTGGTTCTGGGCGCACTGACGCGCGCCGCGCTTGCATCGCGCCCGGGCGCGAGCGAAGCTGGGCCGCAGGATGACCCGCCCGATCGTGTTCCTCTCCGACTTCGGCTACCGGAACGAGTGGGTGGGGATCTGCCACGCCGTGATCGACCGGATCGCGCCGGAGAGCACCATCGTCGACCTCTCGCACGGCGTGCCGCCGCTCGACGTCCGCGCGGGCGCGCTGCTGCTCGCCGACTCGCTCCCCTACGTGCGGCACGACGCGGTGGTCCTCGCCGTCGTCGACCCGAGCGTCGGGCGCGACCGGGACGTCGCCGTCGAGACGGGCGACGGACGGCTGCTCGTCGGGCCGGACAACGGGCTGCTCGCGCCCGCCTGGCGTGCCGCGGAAGGCGTGGTGCGCGCCGTCTCGATCACGTCGTCGAAGGTCCTGCTGGAGCCCGTGTCGCCGTCGTTCCACGCGCGCGACGTGCTCGCGCCCGCCGCCGCCCACCTCGCCGCTGGGGAGCCGCTGGACGAGCTCGGCGCCGCGCTCGACCCGGGAACGCTCGTCGAGCTCCGAGTCCCCGAGCCCTCCGTCGAGCACGGCAAGATCGCCTGCGAGGTCCTCGACCTCAACCGCTTCGGGAACGTGCAGCTGAACGTGCGCGACTCGCACCTCGTGGCGGCGGAGCTCGACCGGGTCGAGCGGATCTCGGTCGAGGCCCACGCCGGTGCCGCCGTCGTCCAGCGCGTCTCCACGTACGCCGACCTGCAGGAGGGCGAGTGGGGGCTGATCGTCGACCCGCGCGGCTGGCTCTCGGTGATTCGCGGCAACCCCGCGAACGCCGCCGACGGGCTCGGGGTCGGCAGCGGCGACCTCGTCTGGCTCACCCGCGCGCGCGACTGAGCGAGAGGCGCGGCCGGGCCGCCCGGGCGGTCCCCCGGAGGCTTGACCGTGACGGCGAAGTGTGGTGGTGTCTCGCGGTCACGTCCGGCCTGCGGCGGGCTGCACGAAGGGATCGCCAGGTGCTCTCCGGCTTCGATCGCCGCACGCTCGACAACGCTGCCTCCCCGGCGTCGCCGGCCCGGGCGCTCCGGCGGGGCCGCTGAGGAACGGTGGCCGGCGAGGGCAGCATCCCGGCGGCGTACACGCGCTACGTGGAGGCCGAGCGCCGCGCGGAGCGGTTCGCCGGGCCCCGCGGGGCGCTCGCGGCCGGCGAGGTCACGGACCGGCTGTTCGTCCGCGCCGAGGAGGCGACCCGCCTCGCGGTCGAGGCGGCCAAACGGGCCGCCGGCTTCTTCCGCCCGACCCGGCGCACCGAGGTCGTGTGGGTCGACGGCGACAGCGAGCTCGCGGTCGGGATCGCGGCCGTCCGCGTGGAGACCGGCCGCGGCTTCGTGCTCGTGACGATTCCCGTCCGCTGCGACCAGACGGGCCCGGCGGAGGTGCACGTCACGTTCGCCGTCGGCGAGCCGGGACGTCCGGCCGGGTTGTACGCGGCGACCCAGCGGCGACCGCGCGGGCCCGCGCTCGTCGTCGACACGTGGGGGGAGTCGCTCGTCGCCTTCGCCTGGCAGGTGCTGCTCGGCCTCGTCACCGGCCTCGCCGGTGCCACCGGGAAGGACGCACGGGGCAACCGGCTCGTCCCGGTCGAGCTCGAGGTCACGGGCGACGGGCTCGCGATCGTCCCGATGGCGCGCCACCGCTTCTCCGGATCGGCCGGCCTGACCCTCACGCGCACATGAGCGCCGCCCGCCGATGAGCGTCAGCGCCGCCGACCTCGGCGTCCTCGGCAGCCTCGCGACGGCCGTCGGGCTGCTCGACGCCGACGGCGACCCGAACCCCGGTTGGTTCGGCGACCCGGCGGAGTCGCTCTCGACGGTCCTCGCCGACGAGGGACAGCGCGAGGCGCTGATCGAGTTCGTCGACGAGGCCATGGGCGGCGCCGACCGCGAGGCCGACGCGTCGGGCGCGACCTGGCTCCCGGTCGTCTCGCTGGACGACCCCGCGCTGACCGTGGCGATCACGGTCGACGACGCGCCGGCCACGCACGTGCTGATCGGGCTCGGCGTGTCGTTCTCCACGAGCGCGCCCGCTCCCAGCTCGCGGACGACCGTCTCCGTCCCGCTGTTCCGCGCCGCGAAGCGCGGTCACTCGGTGCCGACGCCGTTCGTCCTCGGCCAGGCGGGCGGACGGCTGCGGCTCTCGACGCGGATCACGGTGGACGAGGGGGCGCCGGTGCCCGGCGAGGCGCGGCTCGGCGCGGTCGGGCTCGAGGTCGACGCGCCGACGACCGGCGCCGACGACCCGGCCTCCTTCGGGCTCGTCCTCGAGGACTTCCAGCTCCCCGGCGCGCCGGCGCCGCGGACGCTTCGCGTGTCGGCCGGCAGCCCCGACGAGCTCGACGACGCGGTGCTCGACCTCGTGCTCTCGCTCGTCCGCGCCCAGGCGGAGGCGGTCGGCGGCGGGGAGCTCGGCGCACTGGCCGGGCTGCTGGGGCTCGCGGGCGACGCCGTGCCCGGCTTCCCGGTCGAGCAGCTCGCGAGCCAGGGCGCACGGGCGCTCGGGACGTGGGTCGAGGAGATCCTCGCCGCCACGGCGAGCCGGCAGACGTGGCTCGATCACGCGGCCGCGCTCGTCGGCGGGGCGCGCGACGGCGACGACGTCGTGGTCACGCTCGGCGCGGTCGGGGCGAGGCTCCGCGTCGGGATCCGCACCGAGACGGGACCGTCCGGCCGCCTTCGCCTGACGGCGACGCTCGGCGCCGACGTCGGCGCGACGAGCCCGCGGGCGCAGGGCCGCGCCGACCTGTTCCGCATCGACCTCGGCACCGGCGAGGCGCTCGCGCTGCCGGCGCTCGGGCTCTGGGCGAGCGTCGGCCGTCACGACGGAGCGGGCGCGCGCGTGCTCGACGTCGCAGCCCCGACGGTCGCCCGCGCCGACCGCCTGCGCCTCGGCTTCGCGCTCGACGCCGACCGCCGGCTCACGTTCGTGCTCGCGGCCGACAACGTGCTCCTCGGGACGAGGACGTACCCGACACTCGACCTCACCTCGCCCGACGCGGTCATGGACGCTGCCGGAAACGCGGTCGAGGACGTCGCCGGCGAGCTCCTCGCGGCCCTCGGCGGCGCCCTCGACGCGGCCAAGGCGCTGCTCGGGCTCGACCCGCCGCCGGGCCATCCGGCCGTGCCCACGGTCGGGCTCGGGGAGCTGCTCGGCGATCCGCTCGGCGCGGTGGCCGGCTACTGGCGGACGCTGCTCTCGGCGCACGGCGACGCGGTGCCGGACCTCCTCGCGGTCGTCCGGGACGCGGTCGCCGAGGCGGGCGTGGCCGCCGTGCCGGTCCGCGGCACGGGCACGCCGGGCGATCCCTGGCGGGTCGCGCTCGTGGGACCGGTCGAGCTCGAAGCCTTCGCGGAGGACGACGTCCTCACCGTCACGGTCGCCGCGGGGACGCGCGTCGACACGCTCGGGCAGCGCTGCACCGTGATCGAGACGCGGCTCGCCGCGACCGTCGTCCAGGTCGACCTGGCCGCGGGCGGCGCGCGGCTGCTCCCGTCGGCCGAGGGACGCCTGCTCGCGCGCGAGCGCGGCGTGAGCCCGCCGCAGGCGCGGCTCGTGCTGGGCGACGACGCGGAGTTGACCGCGGAGCACGTCGGCGTCGCGCTCGCGTGGTCGGCGGCCGGCGGCCTCGCTGCCCGCCTCGACGCGCCCGCGCTGACGTTGCACCTCGAGGACGACGCGTTCCCGGTCGTGCTGCCCGTCGTCGCCGCCGACGGCTCCGTCACGCTTCCCGCCGAGGGGTGGGACGCGATCGAGGCGCTCCTCGGCCGCCTCGCCGCGCTCTTCCCCGGGATCGTCGGGGACGTCGTCGGGCTGCTGGGCTGGAGCGGGCGCGTCGAGGTCGGCCGGCCGGCGCTGCGCCTCGCGGACCTCGTGGACGATCCCGCGGCGGCGCTCGCCGCGTGGATCCCCGAGCTGGCGCTGAGCGAACTCGGGCCCGCGGCGCTCGGCGTCCTCGCGGACCTGCTCACCGCCGCGGGCCCGATCGGCGGGGCGATCGAGGGCAGCGGCCACCCCGACGATCCGTACCGGCTCGCGCTCGACCTCGGCGCCGGAGTGCCGGAGCTGGCGGTGTGGTTCCCGCCGGCGGGGCTCGAGCCGCGTGTCGTCGCGGCGCCCGAGTCGATCCGGGGCTGGCGCCCCGGCGACGCCGCGCGGCCGCCCGACGCGCTCGCGGACGCGATCGCCGCCGAGGCGCAGGTGTCGGCTGAGGTACGCGACCTCGCGTACGGGC
>DATIDD010000001.1:0-103006 GCA_035456465.1 Gaiellaceae bacterium | reverse complement strand
CTTCGACGTCGGGAATGTCGACAAGCACTCGCTCCTACTGGCTCCGGCCGAGCGGGCGGACGCGATCGTCGACTTCTCGAAGTTCGCGGGCAAGACGCTGATCCTCTACAACGACGCACCGGCGGCATTCCCGGCCAGGATCGCCTGCTACGACTACTACACGGGCGGCCCCGACCTCAGGCCGGCCTGCGCGCCGAGCACCCTGCCCGGGTACGGGCCGAACACGCGCACGATCATGCAGGTCAAGATCCGGAGTGGGTCGGGCAAGGCGTTCGCCCTCAAGACCCTGCAGACGGCCTTCGGCCACAAGGCGAACGGCTCCGGCGTGTTCGAGGAGGGCCAGCACCCGATCGTCGTCGGGCAGGCGGCCTACAACTCGGCCTACGGCTCGAGTTTCGCGGCCAGCGGCTACTGCTCGTCGCCGAACTCGACAATCAAGTGCGACGGGTTCGTCCGCATCAATCAGCAGGGTGGCCAGCCGTTCACGTTCGACACCCTCAGAGGATCGAAGCTGTCGATCCCGCTCGAGCCGAAGGCGATCCATGACGAGATGAACTCGACGACCTTCGACGAGTTCGGGAGGATGCAGGCGTTCCTCGGGATCACGACGGTCCCGGCCACGCCGGGCCTGACGAACGCGAACCTGCACCCGTACACGTTCCCGCAGACGGAGCTCATCGACACGACCAACCTGCCGAAGGCAGACGTGAAGGTGACGCCTATCGCCAGTGCGAGCGACGGCACGCAGATCTGGAAGGTCACGCACAACGGCGTGGATACGCACCCGATCCACTTCCACGCCATGGACGTGCAGGTCCTGAACCGGGTCACGTGGGACAACATCGTCATCCCGCCTGACGCGACGGAGCTCGGCTGGAAGGACACGGTGCGGATCAGTCCGCTGGAGGACACGATCGTCGCGATGCGGCCCGTGATCCCGACGCTGCCCTTCGACCTGCCGAACAGCGTCAAGCTCCTCAGCCCGATGCTGCCCGAGTTCCAGGGGAACCGGGACGCACCTCCGCAGCTGGGGGACGCAGGAGTGCTCGCGAGTGCGACGTGGTCGGACCTGCTCCTGCTCGGGATCCCGCCATCGAACGGTGACGGCGAGCCCGTCGACATCGTCAACCACTACGTCAACTACGGCGCCGAGTACGTGTACCACTGCCACATCCTGAGCCACGAGGAGATGGACATGATGCGGCCGGTGTCGTTCGTGCTCGCACCGAAGGCGCCGGACACCCTCGCGGTCGATGCCGGCACCAACACGTTGAGCTGGACCGACCGCTCGACCAACGAGACGGCGTTCCTCGTCCAGAAGTCGGAGGACGGCGGAACGACGTGGGCCGACGTCGGCACCGTGTCGCGGCTGTTCCTCGACCCGCTGAACGCGGTGCTGCTCGATCCCGTCCCGCTGCCGAACACGGCGGGTGACACCGTCACCCTCACCGACCCGGCCATCGTGGCGGGTGCGCAGTATCGCGTGGTCGCTCAGAACACCGTGGGCGACACGTGGGACTACGCGGACCCGAACGTGAACGAGATCGTCGCGGGCGGGTTCCCGACGGTGACCGCGACGGCGAAGTCGGCCGCCGTGACGGCGCCGTAGGCACCAGGAGTCGAAGACGGCAGGAGGGCCTCCGGGCCCTCCTGCCGTCGCTCCTCGAGCCCGGGCTGGCCTCCACTCCGGTAGCCGGCCCGCCCGGATGAGCAGGCGGCGCGGGTGTGGTACGGTCGCCGCGGCCGGTGCGGCACGCCGACGAGTTCTCCCCCGCAGAGCGAGGTGCCCGTGGCAGTCGATTACTTCCTGAAGATCGACGGCGTCTCCGGCGAGAGCGCCGACCAGAAGCACAAGGGCGAGATCGAGCTCGAGTCGTTCAGCTGGGGCGCCACGAACGACGTCCCGCCCGGCGGCGGCGGGGGCGGCGCCGGCAAGGTCTCGATCCAGGACTTCCACTTCGTGAAGAAGGCGGACAAGGCCTCGCCGAAGCTCTTTCTCGCGTGCGCGTCGGGCCAGCACCTGAAGTCGGCCGTGCTGACGGCCCGCCGCGCCGGCAAGAGCCAGCAGGAGTTCCTCGTCTACAAGTTCACGAGCGTGCTCGTGACGTCGTTCCAGACCGGCGGCTCGGAGGGCAGCGACATGCCGCACGACTCCGTGTCGTTCGACTTCGCGAAGATCGAGGTCGAGTACCGCCCGCAGAAGGCCGACGGGTCGCTCGACGCCCCGATCAAGGCGGGCTGGGACGTCAAGCTGAACAAGAAGCTCTAGCGGCCCGGCGGCTCGAGGAAGCCGAGCTCGAGCAGGCGCCGCACGACCGGCAGCGCCGCCGGGACGAAGCCGGCGCGCTCGGCCGCGTCGAGGTCGAACGTCGCCGAGGCCCGGGCGAGCACCTCGCGGACGCTGCGTTCCCCATCGAAGTGCGGGAGGAGCGAGGCCGTGTGGCGGTCGACGCCGAGCTGGAAGCCGAGCCCGTCGGCGAGCTCCAGCAGCTGCTCCTCGACGGTGAAGCCGCCGTCGCCGGCGACGAGCGTCTGGCGCAGCCGGTGCGGCGCGAGCGCGAGGGGCGCGGCGAGCAGGTCCTCCGTGCGGAGCGCGTCGACGAAGTCGTGGCCCGCGAAGACGCGCAGCGTATGGTCCCCGGCGGGCTCGAGGCGGTCCAGCGGCAGCGTGTCCTCTGCGACCCAGTTCCGGGCCGCGCGGCGGCGGCGCAGGACGATCGCGCCGTAGCCGACGGCCTCGACGCCCAGCCGCTGGAGGGAGGCGAGCCACCGGTCGAGCGCGGCGGCGTGGTCGTCCGGACGGGACTCCCCCAGCGGGGCCAGCCAGCCCGCCGCGTGCGTGAGCGGGTCCTCGGTCTTGTAGTGCAGCAGCCAGGCGTCGCACCCCCGCCGCACGACCCACCCCCACAGCGGCGCGAACGGGTCGCCGTCGCGCACGTGCGCCCAGCTCACGAGGAGGTGGGCGAAGCCGCCCTCCTCGAGGAACGACGGCGCCGACTCGACGAGGCCGCGACACAGCGCGTCGCCGGGAAGGCCGCTGTCGCGGTAGGCGAAGTCGGCGTCCGGCGACAGGACGTACGGCGGGTTCGACACGATCAGGTCGAACCGGTCACCCGCCACGGGGTCGAAGCCGCCCCCCTGGCGGAGCTCGACGTTCTCCACCTCGTTGAGACGGAAGTTGAACGCCGCGTACGCGAGCGCCCGCGGGTTGAGGTCGGTGGCGACGACGCGATCCGAGTGCCTGGCGGCGAGGAGCGCCTGGATCCCGCAGCCCGTTCCGAGGTCGAGCGCCGCCCCGGCGGGCCGGCGGACGGCGAGCTTCGCGAGCGTCACCGACGGCGCCTGGATCCCCGGGACCCAGTCGAACGGCGTGTCGCCGGAGCCGACGCCGCCGTCGGAGGCGATCCACAGCTCCCCGTGCGGGACGAGCCGCGCCCGCCCCGCGACCTGCCCGTCGTCGCGGGCGACGAGCCCGAGCGCCTCTGCGCCCTCGCAGCCGAGATGGCCGAAGGCGGCGGCCGCGGCGACCTCGTCGACGGTCGCGTCGAGGAGGAACAGGCGCGCGAGCGTGCCGAACGCGTCGTCCCCGAGGCGCCGCAGGTGGACGGCCGTGTCGGCCCGTCGCGAGGAGAGCTCGTGCGTCCCGAGCGTCGCCTCGACCCGGTCCGACGTGAAGTCGGCCGCGCGGAGCGCCTCGCGCAGGCCGCGCAGGAGCGCCGGGTCCGCGACGAGTGGGACCGCGCTGTCGGCGCTCACCCGGGCGATGCTAACCCGGCGGCGGAGCCGCTACCGGCGGGCGCGCACCTCCTGCCGCGCGCGCACCTCCTCGCGCACGCGCCGGGCGGTCACGAGCCCGGCCACGGCGCAGAGGCCGACGAGCGGGATGTCGATCAGCAGAAACTCCCACCCGATCCGGTACTCGCCGCTCGCGATCGTGGCGAGCGTGCCGAGCAGGACCGCGAGGGCAGCGCCGACCGGGAGCCGGAGCGACGGCCGGACGAGGCCGAGGAGCGCGCCGACGACCAGGCCGCTCGCGATCGGCAGCAACTCGTTGATCATCAGCTCTCTCCCTCCCCACCGTCGTCGACGTCCTCGGCCACCGGCTCCGGCTCGAGCGGCGCGCCGGGCGCGCCGCCGGCGGCGATGTCTCCCGCGCCGGGGGCGAGCGGCGCAGCGGCCTCGGTCGCGGGCGCCGGCGACATCGGCATTCCCGCCGCGCCCTGACCGACCGGCGCCGCGCCGGCGTCCTGCGCGCCGATTGCCGCCGCGGCCGCCAGCACCTCCGGCGGGGCGGTCGACGCGGCAGCGCCCATGCTCGTCGCCGCGCCGGGCGCCGTCGCGCTGACGCGTGCCCCCTCCGTCCCGGCGCCGTCGATCTCGATCGTGATCCGCATCGCCACCTCTCTCTCAGGACAGGACCGCGTAGCGACCCTCGAAGGTCACCGCGGTCGTGGTGAGGTTCTTGACCGTGATCCAGTAGGTCGTCTGCGTCGCGTTCGCGCGCTCGACGGCGACGTCCCAGTCGAGCTGCGGGGCGCCCGACTTCGGCGAGGTCGGCATCATGTACCAGACGACGTGCCAGGCCGACGGCCAGCTGTGGGTGAACCACCGCTGCGTCGCGCCCGCTGCGAGCGTCGCGGTCCACTGGACGCCTGTCCACACGATGGGCCTCCTTTCAGTAGCGGCTGAGGATGCAGTAGCGGCCCTCGAACGTGACGGGCGCCGGCGTGAGGTTCCTGACCGTGATCCAGTACGTCGCGTACTCGGCGTTCGCGCGCTCCACCTGGGTCGTCCAGGAGAGCTGCGGCCCGCCGGGGCGCGGCGTCGTCGGCATCACCGTCCACACGACGTGCCACGTCGCGGGCCAGTTGAAGGTGAACCAGCGCCGGGTCTGGTTGGCGGTGAGGCTCCCCGTCCACTGCACACCGCAGACGGGGTGCGTCATCCACCCGTCGACGGGGATCTCCCACACGCCGCGATTGCGCGTGCCGGCGCGAAGCACGCGCGCGTGCTGGTGGAAGAGCAGGTCGCCGACGAACATGTTCGGGAGCCCGTTGGAGAAGTCCCGCCAGCTCGCGCCGCCGTCCCGCGTCTCGTACACGCCGAGGTCGGCCGCGACCCACGCGCGGTTCGCGTTCGACGGGTCGACCTGGATCGCGTTCACAGGCAGGCCGGGGAGCGCCGCCGTCGTCCGGTCGAGCCACGTGGTGCCGCCGTTGTCCGAGCGGTACACGCGGCCGCCTCCGATCCGGCTGTAGGTCGCCCACAGGCGGTTCAGGTTCGCCGGGTCGACGTAGAGGTCGCTGACGAACGCGTTCGCCCGCGGCGTCGCCAGCGCGGCGAGGCCGCTCCAGGCGGAGCCCGTCCAGCGGGTGCGGAAGACCCGGCCGTCGGTCGTGCCGACGTAGAGGTTGTCGCCGTTGGGCAGGTACATCGCGCTCGCGCGGCCGCCGCCGGCGAAGGCGAGCGGCGTCCAGGCGGCACCGTTGTTGCGCGACACGTAGACGCGGTCGCCGCCGAGGGCGATCGTGTTCCCGCTCGTCGCGCTGCACTCGAACGGCGGGTAGAAGAGGCTCCCCTCGCCCGAGGGCACCGGCGGCGCGATCCACGCCCACGAGCCGAAGCCGCCGCCGTTGCCCGACCGCTCGGGGCTCATCCCGTAGTAGGTGTGGTACGCGGTCAACGGGTTCGTCCGGTTGATCCCGCAGTCGCCGCCGTCGCCGTCCGCGACGTGCTCCCACGTCGGCGACCCGCTCCACCGCTCCGTGCCGTTGTCCTGGGTGCCGCCGATCAGCCGCCGCGACGAGCCCGGGTCGTGGGCGAGGAACTCGAACTCGGAGATGACGAGGCCGTTGTTGCAGTGCGCCCACGTGATCCCGCGGTCGGGGCTGCGGTAGAGCCCGCCGTCGTTGCCGACGTAGATCGTGTCGGGGTGGCCCGGCTCGAACGCGATCGCGTGCTGGTCGGGGTGGATCGAGTCACCGGTCGCGCCCTTGTTCGTGAGGTTGCGCCAGACCCAGCCCGTCTTGCCGAGCTCGCCTCGGTGCACCTCGATCGCGCCGCAGTAGATCTGGTTCGCGCGGTCGGGCGCGACCGCGAGGAACCAGTCGTACCAGGCCTGCCCGGTGGAGACGCCCGGCGGGGGGGCCACGCCGCTCCACGAGCCGCCCGAGCGGCGCCAGAGGTAGGCCGTGCCTCCGCGCGCGCCCCACGCGTAGGCGATCCCGGGGCTGGAGCGCGCAATCGCGACGGCGAGGCGGTCGAACGAGCCGGGGCTGCCGCCGATCGTCACCGCGCTCCACGAGGTGCCGCCGTTCGTGGAGCGGTAGACGCCGTCGCTGCACGCCGCCAGAATCTCCGCGGACGGCCCGCCCGCCGGCGCCATCGACAGCGACCACGTGCGCGCGGCCCGCCGGCGCGTCCACGTGACCCCGCCGTCGGTCGAGACGTAGAGCCCGCCGGTCGTGCCCGCGAGCAGGTGACGCCCGTCGGCGGGGTCGACGAGCAGGTCGAAGAACCCCTGGCCCACGAACGGCGCGGTGCACAGGGTCGACCAGGTGGTGCCGCCGTTCGTCGAGCGGAGGATCCCCGCGCCGAGGAACCACCACCAGTTCCCCTCGCCCAGGCCGCCGTAGACGGTGGCGGGGTTGCGCGGGTCGAACGCGATCGCCCCGATCGCCAGCGTCGGCGCGTAGTCCGAGCGCGGCGCCCAGCTCGCGCCGCGGTTGCGGCTCTCCCAGATGCCGCCGTTCGCGGCGCCGACGAGCACGTGCGCCGGGGCGCTCGGGTCGATCGCGATCGCGGAGACGCGGCCGGAGACGTTGACGCGGCTCGAGCCGTACGTCTGCCCGTTCGGGATCGTCCACGGGCCCAGCGAGCGCCACTGCGGTCCCGACCCCGACGGCGGGCCCAGCCGGTCGCCGACGTCGAGGTACTCCTGCGCGACGTCCTCGGCGACGGCGTCGGCGCCGGGCGGCGCCGCGGCGCGCGACTTGGCCGTGCTGCCCCGGCGCCGCGTGGAACGGCGCGCCGCGGCGGGCGCAGCCGGCTTCCCGTCCGGCATCGCCGTGAACGTCGCCGCGCGGTCGCGGAACTCGCCGCGCTCGTCGGAGGGCACCGCGAGCTCGACGGTCGCGCCCGCGGTCTCCTCGTAGCCTGCGCGCTCCAGCACCTCGAGCAGCCGCAGGAGCGGCTTCCCGCCGGGCGCGCGCCCGCGCGGCTCCTCCTCGTCGGCCGCGGCGCCCTCGGCGGGGGCGACCTCGGCCAGCGTCCCCTCGTCCTGTGTCTCGATCGCGTCGTCGAACGGTCCGCGCATGCGGCCTCCTCCTACGGCGGGTCCTCCAGGTCGTCCGCGTCACCCTCCGTGTCCCCCGCGTTCGCCTCGTCGCCCTCGCCCGGCTCCGGCGGCTCCGGCTCCGCGGGCTCCGGCTCCACGGGCTCTGACTCGTCGGGCTCGG
This sequence comes from Gaiellaceae bacterium, assembly GCA_035456465.1. Taxonomy (GTDB): domain Bacteria; phylum Actinomycetota; class Thermoleophilia; order Gaiellales; family Gaiellaceae; genus DATHTC01. The sequence continues at coordinate 95,549 of DATIDD010000001.1, read as the reverse complement.
TCGGGCTCTCTGGCGGCACCTCGCCGAAGCGCTCGCGCAAAAACTCGCGCAGGTGCTCGGCAGGGGGCCCACCGCCCTCCTCCGGCGGTTCCGGCGGCGGCTCGGGCCCGGAGCCCGACGACGACGACTGGCGGAGCATCGCGGCGGTTTCGCCCTCCCGGCGGGTGGGACACGGTGCGATCGCGCCGCAGGGACGACGGCCTCGTGAACGGCGACCATTCCACAGACGGGCCGCGGTCGTCAAGCACGGGTAAGCTCGACAAAACCTGGATGACGATCGACGACCTCCTCACCCTTCCCGCCGGCCGGCGCGCGAAGTACGTCGTGCTCGCCGTCTCGCTCCTCGTCGTCGGGGCGCTCGCGTCCCAGGCCGGGAAGCTGAGCGACGCGCTCCGCGACGACCCGGCCTCGACGTTGCCGTCGAACGCGGACTCGCTCCGCGTCCGCGAGGCCGAGGCGCGGTTCCCGTCCGCCGGCCGGACGAGCGCGGTCGTCGTCTACCGGCGCGAAGGCGGGTTGACGGCCGCCGACGGCAGCCGGATCGAGGCCGACCGGCGGCGGCTCGACGCGCTCGGACCACCGATCGGCGCGTCGGTCGGGCCGCAACGCTCGGAGGACGGCGCCGCCGCGCTGCTCGTCGTCCCGGTCACCGACGACGGTCAGCCCGACACGGTGCCCGACACGGTCGACGCGATCCGGGAGGTCGTCGGGGCCGGCGACGGGGGGCTCCGCGTCGCGGTCACTGGCGGCGCCGGGTTCGAGGCCGACATCGCGAACGTGTTCGACGGCCTCGACGTCGACCTGCTGCTGGGGACGGGGCTGCTCGTGCTCGTCCTGCTCATCCTCATCTATCGCTCGCCGGTGTTCTGGATCGTGCCGTTCGTCACCGTCGCGCTCGCGGAGGGCGCCGTGCGCGGGCTCACCTCCCTCGCCGCCGAGGCCGGCGTCACGGTGTCGCCCCAGTCGTCCGGGATCGTGTCGGTGCTCGTCTTCGGCGCGGGCACGGACTACGCGCTGCTGCTCGTCGCCCGCTACCGCGAGGAGCTGCGCCGCGTGGAGGACCCGCACGACGCGATGGCGACGACGATGCGCACGGCGGGGCCGGCCGTCTTCGCCTCGGGCGCTACCGTCGCGGCGGGGCTGCTCGTGCTCGCCCTCTCCGTGATCGGGTCGACGGCAGGGCTCGGGCCGATCGCGGCGATCGGCGTCACGGTGGCGATGCTCGCGATGCTGACGATCCTCCCCGCGGCGCTGGTCGTGGTCGGCAGGCGCGCGTTCTGGCCGTTCGTCCCGCGCGTCGCCGAGCACGCCGACCCGGCGACGCGCGGGGCGTGGCGATGGCTCGGCGAGCGGGTCGCGCGACGGCCGAGGCTCACGTGGATCGTGCTTTCCGCCGTGCTCGGCGTGGTCGCGCTCGGCGTGCTGCGGCTGGACACGACGCTGGCGCCGACCGACCTGTTCCGCGAGGAGGTCGAGGCGGTGACCGGCCAGGAGCTGCTCCAGGAGAGCTTCCCGGCCGGCTCGTCCGCGACGGCGACGGTCTTCCTCCCCGGGGCCGACCGGGCGCGGGCCGAGCAGGTGGCGGGGCGGCTCGAGCAGGAGTCCGACCTCGTCTCGTCCGTCGCCGGGATCGAGACCGGAGCCCCCGGCGCGCTCGTCGACGTGGTGGTGCCGCAGAACCCGTTCGGCGCGGCCGCGGTCGCCGCCGTCCCGGCGCTGCGGCGGGCGGCGCGGGAGGCCGGCGGCCCGGCCGCGCTCGTCGGCGGGGAGACCGCCGAGAGCTACGACCAGCGGCAGGCGGCGTGGCGGGACAACCTCGTCGTGGTGCCGGTCGCGCTGCTGGCGGTGCTCGTGATCCTCGCGCTGCTCCTGCGCGCGGTGGTCGCGCCGCTGCTGCTCGTGGCGACGGTCGTGCTGTCGTTCGGCGCCGCGCTCGGCGCCTCCGCCGTGCTCTTCGACCTGGTCTTCGGGTTCGGCGGCGCCGACCCGACCCTCGTGCTGATCGCGTTCGTGTTCCTGATCGCGCTGGGCGTCGACTACAACATCTTCCTGATGACACGCGTCCGCGAGGAGACGCTCGCGCAGGGGACGCGCGAGGGGATGTTGCGCGGGCTCGCGGTCACCGGCGCCGTGATCACGTCCGCCGGCATCGTGCTCGCCGGCGCGTTCTCGATCCTCGCCGTGCTGCCGATCGTCGTCCTCACCCAGATCGGCGTCGTGATCGGCCTCGGGGTGCTGATCGACACCTTCCTCGTACGCTCGGTGCTGGTGCCGGCGCTCGCGTTCGATCTCGACCGCCGGATCTGGTGGCCGTCGAGCCTGTCTCGCCGCAGCGGCTGACGGGTCCCGGTTGCGGGCGGGCGACGCGCACGCGTACCGTTGGCGCCTTCGAGCCGGCGGTCGGTCCGGCTCTCGACAGGGGAGATGGCACATGCGTCTTCGGATCGCGGTCGTGCTCGCACTCGGGCTGGCGCTGCTGGTCGGCGCCGCGCCCGCGGGGGCGATCATCGACGGCCAGCGGGACGGGAACGCCCACCCGTACGTCGGCTACATCCGCAACCTGCAGTTCTCGTGCACGGCGTCGGCGATCTCGCCGCGGCTGCTGGTCACCGCCGCGCACTGCTTCGACGAGTCCGGCACGGACACCGTCTGGTTCACGGCCAACGAGAACTACCGCACGCCGCAGCCGTGGACGGCCCCGAACGGCGGGCCCGGCTGGTACCAGGGCACGTGGCACGCCCATCCGCAGTTCTGCATCGCCTGCGAGGGCGGGCTGCCGGGGTTCGACACGCACGACGTCGCGATCGTCGTCCTCGACCAGGCGCTGAACCTGCCGCGGTACGCGAAGCTCCCGGCCGTCGGGCTCGTCGACGGCCTCCCGGACAAGAGCGGCGTCACGTCCGTCGGCTACGGCGTGCAGGACTTCACGCGCGGCGGCGGCCCGCCCGCCGGCTTCCGCGACGGGTACCGGATGCGGTCGGACTCCTGGCTCGTGTCGGGCAACTTCGTCCACGCCGACGAGTACCTGAAGCTCAATTCCGCCAAGGGCGGGACGTGCTTCGGCGACTCCGGCGGGCCGAACCTGCTCGGCGGGACGGACACGATCCTGGGCGTCAACTCGTACGTGACGAACGGCGGCTGCAACGGCGTCACGTACTCGAACCGGATCGATCTCGGGTACGTCCGCGACTTCTTCGCGCCGTACCTGTCCAACCCGGCGTACGGGTACAGCGGCTAGGCCCGCTTCGTGCTGCCGGCGGCCCGGCCCGCTCCGGGCCGCCGGCACGCTCAGCGGCGTCCGCGGCGAGGCCTGTGCGGAAGCGCCGGCTCGTGGCCGCGGGGCGCGCCGGCGGCGGGCGCGCCGTTCGACGGCTCCGCGGCGGCCTCGGGGGTGGTCTCCGGCTCGCCGGCGTCGTGCTCGCCGTCCCGCGAACCGTCGGCCGGGGCACCGTCGTCCGGGGGACCGTCGTCCGGGGCACCGTCGTCCAACGCACGGTCTGCCTCGGGCTCGGCCTCCCACGGCACGGCGACGTCCTCCGGCGGGGGCGCCGGAGGCAGCGGGACGGCCGCGACGTAGCTCTTCGGCGCGGGCGGGACGGCCGGTGCCTGCTCCCACGGGTCCGGCTCGCGCGCGACGGGCTCGCGCCCTGCGACGTCCCGCATCTCGGCGCCGGCCGGCGGCGGGGGCTCCTGCTCGGCCTTCCGGCGGCCCCACAGGCGGCGACGGCGCGGCGGAGGTGGCGCCGCTCCCCAGGACTCGACGGCCGCGGCGTCCGGCGCCGGCTCGGATGCGCCCGCTGCCGCTTCCACCGCCTCGGGTGCCTCGGCGGCGACCGGCTCCGGCTCCGAGCCCGCCGGCTCCGAATCGGCAGGCTCGGGCTCGGCGGCGTCGGGCCGGGAAGGTTCGGGCCAGGCGTCGGCGACGGCCTGGGGCGCGGGCTCTGCCTCCCCTGCCGCGGCGGCGGCGGATTCGGCGACGGCGCGCTCGGAGCCACGAGCGCCCTCGACCTGTGCGGGAAGGTCCTCGGGCTCCGCGACCGCCTCGGTCTCGCCGGGCGAACCGTCGCCGAAGGGAGCTTGTGGCTCTGAGCCACTAGCGACTTCCACCGGCGGCGCCGCGTCGAACTCGGGCTCGGGCTCGGGCTGGGGCTCTTGCTCGGGCTCTGGCGCGAGAGGACGAACTGCCTCGGACTCTGCGGACAAATCATCCGGCTCGCCGGTCGCGTCGCTCCGGAGGGGCGAAGCCGCCGCGACGGGTGTTTGTGGCTCTGAGCCACTAGCCCCTCCCACTGGCGATGCCGGCTCGCCATCGACGTCGGGCTCGACGTCGGGCTCGGCCTCTCCCACGGCGACGGGCTCCGGTTCGGACGCCTCGGCGACGGGCTCGGGCACCTCGGACAGTGCGGGCTCGGACACCGCGGGCTCGCGGGCGGGCGGCGCCTCGCCGAGCGCGAGGCCGGCCGCCTGCGTGTCCTCGCCGACGGTCGCGGCGCGAGGCTCTGCCAGCGCCGGCGTGGCGGCGACCGCGGGAGCGGGCTCCGCCACCGCCCGCCGCGGCGCGGGGAGCACCGCCGGCGACACGGCCCTGGGCCGGGCGGCCGCGAGCGCGATCTCCGCCACGCCGACCACCATCCAGGAGGCGAGCACGATCACGACGACCCAGCCCACGGCAAGCCCGGAGAGGCCCGCGGCGAGCGCGACGGCGACGATGAACGCCGCCTCGACGGCGATCCGCGGCAGCGAGTCCGGCGCCGACCGCCGCTCCACCTGCCAGCCGCCGGAGGCCGCACCGATCGGCTGGCGCGAGGCCGGGATCGGCCCCCACGACGCCGAGCGGAGCGCGCGCAGGTCGTCGCGCAGCGCCTCCGCGTCGCGGCGGAACGCCGTCACCGCCTCGAGCGTCCGGAGCGTCGCGTCGAGCTGCGCGGCGTGCCGGTGGAACGCGTCGAACGCCTCCTCGACCGAGCGCCGCTCGTAGCCGCCGGCGACCGGACGCAGGTCCTCGACGCGCGGCAGCGGCGCGCCCGAGGCCTCGCCCTCGGCGCCCGCGCGATCGCTCCAGCCGTAGTCGGACATCGGGAGTCCAGTATGACGGCGGGCTAGGAAAGCCTCTCGTACAGCCCGACCGGCAGGCCCGGGAGCAGATCGCGCGCCCGCCCGGCGTCGACGGACTCCTTCGACTCGTCCGGCCCGAGCGGCACGACGACGAGCACCGCGCCGCCGCGGCCGAACGCGCAGATGCCGGGGCCGGCGTCGACCGGCTCGTAGGCGCCGGCGAAGGCCTCCGGCCGGCGCCCGCGGAGCGCGAGCGCCTCACGGACGACGCGAAGCTTGGCCGGCGCGGAGGCGGAGCCGAGCGCGCGGCGCCGCACGCTCCAGTCCACCGGGCGGCGGTTGTCGGGGTCGACGAGGGCGAGCAGCTCCAGCTCGTCGCCCCAGTAGAGGTCGGGGACGCCGGGCGCGGTGAGCTTCAGCAGCGTCATCCCGAGCGAGATGCGGCGCCCGGCGGCTGCGAGCCGTCCGGAGAACGCCGCCACGTCCGGATCGTCGAGCAGCGCCACGGCCGCGTCGGCCGCGCGACGCTCGTGCCCGAGGTTCGGCTCGAGCCAGCTCGTCGTCCGCTTCGCCTCGCGGAGCGCCTTCTCGAGGTACGCGCGCAGCCGCGCCTCGCCGAGCGGCCACGCGCCGACGACCGTCTGGAGGGCCAGGTAGCCCTCGCCCGGGTCGTCGAAGGCCGGGACGCGAGCCCGCGCGAGCGCGGCCCACTCGTCGGGCACGGCCGCGAGCGCCGCGAGACGTGCACGGACGTCGCCGCTGCGCTTCGTGTCGTGCGTCGTCGTCGCGAGGAGCTGCCGCGGGAACCGCGCGGCGCGCTCCGCAGTCGCGCGATGGAACGCGTCCACCGGCAGCCCGAAGCGGTCGGGGTCGCCGCCGACCTCGTTCAGCGCGGCGAGACGGAGCCAGCGGTAGAGCGCCGTGTCCTCCACGCCCTTCGCGGTCACCGGTCCCGTCGTCTGCTGGAAGCGCGTGACGAACTCGGCCGGAACGGCGTCGTCCTCGAGCAGGAGCGCGCGCCGCACCGGCTCGGGCACGGCCGCGAGCGCGTCACGGTCGGCGTCCTCCACCCGGCCGCTCCACGGCTCCACGTACGTCCGATAGACCGGCAGGGACGCCGCCGCCTCCTCGAGCCCGGCCACGTCGTGGAGGCGCCGCAGCAGCCCGAGCTCGGGTGCGAACGTCGTGCGCGCCTGCTCGAGCTTCGCCTCGTGCGCCGCCTCCGCGAACGAGCGGCGCTCGCCCGTCAGCTCGGCGTACAGGGCCGTCAGCGGCTCCTCGCCGGCCGGGTCGACGAACAGCGCGGTGACGTCGTTCGCGAACTCGTAGCCCGTCGTGCCCTCCACGGGCCAGTCGCGCAGGCGCTCCCCCGGCTCGAGGATCTTCTCCACCCACACGTGCCCGACGCCTGCGCCCCGGAGCCGCTCGAGGTAGCCGCGCGGATCCAGGAGCCCGTCGGGGTGGTCGATCCGGAGGCCGTCGACGAGCCCGTCCCGGACGAGCTCGAGCACCTTCCCGTGCGTCGTCGCGAAGACCCCATCGTCCTCGACCCGGACACCGGCGAGCGCGCCGAGGTCGAAGAACCGCCGGTACCAGCCCGTCGCCTCGTCGACGTCGAAGAACCGGCGGCGCAGCGCGGGATCGGCCCACCAGCGATTCTGCTCCTCGCTCGCCGCCATGTGGTTCGGGACGACGTCGAGGAGCACCCCGAGCCCCGCCGAGCACAGCGCGCGGAAGGCGTCCTCGCCGCCGAGGTCGTCCGAGATCCGCGTCGGGTCGACGACGTCGTAGCCGTGCGTGGAGCCGCGCGCAGCCTGGAGCGACGGCGAGAGGTACAGGTGCGAGACGCCGAGGTCGCGGAGGTACGGGACGACCTCGAGCGCGTCGTGGAAGGTGAAGTCGGGCGAGAGCTGGAGCCGGTAGACGGCCCGCCAGTCGCTCACGGAGCGCTCTGCAGCACGACGACCGAGCGGCCCTCCACCGGGACGAGCCCGCGCGCGGGGAACGGGTCCCCGTCCGCCTCGGGCTCGGCCGTCGACAGCGCCAGCGCCCAGCGCCGCCCGAAGCGGCGCGGCGGCAGCGTGAACGCGATCGCGCCGTCCCAGGCGTTGAAGAGCAGGAGGAACGAGTCGTCCACGACCGCGTCGCCCGTCGGCGAGGGGGTCGAGATCTCGCGCCCGTTGAGGAAGACGCCGAGCGTGTACGCGTCGCCGCGGCGCCAGTCGGCCTGCGTCATCCGCCGCCCGTCGGGCCGGAACCACCACACGTCGGGCGCGCCGGAGCCCATCGTCTCCCGGCCCTCGAGGAAGCGCGCGCGCCGGAACACCGGGTGCCGGCGCCGCAGGCGGATCACCCGCTTCGCGAACGCGAGCAGCCCCTCGTCGGCGTGCTCCCAGTCGAACCACGAGAGCTCGTTGTCCTGGCACCAGGCGTTGTTGTTGCCGCGCTGGGTGCGGCCGAGCTCGTCTCCGCCGAGGAGCATCGGCACCCCCTGCGAGAGCAGCAGCGTCACGAGGAAGTTGCGGACCTGCCGGGCTCGCAGCGCGAGGATCGCGGGATCGTCCGTCGGCCCTTCGGCGCCGTGGTTCCACGAGCGGTTGTCGTCGGTCCCGTCCCGGTTCCCCTCCTTGTTCGCCTCGTTGTGCTTCTCGTTGTAGGAGACGAGGTCGGCGAGCGTGAACCCGTCGTGCGCGGTCACGAAGTTGATCGACGCGAACGGCCGCCGGCCGTCGGCCGCGTACAGGTCGGACGAGCCCGTGAAGCGCTGCGCGAACTCGCCGACGGAGGCCTGCCCGCGCCAGAAGTCGCGGACCGTGTCGCGGTAGATCCCGTTCCACTCCGTCCAGAGCACCGGGAAGTTGCCGACCTGGTACCCGCCCGGGCCGACGTCCCACGGCTCGGCGATGAGCTTCACCTGCGACAGCACCGGGTCCTGGTGGATCGTGTCGAAGAACGCGGAGAGGCGGTCGACGTCGTAGAACTCGCGCGCCAGCGCCGAGGCGAGGTCGAAGCGGAACCCGTCGACGTGGCACTCGAGCACGAAGTAGCGGAGCGAGTCCATGATCAGCCGCAGCACCGACGGGTGCACGGGATTGAGCGAGTTGCCCGTGCCCGTGAAGTCCATGTAGTGACGCGGGTCGTCGGGAACGAGGCGGTAGTAGCTCCTGTTGTCGACGCCCTTGAACGAGAGCATCGGGCCGAGGTGGTTGCCCTCGGCGGTGTGGTTGTAGACGACGTCGAGGATCACCTCGATGCCGGCGCCGTGGAGCGCCTTCACCAGCCCCTTGAACTCGCGCACCTGCTCGCCGCGGGTCCCGGTCGCCGCGTAGAGCGCGTGCGGGGCGAGGTAGCCGATCGACGAGTAGCCCCAGTAGTTCGTCAGCCCGCGGTCGACCAGGAAGTGCTCGTCGGCGATGTGGTGGATCGGGAGGAGCTCGACCGCGGTGACGCCCAGGTCGCGGAGGTACCCGATCGCCGCCTCGGAGGCCAGTCCTGCGTAGGTGCCGCGCAGGTCGTCGCGCACGGCCGGCATCCGCTTGGTGTAGCCCTTCACGTGCACCTCGTAGATCACCGTCTCGTGCCACGGCGTCTCGGGCGGGCGGTCGTCCTGCCAGTCGAAGTGCTCGTCCACGACCACGGACTTGGGGATCGCGTCGGCGTCGTCCTCGTCGTCGAGCTGGAGGTCGGCGTCGGCGCCGCCGGCCGGGACGTACGGCAACGTGTTGCCCCGCGCCCAGCGGATCGGCCCCTCGATCGCCTTCGCGTACGGGTCGATCAGGAGCTTCGCGGGGTTGAAGCGGTGACCGGCGCCCGGGTCGTACGGCCCGTGCACGCGGTAGCCGTACCGCTGTCCCGGCCCGACGCCGAGGAGGTAACAGTGCCAGTGGAACGCGGTGCGCTCGGTGACGGGGATGCGCGTCTCGCCGTCGTCGTCGTCGAAGAGGCAGAGCTCGACCCGCTCGGCGTGCTCGGAGAAGAGCGAGAAGTTCGTCCCCTCCCCGTCCCACGCCGGGCCCAGCGGGAACGGCTTGCCGGGGCGGACTTCCATCAGCGCAGCACCCCGCTGAGCGGCGGGACGCGCGTCCCCTCGACCTCGACCTCGCGCTCGGAGAAGTTGGCGACGAGCTCGACCGGGCCACGCCGGACCGCGAGCCACCGCTCCTCCTCGTTCCACGCGACCCGGCACTCCCGCGGCAGGGTGCGCCGCAGCTCGAGCAGCCGCCGGACGAGCCGGCGCAGCTCGGGCTCGCCGGTCCACGTGAGCTTCGAGGCGTGGAACGTCCCCGGGTCCTGCGGGTCGGGCACGTCCTCGGCCGAGAAGGCGCCGAAGGCGGCGAACTCCTCGCGGCGACCCTCACGCACGGCGCTCGCGACGAACGGGTCGACGTGGTCGGTGAAGAACCGGAACGGCGCGGGGTCGGCGTGCTCCTGGCCCATGAACAGCAGCGGCGTCTGCGGCGCGAACAGGAGCACGAGCAGCGCGAGCGGCTGGAGCTCGCGCGGCGGCCGGTCGCCGAAGGCGCGGTTGCCGACCTGGTCGTGGTTCTGCGAGCAGTAGACGAGGCGCTCGGCCGGGCGGCGGAGGAGCTGCTGCGCCAGCGCCTCGACGGAGCCGCGGTAGCCCGCGTAGTAGCCGTCGCGCTCCCCGGTCAGGAGCACGTGGAGCTCGTGGTGGAACTCGTCCGCCCACTGCGCGTCGTGCCCCCACTCCTCGATCGGCCGCAGGTCTCCCGCCTCGGCCTCGGCGATCACGAGCGCGCGCGGCGCGGCCTCGCGCACGCGATCCGCGAGCTCGGCGAGCACGTGCCGCGGCCCGTCGTCGTGGACGGCGTGGACGGCGTCGAGCCGTAGCCCGTCGACGTGGTAGTCGCGCACCCAGAGGCAGGCGTTCTGGATCGCCCACTCGCGAACGCCCGGCCGGGCGAAGTCGATCGCGTCGCCCCAGAGCACCTCGTGCGCAGCGGTGAAGAAGGGCCCGAACCGGCCGAGGACGTGCGCGCCTCCCGGGCCGACATGGTTGTAGACGACGTCGAGGATCACGCCGAGGCCGGCCGCGTGGGCGGCGTCGACGAGCCGAACGAGCCCGTCGGGCCCGCCGTACGCGCGGTGCGGCGCCGAGACGTAGACGCCGTCGTAGCCCCAGCCGTGCTCGCCGGGGAAGGTCGCGACCGGCATCAGCTCGATGGCGGTCACGCCGAGGCCGGCCAGCTCGCGCAGGCGCGGGATCACCGCCTCGAACGTGCCCTCCTCGCTGAAGGCGCCGAGGTGGAGCTCGTACAGCACGAGCTCCTCGAGCTCGAGCCCGGCCCACTCCCGGTCGGACCAGACGAACGCCGCCGTGTCCAGGACGCGCGACGGCCCGGGCATCCCCTCCGGCTGGCACCGCGACCACGGGTCGGCCAGCGGCTCGCCGCCGTCGAGGACGTAGCGGTAGTCGTCGCCCGGGCAAGCGGCGATCCGCGCTTCATGGACGCCGTCGCCGGCGTGTGCGAGCGCCTGGTCGCCGGAGTCGAGGCGCACCGCGACGACGGACGCGTTCGGCGCCCAGACGCGGAACTCCACGAGGCCGTCCTCGAGCGGGACGGCCCCGAACGGTCGACTGAGTGGGGGGTGGCTCACGAGGTCGCAGCCCTGTACCCGGGCGCCGGCCACTCAATCACCTGCACGACCCCGGGGAGGGGCATCGCGGCCCAGGCCTCGAGCGAGAGCTCGAGCAGGAGCGCGAGCACGAGGCCGTGCGTGACGACCGCCGCCGGCCCGCCCGCGCGGGCCGCGACGCGGTCGAGCGCGGCGGCGAAGCGGCGGCGCGCGTGCTCCTGCGGCTCCCAGCCCTCGAACGCCTCGCCCTCGAGGTAGCGCGCCACGAGGTCGACGTACCGGGCGCGCGGCAGCACGGGCGTCGCGTGCCGCGCGACCTCGCGCAGGTCGTCGTCCACGTGCGGCGCGAGCTCGGCCGCGCGCGCGATCGGCTCCGCCGTGCGCACCGCCTTCTCCTCGGGGCTCGTCGCGACGAGCGAGAGGGCGCGCCAGGCGGGGTCGCGTGCGAGCCGCTCGGCCGCGCGGCGCCCGTCCTCGGTCACCGGCCAGTCGCGCGGCGGCACGCCGTCCACGAGCTCGACGGCGGTATGGCGGACGAGGTACAGCGTCGCCACGGGCGGCCTCCTCCTAGACGGGAATCGGCTCGGGGTCCTCGTGGAAGCGGGCGACGGCGACGCGCACCGCGGCGGCACCCGTGGCCGCCGCCAGCAACGAGGCCGAGGCGAAGAAGATCCAGACCGCCGTGTCGCCGGCCGCCTGGCGGAGGCTCAGCCCGACGAGCGGCCCGATCGCGAACGCGAAGCCGCCGGTGCTCCCGAACGCGCCCATGTACGCGCCGCGGAGGTCGGAGGGCGCGAGCCGGGCGGCGATCCCCTGCGACGTCGGCACCCACAGCATCTCCCCGATCACGAACAAGAGGATCACGGCAGCGAACATCGGGATCGAGCCGCTGACCGACAGGAGCAGCAGCGGGAAGCCCATCAGCAGCATCGCAACCACGAGCTTCGGCGCGGCCGGGACGTGCTCGACCCGGCGCGTGAGGCGGAGCTGGAAGAAGGTGACGAGCGCGGGGTTGATGATCACGAGGAAGCCCCAGGTCGAGGGCGAGAGCCCGTGCGTGTCCACCGCCGAGATCGGCAGCACCGTCTCGTAGGAGACGTAGACGAGGTAGGCCAGGATCCCCGAGAGGAGGAACAGCAGGAACGGCTTGTCCCGCCGGATGACGGCGAACGACCCACGCTCCGGCGGTCCTTCGGGGGTGAACTCCCCGCGCGAGGGCAGGAGGCGGAGCCCGACGAGGAAGGCGAACGCGGCCATGACGGCGACGCCGAGGAACAGGCGCGGCCAGGTGTCGCCGAGGAGCAGCAGCCCGCCGATCGGGGGTCCGATCGTCACGCCGAGGTTGGCGGCGACGCGAACCGAGGCGTAGGCCTGCTCCTGGCGCTCCGGCGGCACGAGGTCGGCGACGAGCGCCTGGTCGGCGCCCTGGCCGAGCGAGCCGAGCGCCGTCGCGACGACGACCAGCGAGAGCCCGAGCAGCTCGTGCTCGCCGGCGGCGAGGTACGCCAGCACGAAGGCGGCCTCGAGCCCGAAGCCGAGCAGGATCAGCGGCTTGCGCCCGAGGTAGTCCGAGAAATGGCCGCCGAGGTAGCCCGTCGCGGTCGCCGCGAGCGCCGCGCACGTGAAGGTCAGGCCGATCGCGAACGAGCTCGCGTGGAGCCGCTCGATCGCCCAGATCCCCATGTACGTCCACAGCGACGACATCGCCACGGAGCCGAAGAACTGGACGGCGAGCACCGGCCGCAGCGGGCGCGGGACGTCGTCCCCCCAGACGAGCCGGAAGAGGCGGGCGAAGAGCCTCACGCCGGGGATCCTGCCGCACGCCCGGGCGGCGCGCGGTACGGCTAGCCGGACGTGTCGCGCACCGATCGAGGGTCACGAGGCTCCGTGCCGATGCGCTCGCGCAGCTACGCCGGCTTGAGCCAGATCACGCCCAGCGGCGGCAGCGCGACCTCGGCCGAGTACGGCTGGTCGTGCCAGGGGACGCCCTCCGCCACGATCTCGCCGAGGTTCGCGACGTCGCTCCCACCGTAGGCCGCGGCGTCGGTGTTGAGCGCCTCGACCCAGCGCCCCGGCCGCGGCATGCCCACGCGATACGACGGCCGCGGCACCGGCGAGAGGTTGGCGACGCAGACGAGCGACCGCTCGCCGTCGGCCGGCAGGCGGGCGAACGCGACGACGTTGTTCGCCGCGTCGTTCGGCTCGAGCCACCGGAAGCCCTCGTGGGAGAAGTCCACCTCCCACAGCGCCGGCGTCTCGCGGTAGACGCGGTTGAGGTCGCGGACGAGGGCCTGGACGCCGGAGTGCTCCGCGTGCTCGAGCAGGTGCCAGTCGAGCGAGCGCTCGTGCGACCACTCGTCGTTCTGGGCGAGCTCGCCGCCCATGAAGAGGAGCTTCTTGCCTGGGTGCGCCCACATGTAGCCGTACAGCGCGCGCAGGTTGGCGAGCTGCTGCCAGCGGTCGCCCGGCATCTTGTTCACCAGCGACCCCTTCCCGTGCACGACCTCGTCGTGGGAGAGCGGGAGGATGAAGTTCTCGTTCCACGCGTACACGAGCGAGAAGGTCAGCTCGTGGTGGTGGTAGCTCCGGTACACGGGATCGTTGGCGAAGTAGCCGAGGGTGTCGTGCATCCACCCCATGTTCCACTTGAAGCCGAAGCCGAGCCCGCCGACGTACGTCGGGCGCGAGACCCCCGGCCACGCCGTCGACTCCTCCGCGGCCGCGATCACGCCCGGCTCGCGCGCGTGCACGAGCTCGTTCGTCTCGCGCAGGAACGAGACGGCGTCGAGATCCTCGTTGCCGCCGAAGGCGTTCGGCACCCACTCGCCCGCCTCGCGGGAGTAGTCGAGGTAGAGCATCGACGCCACGGCGTCGACGCGCAGCCCGTCGGCGTGGTACTCCCGCAGCCAGAAGAGCGCGTTGGCGAGCAGGAAGTTGCGCACCTCGTTCCGGCCGAGGTTGAACACGAGCGTGCCCCAGTCGGGATGCGCGCCGCGCCGGGGGTCGGCGTGCTCGTAGAGGTGCGTGCCGTCGAAGCGCGCCAGCGCCCAGTCGTCGCGCGGGAAGTGCGCCGGCACCCAGTCGAGGATCACGCCGATCCCGCGCGCGTGCAGAGCGTCGACGAAGAACCGGAAGTCGTCGGGCGTGCCGTGCCACGAGTGCGGCGCGTAGTAGCTCGTCACCTGGTAGCCCCAGGAGCCGGCGAACGGGTGGTGCATCACCGGCATCAGCTCGACGTGCGTGAAGCCCAGGTCCTGGACGTAGTCGCCGAGCTCCTCGGCGAGGTCGCGGTACGAGAGCACGAACCCGGGGTTGTCGGGGTCGCGGCGCCACGAGCCGAGGTGCACCTCGTAGATCGACAGCGGCAGCCGGAGCGGGTCGGACGCGCGCCGTCGCTCGAGCCACTCCGCGTCGGCGAACGCGTACGTCGGCCGGTGCACGATCGAGTTCGTCTGCGGCGGGGCCTCCTGGTGGAACGCGAGCGGGTCGGCCTTCAGCCGCAGCTCCCCGGCCTGCGTCCGGAGCTCGAACTTGTAGCGCGCGCCCTGCTCGACGCCCGGGACGAACAGCTCCCAGACGCCGGAAGCGCCCAGCGACCGCATCGGGTGGAGCCGGCCGTCCCACGAGTTGAAGTCGCCGACGACCGAGACGCTCCGCGCGCCGGGCGCCCAGACCGCGAACGACGTGCCGGTCACGCCGTCCAGCTCGCGGACGTGTGCGCCGAGCCGCTCGTACAGCTGCTCGTGGCGTCCCTCGACGGCGAGGTGGAGGTCGAGCTCCCCGACGGTCGGCGGGAACGCGTACGGGTCCCGCAGCGTGAACGTCCTCCCGTCCGGATACGCAACCTCGAGCTCGTAGCGCAGCGGGAGCTCGGCGCCGCCGACGACGCCCACGAAGATCCCCTCGCCGGCCGCCTCGAGCGGGACGGGGGCGCCCCGCTCCGGCAGGACGACGACCGTCACCGCCTCGGGCCGGTAGGCGCGGACGACCACGCCTCCGTCCTCGGCGTGCGCGCCGAGGTAGGCGTGCGGGTCGTGGAGCTGGAGCGCCTCGGTCACAGCGGCGCCTCCAGCAGCCGCACGATCCCCGCGACCGGGATCCCCACCCAGTCGGGCCGGTTCTGCACGGGGGAAACCATGTTTCCCCCGTGGGCCCCCTTCTTCCGAGCCTCGGTCACAGCGGCCTCGGTCACAGCGGCCTCGGTCACAGCGGCCCCGATCACAGCGGCGCCTCCAGCAGCCGCAGGATCCCCGCGACCGGGATCCCCACCCAGTCGGGGCGGTTGTTGAGCTCGTAGCGGAGCTCGTACACCGCCTTCTCCAGCTCGAACACCGCGAGCAGCCGGGCCTTTCCCTCCTCGCTCGGAGGCACGAGCGACCGGTCGACCGTGCCGAAGTAGCCGTCGAGGAATTCCTCGCGCGCCCGTTGCTCCCAGCCCGCGGGCGCCTCGCCGCCGTGGAGGATCTGCACCGCCGAGGCGGCGTAGGCGAACGAGCGAAGCATCCCGGCGACGTCGCGGAGCGGCGAGCGCTTGCGGCGACGCTCCGCGAGCCCCCGCGCCGGCTCGCCCTCGAAGTCGATCACCACCCAGTCCGTTCCCGTCCAGAGCGTCTGGCCCAGGTGGTAGTCGCCGTGGGTCCGGATCGCGCGACCGACCGCGCCGACGTGCGACATGAGGCGCAGCCGGTCGCGCACCTCCTCGCCGCGACCGGCGATCGGCTCGACCGCCTCGGTCTCGGGGAGGTCGAGGAAGATCGCCTCGATCTCCTCGTCGACGGTCGCGGTCAGGAGCGCGAGCGACTCGGTGCTCGGCTCCTCGGGCGCGAAGTCCACGTCCGCCGGGTCGGAGCCGAGGGCGGTGTGCAGCGCGCCCGTCACCTCGCCGAGCCGCCGCAGCCGCGCGAGGAACTCCTCCGGCCGCGCACCGACCTCCGCGATCGCGAGCTCCCAGCCGTCGACCGCGCTCGGCACGTACCGCTGCAGGATCCCGAGCGTCGCCTCCACCGGGCGGCCCGAGTACGCGTACCACCCGTGGAGCCGGGCGATGTTGGCGAACCCACGCTCGGTCAGGAAGCGGAGGAGCTCCAGCTCGGGGTTGATGCCGGCCTCGAGCCGCCGGTAGGCCTTCAGGATCAGCTCGTCGCCGAAGACCACGGAGGTGTTCGACTGCTCGACGCCCGCCGGCCGCATCCCGAGCTCGCCGCCGAGCGCCGCCGGGTCGATCGCCTGGAACTCGAGCGAGCCCTCGACCGCCGGCACCGTCGCCCCCCGGCGCATGAGGGACAGGAGCTCGCGCGCGAGCGCCGCGTCGTCGAGCGCGTCGTAGACGACCCAGCCGTCGGTCTCGCCGATCGCCTCCCCCACAGCGCCCTCGTCCGCCGGCCGCAGCCCGAGCAGCAGCTGGTAGAGATCGTGCGTGCCCTCGTGGAAGCGAACCTCCGCGACGGCGACGACGAGCAGCGGCGACTCCGTGCGCACGACGGCGGCGTCGACGATGTGCGCGTGCGTGATCTCCTGGGTCTTCGACCCGTACCAGCGGCGGCCGCGGACGTGGTCGCGCAGGCGCTGCTCCTCGACCAGCCCGAGGTCGCCGGACGTGAGGCGGTCGACGATCGTCACTCGCCGCCCTCCGGAGGCTGGAGCTGGAACCAGAAGAAGCCGCGCGGCGCCATCGTCAGCAGGTAGGGCAGCGACCCGATCTGCGGGAACGGCGTCCGGCCGAACATCTCCACGGGCACCCACCCCTCGTACCACGCCAGGTCGAGTTCAACCGCCTGTGCCGAGCGCGCGAGGTTGTGGACGCAGAGCACCGTGTCGTCCTCGTACCGGCGGATGTGGGCGAACACGCGCGGGTTCGACGTCACCAGCGCCTCGTACGTCCCGAGGCCGAACACCGGGTGCTGCTTGCGGAGCTCGACGAAGCGCCGCAGCCAGCGCAGGAAGGAGGTCGGCTGCCGGAGCTCCGCCTCGACGTTGACCGCCTGGTAGCCGTAGACGGGGTCCATCAGCGGCGGGAGGTACAGCTGTGCGAAGTCCGCCCGCGAGAAGCCGCCGTTGCGGTCCCCCGTCCACTGCATCGGCGTCCGCACGCCGTCGCGGTCGCCGAGGAAGACGTTGTCGCCCATCCCGATCTCGTCGCCGTAGTAGAGGACCGGCGACCCCGGCAACGAGAACAGGATCGCGTGCAGCAGCTCGATCTCCGGCCGGCCGTTGTCGAGCAGCGGCGCCAGGCGGCGGCGGATCCCGAGGTTCAGCTTCATCCGCGGGTCCTTCGCGTACTCCTCGTACATGTAGTCGCGCTCCTCGTCGGTGACCATCTCGAGCGTCAGCTCGTCGTGGTTGCGCAGGAACAGCCCCCACTGCGCGTTCTCGGGGATCGCCGGCGTGTTGCGCAGGATCTCGTAGATCGGCGTGGCGTCCTCGCGCCGCAGCGACATGAACATGCGCGGCATCACCGGGAAGTGGAACGCCATGTGGCACTCGTCGCCCTCGCCGAAGTAGTCGACCACGTCCGCGGGCCACTGGTTCGCCTCGGCCAGGAGCACGCGGTCGGGGTAGTGGGCGTCGACCTCGGCGCGGACGCGCTGGAGGAACTCGTGCGTCTCGGGGAGGTTCTCGCCGTTCGTCCCGTCGGCCTCGTACAGGTACGGGACCGCGTCGAGGCGGAAGCCGTCGATGCCGAGGTCGAGCCAGAAGCGGAGGGCGTTCAGCATCTCCTCGCGGACCTGCGGGTTCCGGTAGTTGAGGTCCGGCTGGTGGTGGAAGAAGCGGTGCCAGTAGTACTGGCCGCGCGCGGGGTCCCAGGTCCAGTTCGACGGCTCGGAGTCGAGGAAGATCACCCGCGCCTCGCTCCAGCGGTCGTCCTCGTCCGACCAGACGTAGTAGTCGCCGTACTCGCCGTCCGGGTCGGTCCGCGACGCCTGGAACCACGGGTGGTCGGACGAGGTGTGGTTCATCACCAGGTCGGCGATCACCCGGAGTCCGCGACGGTGCGCCGCCTCGACGAGGTTCTGGAAGTCGTCGACCGTGCCGTAGTCCGGGTGGATCGCATAGAAGTCGGCGATGTCGTAGCCGCCGTCGCGGAGCGGGCTCGCGTACATCGGCAGCAGCCAGAGGCAGTCGATCCCGAGCCACTGCAGGTAGTCGAGCTTCTCCTGGATCCCCCGCAGGTCGCCGGAGCCGTCGTCGTCCGAGTCGAAGAACCCGCGCGTGTGGATCTCGTAGAACACCGCCCGCTTGAACCACAGCGGGTCGCTCTCGAACCACTGTCCGGGCTCGCTCATCGCGGCCAGGCCCCACGGATCGCGGCGGCGTCCCGGTCGAGCTCCTCGCGCGGCCGCACCGTGCCGTACCCGTCCGGGAAGCGGATGCCGAACCCGTCGCCGGCGAACCGCGGGAGCACGTGGAGGTGCACGTGGAAGACCTCCTGGCCGGCCGCCTCGCCGTCCGCGAGCCAGACGTTGACGCCCTCGCACGGGAGGCCGGACGCCCGCAGCGCACCGGCCGCGCGGACGGCCGCGGGGAAGAGCGCCCGCTGCGACTCCTCGTCGAGCTCGGCGAGCGTGGCGGCGTGCCGCCTGGGGACGACGAGCAGATGGCCACGGCTGACGGGACGGATGTCCATGAACGCGACGATCGCCTCGTCCTCGCGGACGGGGCTCGCGTCGACGTCTCCGGCGACGATGCCGCAGAAGACGCAGCCGCTCACGCGCGCTCCGGCGCCAGCACGTGCGACTGTCCGGGGCCGAGCCGCACGTAGTTGCGCCCGATGTGCCAGGTGAACACCCGGTCGGCGAGCAGGTCGCGCAGCGGCACGGCCGGCGGCAGCCCGAGCCAGGCCGGGACGACGGCGACGCCCTCCCGCTCCTCGAACGGGTTCAGGTTCACGACCGTGAGCACGACGTCGTCGCCCTGCTTCTTCGCGTACCCGAGCAGGTCGTCGCTCTCCGTCTCGAGCCACGCGAGCTCGAGCCGCTGCAGCGCGGGATGCGCGCGGCGGATCTCGTTGAGTCGACGGACCAGCGGGAGCAACGGCCCGTCGAGCGCACGCTCCTTCACCTCGTACTTCTCCGAGTCGAGGTACTCCTCCGAGCCCTCCCGCAGCGGCACGTTCTCGACGTGCTCGAACCCCGAGTAGATCCCGTAGCTGGGCGAGATCGTCGCCGCGAGCACAAGCCGCGCCTCGAACGCCGGCCGCCCGCCCTGCTGCAGGTAGCGGTGGAGGATGTCGGGCGTGTTCGCGAAGGCGTTCGGCCGGTAGAAGTCGCCCCACGCGAGCAGGTCGGCCACGAACTCCTGCAGCTCCCACTTCGTGTTCTTCCAGGTGAAGTACGTGTAGCTCTGGTCGAAGCCGATCTTCCCGAGCGTCTGCATCATCGCGGGGCGCGTGAAGGCCTCGGCGAGGAACAGCACGTCGGGATCCGTGGCGCGGACCTCCGCGATCAGCCACTCCCAGAACGGGACGGGCTTCGTGTGCGGGTTGTCGACGCGGAAGGCGCGCACGCCGCGACCGACCCAGACCCGCACGACCTCCAGGAGCGCCTGCCACAGGCCCTTCCAGTCCTCGCAGTCGAAGTTGACGTTGTAGATGTCCTGGTAGCGCTTGGGCGGGTTCTCGGCGTACTTCAGCGTGCCGTCGGGACGCCGGTGGAACCACTCCGGATGCTGCCGGAGCCAGGGGTGGTCCGGCGAGCACTGGATCGCGAAGTCGAGGCAGATCTCGCAGCCGAGCTCGCGGCCCCGCCGGACCATCGCCTCGAACTCCTCGACCGTTCCGAGCTCGGGGTCGACCGCGTCGTGGCCGCCGAGCTCCGACCCGATCGCCCACGGGCTGCCCGGGTCGCCGCGCGCCGCCGAGAGCGCGTTGTTCCGGCCCTTGCGGTTCGTGCTCCCGATCGGGTGCACCGGCGGCAGGTAGACGACGTCGAAGCCGAGCGCCGCGAGCTCCGGCAGTGCCTCGGTGACGCCGCGGAAGCCGCCCCAGGAGCGCGGGAACAGCTCGTACCACGCGCCGAACCTGGCGCGCTCGCGGTCGACGTCGATGACGATCGCGGGCGCGACGGTGAGCTCGGAGCGGTCGGTCTCGGTGCCCGCGAGCGCCTCCTCCACGGTCAGCGACTCGACGCCGTGAAGCGCCGCCCCCTCCGACAGCTCGCCGGCGACGTCCTCCTGGCCCGCGTCCACCTTCCGCCGCAGCTCGTGCCGCCAGGAGGCGAAGCGGTCGACCCACGCGCAGACGCCGAGCTCCCACGGGCCGCACTCGCCCGGCTCGACGTGACCGACCCACCGGTCGTTGCCGACGTGGTACATCAGCGTCTCCCGCCACCGGCGCTCGCCCTTGCGGCGGGCCCGCACCGCCGCACCCAGGATCTCGTGCCCGTCCCGGAAGATCGTCGCCGACACCTCGACCCGCTCGCCCTGCGTCCGCTTGACCGGATAGCGGCCGCCGTCGACGACGGGCTCGACCTGCTGGATCTGGATGCGGCGCGGTGGCTCGCTCGACCTGGGAAGGGGCATCCGTCGGCTTCGTCCCAAACGACCCCGGCTCCTAAACGACGGTGACGCTACAACGTTCGAGCGGCGTCCTGCTGCACCCGACCTCGCTGCCGTCGGGTCGCCTCGGCCGGGACGCCTGCGCGTTCGTCGACTGGCTGGCCGCAGCGGGCCAGTCGTGGTGGCAGGTGCTGCCGCTGGGGCCGCCCGACAAGTTCGACTCTCCGTACAAGGCCGCGTCCGCGTTCGCGGGCTGGCCGGGCCTGCTGGCAGAGCCGGACGCCGACGTCTCGGCGGAGGAGCTCGACGCGTTCGTCGCGCGCCACCCGGCCTGGGTCGGCGAGTGGGCCGCCTTCGCGGGCGAGGGGGCCGTCGCCGACCAGGTGCGCTTCGACCGCGAGTGGAGCGCGCTGCGGCGGTACGCGAAGGAACGCGGCATCGGCATCGTCGGCGACCTCCCCATCTACGTCGCCGACGGCGGCGCCGACCATCTCGCGCATCCGGAGCTGTTCGTCCCGGACGTCGTCGCCGGAGTCCCACCTGACGCCTTCACCGACGAAGGCCAGCGCTGGGGCAACCCCGTCTACGACTGGTCGATCCTGCGCGCCACCGGCTACCGCTGGTGGATCGAGCGCTTCCGCCGCATGTTCGAGCTCGTCGACCTGACGCGCGTCGACCACTTCCGCGGGTTCGTCGCGTACTGGGCCGTCCCCGCCGAGGCGCCGACCGCCAGGACGGGGACGTGGCGCCCGGGGCCGGGGCGCGAGCTCTTCGACGCGGTCGGGGCCGCGCTCGGTGCGCTGCCGCTGATCGCGGAGGATCTCGGCGTGATCACCGAGCCGGTGGAGCGCCTGCGGGACGAGCTCGGCCTGCCGGGGATGCACGTGCTCCAGTTCGGCTTCGAGGGCGGCCCCGGCAACCCCCACCGGCCGGGCGCGCACCGCGAGAACGGCGTCGTCTACACGGGCACGCACGACAACGACACCACGCGCGGCTGGTGGGACTCGCTCGCGCCGGACGTACGCGCACGCTCCGGACTGGACGCCCGCGATCCCGCGTGGAGCCTCGTCGAGCTGGCGCTCGCGTCCGTCTGCCGCCTGGCGATCGTGCCTGCGCAGGACCTGCTCGGCCTCGGCAGCGAGGCGCGGATGAACGTGCCCGGGCGGGAGCGGGGCAACTGGCGCTGGCGGCTCGAGCCGGGCCAGCTCACGGACGAGCTCGCTGCGCGGCTGCGAGCCTCGACCGCGGCTGCCGGGCGGTAGCGATTCGCGCGGCCGGCGAGGTGCTCGGAAGCGAGGGCGAGCGGCTACGGTGACCGCGATGCGCCTCGGGCTCCCGCTCCTCGCCGCGCTGGCGCTCGTCGCCGGCGGGTGCAGCGCGGGCGGCGACGACGAGAGCGCCGCCACGGTCGCACCCCGGACGGTCACGGTCACCACGACCGCGTCGCGATCCCCGTCGACCGGCGACGAGGTCTTCGGGCGGATCCCCGAGATCGTCGACGCCGTCGCGCACTCCGTCGTGACCGTCCTCGTCTCCGGGCCCGAGGGGAGCGGCAACGGCAGCGGCGTGATCTGGGACGCCGGCGGGGACGTCGTCACGAACGACCACGTCGTCTCGGGCGCGACCGAGATCCGGGTCGCGCTCGCGACCGGCGAGCGGCTCGACGCGACGCTGGTGGCGACGGACCCCGTCACCGACCTCGCCGTGATCCGCGTCGACCGGAACGGGCTCCCGGCGGCACGCTTCGCGGACGCGCTGCCGGAGGTCGGCGCGCTCGCGGTCGCGATCGGGGCCCCGCTCGGGTTCGAGAACACCGTCTCCGCCGGGATCGTGTCCGGGCTCCACCGCGAGATCCCGTCGGGCGGCCAGACGCCCGCGCTCGTCGACCTGATCCAGACCGACGCGGCGATCTCGCCCGGCAACTCCGGCGGCGCGCTCGTCGACGAGCACGCAGAGGTGATCGGGATCAACGTCGCCTACATCCCGCCCGAGGAACGCGCGGTCTCGATCGGGTTCGCGATCCCGTCGCAGACCGTGAGCAGCGTGGCGAAGCAGCTGATCGACCGCGGCGAGGTGCGCCACGCCTACATCGGGATCCTCCCCGAGCAGGTGACGGCCGACCTCGACCAGTCGTTCGGCCTCGGCGTGGAGACGGGCGTCCTCGTCCGCGAGGTCACCGCCGGCACCCCGGCCGCCCGCGCGGGGCTCCAGCCGGGCGACGTCGTGGTGGTGCTCGGCGGCGACACGATCGAGACGGTCGAGAACCTCTTCGCCGCGCTGCGCAGGCACGAGCCCGGCGAGGCGGTCGACGTCACGATCGTGCGCGACGGCGAGCGCCGTACCGTCTCGGTACGCCTCGCGGCGCGGCCCTAGCCGGCGCGGGCCGCGGGCCGGCGCGGGCCGCCCGCCTCGAGCGCCCGCATCACGTCGGTGACCGAGAGGATCCCGGCGAGCCGGCCGTCCCGGTCGAGGACGAGCGCCCGGCCGACGCCGTCACCGAGCTCCGGGAGCGCGTCCGTCAGCTCCTGCTCGGGGCGGAGGGTCGGCACGTCGTCGAGGGCGACCATGCACTGCCGCACGGTCCGCGTGTCCCACTCGCCCCGCGGCACCTGCGCGACGCGCCGGAACGGCAGCAGCCCGAGCGGGTGCCCGTCGCCGTCGACGACCGGGTAGGTCGTGTAGCGACGGTTCCACACGATCTCGTCCATGAACTGCCCGAGCGTCAGGTCGGGGGAGACCGAGGCGGGGTGATGCACCATCAGGTCGTCGACGCGCAGCCCGCCGAGCGCGTCGCGCACCAGCACGTACCGGGCCTCCTGGCTCGCCGCCGTGAGCAGGAACCAGCCGATGAACGCGAGCCAGGCACCGCCCACGGCTCCCCAGCTGATGAGCGCGACGACGCCGAGCCCGATGAACACGAAGCCGAAGCCGCGGCCGACGGTCGCGGCGAGCCTCGTCGCCCAGCGGAAGTCGTCGCGCGCGGCCCACAGCGCCGACCGGAGCACCCGCCCGCCGTCGAGCGGCAGCGCCGGCAGCATGTTGAACGCGAGCAGGATCAGGTTCGTGACGCCGAGCCAGCCGAGGATCCCGTCGGCCACGTCCGTGAGCTGGAGCAGCCAGGCGAGGCCGACGCAGACGAGGCCGATCAGGAGCGACACGATCGGGCCGGCGATCGCGATCCGGAACTCGGCGCCGGCGCTCGGGAACATCCCCTTGAACTTCGCCACGCCGCCGAACAGCCACAGCGTGATCCCGTCGATCTCCATCCCCTCGCGCCGGGCGACCACGGCGTGCCCGAGCTCGTGCGCGAGCAGGGAGCCGAAGAACAGCGCCGCGGCCACGATCGCGGCGACGAACGCGCCGGCGTCCGAGAGCGAGGCGTAGCGGTCGGACAGGTCGAGGGCGATCGACCAGACGATCAGCGCGAAGACGACGAGCCAGCTCCAGTTGACGCCGATCTCGATGCCGGCGATGCGGCCGAGGCGGATGCTCGACGTCACCGGAAGGGCAGCTGGGTGGCGACGAGTCGACGGCCCCCGGCCTCGTAGACGACGTCCACGGTCTCGTGCTTGCGGTAGGTGCCTGCGATCCCGAGGAAGATGCTCAGCCACCGCCAGAAGCCGAGGCGGCCCTCGTCGGCGAGCGGGCGCTCGAACACGAGGTCACGGCCCTCGACCCGGTAGTCGCTCCCGGACTCCTGCCGGACGCCGTTCACGTACACCTCGAGCGCTTCCGACACGTGGTCGGGGAGGCGGACGCGGCTCGGCACGGCTTGTGACGACCCAAGCGAAGCGGGAGCTTCGGACACGGTCATAGAATGCCACCCGCACGTGCGCCGGATCCCGACCGCCGTCCTCCTCGCCGCCGCCGGCGCACTGCTCGCCGCCGGGAGCGCGCTCGCCGACTCGAACGGCGGCTTCGCGCCGCGGGACCCCGCCTCCCCCGGCGCGGGCGACATCCGCGACGTCTACTGGCTCCTCGTCGCCATCGGCAGCTTCGTCTTCGCCGTCGTCGCGATCCCCCTCACGATCTTCCTGTTCCGCTTCCGCTCGCGCGGCCGCGGACGCGAGGTCGAGGGCCCGCAGATTCGCGGCAACTCCTCGCTCGAGATCGGCTGGACGCTCGGGGCCGTCGGCCTCGTCACGATCGTGATCGCGTTCGTGTTCTACAAGCTTCCCGGGATCGTCGACCCCGGCCAGGCGGCCGGCGACGGCTTCACGGTCAAGGTCGAGGGCCGCCAGTTCTACTGGCGCTACGTCTACCCGAACGGCGTCGTCGCCTTCGACACCGTCCGCCTGCCGCTCGACCGCGAGGTCACCTTCGCGGTGAGCGCGCCGGACGGGGACGTGATCCACAGCTTCTGGGTGCCGAACCTCGCGGGCAAGCGCGACGCGATCCCCGGGACGGAGACCGAGTTCAGGGTCGTCCCGACGAAGACGGGGACGTTCGACGTGATCTGCGCCGAGTTCTGCGGGCTTCAGCACGCGACCATGCGCGGCAGCGTCGAAGTCCTGCCGGCGGCGGCGTTCGACCGGTGGCTGTCCGACCAGGAGCAGCGGCAGACCGCTGCGAGCGCGGAGCTCGGCGGCTCGATGTGGACGTCGGTCTGCGCGAAGTGCCACGGCCCGTCGGTCGCGGGGAAGATCGGCCCGAAGCTCGAGGGCAACCCGCTGCTCGCGGACCGCGAGGCGCTCGCCCAGATCGTGCGCAACGGCCGGCGGAAGATGCCGGCGGTCGGGCAGGGGTGGACGGACGAGGAGGTGGACTCGCTCGTCGAGTTCACGAAGGCGCTCGCGGGAGGAGGCGGCGGTGGCGGCCAGGGCTGAGGTCGAGCGGTACCGGCCCGATTGGATGCGCGGCCGCGTCACCTCGTGGCTGACGACGGTCGACCACAAGCGCATCGGCATCCTCTACCTCGCCTCGTCGCTCGTCTTCTTCGTCGCGGGCGGGATCATGGCGCTGCTGATCCGCACGCAGCTGATCGTCCCGGACAACGACTTCGTCGTCCGCGACAGCTACAACCAGCTCTTCACGATGCACGGGACGACGATGGTGTTCCTCGTCGTCGTGCCGGTCTGGGCCGGGTTCGCGAACTTCCTCGTGCCGCTGATGATCGGCGCGCGCGACATGGCCTTCCCGCGCCTGAACGCGCTCTCGTACTGGCTGTTCCTGTTCGGCGGGATCGTCCTGATGCTGAGCTTCTTCGCCGCGCAGGGCGCGTCGCGCTCGGGCTGGTACGGGTACCCGCCGCTGTCGATCCAGAGCGAGGGGAACGGCCAGGACTACTGGATCCTCGGCATCCACATCCTCTCGGCGGCGTCGCTCCTCGGCGCGATCAACTTCATCGTCACGATCCAGAACATGCGGGCGCCGGGGATGACCTGGATGCGGATGCCCCTGTTCGTCTGGACGGTCTACGTGTACGCGTGGCTCCTCGTCGCCGTCCTGCCGGTGCTGTCAGCCGGGCTGACGCTGCTGCTGCTCGACCGCCAGGCCGGAACGCACTTCTTCCTCGCGAACGAGGGCGGCGCGCCCGTCCTCTACCAGCACGCCTTCTGGTTCTTCGGCCACCCCGAGGTCTACATCATGATCCTGCCGGCGTTCGGCGTGATCTCGGAGGTGCTGCCGGTCTTCGCCCGCAAGCCGATCTTCGGCTACAAGGCGGTCGCGTTCTCGACGGTCGCGATCGGGTTCCTCTCGATGCTCGTGTGGGCGCACCACATGTTCACCGTCGGGCTGCCCGACTACCTCAACGGCTGGTTCCTCGTCGCTTCCGTGCTGATCGGCGTGCCGACGGGGATCAAGATCTTCAACTGGGTCGCGACGCTGTGGCGCGGGAACCTCATCTTCGACGTCCCGCTCCTGTACGCGATCGGGTTCCTGTTCGTGTTCACGCTCGGCGGCATCTCGGGGATCTTCGTCGCCGCGTTCCCGTTCGACTGGCAGGCGCACGACTCGTACTTCGTCGTCGCACACCTGCACTACGTCCTCTTCGGCGGCGCGATCCTGGCGATGCTCGGCGCGTTCCACTACTGGTGGCCCAAGCTCGCGGGCCGGATGCTCGACCCGCTCCTCGGCCGCATCGAGTTCGCGCTCGTGTTCATCGGCTTCAACCTCACCTTCGGCCCGCAGCACATGCTCGGGCTGGCGGGGATGCCGCGGAGGGTCTACACCTACGAGGACACGACGCTGATGAACACGTACAACATGATCTCGTCGATCGGCTCGTACGTGATGGGGCTCGGGATCCTGCTCTTCTTCGTCAACATCCTCGTGACCCGGCGTCGCGGGCGGCGCGTCGGCAACGACCCGTGGCTCGCCGACACGCTCGAGTGGTACACGACCTCGCCGCCGCCGTCGTGGAACTTCGACCGCGTCCCGTACGTGACGAGCGCGCGCCCGCTGCGGGACCTCCGGCGACGCCTCGCGGAGCAGACGTGAGCGAGCGCCTCCGCCCCGCCGCGCCGGGCCCGTGGCTGCGCCTGTGCGCGGTCGGCGCGGCCGCCGCGACCGCCGTCGCCGTCGTCAGCGGCCCGCTCGGCCTCACCCACCGCGCGCTCGTGGCGATCGCGATGCCGCCGCTCGCGGCGCTCGCCGTCGCGGCGTGGCAGGCCTACCCGCGGCTGCGCCTCGCGGCCTGGGTCGCCGCGGCCGCGTTCGCGGGCGCGAGCCTGACGTGGTGGCTCGGCCCCGCGCACGTCGCGCTCGCCGCCGTCGCCTTCGCCGCGTCCGTCGTCGCGGCCGCGCTCGCGTTCCGCGGCGCGCCGGTGAGCGGCGGGCCGTGGCGCGACTACGTGACGCTGACGAAGCCGCGGATCATGTCGCTGCTGCTCGTGACCGGCGCCGGCGGCATGTTCGTCGGCGCGGAGGGCGTGCCGCCGCTCGGCGACCTCGCGGTGATGCTGCTCGGGCTCGCGCTCGCGTGCGGCGGGGCGAGCGCGCTCAACCACCTCCTCGACGCCGACATCGACCGGCTCATGGGCAAGCGCACCGAGCGCCGCCCGGTCGCGGCCGGCCGCGTCCCGCCCGCACGCGCGCTCGAGTTCGGGCTCGCGCTGTCGGCGGCGTCGTTCGTCCTGCTCGCGTCCCTCGCGAACGTCCTCACCGCCGTGCTCGCGCTCGTGGGGAACCTCTTCTACGTGCTCGTCTACACGCGCTGGCTGAAGCGATCGACCGCGCAGAACATCGTCATCGGCGGCGCCGCGGGCGCGGTGCCGCCGCTCGTGGGCTACGCGGCCGCGACCGGCTCGCTGGCGCTGCCGGCGCTCTGGCTCTTCCTCGTCGTCTTCCTCTGGACGCCGCCGCACTTCTGGGCGCTCGCGCTGCTGATCAAGGACAACTACGCGGCGGCGCGCGTGCCGATGCTCCCGGTCGTCCGCGGCGACCGCGAGACGGCGCGACAGATCCTCCTCTACTCCGTGGTGATGGTGGCGTTCACGCTCGCGGTGACGCCGTGGCTCGGCCTCCTCTACGGCGTGGCCGCGGCCGTGCTCGGCGGCGCGTTCCTGTGGCTCGCGTGGGACCTGCGGCGCGACCTCTCGCGCCGGCGCGCGGCGCTGCTGTTCCACTACTCGCTCGCGTACCTCGCGCTGCTGTTCGCCGCTGCCGCGATCGACCCGGTCGTCCTGTGAGCGACCACCTGCCCAACGACCCGACGACGAACCCGGAGCTCGCGCAGCGGAACCTCGTGTGGGGCTGGACGCTGTTCGCGCTGTTCTGGCTCCTGTTCGCGGGCACGGTCGTCGTCGCCCTGATCTACCTCGCCGTCGCGGACTAGCGTGGAGGGCATCTTCCTCGCGCGGCCCGAGGAGGTCGGCGCGGGGATCCCGCTCGCCGTGAAGGACCTGTTCGACACGGCCGGACTCGTGACGACGTACGGGTCGGCGATCTTCGCCGCCCACGTCCCCGACGCGACGGCCGAGGCGGTGGCGCGGCTCGTGGCCGCAGGCTACGCCGTCGTCGGGAAGACGAACCTCCACGAGTTCGCGTACGGGACGACCTCCGAGAACCCCCACTTCGGCGCCGTCCCGAACCCCCGGGCGCCGGGACGGGTCGCGGGCGGGTCGAGCGGCGGCTCGGCGGCGGCGCTCGCGGCCGGCCTCGCCGACGCGGCGATCGGCACCGATTCCGGCGGCTCGATCCGGATCCCGGCCGCCTGCTGCGGCGTCGTCGGCTTCAAGCCCTCGTACGGGCTCGTCCCGCTCGACGGCTGCTTCCCGCTCGCCTCGTCGTTCGACCACGCGGGGCCGATGGCCCGCGACGTCGCCCGCTGCGAGGCCATGCTCGCGGCGCTCGCGCCGGGATGGGAGCCGCGGACGCTCGGGTCGCTCGAGGAGGTGCGGGTCGGCGTGGCGTGGCTCGAGCCTGCCGACCCGCTCGTGCGGGCGCGGGTGGAGGCGGCCGCGGCACGATTCCCGCGCCGCGCGACGCTGGAGCTCCCGCGTGCCGACCGGACGTACGCCGCGTTCATGCGCGAGGTCGCCGACGTCCACCGCGAGTTGTTCGCGGACGCCTCCGACCTGTACGGCGAGGACGTGCGCGTGAAGGTCGAGCGATGTCTGGCGGTGTCCGACGCCGAGGCCGACGCGGCCGAGCGCGAGCGCGAGCGCTACCGGGAGCGCATCGCCGACGCGCTCGCCGGCGTCGAGCTCGTGGTGACGCCCACGCTGCCGATCGTCGCGCCGCCCCTCGGGGCCGGCGGCACCGGCGACCTCGACGTCCGCGAGCGGCTGATCGAGAACACGTACCCGTTCAACGCCACAGGCCTGCCCGCGCTCGCGCTGCCGTGCGGGGCCGCGGAAGACGGGCTGCCGGCCTCGGTACAGCTCGTCGGCCGCGACGACGCGCTCGTGCTCGCCGCCGGCCGCCTGCTGGAGACGGCGCTCGCGCCCGCGGCCCGGGTCTGACCCTCCCTCGTTCGAGGGACAGCGGGCACCCCGGCGCTGCCGATCCACCTCGTGGATGCGCGCCCTCCGCCTCGCACTCGCGTGCCTCGCCGCGCTGCTCGTCGCCGCGCCCGCGGCGCCTGCCCGCGCCGCCGGCAACGGCGGGCCGACCGGCCTGCACGGCTTCCTCCTCCGCGCCGACGAGCCCCGCCGCGACACGTTCGCGCGCACTCCCTCGTTCGCCTGGAACCCCGTCGCCGGTGCGCGTCGGTACGAGTTCCAGCTCTCGACCTCGAGCCTCTTCCGCGACAGCGGGATCGTCTACTCGGACGAGGCGCTCACCTCCCCGGCCGCCGCCGTCCCGATCTCGCTCCCGTGGATCACCGGCAGCCCGTACTCGCTGTACGCGCGGGTCCGCGCCGTCCGCGCGAAGGCGGTCACCCCGTGGAGCCGGCCGTACGGCTTCACGATGCGCTGGCCCTCGCTGCCCGTGCCGCTCGAGAGCTTCCCCGGGCTGCTCCGCTGGACGCCCGTCGAGGGCGCGACCGGCTACACGGTCTGGTACCTGTTCCCCGACGGGACGAGCAAGCAGTTCACCGTGTACACGAACGTCGCCGACGAGCGCGAGTGGTACACGTTCCACCAGAGCGCGACCTACGCCGGCCAGGTGAAGTGGCGCGTGCGCGCGGTCCGTCGCCTCTACGGCGAGCGCGCGAACGGGCTTCCCGCCGTGAGCTACGGCCCGTGGAGCCCCGTCTACACGACGCAGAACCCGGCCTTCGCCTCGGGGCCGATGGCGCTCGGCGGCACCGTCTCGGACGCCGTCTCGGGCCCGCGGGCGACGGCGGCGCACCAGCTCATGCCCGCCTTCCTCTTCTCCGGCAACCGGTCCGTCTACGGCCAGACCGCCGAGCTGTACCGCGTCTACGTCTTCACCGACCGCGACTGCGTGAACGCGGTCTTCCGCGGCGCCGTGGTCGGCGGGCCCGCGTACGCGCCGAGGCCGTTCGGCCCGCTGGCGCTCCCGACGACGGACTCGACGATCGCCGCGGCGCGGCGCACGTTCCTGCGCGACGGCAAGGAGCCGGTCACGACCACCTACGACCTCGAGCGCGTCGAGACGACCGAGCAGCAGGCGAGCGCCGCGCCGTACTCGCCGAACGCCAAGAGCGCCGACCCGACCACGGGGACGACGCCGGCCGGGACGTTCACGACGCCGCAGAACGTCGGCGCCCCCGTCGACCTCTGGGACACCGACTGGCCGCGCGGCCGCTACTGGTGGACGGCCGTGCCGGTCGTACCGGTGTCGCCGGACGCGCTTTCGCTGACGCTCTCCGGCGGAGCCGCGGTCGGCGCGACCGCGGTCGCGGTGTCGGGCTCCGGACTCGCCGCCGGCGACCAGGTCACGATCGGCGTGTCGCCGAGTCAGGACCGCGCCACGGTCGTCGCCGTGTCCGGCAGCACGATCCAGCTCTCGGCACCGCTCGCCTTCGCGCACGGGCCCGGCGAGGCCGTCGTCCGCGCCGGCGCCTCCGTCGAGTACCGCGACCTGGAGCTGGCGCAGGAGGCCTGCGCCGCCGGCCGCGTCCTCTCCTTCGGCAAGACGAGCGAGCCCGTCGTCACCGCGGCGTCCGCCCCGTACGCGTCCGGCCTCTCGCCGAAGGGACGCCTCGTCTCGGCCGTGTCGCGGTCGTCGTCGTTCTACGGCGCGCCGCTCGTCGCGTGGGCGCCCGCGCTGGGCGCGAGCGCGTACGAGGTGCAGTGGAGCCGCACGCGCTACCCGTTCCGTGCCGCGGCCGCCCCGGTGGTCACCGCGTCCACCGCCGTGACGCTGCCGCTCCGCCCGGGCACCTGGTACTACCGCGTCCGCGGGATCAACTACTCGGCGCCGACGGGCGCGCAGCCGATGTCGTGGTCGGATCCGGTGCGCATCCGGATCGCGCGGCCGACCTTCCGCGTCGTCGGCGAGCGCTAGGCCTCCACGCCCGCTCGGGCTAGGAGCCCGGGGCGGCCCGGACCGCCGCCTCGTAGATCGGGTCCCGCCCGAACTGGTCGAGCTCGTCCGAGAGCAGGTCGCTCGGCGCGGGCGGATCGCCCGGCGGGAAGGGCGCCGGGACGCCGTCGACGTCGACGCCCTCCAGGGTGTCGGCCTCCGTGATCTCGAGCTCGAGCTCCGGTCGGCCCAGCCGCGAGCGCAGCCAGCCGGCGAGCAGGTGTGCCTGCGCGGGCGTCGCGGTCACGTGGATCCGCCGGACCGACGCGATCCCCGGCCACAGGGTCGCGAGCTGCCGCCGCCAGCGGCTCGTGCGCGCCCAGGCGATGTCCGAGACGGCGACGCGGTCGAA
Organism: Gaiellaceae bacterium; assembly: GCA_035456465.1. Taxonomy (GTDB): domain Bacteria; phylum Actinomycetota; class Thermoleophilia; order Gaiellales; family Gaiellaceae; genus DATHTC01. The sequence goes on along the minus strand of DATIDD010000001.1, from coordinate 64,174 downwards.
GCTCTCCGCGAGCTGCGCGTAGGGCGCAGGCAGTGCCTCCCACTCCGTCGAGTCGACGATCAGCCGGTCGACGACGTCGAGCATCTGCGCGAACGGCTCGCGCCCGAAGGGCGGCACCCCGCGCCAGCGGAGGAACGCGGGGAGGTCGGGGATCAGCAGCGGCGCGACGATGCTCGCGGGCGCGGCGGCTCGGCGCCCCCGGAGGCGCAGCATCGCCACCTCCGAGCAGACGTGGTGCTCGAGCCCCGGCATCGTGAAGCATCGCAGCGACACCTCGGCGTCGATCGCGTCGCGCCCCGACCGCTCCTCCGGGAACAGCAGGATCGTCCGGGACGGATGCCGCTCCTCCAGCCCCGCGAGGGCCTCGACCGCCTTCTGCGCCCACTCCGGCGGCACCCACGCGACGTGCGAGCTGACGCTCGTCCGCAGCTCGGGGACTCCGGCTCTCGCCGACTGCTGGCGGAGCTCGGCGAACTGCCGCTCGATCTCGGCGACGGAGACGTTCTCGCCGGTCCACTCGCCGGCCGTCGTGGGGGCCTGCACGCTCACCGCCGACGCCATTCCCGCGAGTCGCGGCGCAGGAGCTCGTGCGCCGCCGCCGGGCCCCACGTGCCGGCGGCGTAGTTCGGGAACGCGGGCCGGTCGCGCTTCCACGCCGCCACGATCGCGTCGACGAGCTTCCACTGCTCCGTGACCTCGTCCGTGCGCGTGAACAGGGTGGCGTCGCCGAGCAGCGCGTCGAGGATCAGCCGCTCGTACGCCTCCGGCAGCGCCGTCCTGAACGAGCCGCCGTAGAGGAAGTCCATGTGGACGGTGCGGATCGACATCCCCTGGCCCGGCACCTTCGCGCCGATCTCGAGCGCGACGCCCTCGTTCGGCTGCACGTGGACGAGGAGCCGGTTCGGCTGCATCCCCTCGCCCGCGAGCTCCGCGAACGGGGGGTGCGGCGCCGGGTGGAACTGGATCGCCACGGTCGTCTCGCGCCGCGGCAGGCGCTTGCCGGCGCGGACGTAGAAGGGCGTGTCGGCCCAGCGCCAGTTGTCGACGTAGAGCTTCGCGGCGACGAACGTCTCCGTCATCGACTCGGCGTCGACGCCCGGCTCCTCGCGGTAGGCCGGCACCTCCTCGCCCTCGATGAAGCCGCGTCCGTACTGGCCGCGGACGACGTTCTTCGGCCCCGGGGTGTGGAGCGCGCGGAGCACCTTCACCTTCTCGTTTCGCACCGACTCGGCGTCGAAGTCGACCGGCGGCTCCATCGCCGTCACGGCGAGGAGCTGGAGCAGGTGGTTCTGGAAGATGTCGCGGATCGCGCCGGCATGCTCGTAGAACGCGGCCCTCCCCTCGATCCCGATCGACTCGGCCACGGTGATCTCGACGTGGTCGATGAACTGGCGGTTCCAGATCGGCTCGAAGATGCCGTTCGCGAAGCGCAGCGCCAGCATGTTCTGGACGGTCTCCTTGCCCAGGTAGTGGTCGATCCGGAAGATCTCGCGCTCGTCGAAGAAGCGATGGAGGCGCTCGTCGAGCTCCTGCGCCGAGGCGAGGTCGCGGCCGAACGGCTTCTCCACGATCAGCCGGGCCCAGCCGTCGCCGTTCCGGTCCTTCCGCTCCCCGAGCTGCTCGACGATCTCCGTGAACGCCTGCGGCGGAACGGCAAGGTAGTACAGGCGGTTGCCCCGCGTGCCCCGCTGCTCGTCCAGCTCGGCCGCGACGCCCATCAGCTCGTCGAGGCCGGCCTCGCTGGCGAAGTCGGTGGCGAGGTAGCGGATGCCGTCCTCCAGCGTCTGCCAGACGTCGTCGCGGAACGGGTCGCGCCCGTGATCCTTGACGGCGTCGCGCATCGTCGCGCAGAACGCCTCCGTCGACTGCTCCGTCCGCGCGATGCCGATGATCCCGAGCTGGTCGGGGAGCAGCCGCCGGTAGGCGAGCGAGTAGAGCGCAGGGAAGAGCTTGCGGTGCGTGAGGTCGCCCGACGCGCCGAAGATGACGATCACGCACGGCTCGGGCGTCCGGCCGAGGCGCAGCCCCTCGAGCAGCGGGTTCTCTGCCGCGGCGTGCGTCACCGCGGGTCCGGCCCGGCCTTCGCCTGCTCGACGGCGCGGACGGCGTGCCCGCCGAACTGGTTGCGCAGCGCCGCCGCGACCTTCGCGGAGAAGTCGATCTCCCGGCGCGACGAGAAGCGGGCGAAGAGCGACGCCGCGAGCACCGGCATCGGCACCGCGTTCGCGATCGCCTCGTTCATCGTCCAGCGGCCCTCGCCGGAGTCCTCGACGTACGGCGCGATCTCGGCGAGGTCGCCGCCGCCCTGCTCGAACGCCTGGTGGAGGAGGTCCAGCAGCCACGAGCGGACGACCGAGCCGTAGCGCCAGATCCCGGCGATCTCGGCGAGGTCGAGCTCGTAGGCGCACTGCTGCATCAGCTCGAAGCCCTCGGCGTAGGCCTGCATCAGCCCGTACTCGATCCCGTTGTGGACCATCTTCACGAAGTGGCCCGAGCCGGGCGCGCCGACGTGCGCGTACCCGCCCTCGGGTGCGAGCGACCGGAGGATCGGCTCGAGCGGGCGCACCGCGTCGTCCTCGCCGCCGGCCATCAGGCAGAACCCGACCTCGAGCCCCCAGATGCCGCCCGACACGCCGACGTCGACGAACCGCACGCCCTGCTCCGCCGCGGCTTCGTGCCGGCGAACCGAGTCCTTGAAGTACGAGTTGCCGCCGTCGACGATCGTGTCGCCAGCGTCGAGCACGGACAGCGCCTCCCGGAACGACTGCTCCGTGATCTCGCCGGCCGGCACCATCAGCCAGAAGACCCGAGGCGCCTCGAGCTGCTCCGCCAGCTCCGCGAGCGAGGACGCCGTCGAGTCCTTGGCCGGGTCGTACGTCATCACCTCGTGGCCGTCCCGCTCGAGCCGCTCCGTCATCCCGGAGCCCATGCGGCCGAGACCGATCATCCCGAGCTTCATCTGTCCTCCCGTCTCATGCGTCCTCCAGTCTCAGCCGGGCGATGCGGCGCCCACGCTCGCGCAGCGCCTGGAAGTCGCCGGCCGCCTGCGCGGCGAACAGCCGCCGGAAGCCGAAGTCCCGGCCGGGGATCGGTAGCTCGTCGCCGAGCTCGTCGACGACCTGGACGAAGATGCCCGAGCTCGGGCCGCCCTTGTGCAGCTGCCCGGTGGAGTGCAGGTAGCGCGGTCCGAGGCCCCACGAGACGGGCCGTCCCGTCGCCCGGAGGCGCTCGAGCAGCGGGGCCAGGGCCGCTTCGCGCGCCGGGTCGACGAACGCCTGCACGAACACGTAGTCGCCGTCGCGCGCCCCCGCGAGCAGCGCCTCGACGTCGCCCTCGGGCTCGAGCGACGGCTCCTCGCCGGTCGCGAGCACCGCGTTCGTCTGGTCCTTCGCCGCCTGCACGTCCGGCTGGTCGAACGGGTCGATCCCCAGGAGGTGGCCGGCGACGGCGGTGGCGAACTCCCAGCGGAAGAACTCCTGCCCGAGCTCGTACGGGTTCTCCAGCCGTGCCTCCGGGTGCTGCGCGTCCGGCCCGTCGTAGGGCTCGACGATCGGCACGAGGCCCTTGCCCTGCTTGCCCGTCGACTCGGCGAGCAGCTGCTCGCACCAGAGCGCGAAGCCGCCGGGAGCCTCGAGCACGACCTTGTCACGGCCCTCCTCCCAGCGCCGCCCCAGCTCGAGCCCCAGCTCGAGCCCGGGGTTCGCATCGGGCAGCCGGCAGGCCGCCCGCATCTCCTCGGCGCGCTCGAGCAGGCGCCGCACGTCCAGCCCCATCAGCGCCGCGGGCACGAGGCCGAACGGCGAGAGCGCCGAGTAGCGGCCGCCGATCGTCGGCTCGCCGTGGACGACCGGCTCCCCCCGGTCGCGCGCCCACCGCTCGAGGTCCGAGCCGGGGTCGGTGACGGCGATGAAGCGCCCGCCGAGGGCGGCGAAGAAGTCCGCATGCGAGCGCGTCTCGACGGTGCCGCCGGACTTCGACGAGACGACGAACAGCGTGCGGTCGAGCTCGAGCCGGTCGGCCAGCGCCGAAACGGCGGCCGGGTGCGTCGTGTCGAGCACGTGGAACCGGTCGATCCCGAAGCTGCGCCGCAGCACCTCGGGCGCGAGGCTCGAGCCCCCCATCCCGAGCAGGACGACCTCCTCCGGCGTCCCGGCCGACGAGACGAGCTCGAGCAGCTCGTGCTGGCCGCGCAGCATCCGTGCGGGCTCGTCGAGCCACCCGAGCCAGGCCGCCTCGTCGGCGCCGGTCCAGACGCCTGCGTCGCGTGCCCAGATCCGCTCGACGAGCTCCGCGCCGGTCATGCGGGCTGCAGCTGCGACACCTTCGCCTTGATCCCCTCCAGCAGCTCCTGGAACGAGTCCGCGAACTTCTGCACGCCCTCGGCCTCGAGCGTGTCGGTCACGGACTCGTAGTCGACGCCGACCCGGGCGAGGTCGTCCAGCAGCGCCCGCGCGGCGTCGACGTCCCGCACGAGCGAGTCGGCCACCGTGCCGTGGTCCTGGAAGGCCTCGATCGTCTCGAGCGGCATCGTGTTGACCGTCTCGGGGCCGATCAGCTCGTCCACGTAGAGCGTGTCCGGGTAGTCGGGGTTCTTCGTCGAGGTCGAGGCCCACAGCGGCCGTTGCGGCGTCGCCCCCTTCGAGACGAGGAACTCCCAGCGCTCGCCGGCGAACGTCCGCTGGTAGTGCTCGTAGGCGAGCTTCGCGTTCGCGACCGCGAGCTTGCCCCTGAGGGCGAGCGCCTCGCCGGTGCCGATCGCCTCGAGGCGCCTGTCCGCCTCGGTGTCGACGCGCGAGACGAAGAAGCTGGCCACGGACGCGACCCTGGTCGGGTCGCCGCCCCCGGCGACGAGCCGCTCGAGCCCGCGGATGTACGCCTCGGCGACCTCCGCGTGGCGCTCGAGCGAGAAGATCAGCGTGACGTTGATCGAGCGGCCGGCGGCGATGCAGTCCTCGATCGCGCGCAGGCCGGGCTTCGTCGCCGGGATCTTCACGAACAGGTTCGGCCGGTCGACCCACTCGTGGAAGCGGATCGCCTGCCGGTAGGTCGCCTCGGCGTCGTACGCGAGCGTCGGATCGACCTCGAGCGAGACGTAGCCGTCCTTGCCCTGTCCCTCGTCGTAGCTCGGGCGCAGCACGTCCAGCGCCTCCTGGACGTCCGTGACGGCGAGGTGGAAGAAGAGCTCGGCCGGATCGCTCTCCTCCCGCGCCACCTCGGCGAGCTGGTCGTCGTAGAGGTCGCCCTCGGCGAGCGCCTTCTGGAAGATCGTCGGATTCGAGGTGACGCCAACCACGGCGTCCTCCCGGATCAGTTTGTCGAGCGTCCCGTCGCGCAGCCAGGTGCGGGAGATCGAGTCCACCCACACCGACTGGCCCTGCTCGGACAGCTGCTGCAGCTTCGACTTAGCCATTGCTCATCTCCTTCTCCATCTGTTCGACCTGCTTCAGTCTGGCGACGTAGCGCTCGCCGCCGTCGAACTCCGCCGCGAGGAACGCCCGCACGAGCTCGGCGGCGAGGTCCTCGCCGATCACGCCGGAGCCGAGGCAGAGCACGTTCATGTCGTCGTGCTCGACGCCCTGGTGGGCCGAGTAGGCGTCGTGGCAGATCGCGGCGCGGATCCCCGCGAGCTTGCAGGCCGCCACGGCCGCGCCGACGCCCGAGCCGCAGACGAGCACCGCCCGCTCGGCGCGTCCGCCCTGGATCGCCTCACCGACCTCCCGCGCCTTGTCCGGGTAGTCGATCCGCACGGCGTCCGTGTCGGTGCCGAGGTCGAGCGCCTCGTGGCCGAGCTCCGCCAGCGAGGCGAGGACGCGCTCGCGGAGCTTCACGCCGCGGTGGTCGAACGCGACGGCGACCCTCACGGCGACGCGGCTCCGAGCCTCGCAGGCGACGGCTTGTTCCCGGCCCACCGTCGCGTCGTGGTCATGCCACGCGCTCGAGCAAGGCCGCCGAGGTCGCGACGACGTTGTCGACGGTGAAGCCGAGCCGCTCGAGCACCTCCGTCCCCGGCGCGGAGGCGCCGAAGCGGTCGATCCCGATCGAGCCGCCGTGGTCGCCGACCCACTCCTTCCAGCCCATGGTCACGCCCGCCTCGAGCGACAGCCGCGCCTTCACGTCCGGCGGCAGCACCTCGTCCCGGTACTCCGGCGGCTGGGCCCGGAAGAGCTCCATGCACGGCATCGACACGACACGGACGTTGGTGCCGTTCTCGGCCGAGAGCTTTCGTCCCGCCTCGAGCGCGAGCCAGACCTCGGAGCCGGTCGCGACCAGGATCAGGTCGGGCTCGCCGGACTCCCAGAGCACGTACGCGCCGCGCTCGACGCCCGCCGCGCCGGCGACCTCGGTCCGGTCGAGCGTCGGCACCTTCTGCCGCGTGAGCGCGAGCGCGACCGGCCCGCCCCGCCGCTCGAGCGCGACCTTCCAGGCGTGGGTCGTCTCGTTCGCGTCGGCCGGCCGCAGGTACCAGAGGCCGGGAATCGCACGAAGCGCCATGTGGTGCTCGACGGGCTGGTGGGTCGGCCCGTCCTCGCCGAGCCCGACCGAGTCGTGCGTCCACACCCACACCGTCTCCGCCTCCATCAGCGCGGAGAGGCGCACCGCCGGCCGCATGTAGTCGCTGAAGATGAGGAACGTCGAGCCGAACGGCTTCACCATCCCGCCGTGGCGCGCGATGCCGTTGACGATCGACCCCATCGCGTGCTCACGGATGCCGAACGCGATGTTCCGGCCCGCGTGCGTCGCGGCGAAGACGCCGGCTCCGACGAGCTCCGTCTTCGTCGACTCGACGAGATCGGCCGCGCCGCCGACCATGGTCGGGACGAACGGCGCGAAGGCGTTCATCACCTGCTTGCCGGCGTCGCGCGTCGCCAGCTCCTCCCCGGCGGGGAACTCCGGCAGCGCGGCCTCCCACCCGGGGCGCGGGCTGCCCGTGTGCACCTGGTCCCAGTCCTCGCGCAGCGCCGGGAACGCGGTCGACCAGCGCTCGAAGCGGTCGGCCCACTCCTGCTCGAGCCCGATCCCGCGCGCGACCTGGCTCATGTGCTCGTAGACCGCCGGGTCGACCGCGAACGACGCGTCCGGATCGAGCCCCATCGCCTCCTTGGCGGCGCGCACCTCGTCGGCGCCGAGCGGCGAGCCGTGCGCCTTCGCGGTGTCGACCGCGTGCGGGGCCGGATAGGCGATGTGCGACCGCACCGACACGAGCGAGGGGCGCTCCTCCTCGGCGACGGCGGCGTCGATCGCCGACGACAGCGCGTCGAGGTCGTTGACGTCCGCCACGCGCTGCACGTGCCAGCCCTGCGCCTCGAGCCGCGCCTCCTGGTCCTCGCGGTCGAACGAGATCGCCGTCGTGCCGTCGATCGTGATCCGGTTGTCGTCGTAGAAGTAGACGAGCTTCCCGAGCCCGAGCTGCCCGGCGATCGACGCGGCCTCGTTGGAGACGCCCTCCATCAGGTCGCCGTCCGAGCAGATCGCGAACACGCGGTGGTCGACGATCTCGTCGCCGGGGCGGTTGTAGCGCTCGGCGAGGAAGCGCTCGGCGATTGCGAAGCCGACGCCGTTCGCGAAGCCCTGCCCGAGCGGCCCCGTCGTCACCTCGACGCCGGGCGTGTGGTTCGCCTCGGGATGGCCCGGCGTGAGCGACTCCCACTGCCGGAACCGCTTCAGCTCCTCGAGCGAGAGGTTGTAGCCCGTCAGGTGGAGCAGCGAGTACTGGAGGATGCAGGCATGGCCGGCCGAGAGGATGAAGCGGTCGCGGCCGGGCCAGTGCGGGTTCGCCGGGTTGTGGCGCAGGTAGCGCGTGTAGAGCAGGTAGCCGAGCGGCGCGAGCGCCATCGCCGTACCGGGGTGTCCTGCCCCCGCCGTCTGCGGGGCGTCCATCGACAACCCCCGGATCGTGTCGATCGACCGCTGCTGGATCTCGTTCTCGTTCACGCGCCGTCCTCCGTGACCGCTCGATAGAGCCTCCGTTGCCTCACCCGTGCCGAACGATATGCCTCTCTCCGTTCCGGCCTCGGCTGGAACGTCGGACCGGGAGGTGGCGGCGAGGGCGACGCGCCGAGCGACTCGAGCGCGTGCACCGCCGCGCCGCGCGCGGAGGCCTCGACGACGGGCGAGCGGACGACGGGCCGCTCCAGCACGTCCGCCAGGATCTGCAGCCAGTCGTCGTTCGCGGTCGCCTTCCCCGTGGCCGTGATCGTGTCCACGCCGAGCAGGTCGGCGATCTCCGCGAACCGGAAGGCGACACCCTCCAGCGCCGCCTGCAGCAGGTCGGCCGGCGTGGTCTCGAACGTCAGCCCGGCCACCGCCCCGCGCGCGCCGGCGTGCCAGCCCGGCGCGCGCTCGCCGCCGAGGAGGGCCAGGAAGGTGAGACCGTGCGCGTCCGGCGGACGGCGACTTAGTGGCTCAGAGCCACGAGCTCCCAGCCGCAGCGTCCGCTCGAGCCAGTCGTGGAGGTTGCCGCCGTCGGACAGCGACCCACCCTGGACCCAGCGGTCGCGGTCGACCCGGAGGACGAAGAGCCCGGGCACGTGCACCGGCTCCCCGGCTCCGAGCACCCGCAGCGCGCCCGACGTGCCGATGCTGAGCGTGACGGGGGTGCCGGTGCCGAGGTTCGACGCGGCGCCGTCGCCGATCGCGAGCGCGGGGTCGTCGTCGACGGCCGGGAGCCGCGCAGGGTCGACGGCGAGCGCGGCGAGGAGCTCGTCGTCCCACCGCAGCGTCCGCGCGTCCAGCAACCCGGTTCCCGAAGCCATCGAGACGCTCGTCCGGGCGGGATCCACGAGCAGGTCGGGGAACGAGGCGAAGCGCGCGGCGGCCGCGAACGCCTCCGGCTCCTCGCGCGCGAGCCAGGCCAGCTTCGCCGGCCAGAAGCTCGCGTGCAGCGGGCACCCGGTGCGCGCATGCACGAGGTCCGCGTCGAGCCGTCGCCGCAGCGCCTCGGCGTCGGGAGCCGAGCGGCTGTCGCGCCAGGTGAGCACCCCCGTGAGCGGCCGGCCCCGCCGGTCGAGCGCGACGAGCGAGTGCCAGAAGCAGGAGCTCCCGACCGCGTCGACGGGCCCCCCGGCCTCGCGCCGTGCCTCGGCGAGGACTTCGTGGCTCAGAGCCACGAGCTCCTCCGCGTCGAGCACGCCGAGGCGTCCCGAATGGCCGCGCGCCGCGGTGTAGCCGACCTGCGCGCCCGCGCCCTCGACCCGGCGTCCCTCCTCGTCGTAGACGAGCGCGCGGGCCGAGGAGGTGCCGACGTCGAGTCCGATCACGCGCACGTCTCTACCCTTCCATCCCGTGGCCGTCGTGATCGCCTCCAACCTGCGCAAGGAGCTCGCCGGGAGCGTCCTGTTCGACGGCGTCTCCTTCAAGGTCGAGCGGCGCGACCGCGTCGCGCTCTCGGGCCCGAACGGCGCCGGGAAGACCACGCTCCTCCGCGCGCTCGCAGGCGAGACGGAGCTGCACGGCGGCGAGCTCGCGCTCCAGAAGGGCGCCCGCGTCGCGCTCCACGACCAGCGCCCGCCGCTCGAGCGGGCCCAGACGCTGCGCGAGTACGTCCTGTCCGGCGCCTCCGACCTCGTCGCGCTCGAGGAGGAGCTGCGGCACCTGGAGCGCGCGATGGCCGACGGCGACCACGGCGCCGGGACGCTCCGGCGCTACGCCGACGCGCAGGGCCGGCTCGAGCACGCCGGCGGCTACGCTTGGCGCGAGCGCCAGACCGCGGTGCTGCGCGGCCTCGGGTTCCGGGACGAGCACCTCGACCGGCCGCTGCAGAGCTTCTCGGGCGGGGAGCTGACGCGCGCGTCGCTCGCGCGGGCGCTGGGCGGCGACCCCGACCTCCTGCTCCTCGACGAGCCGACCAACCACCTCGACGTCGCCTCGCTCGAGTGGCTGGAGCAGGAGCTCGCCGACCTCGACGCGGCCGTGATCCTCGTCGCCCACGACCGCTGGTTCCTCGAGGCGGTGACGAGCGCGACGGTCGAGCTGGAGGCGGGGCGCTCGACGTACTTCGCCGGCCCGTGGCACGAATGGCGGCGCGAGAAGGCGGAGCGGGCGGCGCATGCGCAGAAGACGGCGGAGCGCGTCGCCGCGGACATCGCCCGGCTCGACCGGTTCGTGCAGCGGTTCCGCTACAAGAAGACGAAGGCGAAGCAGGCTCAGGCGAAGCTGACGCAGATCGGGCGGCTCGAGCAGGAGCGCCGGGCGGCGTCGTCCGAGGCGGCGCTGCTCACGCGCCGGTCGCGCAAGCTCGGCTTCGGCTTCCTCGACCCGCCGCGCAGCGGCCGCACGGTGGTCGAGACGGTCGGGCTCGAGGTCGGCGTCGGCGGGCGCACGCTCGTCCAGGACGTCTCGCTCGCGATCGAGCGCGGCGAGCACGTCGCCCTCGTCGGCCCGAACGGCAGCGGCAAGACGACGCTGCTCGAGACGCTGCTCGGCCGCCGGGACCCGCAGGCCGGCCGCTCGAGGCTCGGCCACGGCGTGATCCCGGCCTACTTCTCCCAGCAGGAGGTCGAGCTCGACCTCACCAAGTCGGTGCTCGACTGCACGCAGGCGGCGACCGGGCTGTCGCGGCCGCACGCGCAGCATCTCCTGGGCCGCTTCCTGTTCTCCGGCTGGGACGCGCACGAGAAGTCCGTGTCGGTGCTCTCCGGCGGCGAGCGGCGGCGCCTCGCGCTCGCGCACGTCGTGGCCTCCGGCGCGAACTTCCTGGTGCTCGACGAGCCCACGAACCACCTCGACCTCGAGTCGCGCGAGGCGCTCGAGGCGGCGCTCGAGGACTTCCCCGGCACGGTGCTGCTCGTCTCGCACGACCGCGCGCTGCTCGACGCCGTCGCCGAGCGCACGCTCGCGATCGAGGACGGGACCGTCCGCTCCTACGACGGCGGCTGGGCCGACCTCCTTCGCGTCCGCGCCGAGCGGGAAGCCGCGCCGAAGCCGGAGCGGCAGCGCAAGGAGAAGCCGAAGGAGGCGCCGCGCCCGGCTCGGAAGCGCCCGTCAGAGCTCGAGCGCGTCGAGGCCGACATCGCCGCGCGGGAAACCGAGGTCGCCGAGCTCGAGCGGCGGCTGGCCGAGGACTGGACCGACGCCGACGTCCTCGCCGCCCACCGCGCGGCCCGTGACGAGCTGCAGCGCCTGATGAGCCGCTGGGAGCAGCTGTTCGAGGCGCAGCAGACGACGGCCGGACGCGTGCCCTGAGCGCGCGTCACGCCCAGAAGGCGTCGAAGGCACCGGGGTCGCCCGGCACCGCGAGCACCTCGCGGAGCTCGTCGTCCTCGAAGCGGAACACGAGCGCCTGCGGGATGTCGAGCGTGCGACCGTCCCGCGTCCCGATCGCGCGGTAGAGGCCGACCACCACCTCGTCGCCGCCCCAGACGTCGACGAGCTCGGCGCGGTACGTACCGCCGGTGAGCTCGGCCGTGCGCCGCAGGAAGGGGAAGATCTCCGCGCGGCCGCGATACTCGCCGGCCATCGCGCTGCGGCCCGGGACACGCCAGACGACGTCGTCGCCGATCACCCGCGCCACCGTGAGCGCGTCCCGCTCCAGCCACGCGCGGAAGAGGTCGCGGATCCGCTCGACGTGGTCCACGCACGTACCCTCCCACGCGTGCGCTGGACCGTGCATGGCGAGCGCTCCCTCTACGAGAGCGAGTGGATGAGCCTCCGGCTCGTCGACGTCGAGCTCCCCTCGGGCGCGCGCTTCGAGCACCACGTGCTGCGGATCCCGCGCGAGGCGGCGGCCGCGGTCGTCCACGACCCCGCCCGCGGCGTCCTGCTCCTGCGCCGCCACCGCTTCGTCACCGACTCGTGGGGCTGGGAGATCCCCGGCGGCCGCGTGGACGAGGGCGAGACGCCCGCCGAAGCGGCCGCGCGCGAGACGCTCGAGGAGACCGGCTGGCGCCCGGGCCGGCTGCGGCAGCTGTTCTCGTACCACCCTGCACCCGGCGGCGTCGACCAGACCTTCCACGTGTTCCTCGCCGAGGCGGCCCTCGAGGAGGGCGACCCGGACGTGGACGAGGCCGAGCGGGTGGAGTGGGTGCCGCTCGACGGCGTGCGCGCGCTGATCGCCGACGGGCAGGTCACGGACGGCTACTCGCTGACCGCCCTGCTCTGGTTCCTGGCGTTCCTCGCTCAGCCCTGAAGCGTCTCGACGACGGCCTCCGCGATCACGCGCAGCGGCCGTCCCGACACCTGGCTCGCCTTTCGAAGCCGGGCGAACGCGTCCTGCTCGGACAGGCCCTCCTTCTCCATCAGGAGCCCCTTCGCGCGCTCGATCGCCTTGCGCGCTGCGAGCGCCTCGGCGAGCGAGTCCGCCTCCTCGCGGAGCGCCGCGAGCTCCTCGTGGCGCGCGCGGGCGGTCCTGATCGCCGGCAGCAGGTCCGACTCGCGGAACGGCTTGACGAGGTAGCCGAACACGCCGGCCTCGACGGCGCGCGAGACGAGCTCGTCCTGGCCGTAGGCCGTCAGCATCACGATCGGGATCGCCCGCTCCTCGAGGATCCGGCGAGCGGCCTCGATCCCGTCCAGCCGCGGCATCTTCACGTCGAGAATCGCGAGGTCCGGCCGTTCGCTGGCGGCGAGCGCGACCGCCTCCTCGCCGTCCTTCGCCTCGGCGCACACGTCGAAGCCGGCCCGCTCGAGCAGGTCGCGCAGGTCGAGCCGGATCAGCGTCTCGTCCTCCGCGATCAGGATCTTCACGTGAGGAGTCTAGGTCGCGGGAAATCGGGGAACTCCCCGATCCTCGTCCGGGCCCGGTGGACGACCCTTCGACCGAGCCCGAGAGGAGGTGGTGGGTGATGGTGCCCGAGACCGCCACCAGGACGAACGGGGCGAAGGCCGAGCCGGTGGTGCCGGCTCTGGACGACGACCTCCGCGCCCTGGCCCGCGAGCAGCTCGAGCGCGTGCGGAGCTTCAAGCTCCATGCGGCGATCTTCGCCGTCGCGATGCCGGTGCTGACGGTCGTGTGGGTGCTGACCGAGTACTTCGAGGACAACACCTGGCCGTCCAGGTTCACGCCCGACGACGGCGCCCCCGGCAACTGGGACCCGTGGATCGTCTGGGTGTTCCTCGTGTGGGGGACGATCCTCGCGTTCGACGCGCTGAGGACGTACTTCCGCCGGCCGCCGACGACGGACGAGATCGCGCGGGAGGTCGAGCGACTGCGAGCGTCGCGATGACGGCGACCGCTGCCGAGCAGCGGTCGCGCGTGCCGGTCGTCCCCGCGCCGCTGATCGAGCTGCGCGGGGTCGAGAAGGTCTACCGGATGGGCCGCGTCGACTATCGCGCGCTGCGCGGCGTCGACCTGACGATCGCGGAGGGCGAGCTCGTCGCGGTCGTCGGCCCGTCCGGCAGCGGCAAGACCACGATCCTGAACCTCGTCACGGGGATCGACCGCCCGACGACCGGCACGGTGACGGTCGACGGACGCCGGCTCGACGAGCTGAGCGAGGAGGAGCTCGCGGTCTGGCGCGGCGCGAACGTCGGCATCGTGTTCCAGTTCTTCCAGCTGCTGCCGACCCTGAGCGCGCTCGAGAACGCGGTGCTGCCGCTCGACTTCGCCCGCCGCGGGTCGAGGCGCGAGCGCTTCGAGCGGGCGCGCCACAACCTCGAGCTCGTCGGCCTCGGCGACAAGGTCGACCACCTTCCCGCCGAGCTGTCCGGCGGGGAGCAGCAGCGCGTCGCGATCGCGCGGGCGCTCGCGGCCGACCCGAAGCTCGTCGTCGGCGACGAGCCGACGGGCAACCTCGACACCGCGACGGCTGCCGAGATGTTCCTGCTGTTCCGGCGCCTGAACGAGGCGCGGAAGACGGTGCTGTTCGTGACGCACGACCCGCAGCTGGCGCAGCAGGCGCACCGCGTCGTCACGATCCGCGACGGCGTCGTCGTCGACGGCTGAGGCGGGCGTGGGCACCGCCGTCCTCCGCAAGTCCGTCCGCGACCTGACACGCCGCAAGGCGCGCGCGGCCTTCACGATCGCCACCCTGGCCCTCGCCGTCGCAGGCGTCGGGATCTACGCGATGCCGTCGCTGATCGACCGGACGATGCAGGACGAGATCGCGGCGGGGCAGGTGGCGAACCTGACCGTTTCTCTGCAGCCGCTCGAGCTCGACGACGCGACCCTGGAGCAGCTCGAGCGGCTGCCGCACGTCGTCGCGGTCGAGCCGCGGTACGCCGTGGCCACGCGCGTCTACGTGGGCGAGCGTCGCGCAGACGGGTACATCGAGGGGATCCGCGACTTCGGCGCGCAGCGCGTCGACGTCGTCCGGCTGCAGGACGGAGCGCGGCCGCGGCCCGGCGAGGTGCTGACCGAGGCGCAGAACGCGAACCAGGGCGTGTTCGGAGGGGGCGCCGGCGACACCGTCCGGATCGTCACGCCCGGCGGCGGCGAGGAGACGCTCCCGATCAGCGGCGTCGGCCACAGCCTCGGCGGCGGCCAGGACGTGACGGACGACGGCGAGGTCGTGCTGTACGCGGACGCCGCGACGATCGCCGACCTGACCGGGGCCCGCGGCATCACCTCGCTCGCCTTCCGCCTCGACGAGGGCGCCGACGCGCGCGCGACGGCCGCCGCCGTCCGGGACGTCCTCGCGGGCGTCCGCGGCTTCGCGGGGTTCACCGACCTGCCGGAGGTGCGCGCGCCGACGTACTGGCCGGGCAAGGAGAACTTCACGCTCTTCATCGACTTCTTCTCCGTGGTCACGATCCTCGCGCTGCTCTCCTCGGTCGTCCTGATCGCGAACACGATGACGACCCTCGTCGCGGAGGAGACGCGCGAGATCGGCGTGATGAAGGCGCTCGGCGCGCGGCGGCGGCAGGTCGCGCGGGTCTACCTGACGAGCGCCCTGCTCCTCGGCGCCGCCGCCACCGTCGTCGGCGCGGCGCTCGGGGTCCTGCTCGCGAACGTGCTCGTCGACTTCCTCGGCGAGACCTTCTTCGCCGTCGACGTGACGCCCGGGGTCGACGTCCGCGTGCTGCTCGCGAGCGCGGCGGTCGGGCTCCTCGCGCCGCCGCTCGCCGCGCTCCCGGCGATCCGCCGGGCCGTCCGCGTCGACCTGCGCGAGGCGCTCGAGGCGACCGGGTCCGCGGCCGGGACGCTCGACGCCGCCGACCGCCTCGTCCGGCGCGCGACGTTCCTGCCGCGATCCGTCGGGATCGGGCTGCGCAACGCGGCGCGGCGCAAGCGGCGCGGCCTCGCGACCGCGGTGATCGTCGCACTCGCCGTCGGCAACCTGCTCGCGATCCTCGGCCTGGCGGCGGCGACCTCCACGAAGGTCCACGCGTCGTGGGACGAGCACGGCGAGGACGTCAAGGTCGTGTCGCGCGGTGCGCAGCGGCTCGACGACCGCGCGATCGCCCTCGTCCGCGCCACTCCGGGGGTGGCCGCGGTGGAGTCGATGTTCGCCACCGATGCCGTGCTCGACGACGAGGACGCGGTCATCTGGGCGATCCGGCAGCGGACGATGTTCGGGCACGACGTGACGGACGGGCGCTGGTTCTCCCAGGCCGAGGAGGACGCTGCCGCGCGCGTCGTCGTCGTCCAGCGGTCGCTCGCGCAGGTCGCCGGCGTGGACGTCGGCGACCGGGTGCGCCTCGACACGGCCGCGGGGGCCGCGGCGTTCCGCGTCGTCGGGATCGCCGACAACGCGCAGGAGGAGGGCACCGCCGTCTACGTCCCGCTCGCCACGATGCACGCCCTGCAGGGGGGCGGCCGCGCGCGCGACTTCGACCTGTGGGTGCGGGCGACGTCGTCCGACCACGCGTTCGTCGACCGGGTCACCACCCGGCTGGAGGACACGCTCTCCTCGGCCGGGTACGAGGTCGGCACCGAGATCCTCTACGTGCGCGAGGCCGACGACGCGCGCATGTTCGGCACGGTGATGACGTCGATCGCCGTCCTCGGGTTCCTCGTCGTCGCGATCAGCACCGTGGGGTTGGCGAACGCGCTGACGATGAGCGTGCTCGAGCGCCGCCGGGAGATCGGGATCCTCCGGTGTGTCGGCGCCCGCGCCCGCGACGTGCGGCGGATCTTCCTCACCGAGGGGCTCGTCCTCGCGCTCGCGGGCTGGCTCGCCGGGATCCCGGTCGGCTACGCGCTGATGCGCCTGCTCGTGTGGTTCGTGGACGAGTTCGTGCACGTCGACCTCGTGCCCGAGTTCCCGCTCGTCAACGTCTGGCTCGCGCTCGCGGGCACGGTCGTGATCGCGCTCGTGGTGCTCGCGCTGCCCGTCCGCCGCGCGGCGCGGACGAGGCCCGAGGAGGCGCTCCGGTACGCCTAGTGACGTGGGGGCCTGTGGTTCCCCCACCGCTCGCCTCGCCGGCCGGCGTCGCTAGAACGGCTCGCGCAGCTCGTACCCGCCCGGCGCGGCGCCGATCACGAGGTACGAGAGGCCCTCGGCGCCCGCGACCACCTGACGCGTCGCGTCGGGCGAGACGTGGACGTAGATCCCCGGCCGGAGCGCGACCTCCTCGCCGTCGACGCGGAGCACGCCGCTCCCGCCGAGCACGGCGTAGAGCTCCTGCTGGCCGGTCGACTCCTCGTCGTGCTCCGAGCCCGCCTGCCCCGGCTGGTTGTCGAACTGGTTCGCCCCGAAGGCGGTGATCCCGAGCTCGCGGCGGACGGCCTTGCGCCGCGTCTCGATCCCTGTGGCGTCGAAGACGGTGTGCATGGCCCCTCCAACGCCGGGGGGACGCCGGCTATGCCGGGAAGACGACCTCCGCCCGCAGCCCGGGCTCGGCGCGCAGCGTCAGCGTCCCCCCGAGCTCGTCCCGCACGAGCGCGCGCACGATCGAGAGGCCGGTGCCGTCGCCGGTGCCGTCGAGGCCGGGACCGTCGTCCGCGACCGAGAGCACGACCTCGCCGTCGCGCCGGGCGAGCCCGATCGCGATCGAGGCGCCGCCGTGCTCGAGCGCGTTCTGGAGCAGCTCGGAGAAGACGAGCGCCAGCGCCGTGGCGCGGTCGCCCGCCAGCGACACCGGCGCGAGCTCGGCCCGGACCGACTTGGCCGCGCCGGCTCCCTGCCCGAGGCCCTGCACGAGCATCGCGCGCAACCGGTCGAGCAGCTCGTCGAGCGCGACGTCGTCGTCGCGGCGCTCCGTCAGGACCTCGTGGACGGCGGCGATCGCGAGCACGCGGTTGACGGAGTCCTCCAGCGCCTTCCGCGGGTCGAGGTGCTCCGAGCGCGCCTGCAGCCGCAGCAGCGACGCGACGGTCTGGAGGTTGTTCTTGACCCGGTGGTGGATCTCCTGGGCGAGGACGCCCCGCAGCACCGCGCGCCCATGCTCGAGCGCCACGGCCGCCTGGTGCGCGATCGACTGGAGCAGCGCGAGCTCGGGCTCGTCGAACGGCGTGTCGCGGTCGCACACCAGCTCGCCGATCTGCCGGCGTTTCCAGCGCAGCGGGATCCGCACGGCGTGGGCGCCCGCGCGACCCTCCGGCCACGCGATCTTCCCGTCCTCGAGCACGAGCGCGGCGCCGGTGGCGTGCACCGCCTGCATCGTCGTCTGCACGATCGCCTCGAGCGACTCCTCGAGGTAGAGCGACTCCGACACCGCCTCGGAGATCCGCGCGAGCGCCTCGAGCTCCACCACGCGGCGCCGCGCGCCGTCGTACAGCCTCGCGTGCTCGATCGACTGGGCCACCTGTGCGGCGATCGCGAGCAGCAGGTCGACCTCCCCGGCCGTGAACGCGCGCGGCTCGCGGGTGCGGACGTTGAGCGCGCCCTCCAGCTTCTCGCGCAGCAGGATCGGCACGGCGAGGATCGACTCGAACTGGTCCTCCGGCAGGTTCGGGAAGCGCTTGAAGCGGGGGTCGAGATGTGCCTGCGCGGGGAGCATCACCGGGACCCGGTCGGCCGCGGCGGCGCCGGTGATCCCCTCGCCCGGCCGCATCTTGGGACGCCTGGTCATGTCCTCGACGCGCGTGCCGTACGTCGCTCTCAGGACGAGCTCGTCGGCCCGCTCGTCGTAGAGATAGACGAAGCAGGCGTCGGTGCCGAGCGCCTGCGCGACCTTGCTCGCGACGAGCTCGAGCACCTCCTGGAGGTCGAGCGTCGAGTTGACCGCCTCGATGGTGTCGGTGAGCAGGCGCAGGTGCCGCTCGGATGCGTCCACCGGCCTGGATTCGTCCACGCGCCCAGTGTAGGCGCCGCCGGCAGCCGGCTTGAACGGCGACCGGCGCAACGCGTAGAGTCCCGCCCCGTGTCCGGGACCGACTGGTTGGTCTTCCTCCACGTGCTCAGCGCCGTCGTGCTCGTGGGAGCCCTCACCGCGCTGTGGGCCCTCGTGCTCGCGACCCGTCCGGCGGCGCCCGTGATCACCGCCGGGAGCGCAATGCAGGTCGGCCGCATCTGGGGCCCGCTCGTGGGCGTCGGCCTGGTGGGCACGATCGTCTTCGGGATCTGGCTCGCGCTCGTGGACGACGGCTACGAGCTGTGGGACGGGTGGATCATCGCGGCGCTCGTGCTCTGGGCGTTCGCCGGCTGGGCCGGCGGCCTGGCGGGGAGGGAGTTCCGCGACCCGGTCGCCGGGCGACCCCGCGGGATCCGCTACCAGGCGCTGAGCAGCCTCGCCGTGCTCGTCATCCTCGTCCTGATGATCTGGAAGCCGGGCGCATGAGCGTCCTCGCCGCGATCCGCCCCGACGACGTCAACCTCCCGCTGACGCTGCACGTCCTCGGCGCGATGCTGCTCGTCGGGACGCTCCTCGTCGTCGCGACCGCGATCGCGTTCGCGTGGCGCGGAGGGGACGACGCCGTCGGCCTCACGCGGTTCGGCCTGCGCGCGCTGCTGCTCGGCGTGTTCCCGGCGTACCTGCTGATGCGGATCGGCGCCCAGTGGACGGAGGCCGCCGAGGACTTCCCCGACGACTTCGACCCGGCGTGGCTCGGGATCGGCTACATCACCGCGGACGCCGGCGCCGTGCTGATCCTCGTCTCGCTGATCCTCTCGGGCCTGGGGCTGCGGAAGCTGCGCGCCGGCGGCGGGATCGGGCTCAGCCGGGCCGTCGGCGTGATCGCGGTGATCCTCCTGGCCGCGTACGTCGTCGCCGTCTGGGCGATGAGCGCGAAGCCGGACTAGGGCTCGCAGCCGCGGGTCGTCTCGAGCTGGCGCCCGGCCGCGACGACGCGGTCGCCGTCGACGGCGAAGCAGGCGCTGCCGCCGCCGGCCAGCGTACAGCGGTAGACGGCGACGGGGTCGATCGCCGCGAGGCGCGAGCCGGTGTCCTCGCAGTCGACGACGGAGACGTCGTCCTCGAGCCCCGCCAGCCGGCGGTGCTCCGCATCGTGGAGCCACTGCTGCACCGCCGCCGTTCGCGGCGGCTCGTCGCCCGGATCGAGCGCGACGACCGCGAGGATCACGAGCAGCAGCAGGATGCCGAGCGCGGCGCCGACCGTCGCCAGCCAGCCGAACCGCGGCTCGAGCTCGTCGCGGCGTCCCACGGGCGCAACGCTAGCCTCGCCGCCGCCGCGGAGCCTGCCCGGTTCGGGGAAACGCGGTCTAGAGGAAGGCGCGAAGCAGCTCGCGCTCGACGCGGAGGCCGATCACGCCGCTGGCGCGGTCGATCTGCTGGATCGCCTCGGCGGGCACGAGCCGCCGCCGGCGCGACAGCCAGCCGGAGCGCACCGCGATCGCGTCGGGCTCGTCGGGCCGCGTCCCGTACATCGGCGAGTCGACGCGACCGACGACCCGCCCCCGCACGTCGGCCACGAGGTACCCGGACGTGCGGCGGAGGTCGTAGGCGATCGCGCTCATCTCAGTGCGACGCTATTCCCGCTCTGCAAGGAAATTCCCCCCGGTGGAGTAAGGAATTCGTTAATCCCAGGACTCGGCCGGACGCGGCGATCTTCCCCCGTCACTGCTCGGGGCCGGGCGAGAGACACGAGATCGTGGGGGGAGCGGCGGGCTCCCCCCACGCTCCTAGAGGACGCCGAGGTACCGCTCGCGCTCCCAGTCCGTCAGCTGCACGCGGTACTCGTCCCACTCCTTCCGCTTCAGCTTGACGTAGTTGTCGAAGATGTGGTCGCCGAGCGCGCGCCGCATCAGCTCCGAGCGGGCGAACTCGTCGATCGCCTCGCCCAGCGTCTCCGGCAGCGAGACGATCCCGCGCTCGCGCCGCTGCTCCGGCGTGAGGTGGTAGAGGTTCGTCTCCATCGGGTCGGGGAGCTCGTAGCCGTGCTCGATCCCCTCGAGCCCCGCGTGGAGCAGCGTCGCGAACGTCAGGTACGGGTTGCACGCGGGATCGGGGCAGCGGATCTCGGCCCGGGTGGCCTGCTCGGAGCCCGGCTTGTACAGCGGGATCCGAATGAGCGCCGAGCGGTTGCGCTGCGACCACGCCACGTAGACGGGAGCCTCGAAGCCCGGCACCAGCCGCTTGTACGAGTTCACCCACTGGGCGAACACCGCCGACAGCTCGCGCGCGTGGCGGAGCAGCCCGGCGATGAACGCCTTCCCCGTCGCCGAGAGGTGGTACCCGTCGTCCCCGTCGAAGAACTGGTTGCGCCCGTCGGTGAACAGCGACATGTGCGTGTGCATGCCGGACCCGTTCTCGCCGAACAGCGGCTTCGGCATGAACGTCGCGTAGACGCCGTTCTTCGCCGCGACCTCCTTCACGATCAGCCGGTAGGTGACCGTGTAGTCGGCCATGTCGAGCGCCGAGGCGTAGCGCATGTCGATCTCGTGCTGGGACGGCGCCACCTCGTGGTGGTGGTACTCGATCGGGATCCCGACCTGCTCCAGCGCCTTGATCGTCTCGTTGCGCAGCTCGGTGGCCGCGTCGAGCGCGGTCATCGCGAAGTAGCCGCCCTCGTCGAGGGTCTCCGTGCCCGCGTTGTCCTTGAACAGGAAGTACTCGAGCTCCGGCCCGACGTTGAACGTGTCGAAGCCGAGCTCGCGCATGCGCTCGAGCGCGCGCCGGAGCACGTAGCGCGGGTCGCCCTCGTACGGCTCGCCGTCGGGCTTGACGACGTCACAGATCATCCGGCCGACGATCGTCTCGCCGCCGCGCGCCGGCATGATCCGGAACGTGTCGGGATCGGGGATCGCGACCATGTCCGACTCCTCGATCGCGTTGAAGCCGGTGATCGACGAGCCGTCGAAGCCCATCCCGTCGTCGAGCGCGCCTTCGACCTCGCTCGGCGTGATCGCAAAGCTCTTCAGGTGACCCTCGATGTCGGTGAACCACAGGAGCACGTACTCGACGCCGCGGTCGCGGATCTCCGCGAGCACCCGCCGCCGCGCCTCCGGATCCGACGTGGCCCGGTCCCTGCTCTCGATCATCGCCATGCGCGAAACCTCCTCAGGAATGCAAAAGACCCCGGGCCGGACGGGTCTGTGCCCGCCGCCCGAGGCCTCGTCGCCTCAGATGACCGGCGGAGTGTACATCACGTCCCGGCCGGGCTCCAGAGCGCGCGCTCGACGGTGCGGCTGACGCCGCGCGCGACGTACCCCAGCCGCTCGTTCACCCGCTGCATCGCCTCGTTGCCGCGCTGGGTCCACGTGACGAACTCCCGGATCCCGGCGCCTGCTGCCCAGGCGAGCTGGCGGCGCTTCAGCGCCGGCGCGAGCCCGCGCCCCCGCCACGCGCGCTCGACGACCGTGAGCCCGTGCTCCGCGCGCGTCCGGTCGTCGACCCACGCGAGCAGCCCCGCGTAGCCGACGACCCGGCCGCCGGCGAGCGCGACGAACGACCCGACGGGAAGCGTCGCCTCGTCGCGGAGCCAGGCCTCCTCCGTGACGGTGACCGTGCCCGTCGCGAGCGCGAGATCGGCGTAGCCCTGCGCCGCGAGCGGGTATGCGAGCCGGAGAAGCTCCGGACGCTCCTCGACGGTGGCGAACTCGAGGCCCGCGAACGGCTCGGGCTCCTGCTCGTCCCCCACGGCGCGCACCTGCTCCACCTGCCGTTCCACCTCGTCGAAGCCGTGGCGCACCGCGAAGGCGAGCGACCCCTCGTCGTCGACGAGCGACCGAGCCCGCTCGAAGCCGCGGGCGTGCACGTGCTCGAGCAGCCGCTCGAGCAGCGCCGTGCCCACGCCGCGCCGCCGGTGCTCCGGCAGCACGCGCGGGGCCACGAACCCGTCGCCCGTGTCCGAGCGATCCGCGAGCCCGCTGCCCCCGGGCGCCCCGCCGGCCTCCGCGCGCAGGAGCAGCCGCACCGGCGAGGCGAGCGCGCGCAGCTGCGCCAGGGAGCCCGCGGGCTCGTTCGGCAGCACGCGCCGGCGAACCTCGATCCACGCGACGAGGTCGTCGTCCGACTCGGCCGCGCGGATCGAGATCATCCGGTGCGCTTCAGCTTCCCGTGGCGCTTCGCGTACTGCTCGCCGCGGTGGAACACCCACAGGCCCAGCGGGATCGAGACGAGCCCGATCACGATCAACGGCCAGATGTCGCCCCACACCGCGGCGACACCGGCGCCGTCGAGGATCGCCGCGCGGATCCCGCGCAGGGCGTAGGTCGCGGGGGAGATCGTCGCCAGCCACTGCATCCACTCGGGCAGCACCGAGACCGGGTAGTAGACGCCGGAGACGACGAGCATCAGGCCCTGGGCGATGAACCCGAGCTGCGTCCCCTTCTCGGGCGAGATCAGCGGCAGGACGGCGGTCATCATCCCGATCCCGATGAACGAGACCGACGCGATCGCCAGCAGCACGAGCGCCGACGCGAAGTTCGCCTCCGGCATGTCGAGGCCGAAGAAGGACGCGATCACGGCGAACACGATCGCCGCCCGCACGACGCCGTAGAAGACGGCGAACACGCCCATCCCGATCAGGTGCACGGGGCGCGAGAGGGGCGCCATGAACGTGTACTCGATCGTCCCCTCCCACCGCTCCCAGGCCACGGTCTCGGTGAGGATCTCGAAGATGATCCCGAGGTACGACCAGATCACGGCGCCGATCAGCAGCACCGTCGTGAGGCGGTTGACGTCGACCTCGCCGCCCGCCGCCTCGACGCCCTTGCCGATGAACACGATCGTGAGCGTGTTCGCGGCCGTCCAGAGGAAGAAGGCGATCTCCCACCAGGCGTAGCGCTTGACGAGGTACCAATTGCGCTCGACGACGCCGCCGAGGCCGATCAGCTCGTGCCGGAGGCTCATCGCGATCGCGCGCATCAGTGCCCCTTCCGGTCGTGGTCTCGTGCTTCTGGCGCGTGCACGGGGCCGCCGGGCAAGGACGCAGGGAGCGTCGATCTGCAGACAGATCGGCGCGACCGAGGACGCCGCATGGCGGTTCCGGGCGCCGCCAGAAGTGCCCTGACTACTGCCGGAAGGGGCACTAGGCGAACACCCCCCGCTCGTCGTCCTCGTCGACCTCGTCCTCCAGCGCCTTGCCGGTCGCGGCGAAGAACGCCTCCTCGAGCGTCTCGGCGCCGAAGCGCCGCTTCAGCTCGTCGGCCGGCTCGAGCATCAGCAGCCGGCCGCGGTCGAGGATGCCGATCCGCTCCGCGAGCGCCTCGGCCTCGACGAGGTCGTGCGTGCAGAGCAGGATCGTCGAGTCGTGGCTCGCCCGCATCTCGCGGATGAACTCCTGCACCTCGAGCTTCGACCGCGGGTCGAGCCCCGTGGTCGGCTCGTCGAGGAGCAGCAGCACCGGCGACGTGAGCAGCGCGCGGGCGAGCGCCACCTTCTGCTGCATCCCGCGCGACAGGTTCTCCATCGGCTCGGTCCGCCGCTGCTCGGGGAACCCGACGCGCCGGAGGATCTCCGGGATCCGGTCGCGCGTGTCGCGAGCCGTCATCCCGTAGAAGCGCGCCGCGTACGAGAGGTTCTCGGCCGCGGACATCTTCTTGAAGAACGACGCCTCGACCGAGACGCGGTTCACGAGCCGGCGCACCGCACGGGGCTCGGCGAAGACGTCGTGGCCGAAGATCCGCGCCTCGCCGCCGTCGTGCAGCAGCAGCGTCGACAGCAGGCGGACGAGCGTCGACTTCCCGGAGCCGTTCTGGCCGAGGATCGCAACCGTCTCGCCGCGCGCCATCGTGAAGCTGACGTCCGCGAGCGCGGGGACACGCCGGCGCCGGGCGAGGCGCCCGTTCCGCTTGTCCTTGCGCACGAACTCCTTGCGCAGGCCGACGACCTCCACCGCCGGCGGTTGCCGGGGCGTGATCACGGGCTCGATGGTGGTGGGTGCTGCGAGTGACACGGGAGTTGCTCCTTCGGAATCAGAGAACGAAGGCCGGACCCGTGGCCGAGGGGGCGCGCGGGCGGCAGCGGGAACGCGTTCTCAGCCGCGGAGCAACATCGCCCGACGAGGATAGCGACGGGCCGCGGGCACGGCAAATCCCTCGAAGGAGGGACGCGCGAAAGGGGTATTCCGGCCGACCGACGGGGTGAGCCCCAGTCGAGGAGCGGACCGTGTACGACGACTACCTGCCGAGGATCCCCGGGCGGACGCTGCCGATCGTCGCCGCCGTGCTCGCCGTCGTAGGCGCGGTCGCCGGCGCCGGCGCGCTCTTCCTCGCCTACTCGCGCGCCGAGCGGGTCGACCTCGAGGTGCAGTCCCTGCGGCGCGAGGTGCATCGGCTGCGCGGGACGAACGAGACGCTGGCCGGGCGCGTGCGCTCGACCGAGACGACGCTGAAGCGGAAGGACGCCGGCATCGCGCCGCTCGCGGCCCGAGTGCTCCGGAGCGTGTTCACCGTCGAGACGTCGACGTCGTTCGGCAGCGGCTTCGCCGGCTGGGTGGAGGACGGCAAGCTCGTGGTGCTGACGGCGGACCACGTGGTCGACGACGTCGTCGGCGGCACCGTCAGCGTCGTTCGCAAGGGCGGCTCGTGGTCGGGCGAGATCGTCGCGCGCGACCCGAAGCACGACCTCGCCGCGATCCGGCTGTCCGGGCGCCCGTCGGGCGCGAGGCCGCTGTGGCAGAGCGCGTCGCGCAACCGGGCGCGCCAGGGCGACGAGCTGCTGCTCGTCGGCAGCCCGTTCGGCCTGGAGGGGACGGTCACGACCGGCGTCGTGTCGCGCGTGACGCGGACGCTCGTCCAGACCGACGCCGCCGCGAACCCGGGCAACTCGGGCGGGCCCGCCGTGGACGACCGCGGACGCGTCGTCGGCGTGCTCGTCGCCGGCGGCGGGCAGAACGTCAACTTCGTGGTCCCCATCGCGCAGGCGTGCGCGAGGGTGCGTCGCTGCTGAGCGCCGGCGACTAGCCGGCGGCGAGCCGGTCGCGCGCCTCGTCGAGGATCCGCTCCGCGTCGGCGCGGTTGCCGAAGCCGCGCGTCTCGACCTTCTTCTCCTCGAGGTCCTTGTAGACCGCGAAGAAGTGCTCGATCTCGTTCCGCAGCTCGGCCGGGATGTCGTGGATGTCCGACACGCGCGACCACGCGGGATCCTTCAGGGGGACGCAGATCACCTTCTCGTCCGCGCCCTTCTCGTCGACCATGTGGAACACGCCCACCGGGCGCACGCGGATTCGGCAGCCGGGGAACGTCGGATCGCCGACGAGCACGAGCGCGTCGAGCGGGTCTCCGTCCTCGCCGAGCGTCCCCTCGACGTAGCCGTAGTCGGCGGGGTAGCTCATGGACGTGAACAGCCGGCGGTCGAGCACGATCCCGCCGAGCTCCCGGTCGAACTCGTACTTGTTCCGCGAGCCGGCGGGGATCTCGACGTAGACGACCTCGTTCACGCCGCGAGTCTAGGCGCGACCGCCCGCCGCGCGCTCTAGGGTTCGCCGGCGTGGAGGCGGCGGAGGTCGTGATCGCGGGCGGCGGCGCAGTGGGCGCCTCGACGGCCTGGCACCTCGCCGAGCTGGGCGTCGCCGACGTCGTCCTGCTCGAGCGCGACATGCTCGCCTCGGGGTCGACCGCCGCGTCCGCCGGCGGCGTCCGGACGCAGTTCGCCGACGAGCTCAACGTCCGGATCGCGCTCCGCTCGCTCGACGAGCTTCGGGCGATGGGAGACGAGATCGACCTGCGCCAGTGGGGCTACCTGTTCCTGCTCGACCGCGCGTCGGACGTCGCGGCGTTCCGGGCGGCGCTGGAGCTGCAGCGCTCGCTCGGCGTTCCTTCCGAGGAGCTCACGCCGGACGCGGCGCGGGAGCTCGTGCCGCAGCTCGGCCTCGACGGCGTCCTCGCGGCGACGTACTGCCCCTGGGACGGCTACTGCTCGCCCGAGGCCGTCGTCCAGTGGTACGCCCGCCACGCGGCCGCGCACGGCATCCGCGTCCGGCAGGGCTGCGCGCTCACCGGCGTCCGCGTCCGGCGGGGGCGCATCGAGGCGGTGGACACGAGCGCCGGACCGATCGCGACCGGGACGCTCGTCTGCGCAGCCGGCGCCTGGTCGGCCGAGGTCGCGGCGCTCGCCGGCGTCGAGCTGCCGGTCCGCGGGGTGCCGCGACACATGTGGTTCACGCCCGAGGACGGCGGCCTCCCGGGCGAGCTGCCGCTCACGGTCGACTTCTCGACGAGCTTCTACGTCCACCGCGAGGGGCCGGGGCTCGTGTTCGGCGGCCGCGAGCCGCGGCTTCAGGACGTCGCCGAGCACGCCGTACGACGCCTGCCGGCCCTGACGGAGCTGCCGATCCAGTCCTCGTGGTGGGGCTACTACGAGGTCTCGCCCGACCACAACGCGCTCGTCGGGGAGAGCGCGGACGTGTCGCGCTTCCTCTACGCCACCGGCTTCTCCGGCCACGGCTTCCAGCAGGCGCCCGCGGTCGGCGAGCACGTGGCCGAGCTCGTCGCAGGCGCGGTGCCGACACTCGACCTGTCCGCGTTCGACGCGGGGCGCTTCGCCCGCGGCGACGTCCGGCCCGAGGCGTTCGTGATCTAGCGGCCCTTGACGGTCGTCCGCTCGCTCGCCTACTCTCGGTGACGAGCGGACGCCGCCGACGGCGACCGCGGAGGCACTGGGGCCTCGGGACTCATGGGAGTCCCGGGGCCTGTTTCGTTGGACCGACGAGGAGGTGGGGATGGCGGCAACCGCGACACGGGACGTCAGGGTCGAGTCGCTCGCGGCGGCGGACTGGCACGCCGTCCGCGCGATCTACGCCGACGGGATCGCGACGAGGAACGCCACGTTCGAGACCGAGGTGCCCTCGTGGGCAGCGTGGGACCGCGCGCACCTCGACGGGCACCGCCTCGTCGCGCGTCGCGACGACGGCACCGTCGTCGGCTGGGCGGCGCTGACGCCGTACTCCGACCGTTGCGCGTACGCGGGCGTCGCCGAGGACTCCGTCTACGTGGCCGCCGACGCACGCGGGCGCGGGATCGGCACGACCCTCCTGCGGGCACTGGTCGCCGGCGCCGAGGCCGACGGCATCTGGACGGTGCAGGCGGGCGTCTTCCCCGAGAACCGCGGCAGCCTCGGGCTCCACGAGGCATGCGGGTTCCGGATCGTGGGCGTCCGCGAGCGGATCGGCCGTCTCGACGGCGTCTGGCGCGACGTCGTCCTGCTGGAACGGCGAAGCAAGGAGGTCGGCGCATGGTGAAGGTGGAGGCGATCGTGATCCGCGAGCGCGTCGAGACGGTGATCGACGCGGTCGAGGAGGAGACGGGCCACGTCGGGGTGACCGTGGTCGAGGCGATCGGCCACGGGCGCGAGCGCGGGATCACGCACGAGTACCGAGGCCGCGTGTTCGAGTCGCGGTTCCTGCCCAAGGCGGTGCTCACGTTCGTCGTCGCGGACGAGATCGCGGAGGCCGTCGTCGCGGCGATCGCCGACGCGGCGCAGAGCGGGAACGCGTCGGGCGACGGCCTCGTGTGGACGACGCCCGTCGACAACGTCACGCACAACCGAACGGGCAAGGGCCTGGAGGAGGTGGAGGTCGGGTGAGCACGAAGGAGCTCGCGATCGCGACGAGCACGATCTGGGTCGTCGTCGCGGCGGTCCTCGTCATGTTCATGCAGGCCGGGTTCGCCTTCCTCGAGGCCGGGCTCACGCGGATGAAGAACGTCGGCCACGTCGCCGCCAAGAACGTGCTCGTGCTCGGGATCGCCTCGATCGTCTACTACCTGGTCGGCTACGGGATCGCGTTCGGGGACGGCGGCAACGCGATCGTGGGCGGCTCCGGGTTCGCGCCCTCGGTGGACACGCTGCTCGCGATCGGCGCCTCGCCGTTCAGCTGGTTCGGCTCGGTCCCCGCCGGCGCCGGCTACCTGTTCGAGGTCGTGTTCGCGGCGGTCTCGCTCGCGATCGTCTGGGGCGCGATGGCCGAGCGGACGAAGCTGTGGGTCTACTTCGCCTTCGGCGTCGTCTTCACCCTCATCTACTCCGTCGTCTCGCACTGGATCTGGCACCCGGACGGGTGGCTGTTCGCGAGGGGGATGCAGGACTTCGCCGGCTCGACGGTGGTGCACTACCAGGGCGCGCTCGCCGCGCTCGCCGGCGCGATCCTGCTGGGGCCGCGGATCGGGAAGTTCGGCCCCGACGGCAAGCCGAACGCGATCCCCGGGCACAACATGGCGTTCGTCACGCTCGGCGTGATCATCCTGTGGTTCGGCTGGTTCGGCTTCAACCCCGGCTCGACGCTCGGCGTCGTCAGCGGCGACCGGCTGGGCTACTTCGCCTACGTCGCGGTGACGACGAACGTCGCGGCCGCGGCGGGCGCGCTCGGCGCGGTGACGGTCTCGTGGCTCGTGATCAAGAAGCCCGACCTGTCGATGATGCTGAACGGCGTGATCGCCGCGCTGGTGGCGATCACCGCGGCCTGCGGGTTCGTGGCGCCGTGGGCCGCGATCGTGATCGGCGCCGTCGCCGGCGCCATCGCCGTCGTCGGCGTGCTCGGCGTCGAGCGGATCCGCATCGACGACCCGATCGGGGCCGTCTCGGTGCACGGGCTCGCCGGCGTCTGGGGCACGCTCGCGACGGGCATCTTCGCAGTGCCGGCGCTCGCGGACACGCTCGCGACGGGCGGCGGCGGGCTGGTCTACACCGGCAGCTTCCACCAGCTCGGCGTTCAGGCCGTCGGGCTGCTCGCCGTCGGCGTCTTCACCTTCGCCGCGTCGTTCCTCGCGCTCTGGGCGATGAAGGCGTCGTTCGGGATCCGGGTCGAGCCGGAGGTCGAGACGGCCGGCCTGGACGTCTCCGAGCACGGCATGTGGGGCTACCCCGAGTTCTACATCCCGGTCCCCGGAGGCTACGGCACCGAGACGCACGGGCACCTCGGGCTCGCCCACGCGTCGCGCGTCGCGGCCGCGGAGGTGCCGGCCGCGACACTCGCGCCCGAACCGGCGGGCTAGCGGAAGGCCAGAGGGGGCGCCCGGGCGCGGGCGCCCCCTCGATGCTCAGACGAGCGCGAAGGTGACCGCGACGGACGCCTCCACCGACTGCGTCCCGGGCTCGATCGGCACCGAACCGGTGACGGAGTCGCGCATCGGCACGGGCGAGGGCGTGGCGCTGCCGGACTCGACCATCGCGGTGACCGCGCCGAGAGTGCGCCCGGATGCGGTCGCCAGCGCCTCCGCCTTCGCGCGTGCGTCGGCGAACGCCGCGCGCAGGGCCTGGCGGTAGAGCGCGTCGGTGTCGCCGCGCGTCAGCGAGGGGCCCGAGACGGTGTTCGCACCGGCCTCGACCGCGGCGTCGACGACGGCGCCGACGCGGCCGAGCTCGCGAATCGTCGCGGACACCGAGTTCGTGGCCGTGTAGCCGACGATCCCCGTCCCGCGCTCGTCCGTGCGGGGGAAGATCGACACCTGGGAGGTCTGCAGGTCGGCGGCCGCGACGCCGGCGCCGCGCACCGCGGCGATGACCTTCTCCATCGCGGCCGAGTTGGCCGTCAGCGCCGCCCGGGCGGTCGCGGCCTGCGTCTCGACGCCGAACGCGAAGGCGGCCCGGTCGGGAACGGTGCGCACCGAGCCGGTGCCGGTCACGGTGACGCCGTCGCCGGTCCCGTCCGCGGCGGCGCTGCGCGCGCCCTCGGGGCGCCCCACGCCCGCGAGCGCCGCGACGGCGAGGACGAGCAGGGCGAGCGCGGCGATCCGTACGAGCTTCATCGTCTTCCTCCGAGTCGGGGGGTTCCGACGTCTGTACGCCGGAGCCGACCGATTCGTCACAGACGGGCGTGCGCCTCTACGCGGCCGCGCAGCGACGTCTCCGGAGGACGCTCACGCGAGCCCCGCGCGCGCGGCCGCGACCGCGGCCCCGACGCCGGCCGGGCCGGGGGCGACGCGCGCTCCCGCCACCGGCGCCTCGAACGTCCCGGCCCGCACCTCCGCCGCCACGCGCTCGTGCGCGTCCCGGAACGGGACGCCCTGCGCGACGAGCAGCTCCGCGGCGTCCGTGGCGCGGAGGGTGGGATCGCAGGCTGCGGCGGCGAGCCGGCCGCGGTCGACGCGGAGGCCGGCGACGAGCGCCGACAGCGCGCCGAGGGCGCCGCGGAGGTCGCGCCGCGCCGCGAACACCGGCTCCTTGTCCTCCTGCAGGTCACGGTCGTACGCGAGCGGGAGCGCCTTCACCACGGCGAGCAGGCCGGTCAGCCGTCCGATCGCGGTGCCCGCCTTGCCGCGTGCGAGCTCGGCGACGTCCGGGTTGAGCTTCTGCGGCATCATCGACGAGCCCGTCGCCGCCTCCTCCGGCAGCCGCACGAACCCGAACTCGCTCGAGCACCACAGCACGAGCTCCTCGCCGACGCGGGAGAGGTGGACGAGGCAGACCGCCGCCGCGTAGAGGTAGTCCAGCGCGAAGTCGCGGTCGCCGACGGCGTCGAGCGAGTTGCGCATGGCGTTCGGGGGCGGCGGCAGGGTCAGGGTCGAGCCGGCCAGCGCCCCCGCGCCGAGCGGGCTCTCCGACGCCGCCTCCGCGGCGGCGGCGAGCCGCCGGCGGTCGCGGAGCAGCATCTCGACCCAGGCGAGCAGGTGGTGGCCGAGCGTGACCGGCTGCGCCCGCTGGAGGTGCGTGTATCCGGGCATCGGCGTCTCGGCCTCCTCCTCGGCGAGGTCGAGCACGACGGCCAGGAACGCCGCCACCGCCTCGCGCGCCTCCTGCGCCGCCTCGACGACGTAGAGCCGGAGCGCGGCCGCGACCTGGTCGTTGCGCGACCGGCCCGCGTGGATCTTCCGGCCGACGTGACCCAGCAGCCGCTCGATCGCCGTGTGGACGTCCTCGTCGCCGGCGTCCGGGACGAACTCGAGCGGGATCCGCGCCAGCGCCGCCTCGGCCTCGGCCAGCTCGCCGTCGTCGAGGATCCCGGCCGCGTGCAGGCGTCTCGCGTGCAGCGCGGTGGCCTCGCAGTCGTACGGGAGCAGCTCGGCGTCGTTGGCCCGCAGGAACTCCCGGACGTCCGGATCGAGCGCCGTCCCGACCCTCCCCGACCAGAGCGCGCTCATGCGTGGACGCGGCCCTTCGCACGCGCCGCGGCCAGCTCAGCCTCGAGGGTGACGATGCGGAGGAACCCCTCGGCGGCCTCGTGCGGGAACGTCTCGCCGGTGGCGTAGGAGGCGAGGCTCTCGGCGTAGAGGCCGTGCTCGGAGCGGCGTCCCGTGACGACGGCCGCGCCGGGCCGGAGCTGCACACGCACCTCGCCCGTGACCGGCTGCTGGGTCGCGTCGACGAACGCGTCGAGCGCGGACCGAAGCGGGCTGAACCAGCCGCCGGCGTAGACGAGCTCGGTCCACTGCTCCTCGACCCAGCGCTTCGCCCGCAGCTCGGCCTTCGTGAGGACGAGATCCTCGAGCGCGCGGTGCGCGTCGATGAGGACGAGCGCGGCGGGGGCCTCGTAGAGCTCGCGGCTCTTGATCCCGACGGCGCGGTTCTCGACCATGTCGATCCGCCCGACGCCGTAGCTCCCGGCGAGCGCGTTCAGGCTCCGGACGAGCTCGTGCAGCGGCAGCTCGCCGCCGCCGAGCGTCGTCGGCAGCCCGTGCTCGAAGCCGATCACGAGCTCGGCAGGCGCGGGCGCCCCGGCCGGGTCCTGCGTCAGGGCGAACGCGTCCTCGGGCGGCGCGACCCACGGGTCCTCAAGCATCCCGGCCTCGATCGACCGGCCCAGCAGGTTCTCGTCGACGGAGTACGGCGACGCGGGCTTCTGCGCGACCGGGATGCCGCGGTCGGCGGCGTAGACGAGCTCCTCGTCCCGTGTCCACACGCGGTCGCGGAGCGGCGCGATCACCGTCACCCCCGGGTACGTGGCCTTGAAGGCGAGCTCGAAGCGGAGCTGGTCGTTGCCCTTCCCAGTGCAGCCGTGGACGGCCGCCTCGGCGCCGATCTCCTCCGCGAGCGACGCGACCGCCTCCGCGATCACGGGCCGCGAGAGCGCTGAGACGAGCGGGTAGCGGCCCTCGTACAGCGCGTTGGCCTTCAGCGCGCGCGCGACCTGCTCGTTCGCGTACGCCTCGACGCGGTCGAGGACGACGACGTCGGCGCCGGCGGCCTCGCCGCGGACGATCGAGCCGTGCATGTCGAGCTCCTGCCCGACGTCGACGAGCACCGCGATCACGCGGTCGAAGCCGTAGTCCTCGAGCAGCCAGCCGATGGCGCAGGAGGTGTCGAGGCCGCCGGAGTAGGCGAGCACCGCGGTGCGGGTCATGCCGACTCCGGAAGGAGGGGGCACACGGGGGAGCCATGGGTTCTCCCGTGCCGGAGGACGGCGGTGCGGGTCATGCGGCTCCTTCCAGGAGGTGGGTGCGAAGGTCGTCGCGCAGCCGCTCGGCCGGGAGGCCGTCGCGGGCGGCGACGAAGATCGTGTTCTCGCCGGCGATCGTCCCGGCGACGAGCGGATGCGCGGCCTGGTCGATCGCCTCGGCGAGAGGGGCGGCGAAGCCGGGCGGCGTGCGGATCACGAGCAGGCCGCCGGTGGGCTCGAACGCGAGCGCGTAGTCGCGGAGCGCCGCGCGGAGTGCGCGCAGGCGCCCCGCGTCGACGCCGGAGCCGGCCGCGGCGTAGACGAGGCGACCGCTCTGTGCCCGGACCTTGGTCAGGCCGAGCTCGTGCACGTCGCGGGAGATGGTGGTCTGGACGACGTCGAAGCCCTCGCGGCGCAGCTCCTCGACGAGCTGGCTCTGGGTGGCGATCTCGCGCTCGTGGACGAGCCGCAGGATCGCGCCGTGCCGCTCGCGGCGCGTCACGCCAGCACCTCGGCGAGCGTCGCCAGCGCGAGGTCGACCTCGTCGGCGGAGACCGTGAGCGGCGGCGCGAGCCGGAGCACGTCGTCGCCGGCGCTCAGCACGAGCAGGCCGGACTCGCGACAGGCGTCCACCACCGGCGCTGCCGCCCGGTCGAGCACGGCGCCCACGAGCAGGCCCGCCCCGCGAGCCTCGCGGACGCCGGGAAGGACGCCGAGGCAGGCGAGCAGCCGCGCGCCCTGCTCGTCCACGTGCGCGAGCAGGGCGTCGTCGACGGCGTCGACGACCGCGCACGCGGCCGCGCAGGAGACCGGGTTGCCGCCGAACGTCGAGCCGTGGTCGCCGACGGCGAGCGCGGACACGTGCGCGTCGGCGACGAGCAGACAGCCGATCGGGAGCCCGTTCGCGAGGCCCTTGGCGAGCGTGACGAGATCGGGCTCGATCCCGAGGCGCTCGTAGGCGAAGAAGGTTCCCGTCCGGCCGACGCCGGTCTGCACCTCGTCGAGGCAGAGCAGCGCCCCCGTCCCGGCCGCGAGCTCGGCCGCCGCGGCGACGAAGCCCCGCTCGAGCGGCACCACGCCGCCCTCGCCGAGCACCGGCTCCAGCACGATCAGGCCGGTGTCGGGCCCGACGGCCGCGGCCAGCGAAGCGGCGTCGTTCGGCTTCGCGAAGCGGACCGAGGGGACGAGCGGCTCGAACGCGGCGCGCTTCGGCGGCTGCCCGGTCAGCGCAAGCGCGCCGGCGGTGCGGCCGTGGAACGAGCCCGTGAGCGCGACCGCGCCGGACCGGCCGGTCGCCTTCCGCGCAAGCTTCCAGGCAGCCTCGACGGCCTCGGCGCCCGAGTTGCAGAAGAAGGCGGCCCCGCCGCCGAACCGGCCGACGAGTCGCTCTGCGAGCGCCGCCTGAGGCTCCGTCGAGACGAGGTTCGACGCGTGCCACAGCCGGTCGAGCTGGGCGTGCGCGGCGGCGAGCGCCGCCGGGTGGCGGTGGCCGAGGCCGACGACGGCGATCCCGGCGGCGAAGTCGAGCAGGCGGCGGCCGCCGGCGTCGACGACCCAGCAGCCCTCGCCCTCGACGAGCGTCAGCGGCGCGCGTCCGTACACGGGGAGCAGCGGCGCCTCGAGCACGCTCATGTCGTCACCGCCGTCTCGCCGATCGCCGCGGCGACGCCCAGGCGGGCCGCGCGAACCGCCGCCGTGAGCTTGGGGACGATCCCGCCCTCGAACGCCCCGGCGCCGAGCAGCCGGTCGGCCTCGTCGGCCTCCAGCGCGCCGACGACCGCGCCCTCGTGGAGGACGCCCGGCACGTCGCTCAGGAACACGAGGCGGTCGGCCTCGAGCCCGATCGCCAGCGCGGCGGCGGCGTCGTCGGCGTTCACGTTCAGCGGCCCGACGGCGAGCGGCGCGACCACAGGGAGGTACCGCGAGGCCACGGCGGCGACGACCGCCGGCGGCCGGCACGGCCGCGCGTCGCCGACGAGGCCGAGCTCCGGCACCCGCTCGGCGCGCAGCCCGATCACGTCGCCGCGGAGTCCGATCGCGCGCGGGCCGAGCGCGGAGGCGAGCGCACGGTTCACCGCCGCGAGCTCCTCCTCGACGACCGCGAGCGCCTCGGGCGTCGTCACGCGGCGCCCGCGGACGAACGTCACCTCGAGGCCCCGAGCGGCCATCGCACGGGAGATCTGCGGCCCGGCGCCGTGGACGACGACGACGCCGTCGCCCTGCGCGCACAGCCCCCGGATCTCGGCGGCGACATCCGCGGCGCGCGCGCCGCCGCACTTGACCACGAGGAGGCTCACGTCCGGTACTCCGCGTTGATCCGCACGTAGTCGTAGGAGAGGTCGGAGGCGAGGTAGGACGCGGCCCCGGCCCCGAGACCGAGGTCGAGGTCGATCCGGCAGGCGGCGCCCTCGAGCACCGGCGACGCACCGGCGGGCGCGCCTGCGTCGAACACGGCCGTACCGTTGAAGGCGACGGTCAGGCGCTCCGGGTCGAGCCGTGCGAAGCCTCCGTTCCAGGGCGCGGACCCGGCGGCGGCGAGCACGCGGCCCCAGTTCGGGTCGCGGCCGAAGGCGGCCGTCTTCACGAGCGGCGAGGTCGCGATCCGGCGTGCGATCGCCCGGGCCTCGTCGTCGCTGGCGGCGCCCTCGACGCCGATCTCGAGGAGAACGGTCGCGCCCTCGCCGTCGGCGACGATCTGCCCGGCGAGGTCGGCGCAAACGGCCTCGAGCGCGGCGGCGAACGCCGCGTCCGCCTCGGGCGTCCGCGCGATGCCGCTCGCCCCGTTCGCGAGCAGCACGACGGCGTCGTTCGTCGAGCACTCGCCGTCGACGGAGATGCGGTTGAAGGAGCCGTCGACCGCGGCCCGGAGGAAGGCAGCCGCCGCGGCCGCGTCGAGCGGGTAGTCCGTGGTGAGGACGGCGAGCATCGTCGCGAGGCAGGGGTGGATCATCCCGGCGCCCTTGGCCATGCCGCCGACGGCGAAGCCCGGGCCTTCGACCAGCGCCTGCTTCGGGCCCGAGTCGGTGGTGAGGATGGCGTCCGCGGCGGCGCGGCCGCCGGCCGGCGAGAGCGCCGCCGCGGCCGCACGGAGCCCGGCGACGACCTTCCCGAGCGGGAGCGGCACGCCGATCACGCCCGTGGAGAGGACCAGCACCTGCTCGGGCTCGAGCGCGAGGAGCCCGGCCGCGGCGGCGGCGGTCGCACGGGCGGCGGCCACGCCGTCGGCGCCCGTGGCCGCGTTCGCGACCCCGGCGTTCACGACGACGGCCTGGGGCGCGGTCACGGCGAGATGCTCCTTCGACACGACCACGGGCGCCGCCTGGACGCGGTTGGCGGTGAAGAGGGCCGCTCCGACGGCGGGCGCGGTGGAGCGGACGAGGGCGAGGTCGGGCGCGCTGCGGCGGATCCCGGCCCGCACGCCTGCCGCCTCGAAGCCGCGCGCGGCCGTGACGCTCACACGAGCACCCCCGAGAGCCGCAGGCCGGCGGTCGGCTCGAGCCCGAGTGCGAGGTTCGCGTTCTGCACCGCCTGTCCCGCCGCGCCCTTGCCGAGGTTGTCGAGGGCGCACACGACGACGGCGAGCCCGGTGCCCACGTCCTCGAACACGTTCAGCTCGGCCGCGTCCGTCCCCTGCACGCGCGCCAGCTCGGGCGCCACGTCCTCGGGCAGGAGCGCCACGACGTGGCTGTCCGTGTACGCGTCGTCCAGCAGGCCGCGGAGGTCGCCCCCGGGGAGCGGCCGCACGAAGCACGTCGCGATCAGGCCGCGGCGGACGGGCAGCAGATGCGGCGCGAAGCAGACGGGGAAGCCGAGGGCGCGGTCGACCTCCGGGACGTGTTGGTGGCGCCCGATCCGGTACGGGGCCACGTTCTCCAGCACGGCGCCGGCATGGGACGAGGGCCGGGGGATGCGCCCGGCTCCCGACACGCCCGACTTCGCATCGACGGCGATCCCGTCCCGCTCGATCGCGTCGCGGAGCGGATGGAGCGCGAGCAGGATCGCGGTCGCGTAGCAGCCCGGATTCGCGAGCAGCCGGCCGCGCGGCGCCCCGAGCTCGGGCAGCGCGTACTCCCAGGCGGCGAGCGCGTCGGGCGCGGGGTGCGAGAACCCGTACCAGGCCGGGTAGAGCTCGGGGTCGAGGAGGCGGTGCGCTCCGGAGAGGTCGACGACGATCCCGTCGCCGGGCGGCGTGAGCGCGGCCGCCTCCTCGTGGCCGAGGCACAGGAACACGACGTCCGCGCCGGCAGCGAGCGCATCGTCGTTCGGGACGAACGCCGGCAGCGAGGAGTCGCCGTTGCGGCCGGGACTGCGTCCAAGACGGGGGTCGAGCGCGCTCGCGGGGGCGCCGGCGAGGGAGTCGGAGCCGAGTGCGACCAGCTCGAGCTCCGGGTGCACGAGCACGCGGTCGAGGAGCTCCTGGCCGGCGTAGCCGGACGCGCCGAGGATGGCGGTGGTCGTGGGCAAGGCTGCATATGATGCCTTGTATGCACTGTTTATGCAAACGCTAGGCTGCCGCCGGCGTGCGCTACCGCTTCGTCGACTGTCGCTACGAGCTCGGAGACCCCGCGGCCGGCCGCCGCGCCCACCTCGCCGGGCACGTCCCCGGCGCGAGCTTCCTCGACCTCGACGCCGATCTCGCGGGGCCGCCGGGCGAAGGCGGGCGCCATCCGCTGCCGGCGCCGGACGCGTTCGCGGCAGCCGCCGGACGGGCGGGGATCGGCGACGACACGTTCGTCGTCGCGTACGGGGCCGGCGGCGGCGCGGAGCGGCTCTGGTGGCTCCTGCGCCACTTCGGCCACGACCGGTGCGCCGTGCTCCTCGGCGGGCTCGACGCCTGGGGCGGCGAGCTCCGGGCGGGCGAGGAGACGATCGAGCCGGAACGCTTCGTTCCGCGCCCGAGGAGCGGCGACACGATCGGGCGCGACGAGCTCGCGGCACGACTCGTGGACCCGGCGCTGGTGGTCGTCGACGCGAGGGCGGCGTCGCGCTTCCGCGGCGAGCCGAACGAGATCGACCGCGTCCCGGGGCGCATCCCCGGAGCCGTCAGCGCACCGTGGCAGGAGCCGCTGCCCGCGCTGCCGGAGGGAGAGCTCGTGGCCTACTGCGGCTCGGGCGTGACCGCCTGCATCGTCCTGCACCGCATGTGGCTCGCGGGCCGCGACGGCCGGCTCTACCCCGGCTCGTGGAGCGAGTGGGAGCAGCGCCCCGAGCTGCCGCGCGAGCTCGGCTAGGCCGCCGCGGCGGGGCGGGCGCGCGTGTTCGTCCCGTACCCCACGAGGTACGGCTCCCAGCGGTCCGGGATCCTCGGCGCCGCGATCTGGATGAAGAGCACCGGCGCCGGCGGCCGCGGCTTGATCGAGAGCGTCATGTGGAGCTCCTCGAGCAGCCGGTCGCCCTTCTTGTGGTTGCACGCGGCGCAGCTCGTGACCACGTTCTCCCACGACGACTCGCCGCCACGGCTGCGCGGGACGACGTGGTCGAGCGTGAGCCGGCCGCCGGCGCCGCAGTAGACGCAGCGCCAGCCGTCACGGGCGAAGAGGGCGCGGCGCGAGATCTTGCGCTGGACGGCTCTCGGGACGCGAACGTAGGTGACGAGTCGGATGACGTGCGGCCACGGATACGTGTCCGAGGCCGCGTGGAGTGGTCGGTCGAGCTCCTCGACCACCTCGGCCTTCCCCTTGTACACGAGCACGTGCGCGCGACGCACCGTGGTCACGTTGAGCGGCTCGTAGCTCGCGTTCAGGACGAGAACGTGCTGCAACCTGGCGAAACGGTAGCAGCGGCGTCACGGGTCTCCCCGCGGACGCAGCGGAGGCTCGCGGGTTGGTGCCTCAGCTGCTCATGGCGCGCTCGACCGCCTCGCGCTCCTCGGGTGAGAGGGCGACGGGGGCGCGGCCGCGGTCGAGCTCCTTCACGTAGATGCGGGCGTAGTCGCGGCCCTGGATCGCGCTCAGCACGACGCCGGTGCGCGACGAGTCGAGCAGGGCGATCGTCGCCGACTGCTGGCCGCCGGTGCCCTCGTAGGCGTCGTAGCGCACGATCGAGGTGCGCGCGACGGCACCGTCCAGCCGGCGGTCGACGCGGGCGAGGCCCGCCGCGACCTCGTCGACGGCCTTGTGGAGGTCGTCGATCCGCCCCTGGAGCGAGACGGCGAAGTCGACCAGGTCGGCCTTACCCCCGCCGAGGAGGACGGCCTGCGAGGCGCGCGTCCGGCGGAGCGCGAGCCATGCCCAGCCGGCGAGCGCGACCGCGACGACGGCGAGCACGCCCGCGGCGATCGCGATCCACCCTGCGGTGTCGGCGGACACGCGCAACAGGGTAGTGCCGACGGCGGCGGCCGGGGCCAGCCCCCGGACGTGTCCCGAACGCACGGCCGCCGCCGGCGCAGGTCACCTCGAGAAGCCGATCGCGGCCGCAGCACGGCCGACGGCCACACGTCAGGGACGGACACGGCCGGGGCCAGCCCCCGGCATGCCGTTACGGCGGGGTCAGCGTGAAGATCACGGGGTACGTCGCCGAGTTGTTCTTCGTGTTCTTCTCGCCGTTCACCGGCACCACCTCGACGACGACCTGCGTCTTCTGCGCGAACTGGACGATCTGCCCGAGGTTGCGGAAGACGACCGTCTTGCGCTCGCCCGGGTTGATGATGTCGATCGTCGCCTGCTTCTCGATCGGACGCGGGCTCTGCTCGACGGTGAGACGCACCTTGACCTGCACCTCCTGCGAGTCCCCGGAGTTCTCGACCGTCGACTCGAAGGCGAGGTCGGCGGTGGCCACGATCGTGTTGTCCTCGCCCGTCTTCAGGACCTGGCCGCTCGGGAGCGCCCGGGTCTGGACGAGCCCATTGCCGTGCGTGCCCGCGGGCGTCCCGCCGGTGGAGGCGCCCTGGCTGATCCGGTCGAAGATCGGCTTCATCGCGCGCGCGGTCGCGAGCTCCGGATCCGACAGGAACTGGGAGGCGGGCACCTCGACGCCCGACACGTCCTCCTGCTTCAGCGTCTCGACCGCGGATCCCTGGAACAGGTCCTCCCACAGCACGTCGCCCGCGACGAACCGCCGCATCTGCGTCGCCAGCAGCGCGCCCGCC
The DNA here is from genome assembly GCA_035456465.1 of Gaiellaceae bacterium. GTDB lineage: Bacteria > Actinomycetota > Thermoleophilia > Gaiellales > Gaiellaceae > DATHTC01. Next base: position 24,617 of record DATIDD010000001.1, on the reverse strand, counting down.
TCGTCGCCGTTGTTGCGCGCCGCGGCCTGCTGGAACGCGTCCTGGAGGCGCCGGAGGCCGCTCACGCGCATCTCGAGCGCGATCACCGCCTGGCGGTGCTCCTCGCGCAGCGGCCCCGGCGGCACGATCTCGCGCGCCCGCGCGACGTCCTGCTCCTGCTGCTGCGCGAGCCCCCCGAGCCGGTCCTGGAGCTGGTTCTGCCGGATCCCGGGCGTCGTGAGCACCGTGTTGAGCTGGCGGCCGACCTGCTCCGAGTCGTTCGCGACCTGGGTCATCTCGCCCATGTAGTCGCGGTACGCGTCCCGCTTGCTGTCGCTGCGGCAGCTCTGCACCCAGAAGACGAGCAGGACGATGATCAGGATCGCGAACGCGACCAGGCCGACGAGGCGCAGGAGCGGCGTGAATCCCGCCGGGGGACGCATCGGCGGACGCGGCGGCCTCCCCGACGGCCGCTCCGTGCTCCGCCGCCGCGGCGGCGCTTCCTGCGTCGGAGGCTCGTCGAAGAAGTCGAACTCGATGTCGCTGCCGCGCTCGCTCATCGACCGTTGATGGAGCCGAACCACTCTACTGCGTCGGTCGGAAGGCGCAGGAACCACCTGGTTGGCGGCAAAGAGGCAGCGGATGTCGCAGGCCGCAGCAGCGCCCGAGCGCGAGCATCTCGTCGCGGGCCGGTATCGCCCGCTCCGCCCGCTCGGGAGCGGCGCGTCCGGGTCGGTCTGGCTCGCCCGGGACGAGGCGTCGGGCCTCGAGGTGGCGCTGAAGATCGTCGCCCGCGAGGGCAAGGCCGGAGCCCGGGCCGAGCGGGAGGCCGTCGCAGCGGCACGTCTGAGGCACGAGCGATGCCTCCGGTGCTACGGCGTCGGCCGGGACGACGGCCACGTCTACATCGCCTACGAGTACGTCGCGGGCCGCACGCTGCGCGAGGCGATGCGGGAGGGCGACCTGGACGACACGCACGCCGTCGAGGCGGCGGCGCAGATCCTCGACGGGCTCGCGCACGCCCACGCCCGGGGCATCGTCCACCGCGACGTGAAGCCGACGAACGTGCTCCTCCAGGAGGGCCCTCGGGTCGCCGTCCGGATCGTCGACTTCGGGCTCGCGCAGTTCGACGCGGGCGAGACGCTCACGGCGGCGGGCGACGTCCCCGGCACGCTCGCCTACATCGCCCCGGAGCGCCTGGGCGGCGCGCCGGCGACGCCGGCGGCGGACGTCTGGGCGGTCGGCGTGCTGCTGTGGGAGGCGCTCACGGGGACGCACCCGTTCTGGAAGGGGTCCGCGCTCGACAGCGCGCGCGCGATCGAGCAGGGCGCGTCACCGCTGCGCACGGTCCGGCCGGACCTGCCGAAGCCGCTCGCAGCCGCCGTCGACTCCGCGTTGGCCGTCGACCCGCGACGGCGCCCGCGCGCGGAGGCGCTCGCGGACGCGCTGCGCCGGACCCGGCCCGCCCGGAGAGCACCACGTCCCGCCGACGCCGCCCCTGCGCTGGCCGCGGCCTCGCGCGTCGCGCCGGCCGCGCTCTCCGGCCTCGCCGCGGCCGCGGGCGCCGGCTCGCTCCCGTTCTTCCCGTCGGGCTGGGCGGCCACGATCGGCGCCGCCACCGGCCTGCTCGCGCTCCGGCTGCCGCGGACGGCGCTGGCGCTCGCGCTGGCGGCGCCGGCGCTGCCGCTCGGGAACCTCTCGCTCGGGCTCGCGCTCCTGTACGCCGTCGTGGCGGCGGGCTGGCTCGCGCTCTTCCTCCGCGAGCCGCGCTGGGCGCTGCTGCCCGTGCTGGGGCCCGCGCTCGCGACGGTCGGGGCACTCGGCCTGCTCCCGCTCGCGGTACAACCGCTGCGCTCGCCCGTCCGGCGCGGGATCGCCGTCGCCGCGGGCGTCGCGGTCGCCGCGCTGGGCGCCGGCTACGCTCGCGAGGCGCTGCCGCTCGGCGCCGGCGCGGCGCCCCTCGGGCTCGGCATCGCGGGCAGCGGCGACCTCGGCGCCGTCGCCACCACCCTGCTCGACGCCGCCGGCTCGTATCCGGGGCTCGTCCTGGAGGCGCTCGTCCTCGCGGCCGCGGCGGTCGCGCTGCCGTACGCGCGCGGGCGCTGGCACCAGGCGGGTCTCGCAGCAGGGCTCCTCGCCGGCACGCTGCTCGCGTCCCCGTCCGCGCCGGCGCTCCCGCTCGTCGCCGCCGCCTGGATCACCTGGGCCGTCTGCGCCGCGGGCCGGCGACCGCAGCCCGGCCGGAGACCCGAAGGCGCGACTTAGAATCGAGGGCCGGGGAAGGACCCCCGGCCGCCCATGCTCCGGACGATCGAACAGAAGCTCGAGTCGCTCTTCGAGGGCGTCTTCGGACGCGCCTTCCGCACGCACGTGCAGCCGGTCGAGCTCGCGCGGAAGCTCCAGAAGGAGATGGACGACCACCGGAGCGTGTCCGTCTCGCGCGTCTACGTCCCGAACGAGTACTCCGTCTACCTCTGCCCCGAGGACCGCGAGCAGTTCGCCGACTACGAGGCCTCGCTCGTGGACGAGCTGCAGGGCTACCTCGCCGAGCACGCGCGCCGGGAGGGCTACGCGCTGCTGTCCTCGCCGCGCGTCCTGATCCACGCCGACGACGACCTCGAGGTCGGCGAGTTCGGGATCGCGACGCGCATGGTGCAGCCGGAGCGGCGGCGGCCGCGGGCGGACGAGCCCGCCGGCGAGGCCCAGCCCGGGCACACGATGATCTACAAGCCGAAGCAGCAGCCGACGCAGGCGGTCTCGGCCGCCGAGCTCGGCCTGGAGAACGAGCGGGTGAGCCTGGCGTGGGACGACCGGCGGCTCGAGCTCGACAAGCGCCGGGTGCTGATCGGCCGGTCGCGCGAGTGCGACGTCCAGCTCGCCGACCCGAACGTGTCGCGGCGGCACGCCGAGCTCCGCCAGGAGGGGGCCTCGTACTGGATCGTCGACCTCGACTCGACCAACGGGATCGAGGTGAACGGGCGCAAGCTGAAACGCTCGAAGCTCGAGGACGGCGACAAGGTGACGATGGGCTCGACGGAGCTCGTGTTCAGACGGGAGCGCGCGTGACCGTCGCCGACTCGATCTCGGTCGACGAGCTGCTGCTGATCCTCAAGCTGGCCTTCCTCGTGCTGCTGTACCTCTTCATCTGGCGGATCGTGCGGACGGCCAGCCGCGAGCTCGACGTCGGCGCCCCGCGCGGCGGCGCGGCGGCGAACGAGTCGATCCTGCTCTCGCCGGGGCAGGCCTCCGCGCTCGGGCTCGGACGGCGGGCCTCCGCCGGTGAGGTCGTCGTCGTGCGGAGCCCCGTGCTCCAGCGCGGCCGCCGGTACGCGCTCGACTCGGCGCCGCTCACGATCGGACGGGGCGGCGACAACGACCTGGAGCTCCGCGGCGACCAGTACGCCTCCGCCCAGCACGCGCGGATCGAGCCGCGCGGCGCCGACGTGTGGGTCGAGGACGACGGCTCGACGAACGGGACCTACGTGAACGGGACGCGGATCGAGGGGCCGCACCGCCTGCGCCCCGGCGACGTGGTGCGCATCGGCGAGACCGAGTTGCGGTACGAGGAGGGCTGATGCCGCTCGGCCGCCACACGGCGCTCTCCGACACCGGCCGGAAGCGCCGCCGCAACGAGGACGCCTACGTCGTCCGCCCGCCGCTGTTCGCGGTCGCCGACGGGATGGGCGGCGCGCAGGCGGGCGAGGTCGCGTCGCGGCTCGCGGTCGAGGCGCTGGCCCACGACGACACGGGCGCATCGGGCGAGGAGCGCGTGACCGAGCTGATCCAGGAGGCGAACCGCCGCATCTACCGGCACGCCGGCGAGGACGCGGCCACGTCGGGCATGGGGACGACGATGACCGTCGCGCTCGTCGACGGCGACGGCGTCGTGATCGGGCACGTCGGCGACTCCCGGGCATACCTCGTCCGCGACGAGCGCCTCCGCCAGCTCACCGACGACCACTCCCTCGTCGCCGAGCTGATCCGCAGCGGGAAGCTCTCGCCGGCCGAGGCGGAGACGCACCCGCAACGCTCCGTGATCACGCGCGCGCTCGGCTCGGACCCCGACGTCGACGTCGACGCCTTCACGGTCGAGGCCCGCTCGGGGGACATCTTCCTGATCTGCTCCGACGGGCTCACGTCGATGGTCGCCGACGACGCGATCCTCGTCGCGGTGCTGGAGCACCGCGACGACTTCGACGCGGCCGCGAGGGAGCTCGTGCGGCTGGCCAACCGCGGGGGCGGCGAGGACAACATCACAGTCGTCTGCTTCGAGATCGTCGCGGAGGGAGCGGTGCCGGAAGAGACGGCGGTCATGGCCGCTCCGGACACGGCTGCCGACGACGACGAGGACACGCTCGACGAGCTCGACGGCGTGCCGACGCTCGGGGACGCCCGCCGCGACGAGCCGGAGCGCCCGCCCGCGGTGGACACGATGGTCGTCCCCGTGTCCGAGGTCGAGGCCGCGGCGGAGCGCCCGAAGCGTCGGCCGAGGCGACAGGACGAGACGGCAAAACGCGTGCTGGCGACGGTGCTCGTGCTCCTCGTCCTCGCGGCGATCGCGCTGCTGGTCGTCTGGGGCCTGCTCCGCTAGCCCGACGCGAAGGTGCGCATGAGCCTGCGGAACCGGGAGCTGCTGAACCTCGCCGTCGTCGGCGTGCTGACCGGCATCGGCTTCGCCAGCGTCTACATCGCAAGGCAGGCGGAGATCTCGAGCGCGTCGCTGTCGTATGCGGCGTTCTTCCTCGCCCTCTACCTCGTGGCGCACGCGGTCGCGCGGTTCACCGTCCCGCACGCCGACCCGTATCTGCTCCCGATCGCCGCGTTGCTGACGGCGATCGGCCTGACGGAGATCTATCGCCTCGAGCCGACCGACGCCTTCCGCCAGGGGCTCTGGGTGGTCGTCGGCGTGACCGCGTTCGCCGGGACGCTGCTCGTGCTGCGGCGCGACTACCGGATGCTCGAGTCGTACAAGTACCTCTTCGGGCTCGCCGCCGTGATCCTGCTGATCCTGCCGGCGCTGCCGGTGATCGGCCGCACAGTCAACGGCGCCCGCCTGTGGGTCGCCTTCGGCCCGCTCACGTTCCAGCCCGGGGAGCTCGCGAAGCTGTTCCTGATCGTCTTCCTCGCCGGCTACCTGCGCGAGAAACGGGAGGTGCTGGCCGGCGGCCGGATCAAGGACTTCGGCCCGCTGCTCGTGATCTGGGGCGCGGCGATGGCCGTGCTCGTCCAGACGAACGACCTCGGTTCGGCCCTCCTCTACTTCGGGATCTTCCTCGGCATGCTCTACGTGGCCACCGCACGGGCGCTCTTCGCAGCGGCCGGCCTCGCGCTCTTCGTCGCGGGCGCCGCAGCGGCGTACACGATCGTCCCCCGCGTCGAGGACCGCGTGGCGGTGTGGCTCGATCCCTGGAGCGACGCCCAGGGCTCCGGCTACCAGATCATCCAGTCGATCTACTCGATCGCCGGCGGCGGCTTCGTGGGCACCGGGCTCGGACAAGGGACGTTCACCTCGCCGGGCGGCGCGGGGCTGATCCCGTTCCTCAACACCGACTTCATCTACTCGGCGATCGCGCAGGAGCTCGGGCTCGTGGGGGCGTCGGCGCTGCTGCTGCTCTACATGGTGTTCGTCGTCCGCGGCTTCCGGATCGCGCTGCTCGCCTCCGACGGCTTCTCGAAGCTGCTCGCCGCCGGGCTGACGTTCGGCTTCGCGGTGCAGACGTTCATCATCCTCGGCGGGATCCTCCGGCTGATCCCCCTGACGGGGATCACGCTCCCGTTCGTCTCGTACGGCGGCTCGAGCGTCGTCGCGAACTTCGTCCTGCTGGCGGGGCTGCTCCTGGTCTCGAACCGGGCGACCGCGCTGCGGAGGGCAGCGTGAACCGCCAGATCACGCGGCTCGCCGTCGCCGGAGTGGTGCTGATCGCGGCGCTGATCGTCGCGACGACGTACTGGCAGGCCTGGGCCGCGCCGGGGCTGCAGGACCGCCAGGACAACGCGATCCAGCGGGTGGCGGAGTTCCAGATCGACCGCGGAGAGATCCGCAACCTCCGCGGCCGCGTGCCGCTCGCCCAGAACGTGACGCGGAAGGTGAAGGGCAACACCTTCTACTTCCGCACCTATCCCCAGGAGTCGCTGACCGCGCACGTGGTCGGCTACGCGACGCAGGCGCGCTCCCGCGCCGGCCTCGAGCGGTCGATGAACGCGTACCTGACGGCGTCGAACTCGCAGCTCGCGACGGTCCTCGACACGGCGCTCGACCGGCTCAAGGGCGGCACGATCCACGGCAACGACGTCTTTCTCTCGCTGAACCTCCGCGCGCAGCGGGTGGCGATGGCGGCACTCGGGAACCGGTGCGGCGCGGTGGTCGCGATCGAGCCGAAGACCGGTCGCGTCCTCGTCCACGCGCAGCAGCCGACGTACGACCCGAACCTGATCGAGGAGAACTTCGCGGCCGCCCAGCGGGCACCCGGAGCGGAGTGCCGGCCCGCGGCGCCGCTGCTCGTCCGGGCGACGGACGGCCTCTACGTCCCGGGGTCGACCTTCAAGGTCGTGACTGCCTCGGCCGCGATCGACAGCGGCAAGTACACGATCGACTCGACCTTCCAGGACCCCGGGTACTGCGAGGAGTACGGCAAGCGCGTCTACAACTACTCCGACCAGGGGACGCCGTCCGGCTACGGGACCGTGAGCCTCCGCCAGGCGATTCAGAACTCGATCAACTCGGTGTTCTGCAACATCGGCAAGGCACTCGGCGCAGGCACCCTGATCGAGTACGCCAAGCGCTTCGGGTTCTACGACCGTCCGCCGCTCGAGACGCCCGACAACGAGCGCGCGCCCAGCGGCCTCTACCAGCGCGGCAAGCTGTTCGACCCGACCGACGACAACGAGGTCGACCCGGGCCGGTTCGCCTTCGGCCAGGAGCGCCTGCTCGTGACGCCGATGCAGATGGCGATGGTCGCCGCGACGATCGGGAACGACGGCGTGCTGATGGAGCCGCAGGTGGTCGAGCGCATCGTCTCGCCGAACGGGTCGACGATCCGCACGACGAAGCCGAAGCGGATCCGCCGGGTGATCTCCAGGGCGTCCGCCGATGCCGTCGCGGAAGGGATGAAGGCCGCCGTCGCCGGCGGCACCTCGACGGCAGCGCAGGTGCCCGGGATCGAGGTCGCGGGCAAGACGGGCACGGCCGAGACCGGCCGGCAGGGCGTCAACACCGTCTCGTTCATCTGCTTCGCCCCCGCGGACGACCCCGAGGTCGCAGTCGCGGTGTTCGTCGAGAGCCAGCGGAGCACCGGCGGCCAGACGGCGGCGCCGATCGCGAAGCAGGTGCTGGAGGCGATCCTGAGACCCGGCGCACGATGACGCTGCGCGAGGCGGATTCCCGGGCTCCACGTCGAACGAGGGATCCCTACCCTGTGGGGGCAGGATGGCCGTCTCCGACACGCTGATCGACACGCTCTTCGACGGGCGCTACCGGATCCTCAAGCGGATCGGGAGCGGCGGCATGGCCGACGTCTACCTCGCCGAGGACGAGGTGCTCGGCCGGCGCGTGGCGATCAAGATCCTCAACGAGCGCCACGCCGGCGACGAGCAGTTCATCGAGCGCTTCCGGCGCGAGGCACAGAGCGCGGCCTCGCTCTCGCACCCGAACGTCGTCGCGATCTACGACCGCGGCGAGGCGGAGGGCACCTACTACATCGCGATGGAGCTCCTCGACGGCCGCAACATCAAGGAGCTGATCGTGGCGCGCGGGCCGGCGCCCCCGCGGATCGTCGTCGAGTACACGCGCCAGATCCTGGCGGCGCTCGCCTACTCGCACCGCCACAGCATCGTCCACCGCGACATCAAGCCGCACAACGTCGTCGTGGACGCGGACGGCCGCGTCAAGGTCACGGACTTCGGCATCGCCAGGGGCGGGTCGAGCCAGATGACCGAGGTGGGCTCGATCGTCGGCACGGCGCAGTACCTCTCGCCGGAGCAGGCGCGCGGCGAGCCGGTCGACGCCCGCTCCGACCTGTACTCGCTCGGGGTGGTCATGTACGAGCTGCTCACGGGCACGGTGCCGTTCACCGGCGACTCGCCCGTGGAGATCGCGATGAAGCACCTGTCGGCGACCCCGCAGCCGCCGTCGGAGCGGCGCGAGGGGATGCCCGAGGAGCTCGACCTGGTGGTGATGCGGGCGCTCGCGAAGAACCCGACCGAGCGCTACCAGAGCGCGGAGGAGATGGACGCCGACCTCGAGCGCATCCAGCGCGGGCTCGGCGTCAGCCCGCGCACGGCGGAGGCCGCGACCGCCGTGATCGCCGCCCCGAGCGCCATGCCGACGATGGTCTCGCGCGCGCCGACGGAGGTGAAGCCGGCCGCCGGCGCGACGCCGCCGCCGGTCTACTACGACTACGAGGAGCCTCCGCGGCGGCGCCCGATCTGGCCGTGGCTGCTGCCGATCCTCCTGCTCCTCGCCACGCTCGGCATCGGCTTGGTCGTCTACCAGCAGATCCAGGACCAGCTGGACGACACGAAGCCGATCGCGGTGCCCAACGTCGAGGGGCTGCGCGAGACGCTCGCGGTGAACCAGCTCGAGTCGCGCGACATCCAGTACGAGATCGTCGAGGAGCCGAGCACCGAGCAGCCGAAGGGCTTCGTCTTCGACCAGGATCCCGAGGGCGGGAAGCGGATCGACCGGGCGACGGACGTGGTCCGGCTGCACGTCTCGACAGGCCCGCCGACGACGGAGGTTCCGGACGTCCGCGGCCGCTCCCGCGACGACGCGGTGGCCGCGCTGACGGACGCGAAGCTCGAGCCGAACGTGGTCAAGGTGAACTCCGAGAAGCCCGTCGACACCGTCATCGCGCAGTCGCCGAAGCCCGGCGAGACGGTCGAGGAGGGCACCGCCGTCCGGATCAACGTGTCGGCCGGGCCGAAGCCGGTGGCGGTGCCGTCCGTGCTCGGCCAGCCGTTCGAGTCCGCGACCGCGACCCTGCAGGCTGCCGGCTTCGCGGTCGCGCGCCGCGACGCCGACTCGAACCAGCCGGGCGGCACGGTCATCGACCAGTCGCCGGCCGGCGGCTCGACGGCGGCGAAGGGCGCGACGATCACGCTGACCGTGTCGAAGGGCCCGACCACGGCCGCCGTGCCGGACGTGACGAGCCTCGACCGCGACACCGCCGTGCAGACGCTCCGGGACTCGGGCTTCAAGGCGAGCGTGACGCAGGAGGACACGACGGATCCGTCCCTCGACGGCGTCGTGCTGTCGCAGGACCCCGGCGGCGGCGCGCAGGCCGAGCCGGGCGCGACGGTCACGATCGCGGTCGGCCGCTACGTAGAACCGGCCGACACGAGCCTGCCCCCCGGCCAGGGAGGGGCGCCGCCGGGGCAGGGCGGGACGATCCCCGGCGACGGGTGAGCGCGGACCGTCGCGTTCGCGTGGCCGTGCTGATGGGCGGCCGCTCGAGCGAGCACGAGATCTCGATCGCGTCGGCGCGCTCGGTGCTCGCGGAGCTCGATCGGGAGCGCTACGAGGCGGTCGCGGTCGAGATCTCGCGCGGCGGCACGTGGTCGCTCGAAGCCGGAACGCCGACGCCGGAGCTCGCAGCGGCGGCGCACCCGGCCGCGTCGCTGCCGGTGGTCGCGGGCACGGCACCCGTCGCGGAGGCGCTCGCCGACGTGGACGTCGTGCTCCCGGTCCTCCACGGCCCGTTCGGCGAGGACGGCACCGTGCAGGGGCTGCTCGAGCTCGCGGACGTGCCGTACGTGGGCGCCGGCGTGGCCGCCTCCGCGCTGTGCATGGACAAGGACCTGTTCAAGGCGGTGCTCCGCGACCGCGGGATCCCGGTCGCCCGCCATCTGGCGATCCGCCTCGGCGACGAGATCGCCAACCCGTTCGGCTACCCGGTGTTCGTGAAGCCCGCGCGGCTGGGCTCGTCGGTGGGGATCTCGAAGGTGCACGACGAGTCCGAGCTCGCCCCCGCCGTGGAGCTGGCGCGACGGCACGACGAGAAGGTGCTCGTCGAGGAGCTGCTCGAGGGGGTGGAGGTCGAGTGCGGTGTCCTCGGCAACCGCCGGCCCGCGCCGATCGCGTCGGTCGTGGGCGAGATCGTCCCGCACGCGGAGTGGTACGACTACGCAGCGAAGTACGACGAGGGCGGCTCGGACATCGTCGTCCCGGCGCGGATCCCGGACGAGGTCGCGGCCCGCGTGCAGGAGCTCTCCGTCGAGGCGTTCGTCGCCACGGAGTGCGAGGGGATGGCGCGGGTCGACTTCTTCGTCACCCCCGGGGGCGAGCCGGTCGTGAACGAGCTCAACACGATCCCGGGCTTCACGTCGACGAGCGTCTACGCACGCCTGTTCGAGGCGTCCGGGATCCCCTACGCGGAGCTCCTCGACCGCCTGATCGAGCTTGCCCTCGAGCGCCACGAGCGCCGACGCGGGCTCGCCTACTGACGCCGGCGACGAGGCCGGTCTAGATCCAGTCCCGGAGCTTGGCGACGCCGAGCGTGACGAGCGCGATGGCCGCGATCACGGCAAGGACGACGTAGAACAGCGAGGTCGTCTCGAACAGGCCGACCTCGAAGTTCATCCCCATCACACCGGCGATCAGCGAGCCGGGCAGCAGGATGACCGAGGTGAGGGTCAGGACCTTCATGATGTGGTTGGTGCGATGGCCCGTCCTCGCGATCAGCACGTCGAAGGAGCCGACGATGCTCTCGCGCGCGTCGCGCGCCTCTTGCACGGTCGCCTCGAAGCGTCGGAGGAGCGACTGGAAGCGCTCTCCCGACGCGTCGTCGCCGAGCGCTTCCAGCTCAGGATGGGTGAGCGCCGTCAAGGCGGAGCGGTGGGCGGCGAGTGCGCGTCGGAGGACGCCGACCTTGCGTCGCTCGGCGACGAGCCGCTCGATGTCCTCCTCGGCCTTCCTCTTCCCGCGCATGGCTTGGACGTCGAAATCCTCGAGCCGCTCCTCCATGTCCTCGAACGCCCCCGAGTAGGCGCCGAGCACCCATTCCAGCAGCGTCGCGAGAATGGCGGGGCCGTCGAGCACACCGGTGTCGCCCGAGCCCGAGGCCCGCTCCGCGAACTCCTGGAGCACCGCGATCGGGCGATCGTGCGCGGTGATCACCCAGTTCTCGCCGACGACGCACTCGAGCGCGACGAGGTCGTCGTCTTGCTCCTCGCAGGGCGCGTACGTCGTCACGTCGATGTACCGACCGAAGTCGTGGAAGACGGCTCGCCCCGAGGACGACGCCAAGCGGTCGCGCGTCGCGTCGTCCAGAGCGAACGTCCGAGCGACCTCCGCCGCGCTCTCGGCGCCGCGTCGGTCGATGTCGACCCAGAGGAGCTTCGAGCCGTTCAGCCGTTCGGGCCGGCTCGGCAGCTCGTCGAGGTGATCCACCTGATCCCGATCGAAGAGGATGGCGCTCATTCGACCGTCACCGTCCTGCCGATCGACCCGTCGACGGAGCCAGCTGAGCGCGCCCGCGAGCTGAGCATCCGAGCATGAAGAAGCGGCTCCTGTCTTCGACGGTCCGCAGGGAACAACGGCGGGAACCGCCGGGCAGGTACGGCCACAGCATGTCGTAGCGCGCCGCGTCCCCGTCGACGGGGAACGCCGTCCGCTCGCCGACCGTCCGCGACGGCGTCGTCCAGTACGACGGCGGGTCGCCGTCGGTGGCTGCGGCGACCGCCTCCCGATGCCCAACTGCTCGGCGGCCGCCCTCGCGCAGCCCGCCTCGTGTGCGATCCTCCGGGACGACTCCGGCAGGACGGAGGCGATGACGGACTCGCGGCTCGATTCGACGCTGGCCCCCCTGCAGGTGCCGGTGCGCGCGCGGGATCGTCGCCGGCCGTGGGAGCTTCGCCGTCAACGGCTCGCGGGCTGGGAGACGGCGGTCCTCGTGGGCGGTGTCGGCGCCGCGCTCGTCGCGGTGGTCACGACGCTCCAGGCGGAGTTCCTCGCCTATCCGGGGTGGCTGGCGGCCCAGAAGGCGGATCTCATCCTGGGCCCGATCGGCGTCGGGCTGTACTGGCGCCGTCGCCGGCCCCAGAGCCCGTTCGGCCCGATGCTGATCGCCTTCGGGTTCGTCCACGTCCCGTACGTCCTGCAGTCGTCGAGCGACTCCGTCCTGTTCACGATCGGCGTGCACTGGGAGGGCGTCATCTACCTCGCGACGCTCGCGGTCATCCTCGCCTTCCCGACCGGGCGGCTGAGACGGCTCGACTGGATCGTCGTCGGGGTCGCCGCGATCGCAGTCGTCGCCCCCTCGTCGGCCCTCACCCTCTTCTCGCCGCAGACCTCCGCCGGCGGGTCGGTCTCCGCCTGCCGCGCGGCCTGCCCGGAGAACGCGCTGTGGTTCGACGCCGACCCGACGCTGATCACTCGACTCCTCGACGTCGACCGGCTCGCGATCATCGCCGTGGCGCTGGCGACGGCGGGGCTGCTCGCGTGGCGGTTCCTCACGGGGACACCGCCGCAACGCCGCGCGCTCGCGATCGGGACGCCGATCGCGCTCGTGTTCCTGCTCACGCAGGCGGCCTACGTCACGACCACCCTGCTGGCCCCGCTCGACCCCGAGCCGGCGACGATCGCGCGCTGGACGTTCGCGGTCGCGCGCTCCGCGCTCTGGTACGGGTTCCTGTTGGCGCTCGTCGCCGCCCAGCTGTTCGCGGGCCGCGTCCTCCGGCAGATCGTGACGGAGTCCCTTCGTCGGCCGAGCCTCGCGGAGCTCGAGACGCTCGTGCGACGGCCGCTCGGCGACCCAAAGCTCCGGCTCGCCTTCTGGCGCCCCGCGCAGAACGCCTGGGTGGACGCCGGGGGGGCCGTCGTGGAGGCGCCGCCGCCCGGCAGCGGGAGGACGCTGACGGTCGTCGAGCAGCGCGGAGCTCCAGCGGCGGCGATCGTGCACGACGCACAGCTCGCCGACGACCCCGAGCTGCTCCGGGCGGCGGGCGCGGCGGCGCTGCTCGCCGCCGAGAACGCGGAGCTCGAGACGGCGTGGAACGAGTCGATGCAGGAGCTGCACACGTCACGGGCGCGCCTCGCGACGGCCAGCGCCCACGAGCGCCGGAAGCTCGAGCGCGACCTGCACGACGGCGCCCAGCTGTCACTCGTCGGGATCGCCGCCGAGCTGACGCGCGCGATCGAGGCGTCGCGGGGAACACGCGTCCAGGCGCAGCTGCTCGGGCTCCGAGACGACGTCGAGCGCACGATCGAGGAGCTCCGAGACCTGGCGCACGGCATCTATCCGCGGGCGCTCGGCGACCTCGGGCTCGTCGCCGCCCTGAAGGCCGTCGCGTGGCGCATCGGAGGCCGGATCAGCGTCGACGGCGACGGTGTCGGGCGCTACCCGAGCGAGATCGAATCGGCCGTGTACTACTGCTGTCGCGAAGCCGAGCAGAACGCGATCAAGCACGCCGGCCGCGACGCGCACATCGCGATTCGCCTTCGCGACACCGGGGACGCGCTCCACTTCGAGGTACGCGACGACGGCCACGGCTTCGACGCCGGGGCGCGGCACCGCGGCGGCGGCCTCCGGAACATCGAGGACCGAATCGCGGCGCTCGACGGCCGCATCGAGATCGCCTCGGCCGAGGCCGGCGGCGTCGTCGTCTCCGGCAGCATCCCGCTTCGTCACGCCGTCCGGCGCTCCCCGGATCGGTAGCTATGCCTGCCCGCGCGCGGTGACCTCCGTCACGCGGGCGACGCCGCCGGGCAGCTCCGTCAGCCACAGCACGTAGTAGCGCGCCGCGTCCCCGTCGACGGGGAACGCCGTCCGCTCGCCGACCGTCCGCGACGGCGAGACGACGGTGTCGAACGGGCCCGACGACGAGGCCCCGGACCGGATCTCCGCGGTGAACCCGGGCGTCGACGAGCGTACGACGATCGACGTCAGGTCGCGCGTCCCGCCCGCGTCGAGCACGAGCCCCACGCCGGGCTTCGTCTGCGAGAACGCCTGGTAGCGCTCCGTCGTCCAGTACGACGACGGGTCGCCGTCGGTGGCCGCCGCCACCGCCTCCGGATGCTCCTGTCCGTCGCCGTCGGGGTCGTACGAGGCGGCTGCCTGGAGGGCGACCGCCGCGGTCGCCGTCCCGCCGCCGCCCTTGCCGACGGCCTCCCGCACGGGCGACGAGTCGTCGAGCAGCGCCCACGCGGCGAGCGCCGCCACCGCCGCCAGTCCGAGCACGAGCAGCACTACCGGCCACGCGCGACGGCCGCGTCCGGCCCGCCCGCCGCCGGCCCGGGCGGGCCGCGTGCGAGCCGGCGGCGGCACGATCATCGTCCGCTCGGCGTCGGGCTCCGCCAGCGCCGCGGCGCAGGCCCGCAGCTCGTCCACGAGCGCCGCCATCGTCGGGAACCGGCCGCCGGGATCCTTCGCGAGCGCACGCTCGACGGCGCCGGCGACGCGCAGCGGCACGTCCGGCCGCAGTTCGGCCACCGACGGCGGCGGCTCGTGCACGTGCCGCAGCGCCACCGCGACGAAGTTCTCCCCCGGGAACGGGACGTCGCCGGTGAGTAGCTCGAACAGCACGACGCCGAGCGAGTAGACGTCGGTCCGCTCGTCGACGGGCTGCCCGCTCGCCTGCTCCGGCGCGATGTAGTTGGACGTGCCGAGCACCGTCCCGGTCTGCGTCATCCCGTGCTCCACCTCGAGCGACCGCGCGATCCCGAAGTCGGTCACCTTCGCCCGGCCGTCGCCGTTCAGCAGCACGTTCTGCGGCTTCACGTCGCGATGGACGACGCCGCTTCTGTGCGCGGCCGCGAGCCCGTCGCCGACCTCGATCGCCAACTCGAGCGCGCGCCGGACCGGCAGCGCCCCCTCCCGCTCGACCAGCTCCTTCAGGTTCTGTCCGGCGACGTACTCGAAGACGATGAACTGCCGGCCCTCGTCCTCGCCGCGATCGATCACCGTGACGATGTTCGGGTGGGAGAGCTGCGCGACGGCACGGGCCTCGCGCCGGAAGCGCTCGATCGTCGACGCGTCGGCCCCGTGGTAGTCGTGGAGCAGCTTGAGCGCGACGTCGCGCTCGAGCAACGTGTCGTGGGCCCGGTAGACCGAGGACATGCCGCCGGTGCCGACGAGCTCCTCGAGCGCGTAGCGATTCGCGATCGTCTCGCCGACCATTCGCTAGAGGATGCCCGAGCGGCGGTGTCTTCAAGCAGAGGAAGGGCCCGCCGGAGCGGGCCCTTCCGACGAGCGAGCAAGCGCTCCCTACTTCGCCGGGCTCACCTCGACCTGCATGAAGTTGCCCTGCGCGGAGACGCTCTTCACGCGGATCTGCGTCCCCGTGTTCGGCACCTTGACGCTGTTCCAGCGCGGCTGGTACCGGCCGGGCGCAGAGCCGTCGACCCAGTACGACGTGCTGTCGTCGAACACGGGCACCGCCGGCTGCGACGGGATCGTGACCTCCATCCCGTTCGTGTGCGCGGTGATCGCGTCCGTCGGCTCGAGCCCGAAGCTCGAGTCGTAGCTCAGCAGCCGCGGGCGGAGCAGCGTCCCGTCGGGCCAGTAGGTCATCCCCGGGTGCGCGTCGATCGGGAGCAGCAGCCCCGCACCGGGGTGGTCGCCGACGCTGTTGTCGCCGTACGCGTCGTTCCAGTACCAGAGGAGCATCCCGTCCTGGTACGGGTAGTGCTCGACCCAGTCCGGCTTCGTGGTCAGGAAGCCGAAGTTGTAGGCCGTCTTCAGCGACGTGTCGTAGCCGTCGTACTGCCGGTTCTCGGCCACGTAGGCGTTGAAGTGCTTCGTGATGCCGATGCCGTCCTTCATGCGGAGGAAGCCGTCGTACTCCCACTTCGCGGCCTCCACGTCGTCCTCGCCGCCGTCGACCGGGCTCCCCGTGATCGCCATGTTGTCGATCACGGCGCCCTTGCCGCCGGTGTTGGCGTCGGTGTTGTAGCGCCAGCGAACGAGGGCGGCGCCCGAGCCGGGGAGGCTCGCCGTCAGCGCCTTGTAGACGCCGCCGCTCGAGCCGGCGATGCCCGTGCCGCTGGTGTTGAAGCTGCCCTGGTCGTCGCTCGCGGGCAGCGACAGGTTGGTCATGACCGGCGTCCAGGTCGTCCCGCCGTCGTGCGACACCTCGAGGAAGAAGTAGTCGAAGTGCGCCTCCGTGTCGTACCAGACGTCCGCCGTGAGCGTCGCTCCGGCGGCGTACGTGACGGGCTTCGTCATCGTGTGGACGAAGTTGTGGCCCATCCCGCTCCAGTACGCGTACGAGCCGCTCGCCGGAGCGGTCACGACCGTCTCCTTCTCGGAATCCGGCAGCACCACGAAGAGCGCCTGGGCCTTCTTCGTCGCCGCGTCGTTCGGGCCGAGCTTGTGCTCGGACTTCTGCCCGGCGAACGCGACGTCGTAGAACGGGCCCGTGCCGCCCTGCGGATCGAGCCACCCGAGCTGGAGCAGCTCCCACGCGCTCAGGTCGGTCGGCGCGTCGCCGATCCCGTTCGGCCCGCCGTCGCCGATGTTCGCGCCGCTGGACATGAGCGTCCAGAACGCGGTGGAGTTCTCGGCACCGCCGGTGTTCCCGGAGGTGTCGTAGAGGTCCGGGAGGCCGAGGTCGTGGCCGTACTCGTGCGCGAACACGCCGAGCCCGCCGTTCTCGGGCTGGATCGTGTAGTCGCCGACCCAGACGCCCACCGGGTTGTTCGGCACGAGGGCGTTCGAGAGGAAGCCGCCACGCGAGCCGATGTTGAAGCCGGTGATCCCGCCCGGGCCCCCGGCCTGGAGGTTCGCGTACCAGCGGTGGCTCCAGATCGCGTCGGACCCGTACAGCGGGTCGCCCGCGGCCTGGTCGCCGCCCGCGTGGACGACCTGCATGTGGTCGATGTACCCGTCCGGCTCGTCGAAGTTGCCGTCGCCGTCCAGGTCGTAGCGGTCCCACTCGTCGTAGGTCTTCAGGTAGTCGGCGATCTGCGCGACCGTCTTGCCGGAGGCGAGCTCCTGCTGGACCCACATCGCCATCGCGTCACGGATGAGCGCCTTCGTGTTGCTGCAGACGATCCCACCGCAGTAGTCGCGGCCGTAGAGGGCCTCGTTGAACGGCACCCGGACCCACCCGTGGACGGCGCCCTCGACCGAGTAGCGGCCCGAGGACTGGCGCTCGTAGTACCCCGCCATCCGGTTGAAGTACATGTCCTCGTAGTGGGCCGCGTCGTAGTCGGCCTGCCAGAGCGTGCTGTTGTCGACGGAGCGGTCGGGCTGCGGGATCTCGTTGTGGCGCGGCCCGTTGACGCGCTGCGCCGACCCGTCGGCCGGCGGCCCCTGGAAGCGGGGGTCCGGATGCTGCGTGTCGCCGAACTCGACGATCAGGGTGAAGATCCGGTCGGTCCCCTCGCGCTGGAGCTCGACGTACTGGCCCTTCGTGACCTCCACGACCTTGTCGCGCTTGAGCTGGCCCTTGAGCACCTGCTCCAGCGCCTTCGACCGCAGCATGTCCTGCTTCACCGCGAGCGGGTGCCTCAGGTTGTGCCCCTTCGACGCGGCCTGCGACGGCTCGCGCTTCCCCTGGTCGGGAACCGCGGAGGCCGTCGATGCGACGGTCGCGGCGGCGAAGAGCGCAGCGGCAAGCGCATACCACGCTTTCCTCATGTGAGCTACCTCTCCCCTTGGTTGCAAAGGCGGCTCACCCGAGCCGCGGCCCGGAGCGTAGAAGAAGCACTATCCGGTCGTCAATATCGAGGCCGCGGCTCGCCCCGGTCGTCGCCCGGCTAGGGGACGGCGAGCGCCGCGTCGATCGCGGCTTCCCAGGCGTCGAGCGCCTCGTCGAGCTGCCCGTCCGTGACCACGAGCGGGACGAGCACGCGGATGCAGTTGCCGTAGACGCCGGCCTTGAGCAGCAGC
Source organism: Gaiellaceae bacterium (assembly GCA_035456465.1). GTDB lineage: Bacteria > Actinomycetota > Thermoleophilia > Gaiellales > Gaiellaceae > DATHTC01. Next base: position 6,810 of record DATIDD010000001.1, on the reverse strand, counting down.
AGCCCGCGCGAAAGCGCCTCGTCGACGATCGCGGTCGCGAGCTCGGGCGCCGGCTCCTTCGTCTCGGGATCGCGCACGAGCTCGATCGCGAGCATCGCCCCGAGGCCGCGAACGTCTCCGATCCGCGGATGGCGCTCCTGCCAGCCGAGCATGCGCTCGCGGATCCGGTCTCCGACCTCGGCCCCGCGCTCGAGGAGCCCGTCCTCCTCGAACGCGTCGAGGACGGCGAGCGCGGCCGCCTGGGCGACGGGGTTGCCGACGAACGTGCCGCCGACGGCGGAGTCGCCGGGGGCGTCCATGATCTCGGCCTTCCCGATCACGCCCGACAGCGGCAGCCCGCCCGCGATCGACTTCGCCACCGTCATCAGGTCGGGCTCGAGCCCGTACCACTCGGTGGCGAACAGCTTGCCGGTGCGCCCGAAGCCCGTCTGCACCTCGTCCACGACCAGCACGATCCCGTGCTCGTCGCAGAGCCGGCGGATCCCGCGGAGGAACTCGCGCGGCGCGGGGACGAAGCCGCCCTCGCCCTGCACGGGCTCGACGACGATCGCCGCGACCTGCTCGGCCGGCACCTGCGTCGTGAACGCGCGTTCCAGCGCCGCGAGCGCGTCGCGGGTCGAGGGGCCGCGGTAGTCGGAGGCGAACGGCACGCGGTAGACCTCCGGCGCGAACGGCCCGAGCCCCGCCTTGTACGGATGCGTCTTGGACGTCAGCGTCATCGACAGCAGCGTGCGGCCGTGGAAGGCGCCCTCGAAGGCGATGAGGGCCGGGCGCTTCGTGAACGCCCGCGCGAACTTGACCGCGTTCTCGACCGCCTCCGTGCCGGCGTTGAAGAACGCGGCCTTGGCGGGCGACCGGAACGGCGCGAGCGCGACCAGGCGCTCGGCGAGCGTGACGTAGACCTCGTAGGGGACGATCGTGTAGTCCGTGTGGGTGAAGCGCTCGAGCTGCTCCTGCGCGGCGGCGACGACGCGCGGGTTCGCGTGGCCGACGTTGAGGCAGCCGACGCCGCCCGTGAAGTCGATGAAGGTGTTGCCGTCGACGTCGGTCAGCGTCGCGCCGGATGCGGACTCGACGACGAGGGGGAGGTAGATCGAGAGCGGCCGCGCGACCACGCGCCGGTGCCGCTCGAGGATCTCCTCCGAGCGCGGCCCCGGCACGTCCGTCCGCAGCTCGATCGTCCGTGTCGTGGCCATCGCGGCGACGATAGCTGACGCGGCTGTCGGGTCGGACGCGCTCAGCGGCGCGCGAGGCGGTAGACGACGCCTCGTCCCCAGTCGGCGACGAGGAGCGCCGAGACGCCGTCGGCCGCGAGCGCCAGCGGGTGGTCGAAGCCGTCGGCGAACGCGCGGGCACGGCCGGTCTGCGGGTCGACGCGCACGACCTTCCGGCCCCACCGGTTCGAGAGGTACTGGCCCCACTCGGCGACGTAGAGCGAGCCGCCGAGGAACGCGATCCCGTTGGCGGACGAATGTGGCTCGAGGTAGGCGAGCGGCTTCGCCACGCCCGCGCACGAGCCGACCAGCCGCCGCCCGGCCCAGCTCGGCCAGCATCCCGGCCAGCCGTAGTCGGCGCCGCGACGGAGCACGACGACGCTCTCGGCCGGCTCCGAGTCGCCCAGGTCGTCGCGGTTGTTGACGGCGACGAAGAGCCGCCCCGTCCGCGGCTCCACGGCGAGCCCGTACGGATTGCGCAGCCCTCGCGCCTCGACCCGGAGGCCGCGGCCGTCGGGCCGCACGGAGAGGATCGCGGCGCTGCGGGGGTCGGACTCCGCGCACGCGTCGCAGGTCGAGCCGGAGCCGAGATAGAGCCGGCCGTCCCGGCCGAGCACGACGTTGTCCTGCTGGTGCCGGCCGAACGGCAGCCTGGAGACGAGCGCGCGCCGGCCGGTCAGCGCCTTGCCGGCGAGGCGGAGGCGCCACAGCGTCCCCTGCGCCGAGACGTACGCGACGCGGCCGCTCCAGGCGAGCCCGAGCGGCGTCCGGAGACCGCGGGCGACGACCCGCGGTCTCGCCGACCCGCGGCCGACGGCCACGACGGAGCCCGTGTCCTGCGTCGCGTAGAGCACCCGGCCCGGCCCCCAGGCCAAGGCCGTCGGGTGCCGGAGCCCCGTGGCGTAGACCTCCGCGCGCCAGCCCGCGGGAACGTGGATCGCGGGCGCGGGACGCAGCGTCGCCGCGGCGGGAGCCGGCGTGGCGGCGAGCGTCGAGGCCGCCGCGACGAGCGCGGCGAGCGCGCTCACTCGGCGACGATCGGCTCGTACGTGAGGACGTCGTCCGTGTACACGCCGGCGGCGTTCCAGAGCAGGAACCCGTCGGCTCCGGTGGCCGCGGCGGCGTCGATCTGCTCCTTCACCTCGGCGGCCGTGTAGGTGCGGCCGTACGAGAAGTCCTGCAACCAGGGGACGAGCTTCGTCCGCCGGCCCTCGAGCGCGCGGTTGAAGTCGCCGAGCGCCGCGGCGACGGTCGGGCCGGGCGCCGCGTTCGGGTCGTCGAGCCCGTACTCGCCGGGGCCGTAGTGGGACGGGTAGACCATCGGGTAGATCGCGTCGAGGTAGCGCGAGATGCGGCGCGGGATCTGCCCGATTCCGAGGTCCCGCGTGGCCGAGAGGCCGAAGACGTCGGCCGACACGCGCGCCCCGAGCGGCTTCAGCCGCTTCGACACGTAGTGGACGAACTCCGCGATCACCCAGCCGGGAGGCGTCGACGTCTGCGACGGGTACCGGATCGCCTCGACGTCGCCGTCCGTCGGGAAGCGGACGTAGTCGAGCTGGATCTCGTCGAAGCCGAGCTTCGCGGAGGCGACGGCGAGGTCGCCGAGGTAGCGCCAGACGTCCCGGCTGTACGGGTCGGCCCAGCCGAGCCCGGCGTGGTTCACCCAGCGCGATCCGTCCGTCCGCTGCACCGCCAGCTGCGGTCGCGCGCGCGACAGCACCGGATCCTCGAAGCAGACGATGCGCCCCACGAGGTAGACGCCGTGACGGCGGGCGAGGAGCGCGACCTGGCGCGGCTTGTAGTAGCGCCTCGCCGCGCCGATCCGGCTCGCGAACGGGACCGCGGACGGCACGAACCCGACCTCGCCGTTCTCGTCCTTGATGTCGAGCTGAAGCGTGTTCAGGCCGGGCAGCGCGAGGTACTCCTCGAGCTTTCCGGGGATCGACGCGAGCGCCATCGTCACGTGCACGCCGCGGATCGACTGCGGCGCCGGCCGCGGCACGAGCGGGTTCGGCCTCGCCTTTGCCGCCGGTGCGGGTCTCGTCGCCGCCGCGTTCTCTGCGCCGGCCGCCGCTCCGCCGTCGCCCCGCGCCCAGACGACGACGGACGTCCCGAGCGCGAGCCCGAGCGTCGCCCCGATCAGCACCAGCCGCCGCCTCCGCCTCCGGCGCCGCAGGTGTCGCCGACGCTCGCGGAACAGCTGGTTGGGATCGACGGGCTCGAGCACCATCAGCGGAGGGCGGACCCTAGCGCAGGTCGCGCGGAGGTGCCGCGCGTCGCCCGCCCGCCGGGGCGCTGTCAGAATCGCGCCGTGGTCCTCTCCGACCGGACGATCAAGCGCCTGCTCGCGGAAGGCAGGATCGAGATCGACCCCCTCGACGAGTCGCTCGTCCAGCCGTCGAGCGTCGACGTGCGCGTCGACCGGCACTTCCGCGTCTTCCACAACGCCCGCTACCCGTACATCGACGTGAAGCTGCCGCAGGAGGAGCTGACGGAGCTGGTCTCCGTCGAGGGCGACACGCCGTTCATCCTCCACCCGGGCGAGTTCGTGCTGGGCACGACGCTCGAGCGCGTGCGGCTGCCGGACGACCTGGTCGCGCGGCTCGAGGGGAAGAGCTCCCTGGGGAGGCTCGGACTGCTGATCCACTCGACCGCGGGCTTCATCGATCCCGGCTGGAACGGCCAGGTGACGCTCGAGCTGTCGAACGTCTCGAACCTGCCGATCACGATCTACGCCGGAATGAAGATCGGCCAGGTCTCGTTCGTCCAGCTGACCGAGCCGGCAGAGCACCCGTACGGCTCGGGCGACCTCGGCTCGAAGTACCAGGACCAGGTCGGGCCGGTGCCGTCGCGGTACTGGAAGAACTTCGACTAAACTTCGACGCGATGAGCGAGCAGCCCCCTCGGCCCGTCCTCGTCACCGGCGCCGCCGGCTTCGTCGGAAGCCACCTCGTGCGCGCGCTCCGGGCACACGGGCGCCCGGTGCGCGCCCTCGTGCGCGACGCGCGACGCGCCGAGGGGCTCGAGGGCGCAGAGGTCGTGGAGGGCGACGTCACGCGCCCGGAGACGCTGCGCGACGCGTTCGCCGGCGTCGACGCCGTGGTTCACCTCGTCGCGATCCTGCAGGGGCGGCCGGAGGACTTCGACCGCGTGATCGCGGGCGGCACGCGGCACGCCGTCGACGCGGCGCGCGGGGCCGGCGTTCGCCGGTTCGTCTACGTCAGCGCGCTCGGCCTCAACGAGCATTCCCGCGCGACGATCCCCTACTTCCGCGGGAAGGCGGACGCGGAAGAGGCCGTCGCCGCGTCCGGCCTCGAGCACGTGATCCTGCGGCCGAGCTTCGTCACCTCGCCCGACGGCGGCGCCTTCCCGCTGTTCGTGCGCCTCGCGCGCCTGACGCCGGTGACGCCGATCGTCGGCAGCGGCACGCAGCGCATCCAGCCGATCTGGATCGACGACGAGACCGAGATCATCGTGCGCGCCCTCGACGAGCCGGCGGCGGCGGACCGCACCATCGACGTCGCCGGTCCTGACGCCGTCGACTGGAACGAGCTCTGGCGGCGGCTGAAGCGCGCGCTCGGGATCCGGCGGCCGTCGGTTCACGTCCCGATGGCGCTGATGCGCGCGCAGGCGCCGCTGCTGGAGCGGCTGCCGAAGCCGCCCGTCACCCGCAACGAGCTGCTGATGCTCGAGGGCGGCGACAACACCGGCGACGTGCGCCCGCTCGTCGAGACCTTCGGTGTGCCGCTGACGCCGCTCGACGAGCAGCTGCGCCGGGTCGCGGCGGGATCGCGCCGGTCGCGATCGTAAGAGAGCCGAAGGGCCGCACGAGGCGGCCCTTCGATCCGGTGACCAGCGGTGGATTGGTAGAGGCGCTTCCGGGCCGGTCTACGACCGGCGGCGCGAAAACGCGAGTCCCCCACGCTGGCTAGGCGATTCCCGGTGGTCCCGGGGACACGCCTCTACCCGCTGGTACCTCCACTGCCCGTACTGGAAATCTCCACTGCCGGGACCACCTCCTTTCCGCGGTAGCGCGCAGGATAGCGAACCGGGAGGTCGTCACAAGGGTCGGTTCCGGCAGAAGGAGGTGTCCCCGGGGCACCCGGGTTCGCTCACGCTTGTCGGAGAATCGTCGTGAGCTCGAGGCCACGGTCGAGCGGGACGGTCACGCTGACGAGGGTGGGATCCTCCTGCCGCGCGCGCGAGTACGGCCCGAGGGACTCGACGTGCGAGAGGACGTTGTCGGCGACGACGAGCGCCCCCGGCTCGAGCTTCTCCCGGGCGAGTCCGAACAGCCGCTCGTAGTCCTCCTTCTCCGCGTCGATGAAGACGACGTCGAACACGTCGCCGATCGTGGGCAACGCGGCGAGCGCGTCGCCCTCGAGCAGGTCGGCCCACTCCTCGAGCCCGGCCTCCGCGACGTTGCGCCGCCACGCCTCGCACTTCCCGGGATCGACCTCCAGCGAGAGCACGCGGCCGCCGAGGAGGCGGACGCCGGCCGCGAGCCAGATCGACGAGTAGCCGCGCGAGCCCCCCAGCTCCAGGACCTCGCAGTCCGTCTGCGGCGCCACCAGCGCGAACAGGAACTGCCCGGTCGTCCGCGCGACCTGGCGCGCGCGCCGGGATTGCGGCAGGCCCGCGGCCCGCTCCGCGGCGTCCTCCCGCTCGAGCCGCTCCAGCACGGCGCGTACCCGGTCGTCGAGCACGCGCCGAACCATAGAATCCAGGCCGATGGCGCGCCGCATCGACCTCACCGACGACGCCGTGGTCCTCCGCTATACCGGGCTCTCCCGCCTGGCCGTGCTCGCCGACGAGCTGCGGATCCCGTACGCGCAGATTCGCGGCGTCTCGGTCGGCACCGCCTCGCTGCCCGGGTCCTTCACCTGGCGGGTCGGCGTCAACACGGGCCCGTTCGGCGAGACGCGCAAGGGCCGCTTCCGCCTCGGCGGCAGCTGGGAGTTCTTCGACGTCGACGACCGCGACCGCACCGTCGTGATCGACTGCGACGGGTGGCGCTACCGGCGCGTCACGCTCACGGTCGACGATCCCGACACGACGGCCCGGAAGATCCGGGCGAAGCTCTCCTAGCCGCGCCCGACGCGCTTGCCGGTCGGGCGCCGCCGCGGGCGCACCGGCTAGACCGTGACGACGACCATCCCGTCCTCGACGCGCACGGGAAACGTCTCGACCGGCTCGTAGGCTGGCAGGGACAGGGGGCGGCCCGTGCGGATGTCGAACCGGGCACCGTGGCGCGGACAGACCGCGACCGCCTCGTCGGGCTCCCAGTCGCCCTCGACGAGCGGCCCGTCGTCGTGGGAGCAGCGGTCCTCGAGCGCGTAGTAGCTCCCGCCGCAGTTGTAGACGCCGATCGCCAGCGGCCCCGACCAGACGATCTTCACGTGTCCCGGCGGCAGCTCGGCCACCGGACAGACGTCGACCGTCACGCGATCGTGAGGTCGTCGCCCTGCGTCCACTCGTCCGGCAGCGGCGTCCCCTTCGACTTGTGCAGCGCCACCTTGAGGACGCCGAGGCCGAGGATCGCGCACTTGAGCCGGACCGGCGTGAGCGGGATCCCGATCTCGTCGAGCAGCTCCTC